>JBGCFC010000082.1:0-31954 GCA_045106715.1 Sandaracinaceae bacterium
CGACGAGGCAGTCGGGGTCGGGAGCATCGGGAGGCACGCCCGTGTCGAAGGGCGTGGGCGCGTCGGTCGGCGCGGATGCATCGAACACGACGGCGGCGTCCATGCCCTCGACCTCGAGGGCGCTCCTCGCGCCGCACCCGAGGAGGCAGAGACACAACGCCACGCAGACTCGGCTCATCCCCGGACAGCATACGCCTGTTCGTTCCCCATGAAGTCCACGTACGTTCCCTGGATGCAGCGTTTCGCCACATGCCTGGTCTTCCTCCTTCTGCTGCCTCTGCCCGCCGCCGCGGACGTGACGCCGCCGGACCCCGGTCTCGACCTCTCGTTCACCCCGGGGCTGACCGAGATCGGCGTTGTGTGCTGCTGCGCGATTTCGCTTCTGCTGCTCGCCGGAGGCGGGATTGCCCTGATGCTGCGCAAGAAGAAGCCGAAAGAATGAGTGCTCGAGGCGGAGCTCGAGCCTCACTCCGCGAGGATCACCCCGAGGGCGCGATCCCGACGTGCCTCAGGCAGCGGGCCGGTCCCGGGATGCACCCAGGTGGTCGTCGCGTTGCCGTCGTCGTCGAGGAAGCGAAGGCCATCGACCTGTTCGCCGGCCGGCGCGTCGAGCATGAACTCGCCCGTGCCGAACCCGTAGACTCCGCGCACGCGGGCCAGCTCTTCGGGGCTGTCGTCCCGTCGGTGGCAGGCGTCGCAGCCGCGCGCGCCGCGTGACGTGGTGTGCTGGAAAATGGGTGTGAACCCGTTGTTGGCGGGCGAGCCGCCGGGGCCCGGACGGTAGACGCCGAGCGTGCGGGAGCCCTCGACGCGCTCTCCGATCAGCGCCGCCCCGTCTTCGGCGCCAAACGCGGCCGCGCCGATGACCGCCATGTTGACCTGCTGGGACGGCGCGACGGTCTGCGCACGCCCGTCGACGGCCTGCCCGAGGAGCACGGTGTCGAGTAGAACTCGCGGGAGCCGCGGGTCAGGCCGGGGCTGCGGGTTCCCGTCTGGTAGTCGATCTGGCTGAGCCGCAGGTCGTAGCTGACGTGGCAGCCGATGCAGATCTGATTGTACGAGGTGTGGCAGGTATCGCAGGTCAGCGTGTCGACGTGGGAGAAGCCGGACGCGGGCAACTGCGGCGGCGCCCTGGCGGAGTTCGAGGCCGCGCTCGCCCTGCTCCGACGGCCGTCGATCCTGTACAACATCGCGCGCTGCCAGGAGCAGCTGAACCGCTACGACTTGGCCGTCACGGCGTACCGCACGTTCCTCGAAGAGGCCGAGCCTGACGACCCGGATCGCGCACGCGCAGAGGCCACGGTGGAGCAGCTCGGTCGTCTGCTCGGCACCATCCACGTCGACAGCAACGTGCCCGCCGAAGTCTGGCTGGGGGACCGCGTCGTCGGCGCCTCTCCGGGCGACGTGCTGATCCCCGGCGGCGTTCACGTCATCGAACTGCGCGCGACCGATCGACTGCCCGAGCGCCGGGAGGTCCAGGTCAGCGCGGGTAGCGAGGTCACGATCGAGGTCGAGCTGTCGGCGGCCCAAGAGATCACGCAGGTGCAAAACACCACGCAGGTCACCGTCGATGCGCCGCCCCTGCCGGTGGGCCTCACCGTCGCCATGATGGGTGCGTCGGTCGCCACCCTCGGCGTGGGTCTCGGCTTTGGCGTGTACGCGCTGTCCTTGTCCGACACCGAGCACGCGCGCGATGCTCGCCTGCCGCGCGATGGGGACGCGATCGACGAGGCCGCGCTGTTCGCCGACATCTTCTTCATCGCCGGCGGTGTGCTTTCGGCCGCGACCGTCGCGATGGCATTCCTGACCGACTGGGAGGGTCAGGGCGAGCGTGGCCCGCGCGTCTCGCTTCTGGTGGGACCGCTCTTCGCGGGCATCCGCGTCGAGGGGATCGAATGAAGACAGCGCGCATGGTGGCGCTCCTCGGCCTCCTGTCTGGCTGCAGCGCGCTCGGGCTCTCGGACGATCTCGATCGCGCGCCGTGCAACGCGTGCGACGAGCTCAACGCCCTCGAGCGGCCTCCGCCGCGGTCACGGTGAACGAGGTGTACCGCGAGAGCTGCGAGGGGCCATGCTGGGATGCGTCGCTGTCTCTTGCCGGGGACGAGGTCGGTTTGGCGTTCAGGGCGGGCGTCTGCGACGGAGATGCGAGCGCCCACCTGCGTGTCCTGAGCCTCGACGAAGGCGCGGGCACCGTCGTGGCATCCGGACCGCTCCGCCTTGGGGAGAGCGGGTTTGGGCTGCGTCGCCCCGTCGCCGCGCGGCGCGACAACCCCCGAGAGCGAGTCCTCGGATGGCTCCTCACCCTCGGCGCGACCCGCGCCGTCGACGCGACGCGCTTCGACCTCGAAGGCATGCCGGTGGGCATGCCCCTGTCCCTGCTTCAAACGGAGATGAGCTTCCCGGAGGCCATGACGCTCCGGGCGGGCGAAGGCGCGTTCGGGTTCCGCGCGTTCACCTTCGACGGCACCACCGACGCGCTCGTCCGGAGCGCCGCGCAGTGTCTGGCGACCGAGTGAGCTCGCCTCACTCCGCGCGGTAGACGCCCGCATTGATGGGCGCCGTCCCGTCCGGCAGGCGCACGCGCTGGACCACTCGCATGGCCTGACCGGTCGCGTCGAGCTGACGCTCGGCCGTCATCAACTCCTCACCCTCGAAGAACGCCGACGAGACGATCTTGCGATCGGAGACCAGCGTGATCGCCAACGCGTCCGCCAGCGCCCCTCCGTCGAACGGCTTCGCCTCCCCGTCCGGCTCCCCGGCGAGCTCCGCACGATGCGACGCGCCGCCCATGTCGGTCCACTCCATCACGAACCGGATGCACCGCCCCTCCTCGAGGATCGTGATGCTCCCGGCCTTTGGCGGGTCGCCCTGCTCATACCGACAGCTCTCGGGGATCAAGACCCAACGGCCCAGGAACCCACGGTGACTCGGTGACGGCATCGTGTGGGTGTCTGCCCTCCTGGGCTCAGTTCGGCAAGACGAACGAGTAGACCGCGGTGTGCGGCGCCGACGTGTCGAGGACCTCACGGTCCGGAGGCTGGAGCCACGGGTCGAGGTAGCGCGGGATCTGGCTATCGGTGAAGTAGACGCGACCGCCGGGCCCCACCGTCACCCCGTCGGCCCACCCGATCCGGTCGCCGAGCCGCACGAGCGTGCGGCGGGTCCCGTCAGGCTGGATCCCCACGATGGCGCCGTGCTCGATGTCGGTGACGAGCACTTCTCCGGACGTGGTGGTCTCGATGCCGTCACTCAGCGGCTTGGACGCCACCGCGGTGAGTCGCGCCGCGTGCTGTGCGGCCGTCAGGTTGGCGTCGAGCACCGCCTCCATGGGGATGCGGAACAACGTGTCGTGGCTCATCGCCGCAAAGTAGAGCTCGGTCCCGTCAGGGCTGAGGGCGATGCCGTCGACGCCCACCGAAAACGTGATGAGGCCGCCCGCGATGGTGTGCTCGCCCTCAGGCGTCCGGATCATCCAGTCCTGGGGCTGCGTGGACGGGTGGCCCGACAACAGCGAGTGAACCCCCATCGTGTCGAGGTCGACCACGAGCAGCGATGCGGCGGTGAATCGAAACGCGCCTGTATCGGCGAGCAGCATGGTGCGCCCGTCCGGGGTCACGCGCAGGTCCTGCGCGAAACGGGCAACGCCCTCGTCGAAGCGGTGGTCCACGACGATTCGTCCGGACGCCAGGTCGATCGCGATCAAGCGTGTTCGCTCCCGATCCAGCGTAGCGGGCGAGGTGAGCCAGAGGCGGTTTCGCGGACCGACGGTCATCCCAAACACATGCCGCAGCGCAGGCTGGGTAGCGGCGTCCGGATAGGGCACTGGCGTCCCGTCGACGAGCTCGAACAGGAATGCGTCCGTGAAACGATCCGCTTGAACGAAGGGGTGGATGTTCACGAAGACACGCCCCTCTGGGGATGCCGTCACGTTGCCGGCGGGGAACGGCAGCTCGCCGATCTGGATGACCTCACTCGCACCCAGCACGGGGTCTTGCGTCCCATCCGGGTATGGGTCTCCGCCACCATAAGAGAGCCGGATCACGACCAAACAGAGGGCGAGAAGCCCGAGGCCGACGCCGAGGACTCGAAGGGCCCAGGTCTTCCGTGAAGCGCGTTCCATGAGTGTACCGTGGCGCTTGCGTCCGCCCGTGTCTCATCGATAGGTTTCATGGATACATGAACAGCATCGATATCACTGGCGTGGACCTGAACCTGCTTCGAACACTGCACGCGCTGCTCGACGAAGGCAGCGTCACACGGGCGGCCCGGCAGCTCGGCGTGGGCCAGCCTGCCACCAGCCACGCGCTCGGTCGACTCCGGGAGTTGTTCGACGATCCTCTCTTCGTCCGGGTCGGACGAGGCCTGCGGCCGACTCCGCGGGCCGAGGCGTTGCGCGATCCGCTGCGACGTTGGTTGGGCGACGCCGGCCGGCTCGTGCGGCACGAGGTCACATTCGACCCGGCCACGACCACACGAACGTTCACGCTCCGATGCCCCGACCTTCTCACTCCCGCGGTCGCGCTGCTCGCCGAGCGCATGGCCGCTGAGGCCCCCGGATGCCGGCTGAACGTGACGAGCCGCGGCCCCGACGACGAACGCAGTCTGCGGGAAGGCGCGGCCGACGTCCTGCTGACGGCCACCCCGTCGAGCGGTCCCGGACTCGTGCAACGGGGGCTCGGGAGCGTCGAGTTCCATGTGTTGTTCCGGCAGGCCCACCCGCGTCTCGCGAAGCGCCGACGACTCTCGAAGAAGGCGTGGCTCTCAGAGGGCCATGTGCTCGTCCGCTCCGGTCACGAAGGTCGAAGTGTGGTGGGCAGGGCGCTCGAGGGGGCGGGGCTCGAGAGGCGGGTGGCGCTGACGGTGCCGGGGTTTCTCGCGGCGCTCGTCGCGGTCAGCCAGACGGACCTGACGTTCACGGCTCCGCGCGCGCCCTCGACCCCGCTGCTCGCACCGCTGAAACTCCGCACGCTTCGTCCGCCGCTGCCGCTCCCCAAGGTGCCCGTGGCGGCCCTCTGGCACGAGCGGCTCAGCCACGACCCCGCGCACCGATGGTTCCGCCAGTGGGTGCACCGGCAGGTCGCTCGATCGCTGGTGGCGTCTCCGTAGCATTCGGCGTCGAGCGGACTACGCGCCGCGCGCCCGCCACGCCTCGTCCGCATCGATGCCGAGGGCCCGGAAGCCCGGCAGCACCTCCGCTTCGAGCGTCGCGTAGAACACGGTCGCGTAGACCCGCGACGGCAGGTGACCGAGGTTGGGTGGCGCGTCCTCGGCGGGCGCCTCGACCGCGAGCTCACCGACCAAGTCCGAGAGCGCGTGGCCCGCTGAGCAGGCGCGCTCGAAGGTCCCGAGCCGGCGCGACAGCTCCGCGGTCCGCTGCTCGCGTGACGCGTCGGTGAGCTGCGGCCACAGCCACGCGAGCGTCTCCCAGCCGAAGCGGGCGTGGAGGTGCTCGTCCTTCAGAATCTGCCGAACGACAGCTTCGGGGACCGGATCGGTGATGAGGGTCGCGAGCGTCTCGTAGAGCGGGCGCGACAGCGTCTCCCCGATGCAGCAGCCGGCGATGACGACGTCGGCCGCCCAGCCGAGCACGCCCTCGGCGGCGGCCGGGGCGGGCCCGAAGAGCTCGGAGGCCGCGTCCCATTCCGTTGCGGCGGCAACCAGGCAGCTCGCCATCTCGCGACACAAGGCGGCGTGGCGTACCTCGTCGGTGATCAGGCGCGCGAGGCCGCCGAGCAGCTCGAGCGGCGCCCCCACGCGGGTCAGCGCGTGCGTCAGCTCCGAGAACTCATGGATGGACCGGTACTCCTCGCGCGCGCGGCGCGCCCACTGCTTGGCGGCGCGCTCACGGAGGGCGGGCGCGTAGCGATCGGCGTCAAACGAGCCGAACAGGGGCCATTCGCTCCGGCGAATCTGTGCCGTGTGCATCGCCCCGATCGAGCGCGGGACGCTCACCCGGGCGGGATGTTGGTGGGCCCGTCCGCGGCCTCGGTCTCTTCTTCCGGCGGCGGCGCTTCGACGTCTTCTTCAGCTGGCTCGTTGATCGAGTCCTGCTCCACCTCCGGGACAGGTTCGGGCTCCGGCTCGATCAGCTCGTTGACGGTCTCCTGTGGGATCGGCTCGTTGACCGTGGGCTGCGGCGCCGGCTCGTTGATCATGTCCGGCTCGGACCCACACCCGACCATCGGCGCGCTCAACAGCGCCCCCGTCACCACGAACCGCAACACCTTCTTCTTCGAGCTCATCGTTCAGCCCTCCCAGCGCGCAGGCTACCACCCTGCTACGCGAGCCGAGCACGGACACGCGCCTCCGCGTGCTCCGCCGCCACGAGCGCACCTTCGAGGTAGCCGCCGAACGCCTCTGAGCATTCGGAAGACGCCAGCACCAGGCGCCCCTCCCAGAGGTCGCGCAACGAAGGAGGCAGGCCGTACTGAGGGTGGGCGCGAAGCGGCGCGCGGTCGGCTGGCGAAGAGGTGAAGCCCTCACGAGCCCAATCTGCGAGGCGCATCTCGGAGGGATCCGCGGCGTCCGGTCCGAACATGCGAACCAGCTGCTGGCGCGCGTCTTCGAGCAATCGGTCCGGCTCTCGGTCCGCCCGGCCCACGAACCCGAAGAGCGCGTACGGTCCACCGGACCGCGGCGAGGCGTCGTGGATCTCCGCGAGCGGGCCGCGCTGGCTTGCCGCGTCGCCGGAGAGGCCTGCTTCCCGCCAGAACGGCCGCGGGTAGAACGCGAGCACCTTCGCCTGGCCGGCCATCCAGGTGGGGATCGCGTGCATGGCTCCGGTACCCAACAGGGGCGGCTCGTAGTTCAGGGCAGACGCTAGTCGGGGTGGCAAGGCGAGAACCACCACCTTGGCGCGCTGCGGAGGTGCCCCTTCGAGCTGAACCTCGACGCCTTCGCCGGCCAGTCGAAAGCCGGTCGCGCGCCGGTTCAACAGCACGGTGTCGGGGGGCAGCGCGCGCCGGAGCCCCTCGGTCAAGGCACCGAGCCCGCCATCGAGGCGGAGAGAGCCCGCCATCGACGCGAAACCGGCCCCCCGCATCACCCGACCGGCGCTGTCCTCGAACGTGCCGTCACCCTGGCTGTACTGAAGGAACGAGGCGAGCTCGAGCTCCCGCACCAAAGCAGCCATGCGGGGCTGCCCCTCCCAGAACCAGGCGGGGCCGAGGTCGAATGCGGCTCCCCCGACCTCGACCGAAAGGACACGCCCACCGACCCGTTCACGGGCATCGAACACGCGGAGCTCCGCGCGATCGTGAAGACGAGAGGCGAGGTGCAAACCGGCGAGGCCCGCTCCCACGATCAGGACATCCAATTCCTTCGGCATGAGCTCGGGGTTACCAGGCGGAGCGTCGGCGTCCACGGTTTCTCACGGTGCGCTTCAGGTCTCGCGCGGTCAGTAACTGAAGGCGTCGAGCTTCACCTTGCCTGTGGAACACATGGCCCGCTTCGGCAGCTCTTCGTACCGTCGCATGAGCAGGTAGAACGCCGCGGTGCTCATGATGAAGAACTCGGGTGCTTGGGTACGCGTGAGATATGAGAGCCATAGTTTAGAGCGGCCTACCGACGCAACCCCGGGCAGTTCAAACTATACCCATGACTTCGACGCGACTTCTTCTTGGTGCCCTTCTCCTCTGCCTCGTTGGTTGCGGCGAGTCGCACGGAGTGAGGGACGCCGCGCTGCCGACCGATGCTTCGATGCCGACGAGCGCGTGCCTCGCCGCCTGCGAGGCGCGATTCGATCCGGAGACCGCCTCTGGCTGGTGCGCGCTGGACGACTGCCCTGGGGAGTGCGCGGCGGTCGCACGCCAGTCCCTCGCGGCGCAGACGCAACTGGAGAGCTGCCTGATCGACAACCCGCTCTGCTTCGAGACCCTCGACGCCTGCGTCTTGTTTGGCCTGCACGACGAGCGGGTTGCGGCGCCGGTGGACTTGCTCGGGGTTGGGCTGTCGGATTGGGACGGCCTGACGGTCTTTGCCCACGTCCGTCAGTCGTCCGAGACCTCACCCATACGCGAAGCGGTGGTCGTAGACGGAGGCTTCATGCTCGCGCTGGGGCCGATCGACGCACAGGTGCAGAGCGCGGGCCTCGAGGTCGAGGGATTCATCGACGTAGACGGGGACGGCCTCTGTAGCGAAGCAGACGTCCCGCTGAGGGAGTTCACCCAGCGGGAGGGGACCTTCGACTCGCCCCGCTACGAAGCGAGCTTCGCAGGGCCCTCGGACGCCGACCTCACGTTCGTGTGCGACCGGTTCAGAAGCTGAAGTTGCGAGGGTCCGGGCCGAGTCGGCCGTCTCGTCCCAGCGCGTCGACCTGGGCCATCTGATCGTCGCTCAGCGCGAAGTCGAACACGTCGCCGTTCTCACGGATGCGCGACTCGTTCTTCGACTTCGGAATCGTGATGAAGCCGCGCTGGAGCGCCCAGCGGAGGACCACCTGGGCCGCACTCTTGCCGAGCGCTTCGCCGATCGTCGAGAACAGCGGCTCGTTGCGGAACTCCCCCTGCATGAGCGGGCTCCAGCCCTCGATGGCGATGCCGCGGGCCTCGCACGCCTGGAGGACCTCAGCGGGCTGAAAGTAGGGATGAAGCTCGACCTGGTTGACGGCCGGGACGGCGTCCGCGGCGATGGCCTCGAGATGCTCGGGCATGAAGTTGCTGACGCCGATGCTGCGACAGAGGCCCTCCTCGCGAAGCGCGACGAGCTGCGTCCAAGCCTGCTCGAAGCCCTGCGTCGGCCAGTGAAGGAGATAGAGGTCGATGTGATCCAGGCCCAGCTTGCGCAAGCTGGTCTCGAGGCCGCGACGGGCATGCCCGGCGCGGATGTCCGCGTTCCAGAGCTTGGTCGTCAACCAGATGTCGTCACGCGCCACCTCGGACTCGGCGAGCGCGCGCCCCACCCCCTCCTCGTTCTTGTAGATCGCGGCCGTGTCGATGTGCCGGTAGCCCGCCTCGAGGGCCCAGCGCACCGCATCCACCTCGGCGCCGCCCGTGGATTGCCACACCCCGAGACCAAGCTGAGGCATCTCACGACCGTCGTTCAGTTTCACCATCGGCGTCTTCATGGCCACGGTTTGAGGCCGCCGCGCCGATTGGCAAGGGCTCGTCAGGTCGAGAGGATCAATCCCCACCTGGCGCGCGGCCCTTCGCGAGCGGCCCGCCGCCGAGCCAGTATCGCCAGCCGAGCGTGAGGAGGCGCGCGCTGAGCAACGCGATCATGCCCCACCAGACCCCGGTCAGGCCCCAGCCCATCGGGATCACGCTCAGGAGCACGGCCGCGCCGGCGGCGGCGGAGAGCAACATCTGAGCGGCGAGGAAACGGAAGTCCTGCGCACCCATGAACAGTCCGTCCCACACGAACACCAGCGCGCCGATGGGCTGCGAGACGATGACGAAGATGTAGACCGTGTCGACGTCCCGAAGGATCGCGGCTTCGTCCGTGAACCAGCCGGGCAAGATCGGACCCAGGGCCCAGAAGACCGCCCCGAGAACGAGGCCGAGCACGAGTCCCCAACGCAGCAGGCGATCGGCCACGCGGCGGGCCTCCGTGCGCTCGCCCTGGCCCAGCAGACGCCCGACGAGCGCCTGCCCGGCAATCGCCACCGAGTCGACGACGAGCGCGAGGAACAACCAGATCTGCGCCACGACCTGGTGCGCGGCGACGGCCCGCTCCCCGATGCGGGTGGCCACTGCGGTCGCGAGGGTGAACGTGCTGACCAACGCGAAGGTGCGCAGACTCAACGCGCTGCCGACCTTCAAGAGGGGCGCCAGATCGCGGAGCTTCGGGATCGCGAAGCGCACGCCGAGACCGGAAGGCGCGAAGACCGCAGCGAGGAACCCGACGGCCCCGACCCACTGCGCGATCGTGGTGGCCCAAGCCGCGCCCGCGATCCCCCACCCCAACCCAAAGATCAGAAGTGGGTCGAGCACGAGGTTCACGACGTTGAGGCCCAGCGTGAGCCAGAAAGGGGTGCGCGTGTTCTGGTGCCCACGAAACGCGCCGTGCCCCACCGTGATGAGCAGCACCGCCGGCGTCGCGAGCGCCCGAATGCGCAGGTAGGTCTCGGACGGCGCCCAGAGGGCACCGCGTGCGCCCATCCCGCTCAAGATCGGCTCGGTCAGTCCCTCGAGCGCCGCGGTCGCGAGCAGTCCGAGGATCACCGCGAGCGTGAGCGCCTGCATGATCCAGCGGCCCGCCTCGTCGCGATCGCCGCGGCCCACCGCCGACGCGACCAACGGCGTGACCCCGGTGGAGAGAAAGTTGAACACGAAGAACGCGAGCCCGAAGACCGCACTGCAGACACCGAGCGCGCCGAGCGCAGTCCCGTCGATGCGGCCCACGAACATCGTGTCCACGAGCGACACGAGCGGGTCGGCGGCCAGCGAGCCGAGCGCGGGGAGCGCCAGCGCAAGGATGTCCGAAGCCGTGGTGCGTTCGCTCAAGGGAGCAGGCATCGCAGAGCGTGCTGCCCGGGACAAGCACGCCACCGTGATCCTTGTCGCAGAATCGCGCGATGAAACAGGGCTAGGCTCGACCATCCATGCGCGACGCCTTCCAGGACCGGCTCCCGTTCGTCCCGCCGGACTACGACGCCCCGCTCGAGGTGGCTGAGCGCCAAGCGGGGTGCCCGGACACGAGCAGGGTCAAGGGCATGTTCTTCAGTGCGATTGCCCAGGAGGCCCGCGAACGGAGCGGCGACGCAGTCGGGCGGGAGCGCTATGTCGCGTTCCATGGATACCCGCTGACCGAGTGGCTTGCGTTCCTGCCCGAAGCGGCGAGGGCGGCCTACCCGGAGTTGACGGAACGAGAGGGCATGCGGCGGTTTGGACAGAACGCGTTCTCGGTGTTCACCAACAGCCTGGCCGGGCGTGTCTTGTTCAGCATGGCGGGCCGAAACATCCGAACCGCGGTGGGTCTGACCGGCCGCGCGTTCGACGCGATTGGATCCCACGGCGGCGTGGACGTCCTGGTGAACGAGCCAGGGCGCGCGGTCTTTGGCCTGCGCGAGATGTGGGATTACCTCGACGCCTGGCACGTCGGCATCTACGAGGGCGCGCTCGACGCGTTCGGACACGTGGGCGAGGTTCGCATCCGCGCGTTCGACATCAAGAACGGGGACCTCGAGATCCGCTACGGGCCGAGATAGCGCTACTCGTACCGCACGCCGTCCGCAGGCAGGAGTCGCGCGGCCCACCAGCTCGGGATGATCGTCGCGCCGACGCAGATCACGAGCGCGATGGACACGGTCATGATGAACTCGCTCGCGCTCGTCCGGACGGGCAGGTGGTCGATCAGGTACACGTGTGGGTCGAGGGGGAACTCGAACTGCTCGAGGTATAGACACACGCCTCCCCCGAGTAACAACCCCAATAGGGTGCCGACCAGGCCGATCAGGAGGCCCTGCACGACGAAGATCAGCAGGATGCCGAAGCTTCGCGCCCCCATCGCCTTGAGGATCGCGATCTCCCGCTTCTTCTCGAGGACGATCATGATGAGCGTGGCGATGACGTTGAACGCGGCGACGAAGATGATCGTGGCGATGACCAGGCTGAGCATCACCTTCTGGATCTCGAGGGCGGTGAACAGATTGTGGTTGAGCTCCTGCCAATCCATCGTGTGGTAGGGCCCGCCGCCCAAGACGCGCTCCAGCCGGCGGGCGACTTCGGGCGCACGCTCGAGGTCGTGCAGGCGCAACTCGACGCCGGTGACGCTGTCGCCGTGGTCGAAGAAATGCTGCGCCTCGAGGAGGTCCACGTAGACGAGCCGGCTGTCGTACTCCTGGAAGCCCGCCTCGAAGACGCCGATGACACGGAACTCGCGGCTCCGAGGGGTCGCGTTGCCGCCACGGTCGAACATCGACGTGTCGAGCCCCGCGAGCGGGCTGATGACCTGAACGACCGAGTCGACCTCGAGGCCGAGGTTGTCCGCCAAGGTGCGGCCGACGACGATGCCGGGCAGCGTGCGGCCGTCGCTCTGCTCCGACCCCTCCGCCTCGCCCTCCTCTTCGGCGAGGAAATCGTCCAACAGGTCATCCTCGGGCAACCCCGTGCCGAGCTGCTCGAGCGCGCGCTGGGCCTCCTCGGGAGTGGGCACGTGCACTTCCGGTAGCACGTTGACCACGCCGGCATCCGCGACCGAAGGCACTTCCGCGTCCGCCTCGGCCTCCACGCCGGCGTCCGGTTCGGAGAGGCCCGAGAGCCAGTCCCACTCCTCGTCGACCTCCCCGAGCAGATCCTCCGGACGCACGGGAGAGGCGGCGCCGGGAGCGCGCAGTCCCTCGAGGCTCCCGGAGGTGAGCTGACTCGGGAGGTCCAGCACGGTCGGCATCAGGTCCGGGTCGACGCCCTTGACGAGCACGCCTCCGATGCGGTCGCCGTTGGCGAGCATCATCTCGTTGATGAGGAACGGCGCGGCGCCGGCGACCTCGGGCATCTCGCGCGAGCGCTCGACAACCATGCGGTACTCCTCGAAATCGAGGCCGTACTTGAGCACCAGAACGTGCGCGTTGACGCCGAGCACTTTGTTTCGGAACTCGTCCTGGAAGCCGCTCGTGATCGACATCACCGCGAGGAGTGCGGCTACGCCGAGCATGACGCCGCTCACCGCGATGAAGGAGATGACGCTGACGGTGCGCCGCTTCTTGCTCCGGAGGTAGCGCCAGCCCACCGACGCGGCGTACGGATGGTACGCGAGCGCGAGCCCCAACGCCGTGAGGAGCAGGATCGCGGGCGCGGCGGTGCAGAGGGCGGCGAGCATCGGGTGCAGGGGACGCGTCTATCACGCGCCCGAGACGCCCGCTAGAGCGTGGGCCTCGCCGCGCCAACGTCGCGTGAGGGCCGAACATTTCATCCACGATGCCCCGGAGACTGGTCACGCGGCGCGAGGCCGGTACCATACAGAGGCGAATGCGCTTCTTTGCTTGGTTCCTCCCTGTTCTGCTTTTCGGTGCGACCGGATGCGAGACCACGATGCTGACCGTCGATGGCGGTCCCGGCGTGGACGCGAACGGCGTCGCGCCGGGTATGTTGACGTTGTTGAGCGAGCCGAGCGCGTCCCTGGTCACCGGGGAGATGGCGACGATCGCCGTCCGCTACACCGAGAGCGGGAGCCCGGTGGCCGACGCTGAGGTGAACTTCGCCCTGATCGGCACCGCGCACGATTCGGCGCTGCAGAACGTCTCGCTGCGCACCAGCCTGGACGGACGCGCCGAGACGGTGGTGACCGCAGGCACGATCGCGGCCGCCTTCCGGGTGCGGGCGACCGGGCGCGGGGCCGAGCCGATGTTCGTGAACGTCGCCGTGTCCACGGAGGGCTTTGGCACCCTCCGCGCCGTCACCGAGTACGAGGGGCGCCGCGCCGAGGAGGCCACACGGGTGTTTCGGGTCTACTCCGAGACCGAGTGCGACCCCGAGGACGGATACCCGACGTTCGCCGACCGCTCGGTGATGATCGAAGCCGATGACGAAGACGTGGAGGCCCGCTGGTCCCTGCCGGTGGGGCTCTCCTACACGGTCGTGGCCGAGCTGCGCATGAACGACATCGTGGTCGCGGACGGGTGCGTCGATGACATCTCGCTCACGGCGGACGCGGAGACCGAGGCCACGGTCACGCTGCTCGACCAGGCCCTGCGCCCCGATGGGCGGTACGACGGACAGCTGACGCTGCGCCCCGGTGCGGCAGGGACCCGGGTCATCGAGCACGCGTTGCTCGGCGGACGCGACGCGGTGGGGGACAGCGGAGCCGGCTGGTTCTTGGACGCGCTCGAGGCGGAGCTCCGTGACCGCGGAAAGATCACGACAGCGGACACGCTCCTGGCCGCCCGCGAGACCCAAGAAACCGGGCTCGCCTTGGCGTTGGACGACGTCGCCGTGGGCCCGCTCGAGGCGATCAACCGGCTGGGCGCACGACTGGAGACCCAGCTGGCCGTCGTGGCGCTCGGGGGCCCCATCGCGCTCTCGACCGATGATCGGGTCCTCGGCGGGGTGTGGGCGCTGGACACCCTGCGGATTGGCGCAAGCGGCCCGGACTCGCCGCCGTCCATCGATGTGCCCTTGGACGACCTCGCCCCGATGCCCCGGCTGGAGCTGACGTGGCGCCCCGAGGCGGACGTCATCGACCTCGCCGCGCTGACCCTCAGCCTGCGGTTGGGCGCGCTTCTCGCGACGGTCCTGGACGCCGAGCTCGCCGCCGCCGACACCCCCGGCATGCTGGTCGAAGACGGCGCCGGGTGCGTTGAGCTCGCCGCGTGGATCGCAGCCGACGGTGCGCTCGCGGGCGACTGCGACGCGGACTGCGCTGCGGCGGTCTGCGTGCGCGCGCTGGACCCCGTGGCGAACGCGGTCCGAGATCGGCTCCGCGGCGACGAGGCCCTCCGCGAAAGCCTCGTGCTGTCGGGAACCCTCGCCACGACGGACGAAGACGCGGACATCCTGGTGGACCGCATCGAGGGCCGGGGGCTGACCGGGGTGTGGTTGGGCGTGTCGGACGAGGACCCGGTCACCGCCGACCTCGTCGGCCAACGTCTGCTCGAGTGACCCGCCCGCAGGACAGCTATCCGCTCGCCGCGGTCGAAGGCCTGCGGGAACGGGCCGAGACGTCCGCGACGGAGGCGTTGGCAGACGCCCTCCGCGAGCTCGTGGCGCGAGAACAGCAACGCAGCGAGGCGATCGCGGCACTCGGCGCACATCGTCAGCAGGAGGCCGGCCGAGACCGTGAGCAAGCCCGCACCACCGCCGCCGCATGGGCTGTCGAGGAGCTCTACCGGGCGCGGCAACGCGAACACGAGCGCACCCTGGAGGACGCCGTCGACGACGCCGCGGAAGCGGAGAAGCAGGCGCGGGCCGTCGTTCGGCGGGCGAGGAAAGCGCTCGGTGGCGCTGCGCAAGAGCGGGCGGTGGTGGCCGCGCACCGGGGCCGATGGCAGGCGGACAAGGACCGGGAGAGAGACCGCCGCGAGGAGGACGAGCTGGAGACGTGGTCCTCCAGGTGAGAGCCCGATGGCGCACCTCGAAGATGGATTTCTCGAGGCGCTTCAGAGGTCCGCAACACTCGGTGCGTCGGTTGGGGGTGAGGCCGAGGACATCGGCCGCTCCCCACCCCGCCGAAGGACTGCACCATGACCAAGCTCGCCACCGCCCTCCGCCCGCTCTCCCGCTTCGCCCTGGCCGCCGGCCTCGCTGGCGTCGTGGGCCTCGTCAGCCCGGCGTCCATCAGCTTCGCGCAGTCGGACACCGTCACGGTGACTCCCAACGCCCGGCAGGCCCGTGCGCTGCGGCGCGGTCACCAAGCGCACGAGCGCCGTGGCGTGATGCGCCACCTCGGGCTCTCCGACGCGCAACGACTGCAGATCCGGACCCTCCGAAGCGAAGCCCGCGAGGCGAGGCGGAGTGGCGCCACCCCTGACCGCGCCGCCCTCCGCGCCCAGGTTCGGGCCGTGCTGACACCCGCGCAGCGGACCCAGGCCGCCGAGCTTCGTCAGTCGCGACGGGGCGAGCGGATCGACCGGCGCATGACGCGCATGACCGAGAGGCTGTCGCTCACGCCCGCTCAGGCGACCGAGGTTCGGGGCATTCTCAGCGGCGCCGCCGCCGAGCGCCGGGCGCTCGAGGGCGACCGGAGCACCACGCGGGAGGCGCGGGCCGCCATCCGCGCAAACACCCGGGCGTCCGTGCGGGCCGTGCTGACGCCCGAGCAGACCGCGCAGCTCCGTGAGGGTCGGGCCAACCGCGGCGAGCGGCGTCAGGGCCGGCACAACCGTCGCGGCCGCAGCGCGCGCTGAAGGTCGGAACGAACGCGCCCTCGAGCCGCCCGGCGACATGCCCGGGCGGCTCGAGGTACGTGGGCGGGAAGGAATCGGCGCACTACCCTCGTTGAGGAACCGTGGACACGAAGGCGCAGTTTAGTTGGTGGCGATCGGGCCGCTCCGTAGATTCGAGCGCGATGCCTGTTCTCCGCGCCTCTTCCCTGATGTTTGCGCTCGCCGCTCTGGCGACCTGCAACGGCCCCCGCAACGCCGCGACGCCGCCCACGGCGCAGCCGGAAGCGGAGGCGGAGACGCCTGCGTCCACGGAGACCGCGGAACAGCGCTTCGATCCGGACGTCGTTCGACCGGCGGAGGACTCGGCCGTCGGGGCGATCCGCGTCGCGTTGGACCGAGGTGACGCACCGGGCGCCGCTGCGACCGCCGCGCAGGCGCTCGCACATGGCCGGGAGACCGAGGTCGAGCGGATCTACTGGCTCGCGGCACACGCACACCAACAGAACGGCGAGCCCGTGCGGGCGTATCAGTTGCTCGGCAACGTGGCCGACGCGGAGCACCCGCTGGCGCCCTGGGCGACGCTGACCCGTGCACAAATGCGGGTCTCCGTCGACGCTGCCGGCGCAGCCGAAGAGGTCGCGCCGCTCGTCGAGATGGACTGGGCGGGGCGCTCTCAGGCGCGCGACCTCTACGCCGCGGCGCTGGTGGAAGCCGGTGACGTCGAGACCGCGGAGCCTCTGCTGCGCACCCTGCTGGCCGAAGCTCCGGAGGACAGCGCCGCCGCCGCGTTGGCGATGCCACTGGCCGAGCTGCTCGCTTCCTCGGAGGACGAAGCCCGCAAGATCGAGGCGCTCGCGCTGTTTCGACGCGTGGCGATGCACGCGCCTCTGTCGAGCTCTGGACGGGAAGCCGCCGAGCGTGCCGACGCCGTGCTGTCGGAGCTAAGCCGGGCCGAACGACGTGCGCGGGCCGAGCCGACGCCGGAAGAGGCCCTCGCGCGGGCGGAGGCCTTGGCCGCGGCGATGCGTCACGCGGACGCGGAGACGGCGTTCCACGAGGTCGCGGCGCGGGCCGAGGACGACGAGCTGGAGTGTCGTGCGCGCTACGGGGAAGGGCGCGCCATCTACTACCGAAGACAGCGACGGCGCGCGGCGGAGCACTTGAGCGCGGTGGCCCGCGAGTGCGAGGCGCCTGAGGTCCGCGCCTGGGCGCGCTACCTGTCGGGTCGCGGGTTCACGTCCGCGGGGGAGCGGGAGCTCGCCGTCGAGCAGTACACGCTCTTGGAGCGCGAGGTCTCCGAGCACAGCCTGGCGGACGACGCGCGCTACCGGGCGGCGCTGATCGCCTTCGACGCGGGCGATGAGACCACGATGGTCAGCAAGCTCGAGAGCCTGCCGGAGGCCTACCCCGAGGGCGACATGCGTGGGCGTGCCCGATTCATGCTCGCGTGGCGCGCGCGGCGGGCCGGCGACCTGGAGGAAGCGCTTCGGCAGCTGGACGCCACGCTCGCCGAGGGGCCGATGGAGGACCGCGAGGACCTCGGCGGGCGAGCGGCCTACTGGCGCGCTGCGATCCTTGCCGACCTCGATCGGTCGGACGACGCGGTGGCCGGCTTCCGGTCGGTCGCCACCGAGTTCCCGCTCCGGTACTACGGTCAGCAGGCGATGCAGCGGCTCGGCGAGATGGACGCCGCCGCGGCCGACGAGGTGCGCGTGACACTCGGAGCGCCCGGCGACCCGGCCATCACCTTCGCGTGGCGCGATGAGATGGACTCCCCCGCGTTCCGGCGCGCGGTGGAGCTCTTCGCCGTGGGCGCGGTCGACCAAGCTCGGACGGAGATGAGCGCCGTGCGCGGCGAGGACGGAGACGACGAGCTGCGATGGGTGGAAGCCGCACTGCTCGATCGCGCGAGCGCACACGACCGCGCCGTCTATGTCACCCGCCGGCTGCTCTCCGAGTTCATGGAGCAGCCCCCGCGCGGTGACCACTACGCCCGATGGAGGATCGCCTACCCGCAGGCGTTCGCCGACGAGATCACCCGCGCCGCGTCGAGCCAGCCCATCCCGCCCGAGCTCATCTTTGGCATCGCGCGCGAGGAGAGCAGCTTCCGGCCCGGCGTTCGATCGATCGCCCAAGCATACGGACTGACTCAGCTGATCCTCCCCACCGCGGAACGCTTCGGGCGCCGCGTCGGCATCCGCGCGACGCCGAGCAACCTCACCGATCCGGAGACCAACGTGCGCATCGGCGCGGCCTACATGGGCTGGCTCTGGGAGCGCTACGAAGACAACCCGGTGGTGCTGGTGTCGGCCTACAACGCAGGCCAGGGCGCGGTCGATCGCTGGCTCCGCGAGCGCGGCACGCAGCGGCTCGACGAGTGGGTGGAAGACATCCCGTACGACGAGACCCGCCGGTACACGCGCCGCGTGCTGCAGTCCTGGGGCATCTACGCGTGGCTCGGTCGCGGCGAGCTTCCCCCGCTGCGGCCCGAGCTTCCCCAGCGCTGACCCCTTCGAAGCGGCGAGCAGCGACCGTACGGGTCAAGGGTGGACGATCGCACCTTTATCGCCCCAACGCGGATCCTCGGCGGACGTGGCGCGTTCGGTGTGCGCCGGGATGTGTCGGTGGTGCTTCTGGATATCGAAGTGTGGTCGGTCCGGGATGCAGACCAGCTCTTCGCAGACACGGCCGGTCCTCCCGCCAAGCACTCGCTGATCCAGTATGTTCGGAGCGACCCGGGCCCAGAGGTGCGCCGACGGTTGGCAGAACTGCACGCCGACCTCGAGCGGAATGCGCCTCGCATCGGTGAGTCTCGATATGGGCTCGTCACCGACTCCGCCCTCATGCGCGGGGCGATCACTGCGTGGCGATGGATGACCGACGCGAACCTACGCGGATTCGCCACGACCGACGTCGCGTCCGCGTTCGAATGGATGGTCGAGACCGACGCCCACACGCCCGAGCTGGTCCGTCTCTACTGGGACACCTTGGCGCTCTTGCGCGACGGGTCCAAGACCGGCGGCCACCGACACGCCCTGTCCGCGTAGGTACCGTGCGATCCCCCTTCGGCCCGGTGCCGTTCCGCCGTATGACTCGGTGTGGCAACTCCGCCCGAAGTCGCACCGAAGCCCATCCTCGACGGACGGGGCGCGTTCGCGCGTGTTGACGGGGTCGCCCTCGTGTTGGTCAACGTCCAGGAGTGGACCGACGCGGACGCGGACCAGCTCTTTCGCGAGACCCTCGAAGGCGGCCGCCCGTCCGCGGCCACACTGATGCACTGCCCGGGAGCCGTGCCCCCGGCGGGCGTGCGGCGACGGCTGGCGGAGCTTCAGAAGCAACTCGAGCAGACCTCCGGCATGACCGGCGGCAAGCTCGCCGTGCTCATCGACTCGGCCGTGGCGCGCGGCGCGGTCACCGCTTGGCGGTGGCTCACCGGGGGGAACGTCGAGGCGTTCGCCTGCTCCGACGTCCGCTCGGCGTTCGAGTGGCTCGATGACTCCGACCTGCACACGGAGACCCGCATGGCGCGGTACCGCGAGTCTCTCGTGCTTCTCCAGCGGGCAGGACCCTCCCTGGGCGCGCCTCGGAACAGCTCGCTCGCGCCATCTTGACGGCGAAGCTGGACCTCGCTGCGTTCTGTAGTAGCTGTGAGCCATGCCGAACCTCCGCGCCTGGCTCGAAGACGGCCCGTACGCCCTGTGCATGTCGAGCGGATTCTTCGGGTTCTTCGCGCACTGCGGTGTGCTGACGGTGCTGGAGGAGGAGGGCCTGTTGCCGTCCCAAGTCGCTGGCTCGAGCGCCGGCGCGCTCGTCACGGGCGCATGGGCCGCGGGGCTCGAGGCGACGGCTCTGGCGGAGCACCTGCAGGCGTTGCGGCGCGAGGATTTCTGGGATCCGCGTCTTGGCTGGGGGCTGCTCAGAGGGGGTCGCTTTCGACGGCAGCTCGAGGAGCTCCTCCCGGTCTCGGAGATGCATGCGTGCCGAGTCCCGGCGGCGATCAGCGTCTACGACCTCGGGGCGCGCAAGATCCGGGTCCTTCGAGAGGGCGCGCTGGCGCCCGCGATCCACGCCTCGTGCGCGGTCCCAGGCATGTTTCACCCGGTGCGCCACGCCGGCGGCTTGCTGGTGGATGGCGGCGTCGCCGACCGGCCGGGCATCCAGGGCCTCGCAGGTGTGCCTCGTGTGCTGTTTCACCACCTCGCGTCGCGCTCGCCGTGGCGCGCGCGGGACTCCGAAGGCCTCTCGATCCCGCGACGGGAAGGCCTGGTGACGTTGGTCATCGATCCGCTCCCCCGCTCGGGGCCATTCAAGCTGGAGCGGGGTCGAGAGGCCTTCCTCGCCGCCAGGCGCGGCACCCGCACCGCGTTGGCGCAGCCCGTCGTCGCCGAGGAAGTCCGCGTCACACCGTGAGATGGCGGCCGAGGGCATCGGCCATTCGGTGCGCCCGGCCGACGACGTGCTCTGCCTGCGCGGGCGCAAACACATCGCGCGCGACCTCCTCGAAGAGCGCGAGCCACCGCGTGAAGTGCGCCCTCTCCAGCTCGGCGATCCCTCGGTGAAGGTGAGGCGGCGGGCCCTTGGGTCCCACCTGGTAGGTCGGCTCCCCCCGGAGCACCGCCGTCCAGAACCCGCGCATGCGCAGGAGGTGGGGAGGCCACGAGTCAATGCGGCGCGCGAACACCGGGCTCAACAGAGGGTCCCCCTGGACACGCTCGTAGAAGGTGTCAACCAGCATTTCGATGGCGGCATCTTGGTACGTGTCAAAAGGCACAGAGCGGGCGGTCATGGGCTGGCTCCAGAGCGAATCGTGCATAGCTATGTGGGTAGGAGGGACCAAGGAGGCAAGCGATGAGGTTGACGCAAAAAACCGATTTCGCGCTCCGTGCATTGATGACCCTCGCCGCCCAGGAGAAGCGTGGCGCGACCTCGGATGAGATCGCGACGAGCCACGGCCTGTCGACGAGTCACACTCGCAAGGTGTTGCAGTCGCTGCGACGCGCCGGGTTTGTCATCTCGAAGCAGGGACGCGGCGGTCGAAGCTGGCTCGCACGGCCCGCGGCCGAGATCGATTTGGCGGATGTCGTGCGGGCGTTGGAGCCGGACGAGCTGGTGGAGTGTTTCGGTACGGACAGTCGCTGCATGATCGACGAGGCCTGCGGTGTGCAGGCGCATCTTCGCCGCGCGGCGGAGGCGTTCTACAGCGCGCTCGCCGGGGTGGACCTGGCCGCGCTGGTCAAGCCCGAGGCGCTGGTGGTGCTTCGCACCGGGCGCGTCTGACGAGCCGAGCCATCAGGCGCGATTGGCCTCGATGGCGCGGCGCACCCAGGGCAGGAGTTCCGCGATTTCCGATTCGGAGACGGTGACCTCGACCCAGTCCCCGCCGGCCCGGCGGATCACGAAGCGCGCGTCGGCGCGCAGGTCCTGACGGCAGCGGCGGATCTCCCGCCGGGTGAGCCGAAGGTCGATCTCGTCTTCGCCATGCAGGTGAAGAACCTCGCGCCCTTCAACAAAGAGCGCGGGGCTCCCGGGCGGGCCGAATCGACTCGGCTTCCGCTCGACCTCGGCTGCCTCGGCCGCGGCCGCGAGCAACGCCCGCGCGGGCGAGTTCGTGTCAGCCATCGCTGTCGAACGTGGCCTGGAGTTCGGTGAGCAGTTCCTTCGCCTTGGGGCTCAGCTTCTCCGGCACGTCGATCTGCACCACCGCGACGAGGTCGCCCCGACCGCGGCCGTCCAACCGCGGCACACCCTGGCTGCGCACGACCAGCTGGTCGCCCGGCTGCACCCCTGCCGGCACCTTGACGGACACCGGCTCGTCTTCTTCTCCGAGCGTGGGGACCTCGACCTCCCCGCCCAGCGCGGCGCGCGGGAACGACACTCGGAGGTCGTAGATCAGATCGAAGTGCTCGCGCCGAAAGTGCTCGTGGGCCTCGAGGTCGACCACGACGAACAGGTGACCGGGCGGACCGCCGCGACGGCCGGGCTGACCTTGACCGGCCAGGCGCAAGCGCTGACCGTGGTCGATGCCGGCGGGTATCGTGACCTTCACGGTCCGCTCGATCTGCTCTTCGCCCTGCCCCTTGCACCGCGGACACGGTGCCTTCGGCATCTGCCCACGGCCCCCGCAGCCGGGGCAGCTCGTCGACAGCATGAACGCGCCCCGGTTGTAGGCGACCTGGCCCGCGCCCTGGCACTGAGAGCAGACGTCGAGCTCCCCGTTTTCGGCCCCGGTACCGTCGCAGTCGGAGCACGGCGACGGGTACACGACCTCGACCTCCCGCTGGCAGCCGAACGCAGCCTCCTCGAGCGACAGGCGCACCCCCAACCGGAAGTCAGCGCCGCGCTGTGGCATGTCGCGCCGACGGCGACCGCCTCCACCCATGCCGAAGATGTCGCCGAAAATGTCGCCAAAGTGACTGAAGATGTCCTCGACGTTTCCGAAGCCGGGGCCACCCTGGCTGTTGAGCCCGGCGTGGCCGTAGCGGTCGTAGATCCCGCGCTTCTCTTCGTCGTTGAGCACGGCGTAGGCCTCGGAGACCTCCTTGAACTTCGCCTCGGCCTCGTCGTCCCCCTGGTTGCGGTCCGGGTGGTACTGAAGCGCCAGCTTCCGGTAGGCCTTCTTCAGCTCCGTCTCGCTCGCGGACTTCTCTACGCCGAGGACTTCGTAATAATCGCGGGACATCGGGCTTCCTCTCCGGGCGCCAGCACGCCGAAGTGGGCGCAACTTAGGACTCGTGCGCAGCCGGTCAACCCCCCGCGCTGACTTGCTCGGGAGCCCGCGGGATGGCACCGCGCCCGGGGTGCAGACGAGCGTCTACGTGCACTTCCCCTGGTGCCTCAAGAAGTGCCCCTACTGCGACTTCGCGTCGGGCGCGGTCCGGCATGATGACGTCCCGCACGCGGCCTACGCGGACGCGGTCATCGCGGAGCTCACGTCGCGCCCGATGGCCGACCGCGAGCTGGTGAGCGTGTTCTTCGGCGGAGGCACGCCCTCCTTGTGGGCACCCGCGCAGCTGGGACGCGTGCTCTGTGCCGTCCGTGGTGCGTTCCGCGCGGAGGCCCCGGGCCTGGAAGTGACGGTCGAGTGCAACCCCACCTCGATCGACGAGGATCACGTGCGCGCGCTCGCCGACGTCGGCGTCAACCGCATCTCGATCGGAGTGCAGTCGCTCGACGATGGGCGGCTCGGCTTCCTCGGCCGGCTGCACGACGCAGAGGGGGCCCTCACCGCGCTTCGCGGGGCCACCGCGGCAATGCCGCGCGTGAGCGCGGATCTGATGTTCGGCATGCCGGACCAGCTGCCCAGAGACTTCGTCGAAGAGCTCGAGCGCGTGCTCGACACGGGCGTGGAGCACGTGAGCGCCTACGCCCTGACGGTCGAGCCCGGCACGCAGTTCGGCGCGCTGCGTCGCTTGGGCCGCCTCCCGTTGGCGTCCGACGACGACTACGCCGACACCTTCCTCGCGGCCGAAGCAGCATTCTCGGCCCGCGGGTTCTTGCACTACGAGGTGAGCAACTACGCCCCGGCGGGGAAGGAGTCCCGCCACAACCAGCACTACTGGCGTGGCGGGGACTACCTCGGCCTCGGCGCGGGCGCGGTCGGCGCGCTCAGCGACGGCGTGACGGCCGTGCGCCGCAAGAATGACCCACGACCCGAGCGCTACCTCGACAACCCGACGGGCGGCACGGTCTACGAGGAGACCCTGAACCCCGCGGACCGCGTGCGAGAGGCGCTCATGCTGGGGTTGCGGACCACCGAAGGCGTGGACCTCGCGGGGCTCGCCTCCAGAACGGGCCGCGACCCCCGCGAGGGCCGCGAACGCGAGCTGGTCGCGGCCCTCGCGCGCGGGGACCTGTCTGAAGACGCGGGCCGCTTGACCGTGCCGCGGTCCCGATGGCTCCGGCTCGACTCGATCGTCACCGCGATCTTCTGACGCGCGACGGCGTCGAGTTCGTCAGCGCCGACGCCAGAAGAGCAGGGCCCCGGCGATGGCGAACAACGGCAGCTCGAAGCGCGAGCCGGGGGCCGCACCCACGCTGCATCCCCCCGCCATCGTGGGATCGTCCGCGACGTCCGCTGCGGCAACACAGGTGCGTGGTCCCGTGAGCACGGAGCCATCGACCAGGCTCTCAGACTCGACGTGGAAGCAGTACGTCTCGGCCTCACCGAGGAAGTAGAGCGCTCCGGAGGCGGTCTCAAAGGCCGGCTCGGACCCCGTCCAGGCCAGGCGGTCACGCTCGATCGCGTCCCCGCCGTCCGGCACGAGTCGGTGAATCGAGTAGGCGTCGTCCGAGGTCGTCGGCAGCGCCACCCGCACCTCGACGGTGTCCTCGTAGTCCGTGTAGTCGCAGTTGGGACAGGCTCCCGGGCCCATGTCCGTGACGTCCTCACAGGAGAGGTCGAGCGCGAGAGAGACCCGACGCTGCGTCGCCATCGCGGCTTCGAAGGCCGGCTGCTCGGGGCGGACATAGGCGGACGCCGAAGCGACCACGTTGAAGACCTCCACGGTGTCGAACGGCGCGGCCTGGGTCACTTCAATGCTGTAGTTGGCTTCGGCGGTGAGCGGCGCATCGGAGCGCCAGACGAGAAGCACGGGATGCGCGTCCGTGAGGGCGCCGACAGGCGACGTGCGTGTGGCTTGCGGCCGCAGCTCGAGGAGAGACACCTCCCCCGGCACCGCCGCGCCGGCCCCATCACGCAACACGACATCCGGCACGTCCGCCGCCCCGCCCCGGGTGGCCTGCAGGACGATGACCCCCTCCAGCGTCACCTCGCGCACGCCGGTCCAACCGACGACGGCGACCTGGGGCGCCGCTCCACTGCACGCGTGGGCGGGAGGGGGCACCGCCAACAGCGCGAGGGCGCAGAACAGCGGGGCGATGCGGGTAAGGCGGGGGATGGCGAGTGACATGCGCAGGAGGTTTGCACGTGCTGGGCCATCGGTTCGACTCCGAATGTCGGAACCGCACGTGCGGAGGGACCTGCGACGTCCGCGGCACGGTCGTGCCAGGCTGTGACACCGACTCCGGAGGTCGGCACACGAACCCCAGTCTGCGTGACCCGAGCGCCCGCCAGGACCGCGCAGCCGGCTTCCGCTCGACTCCTTCGTCAATCCGCTGGAACGCGGCGCTGGTACGTGTTCTGAAGGTCGTCCTGCACGACGGTGGCCTCGCCATCGGTCATCATGACGAGGTCCTCGGTCAGCACACGCGACGCGTACGTCCAGCCCGCCGGCAGCGTCAGACGGTCGGCCAGGCCGGCGAGGTCGTCCTCCATCAGCTCGGCGTCCACCTCGAGCGACCAGGACTGCATCACGTAGACCGGGCCCCCAGGCGACGTCAGCTCGAAGACGCGCTCGCCGGCGTCGAAACGGTAGGTCGTGCTGCGCGCCACAGTTTGCTCGACGTACGGCATGCGCTCCGCCATGCCCGGCTCCACGGCGAGGCTGGCCAGCCGAACCATCTCGAGCTCGCCGAACGTGCGGCGCTCGCTGCCGATGCTCGAGCTCATCGTGACGTTGGGGATCCACACTCGCGGGCCGTTGATGATCACAGCCAGCGCGCCTTCCTCCGCTTGGATGTCCGTCGTGTCGAGCGAAGCGATCCCCTGGTCGGAGCACTCGCTGATCCCATGCGTGCCCCACACTTCGGCCAACAGGCCGTCGCTCGTGGAGCTCACGATCAGCAGCTCGCAGTAGCGCGTGCCGCGGCGCACCGGCGAAAAGCGAAAGAGAGCCGCCAGCCGGCGCGCGATTTCTTCGCCTTGGTCGTCCTGCAGGAAGTGACTGGCCTCGGCCAGCCGATCGTGGGGCACACCGGCCGCACCGGGGATCGCGTCGACGAGGCGCTGCTGGGATTCGCACCGACCGAGGCTGCCTGGGTCGTTCGCGGCCCAGAGCGTGATGAACGGCCGCTCGAACGACATCAACCCGGCCCAGGCCTCGGCGTTCTGGCCCGACAATTCGTTCACGAGGGATGGGAACACGCGGACCCCCGCCATGTACTCCCGACGCGGGAAAGGTGCGTCGTAGGCGGCCGCCTGCGCGTCCGGCACATCGAACCACGTGAGCGCCTCGACCACCTCGGACGGCCTGAACCCCTCCGCCTTCATCGAGTAGGTCATCCAGTCGCCGAACGAACCTTCCGCTTCCCCGAGGAGCTCACAACCGTCGTAGAACGGCACCTGCTGGGCGGGGATGTCCCCGAAGTGCGGCGGCAGATCGACCACCTCGTTTGGGCTTTCGACCGCCGGGAACGGCTGCACGCCCTCCGGCACCACCGGCAGCGCCCCGTTGCCCACCGCGATGCGCGCGAACCGCTCGGGATGCAGGCCCGCGACCCGCAGCCCGATGAGGCTGCCCCAGTCCTGGACGAACAGGTTGATGTCCTGAAGATCGAGGGCTTCGATGAAGCGCCACAGCCGATCGCCGTGGCCGAGATAGCTGTACGCGGCGATGTCGACGGGCTTGTCGGAGCGCCCCATCCCGAGGTGATCCATCGCGATCACTCGGTAGCCCGCCTCGGCGAACACGGGGATCATCTTGCGGTACAGGTACGACCACGTCGGCTGGCCGTGCAGCAGCAACACCACCGGTCCGTCCGATGGGCCCTCGTCGACGTACGCCTGTCGCAGCCCGTCGAGCTCGACGTAGACCGGCGCGAAGGGCCAGTCGGGCAGCCCTTCGAAGCACGCGTCGGGGGTGCGTACGAACTCCACCCCGTCGGCCGTCTGCATCCCCTCGGGCGCGGCCGCGCACCCCACGGAACCCGCGTCGGCCGCTCCACCGTCCGGCGTCTCGCCACTTCCGTCGCAGCCCCAGACCAAACACATCCACAGGGCGCCGACCGTTCTTGCGTACCGCATGCTGCTCACCTCGTCGTCTCGCTTCATCAAGCGGCAGGCCGCGCTCCCGGACCAGCGGCAAACGGCAGCGTTCGGTAGCGAAGTGTGAAGTCGCTTGCGCTGGCGCCGGATCGGGGGCTCAGTGAGCGTCGTGCAAGCGCGGGACACACCCCGGCTCCTCTTGGTGGAGGACGACGACGCGCTCGCAGCGCTGGTCGTCGAGTACCTTACGCCGCACGGCTTCGACGTCCGCCGGGTGGGCACGGGGAGCGCCGGTGCCGACGCCATCCTGAGCGGACGCCCCGATCTCGTGGTGCTCGATCTCATGCTGCCCGAGCTGAACGGGCTGGATGTGCTCCGCCGCGTGAGGACGGACTACACGGGCATCATCATGATGCTGACGGCCAGCCAGAGCGAGGCTGACCATGTTGCTGGGCTCGAGCTCGGAGCGGACGACTTCATAACCAAGCCCATCGATCCCCGTGTGCTGCTCGCCCGGATCCGGACGCAGCTCCCGCGGCACCGCGGCGCACCGCCACGTGCACGCACCGACGGGGTGCTGCGCGTCGGTGCGATCCACATCGATGTCGGCGCCCGCGACGTGTGCGTCGGCACGCAGCCGGTCTCCCTCACGACGATGGAGTTCGACGTGTTGCACCTGCTTGCCGAGCGTGCCGGGAGCGTAGTGGGCCGGGACGACCTCTACCGGACCATCCTGGGCATCGACTACGACGGGCTCGACCGCGGGATGGACGTGCACGTCAGCCGGATCCGGAAGAAGCTCGAACCTGCCGGCTGGGACACCACGCGCCTCAAAGCCGTCCGCGGGGTGGGGTACCTCTTGGCCGCGCGATGAGCCGCTCGTTCCTTCGGCTCGTCGTGAGCTCGGTGCTCATCCTCTGGCTCGTGGGGTTCGCCTCGCTCGTGCTCTTCTCGACCACCCTCACGTGGACGGACCGTCGCGCGCGGAGGGAGGGGGTCTTCCTGATGCAGGGGCTGCTGAACGAGACTCCGCCGAACACGCGACCGGCTCGACTACGCACCCTGCAGCCGGATTTCGCGGTGCCCTTCAGCCTGATGCCGCGCGCGGAGGTCGAGCGTCGGATCGGTCGCGCGCTGCGCCCCGGCGAGAGCGTGCCGCACGAAGTGTCATGGCGTGAGGAGTGGTACTTTCTTTCGCTCGACAACGGCGATGTGCTCGCGGCGGGTCCGGTCAACCCCACCCGGCCTCAGGGCTTCCTGCCCGTGGGCCTCATCGTCACGGTCCTCCTGATGCCCGTGCTCGCCGCCCTCGTCGCCGTTCGGATCCAGCGGCAACTCGGCAAAGTGGAGCGGGCGAGCCAGGCGCTGGCGGACGGACAACTCAGCGCACGGGTGGACAACGAGACCGGTCCGTCGAGCGAGCTGGCCGCGAGCTTCAACGCCATGGCCGAGCGGGTGGAGCAGCTCGTCCGTAGTCGTGAGGAGCTGGTGCAGGCGGTCTCCCACGAGCTGGGCTCGCCGCTCTCGCGTTTGCGTTTTCATCTCGAGCTCCTCGATCCGTCGGCGAGAGAACCTGCTGAGGCGAGGCTGGACGCCATGGCGCGCGAGCTGGACGCGCTGGACGAGCTGGTCGCCGAGCTCATGCAGTATGTGCAGTCGGACACACGCGACCTCGACCTGTCGTCCTTCGCGCCGGTCGACGCCCTCCGCGATTTGGCTGAGCTCACCCAGCTGGACGGCCCCGGAACGCTCTCGGTGGAGGTGGAATGCGCGGACTCGCGGACCGTGCACGCTGACCGACGCCTGTTCCTTCGCGCCGTCGAGAACGTTCTCCGGAACGCCGCGACCCACGCCGAGACGCGCGTGCTGCTCGAGGTCCAGGACACGACCGACGCGATCCACGTCACGGTGCACGACGACGGTCCGGGCATCCCCGTTCCGATCCGCGACCAGGTCACGCTCCCCTTCTTTCGGCCCCAAGGCGCGCGTGAGCGCACGTCCGGCGGAGTCGGACTCGGGCTCGCCATCGTCAGGCGCATCGTGCTCGCCCACGGTAGGCGGCTCTGCATCGAAGACTCCAGACTGGGCGGCGCGGCCGTTCGGCTCGAGTGGCCAAATCAGGGCAGTCCGCTGACAGGATGAGATCGATCATCTTCGGACGCGCCCTCGACGCAACTCCACCTCAACGATGCGTTGCATCGCCTCGTCGTCGTTCCTTGACTCCACGCCGATGGGACGTCGTTCGTCACCGCACCGAGCGTGCAACCCGCCAGCCGGCCCGGCATCGCGTCGCTCACCGGCGCGCCCAGCCCATCCGTTCATCGTTCCGAGCAGGGCGACGCTCCACCCCGCTGCCGATGTCACGGATGCCAACTCGGGGGTCCTTCTCGGGGTCCCGCTGCGGAAGAAGAAACACTGGTCCGCGCGAGCCCGACCCACAGACTGGCGAGCGTGCCCAGAGCGCGAGCGCCGACCGTGCGCGAGTCAACGACACCGTCGTCAAGAGCATCATCGGGAGCGAGCGGAGTTCAGAAGCGGAAGCGCAAACCCGTCCGCGCAGCGCCATCGCCTCCCCGAGGTCGGCTCCGCCTGACCTATTGACACAACACCACCCTCGGACGCCGCGGGTTCTGCCGCCAGTTTTGCTTCGCGCTGGTGCCGCCGTGGAAGGCGTCGCGACCACAGCTGACCAGACCAGGTACGGGACCGACGCCGACCCCAATGGGGTGACGCGTAGCGACCAAGGGGCGCCGACCTCGAGTCTCGGCTCACATGGTGAGGGAAAGCGTTGCAGTATCGGCGACCGCCGGTCTGGACACGTGTGCCCCTACCTGTCCGTTGAAGAACCTCTCGCCGCACCTCAAACCCGGGACGCACCGCCCTCGCCGCCTGCCGCCCCTCCAAAATCCTCAAGGACTTCGTCGTCGCGTCATGCGACGCGGACGGCACGTCGCGGGCCCGATCCATCGACGTCGGTTCTTCAACGGCCAGCTATGCACTCGCATTTCGGAGCAGAATATCTGACCCTAAAGTCAGAATGACCCACTTTTCACACCCCATGAACGAGGCTCGGGTCCTTCTCTTGCTGGTCGCCCTCTTTGCCTGTGCCCCCGGGTGCGGCGGGGAAGAACCGACGCCCGATGGCAGCACCGGCGATGGCAGCACCGGCCAGCCGTGCTCGAGCCAATCCGATTGTGACGACGAGCTGTTCTGCAACGGCGCCGAGTCCTGCGATCCGGCCAGCGCAGATGCCGATACTCGCGGATGTGTCCCGGCCACGCCGCCCTGCGGCGCAGGGACGTGCGACGAGGCCGCGGATGCGTGCGGCGACTGCACAACCGACGCCGACGGCGATGGGCACATCAGCGTGGCCTGTGGCGGTGACGACTGCGACGACGCGAATGCGAACCGGTACCCCGGAAACGCAGAGTCGTGCGACGCGGAGAACGTCGACGAGGATTGCGACCTGTCGACGATTGCCGGCGTCGTGGACGGCGACACCGACGTGGACGGTTTCGTCTCGGCGACTTGTTGCAATGTGCTCGGCGATGGCGAGCTGCGCTGTGGGCCGGACTGCGACGACACCCGCGCCAACGTCCGCCCCGGGGTCGCGGAAGTCTGCGATCCAGACGCTCTCGATGAGAACTGCAGCGGCGAGGCCAACGAGGACTGCACATGCTCCGAAGGCGACTCGCGAGCGTGCTCCGAGGCGGGAGCAACGGGCGCGTGCGGGTTGGTTCGACAAGCCTGTGTGGGCGGCACGTGGCCCGACGACTGCCCGACGAGCACGGGCGACGAAGTCTGTGAGGGCAGCGTGGACGAGGACTGCGACGGCGAAGTCGACGAGGGCTTCATGTGCTGCGAAGGGGAGACACGCGACTGCGGCGATTTCTGCAGCACGGACGCCGTGGAGACTTGCAGTTCATCGAATGAATGGGGCACCTGCGGCGCCGCGGAGGTCTGCAACTACTGCGACGACAACGCCGACGGTGTGGATGACGACCGGGCCCTCGCTGTCGCGACCACTGTGCGCAACCTCCTCACCGTCGGCACGGGGTACGGGACGACCCACATGGGGCGGATCTTTGACTTCACCTCCCCGTCAAACGGGGCCTATGGGCTCGATGAGTCCTCGCGCGTGCGGCTCGGCTACGGGACGGTCACCCTCAGCACGTCGGTGCAGCCAGAGTGTTCGATGGACCTCGTTGGCGGCTGGAGCAGCTGGATCCTGCGCGCAAACGCGGGCGACAACACCGGGGTGTCGCCCCTCGTGGGGGTCGGATTCAACGGGGAGCCCGCGGAGCGCGAGGGCTACATGATGACCCGCTTGTGGGAGTCCGCGAGGGCCTTCAGCAACGTGCGCATAGGGAGCGGTCGAACGATGATGGGATTCGGCGGAGGTGGCTACGACGACACCGGCGAGTGTTCCTATGGGGCGGAGTTCGGTGACGGGTATCCTCCCGACGGTCAGCGGATCGACATTACCCCGGACGACCCGGCGACGGCCGCGGACGAACTCGAGGTGTGCGGCTACATCGTCGGGGAGACCGGCACCGCCCAGCAAATCGGGTGCTGCGCCGGCTTCGGCACTGGCGTCGGCGAATGTCCAACGCGCCTGGAAGTGGGCGACTTCGTCGTCGCCGGGCTGTCCGCCGCGAAGGCCGCCTCCAGCGGCTCGTTCCGGCTTGAGGTCCTGAGCGCGACCTACAACCAGGCCGCGACCTGCATGCCCTAGCAGGCCGCAACGAACGGAGTGACGGCCAAGCGACTGGTGGGCGGGCCGAGCGATCCGTCCATTTCGATCCGTCCGCCCATTTCCCTTTCGTTCAATCCGTCCGATGTGCTCGAAAGTCTGCCCAGCCGATAGTCAGCCCAGCCGACAAGTCTGCCCAGCCGATGTGCTCAGTTCGATCCGTCCGATGTGCTCGAAAGTCTGCCCAGCCGATAAGTCAGCCCAGCCGATCTGCTCGAAAGTCTCCGTAACCCATTGAGGTTCAATCCGTCCGCTGTGCTCGAAGGTCTGCCCAGCCGACAAGTCTGCCCAGCCGATGACAAGTCTGCCCAGTCGATGTGCTCGAAACTCTGCCCAGCAAGCCACCGCCCCAACCGGCGGCCGCCGGCGGCTCCGCCGCCACTTTCGCCGATCGACCGCCGTAACCCATTGAAATGACTCACCCGGTTCAATCCGTCCGATGTGCTCGAAAGTCTGCCCAGCCGACAAGTCTGCCCAGCCGATGTGCTCGAAACTCTGCCCAGCAAGCCACCGCCCCAACCGGCGGCCGCCGGCGGCTCCGCCGCCACTTTCGCCGATCGGCCGCCGTAACCCATTGAAATGACTCACCCGCAAGTCCGGCACGCCGTGTGTACTTCGTG
>JBGCFC010000083.1:0-12000 GCA_045106715.1 Sandaracinaceae bacterium
TGGCGGGACGTTGCCGGTCAGGCACCACCCCCGGAGAGTCCGATGGTGGTCGTCGAGCAGGCGCGCCCCCTGACGCGCACCGGCCGCCGTGTACTTCCAAGGCTCGCGGGCGCCAATCGCGTACCGCCCGGTTCTTCACGACTACTGCTGGATCCCCGACTCGACAAAGACGCCATCCTCGCTGAAGCGGTCGAACAAGAGGTGCAGCCGGCTGTCTGCTCCCTCGAAGCGAGACTCCACGCGCATCGTCACGTAACCGGGTGCGGAAACGGCCACGCCGAGGTAGTCGTCGTCACCGGAGCTCACCTCGTTCAAGACGTCGAGCGAGTCGAGCCGCAAGGTCGTCAGGTGGTTCCGCTCCGCCCGCCGCGTGTTCAGCATGACCGTCTGCCCGTTGGAGGCGGCGGCGTTCAGTCGTCCCTCGAGGGTACGAACGACGGCGGACCTCGATGGAGTCCTCGTCGACCCGGGTGTAGAGGTCCGTGCCGCTGACCCACAGGTAGTCGTAGAGGCCACCCGGCAGGTCGGTCTCCATGCCGTGCGCGCAAGCCGGCTCCTCGCGCCCGCAGGCCGGAGGCCCCACCCGAGGTGGGCGGCCAGCGTCGACGCGCCCACCATCCGACGGGCCTCCCTCAACCCCCGCCGCGTCGAAAGCGAGGCCTGCGTCCGCAGGAGACGCGCTCGCCCCGTAAGAGGCAAAGCAGCCGCCGCACACCAGCGCGCTCAGGGCGACCACCTTCGTCGCGCGCGGCACGTCGTCTCAGATGAGCTCGAAAGTCGAGCCGGCGGGAACCACGATGACGACCTCGCGGCTGTCGAGTTCCGCGACGCCGTTCCCGAGGACCACGATCTCAGCCAGGAAGACCTGCGCAAACGAGCGCGGCGTCTGGAAATCGTTCAGGAACCGGATCCGGAAACGCACTGTGGCGCCGGGGGTGACCTGGTCGAAGACCCGGTCGTCGCAAACGCCAGCGCTGGGACAGTCGGTGGGCACGCCGCCCTCGATGATCGAGGTCGGGGTGATCGACTTCACGAACATGCCGGCGTCGACGGGGCCCACCTCGGCGGGCACGTCTTCACCGTCGACGACCGCGCCGGAGATGTCCTGCGGGGTCTCCTCGCTGAGCGTGCGGATGGCCTCGATGACGCGCGAATCCAGCCCGCTCCCGTTCGAGCTGATGTTGAACACGATGGGCGCGCCGCTCGCGTCGACGGTTCCCGTGTCCGTGGCCCAAGTGTTGAACTGGCCCGTTGGGTTGCCCGCCTCCGCGCCACTGATGATGCCGATGACCCGACCGCCGATCGCGTTGACGGCGTCGCGGCTCTCCTCGTACGTATGCGGCCCGCGCTCGCTCATCATGAACGTCGACGGATCGTAGTTGGTGCTGGCGCCTGGGCCGTTCTTCGAGGCGGTGTCGGTCAGCACGACCATGATCGGCAGCGCGCCCGGTCGGAAACAAGGGTAGCCGTAGCGTCGGCGCATCTCGTCGGGGATGGCCGGGCAGTTCTGCGGGCCGAGCCACGGCTGGAAGCCCTCGCCGGTGGCGGTGAGATAGAGCGCGGGGGTGCTCGACGCCCAGTTGGCGCCGCCGTAGTCGATGTCGGCGAGCGTGCCGACGCCGGTCTGCATCGTGGGCAGGTCTGTCGTGATCGTCTGCACAATCTCGAACGGCATGTCGCCGTCTTCCCCGTCGCTGCAGGACATGATCCCGAGGATGGTCGTGCAGCCGCCCGCCCCGGGGCCGCCGAAGCCCGCGAACGCGCCGAAGCCCACGCCCACATCGGAGAGGCTGGTCGTCATCTCGGCCACGATGCCGCTGAGGCTGGACTCGAGGTTGGAGACCTCTTCGTTCATGGAGCCGGTGCGGTCCATCATGAAAAAGACGTCCGCCTTCTGGATGGTCGTGCCGAACACGAGCTCGCGCTCCTCGGCGTCGCCCATGTAGGGCAGGACGACGAAGAAGGTCTCGTCGGGGATCCGGCTTTCCGGGTCGTTCGGATCGTTCATCGTCGCGACTTCGGCGACATCGATGAACCCGTCCCCGTCGCTGTCGGGGTTGAAGGGGTCGGTGAAGTAGCGTTCCCGCTCCTCCTGATCGCTCAGACCGTCGCCATCGGCGTCGAGGTCGATGAAGTCGGCCAGCCCGTCGCCGTCGGTGTCACGCGCCGAGCACCCTTCGGACGTGCCGTGCTCCTCGGCGTCCAGGATGCCGTCGTTGTCGGAGTCGGTGTCCTGGAAGTTCGGGATCCCGTCGTTGTCGAAGTCCTGCGACGTCTCGATCTCGTCGTAGAGGCCGTCCCCGTCGGTGTCCATCGTGCCATCGCAGCGCACGACCACCACGTTCCCACCGTCGCCGGTGCCGGAGTCTCCCCCGCCGCGCTCGCCTACTTCGCAGGCGTGGAGGGCCGGGGCGCTCAGCGCACAGAGGAGGGTGAGGAACAGCGGGGCGCGTCGGTTGAGCATCGCGCGCAGCATACCGAGCCGGCCGCGTTCGTTCCGCGACCAGCGACGCAGCCTATGAGCCAGCTCACGGCGGCGGGCCGAGAGCTACAACCCCAGGGACAGTCCCTGGTCGGCCAGCCGCTTGCGCGCGGCCGCGGTCTTCCGCATCGCGGGGAAAGCCACCAAGCTCAGCAGTGCGGCGAGCAGCGTGAGCGGGACGGCGCAGTAGGCCATGCAGCTCATCACCGTGGTGAACATCATGATCACCCAGCCCAGCGTGGTCAGCGCGGTCACGCTCGTGAGTGCGATCGAGCCGGGTCCTGCCCACGCCTTGCCGCGGAACTGATTGCCGGCGACGAAGACGGAAGCCGCGCCGAGCCCCATGAGCAGATACGGACTGAAGCTGAGCAGCTCGTTGGCCCAGCGCGCCGTGACGACCTGAAGCCCGCTGAGCCCGACGAGCAGGCCCGCAAACGCCTGAAATGCCGCGGCCAGCTTCACGATGAACGGGGACTCCGCGGACGCGATATCATCGTTGATTGCGTCTTTGCCGGCCGGGCTCGGTGCCGGACGCGGAGGTCGCGCTTCGGCGCTCGGAAGCGCGCGGAGCACCGTGAGAACACGAGCCTTGTCCTCCTCGGGCACCGTCACAGCGTGGTACGGGACCGGCTCGGCGTGAGACTCCTTGAAGCGCTCGAGCACCTGGAGGGCGTCCTCCAGCTTCACCCCCTTGTCGTTGACCTGGTTGCCGTCGGTCAGCACCAAGACCTCGAGCATCGCCGGAATCAGAGCCGGCTCCCCGTCCAAGAATGCCCAGCCACCCGTCGCCAGTTCGGAGAGGTCAGGCAGCTGATAGACCTGGGGCTTGACCACCAGCGTGCCGGCGCCGTGGTGGGAGCGCAGATCGTCGATCTGGGCGCGGAATGCATCGGCGGCGGCAACGAGCGTCGACATGACTTGGCTATGACGCCTGGGTTCGGCGGTGTCGAGCGAGGTCGGTCAGGCCTGCAGGCTTGCGAGCGCTGCCTCGGGCTCGAGGTCGACCGCCCATCGCCCGCGTTTCGTCGGCGTCTCGAGCGCCGCCTCGAGGTGGCTCAGAAAACGCCCCCGCGGCCAGGTCGTGGCCCCGAAGCGCGCCAGATGATCGGTCGGTACCTGGCAGTCCACCAGCGAGAAGCCCCAGTGATGGAGGTTGCCGATCAGGGTGGCGAACGCGACCTTCGAGGCGTCCGGCGCGAGCGCGAACATGGACTCTCCGAAGAACACCCCGCCGAGCGAAACCCCATAGAGCCCACCGACCAACGTATCGCCGCGCCAAGCCTCGACGCTATGGGCGTATCCGAGGTGGTGAAGGTCCTCGTAGCCGCCGATCAGCGAGTCGGTGATCCACGTCCCGCTCTGGCCTGGCCGAGAGATGTCGGCACAGTGTTCGATCACCTCAACAAAAGCGGAATCCATCGTGATCCGGTAGGGGGCTCGCCGAATGGAGCGGCGGAGCGACCGCGAACATCGCAGCCCCTCCGGTTCGAGCACAAAGCGGGGGTCGGGCGAAAACCAGAGGAGCGGGAACCCCTCGGTCGGCCACGGAAAGATGCCGCTCTGGTAGGCGAGCAGCAGCCGCTCGGGGCGAAAGTCCCCCCCGACCGCCACGACGCCCTCGGGGGACGCACCCTCGGGCGGCGGAAAGACGAGATCGTCGGTGAGCAGGTAGACGGGCACCGAGCCCGAACCCTACCAGCCTCCATGCGAGTTGCGATCCGCGCCGTCAGGCGCCCGCGTCGCCCACCCTGTCCCAGCGGAGCCCGTCGCCTTCGACGTCCACATCGAAGCGCACACGCCCGCCGTCCTTCAGCTCCCCAAAGAGGATGGCCTCCGCGAGCGCCTTCTTCATGTGCTTCTCGACGGTGCGGCCCATCGGGCGGGCGCCGAACGCGGGGTCGTAGCCCTCCTTGGCGAGCCAATGCCGCGCGTCGTCGGTCATCTCCACGATCACGCCGCGCTCGTCGAGCTGCGCTTGCAGCAAACGGACCTCCTTGTCGACGACCTTGAGGATGACCTCCTCGGTCAGGCCGCTGAAGAGCACCGTAGCGTCCAGCCGGTTCCGGAACTCCGGCGAGAACGTGCGCTCCAGGGCCTTCTTGGCCTTGCTCGCGTCCGCCGGTGAGTTGGCCTTCCCGAAGCCGATGGAGCGCGCGCTCATCTCCCTGGCGCCGGCGTTGGTCGTCATGACGAGCACCACGTTCCGGAAGTCGCTCTTGCGCCCCACGTTGTCGGTGAGCGACGCGCTGTCCATCACCTGCAAGAGGATGTTGAACAGATCGGGGTGGGCTTTTTCGATCTCGTCGAGCAGCAGCACGCAGTACGGATGCTTGCGGATGGAGTCGGTCAGCAGCCCGCCCTGATCGAATCCGACGTAGCCGGGGGGCGCGCCGATCAAACGTGAGACGGTGTGGCGCTCCTGGTACTCCGACATGTCGAACCGGATCAGCTCGACCCCCAGGGTGGACGCGAGCTGGCGGGCGAGCTCGGTCTTGCCGACGCCCGTCGGCCCGCTGAAGAGGAAGTTGCCGATGGGCTTGTCGCCGGCCCGCAGCCCGGCGCGCGACAACTTGATGGCGTCGGCGATCTTCACGACCGCGTCGTCCTGGCCGAAGATGACCTGCTTGAGTTCGGCTTCGAGGTCCTTGAGGCGGCCTTGCTCGCTCGAGCTGACCGTCTTCTCGGGCACGCGCGCCATCTTGCTCACCACGCGCTCGACGTCGCGCACCGACACGTGGCCGGTGGGCTCGGCGCGCATGCGGTCGAAGGCGCCGGCTTCGTCGATGACGTCGATGGCCTTGTCGGGCAAGAAGCGCTCGGTGATGTGCTTGGCGGCCAGCTTGGCGGACGCCTCGATGGCCTCCTCTTCGTAGGCGACCCCGTGGTGCTCCTCGTACCGGCTCTGGAGCCCCTTGAGGATGGCGACGGTGTCCTCGATGGACGGCTCCCCGACGTCGATCTTCTGGAAGCGGCGCGCGAGCGCGCGATCGCGGTCGAACGCGCCCTTGAACTCCTGGAAGGTGGTGGACCCGATGCAGCGGATCTTCCCGTTCGCCAGCGCGGGCTTCAGGATGTTGGATGCGTCCATCGAGCTGCCCGTGGTGGAGCCAGCGCCGACGATGGTGTGGATCTCGTCGATGAAGAGGATGGCGCCCTCGACCTCGCCGAGGCGGCGCATCACGCCCTTGAGGCGCTCTTCGAACTGGCCGCGGTACTTGGTGCCAGCGAGCAGCGCGCCCATGTCGAGCGAGAAGATCTTCGCGCCGTCCAGGACCTTCGGGACGCGGCCCTCGTGAATGTGGAGCGCGAGCCCCTCCGCGATGGCCGTCTTGCCGACGCCCGGCTCCCCGACGAACACGGGGTTGTTCTTGCGGCGGCGGCAGAGCACCTGAACGGTGCGCTCCAGCTCGGTATCACGGCCGATCAGCGGGTCGATGCGACCCTCCGCGGCTTCGGCCATCAGGTCGACGCAATACGCCTCGAGCGGGTCGACGCGCCGGTCTCCGCCTTCTTCGTCGTCCTCGTTGACGCCGCCGCCGAAGTCGCCCGCGTCTGCGGTGCCGTCCGAGCCGATGCCGTGGCTGACGTAGCGCTTGAGGTCGAACTGCTGGATGCCCTCCTGGTCGAGGATGAACACCGCGTGCGATTCGCGCTCGTAGAACAGCTGGACGAGCACGTTGGCGCCGTCGATGACCTTCATCTCACTGGAGATGGCGTGGATGGCGGCGCGTTGAAGCACCCGCTCCACGGCGAGCGTCTGGTGCGGGTCGGCGTCGACGTCCTCTGGCAGCTTCTGCACGCTGTCGTCAAAGAACGCGTACAGGCGCTTGCGGATGCGGCCGCGGTTGGCGCCGCAGGCTTTGAGGGCCTTCTCCGCCTTCGGGTCGTCCAGCAGCGCGAGCAGCAGGTGCTCGAGCGTGACGTATTCGTGGCGCATGCGGGCGGCCTCTTCCAGTGCCTTGCGCAGCGTCGCTTGGAGCTCTCGGGCGATCATCGGAGAGGACATGTCTGGCCTCCACACATCGGGCTCGTCATCTACGACTCGTCCTCTTCTTCGGGCTCCATGGAGAGCCGCAGGGGGTACTCGCGCTCCTGGGCGAGCTGCTCGACCGTGCGCACCTTCGTCTCGGCGACCTCACGCGTGTACACGCCCGCGACGCCGATCCCGGTGTTGTGGATGTGCAGCATCACGCGGACCGCCGACGCCTCCGAGTGGTGGAACACCGCGCGAAGCACGTCGACCACGAACTCGCGCGTCGTGTAGTTGTCGTTGTGCACCAGCACCCGGTACATCCGGGGGCGGGCGACTTTCTTTTCGGTGCGCGTCTCGGTGACGACACCGTCATCGCGGTCCCACTTCTCAGTCATCGCAAGCTTCGTTGGGGGGCGTTGGGGCGTCAGGGCCGCCCAATTGTAGAGACGCCGGCGACGAAGCGCACCCTTGACGGTGCGCGTCGGCGATCGCGGCTTCGAGTTCGTACATCCCGAGGCCTCCATATCGCGGCATCAGCGACAGGGGCGCGCCCTCTCGCGTCGTCAGCTCGACGACCAGCCGATCTTCGTCGACCTCGATGTGTTCGATGGCGTCCCACGCGACGGTGGTTGTCTTGTCCGGGGTCGAGAGCGTCAAGCCCTCCTCGGCCAGCATGAGTCCATGATCGCCCGCGCGCCGCACCAGCCGCCGTCCGCGCGCCCAGAGCCCCACCCACATGAGCGCGGCGGCGAATCCGGCTCCAGCGCAGTAGTAGCCCTTGCTCGGAGGCGCGATGGCGACGAGCCAGACGGCGCCGACGACGCACCCGGCGGCGGCCAACAGGCGGAAACGCCCGATCTGACGCTCTGCGCCGGTGTCGAGTTCGAGGGTCCGGAACGGCGCAGTCATCACGCTAGAAGGCGACGATGCGGGCGAAGAACCCCGCGCTGGTTTCGTTCCGCACGCTGACCGATTCTGCATCGATGGCGACGATCCGAGCGAGGTCACCGGCCGCCATCGCGGGCTGGCCGCCCCGCGGATCGAACGAGAGGTAGACGAGCACCGAGCGGGGCTCTTCACCGAGCGTGTGCTCGACCTGGATGGTCGCCCGCGGGGGGTAGGGCAGCCACTCGACGCCCGGCTCCGACCAGGGAGCGCTCTGCCACACGCCGTCCTCGACGGAGGCGGCGGCGAGCTCCGGGTCCTCACGCTGGTAGACGACGAGCTCGCCGCTCGGGAGCCCGCAGGCCGTGGCCGTGACCACAAAGAGCGCCAGGGCCAGCGCGCCGCGGATCGAACGTGGTCCGAAAGAGAAAGTCATGCGGGGCTCTCCTGTCGATATCGCGTCGCCAGCGCGGAGGTGAGGCCGGCCGCGGTGTAGTCCTGCGGGGTGACGTGCACGGGCCAACCCCGCTCTGTCGCCGCCGCCGCCGTGATCGGACCGATGCAGGCGATCGTCGGACCGCTGTGAAGCACCGCCTCGTGCTCACCGAGCGCCTCCGCCACCGAGTGCACGGTGGAGGGCGAGGTGAAGGTCAGCACGTCCAGCTGATGGGCGAAGAGTTGGTCCCGGAGACGCCCTGCGTCCGCCTCGAGCATGAATGCCGTTCGGTAGGCGGGTACGACGTCGACGTCCGCGCCGGCGGCCGCGAGCCGTTCGGGCAACGCCATCCGTGCGACCTGGGCCCGGGGCAGCAGAACCTTGTGGCCGGCGATGTCGGGGTCGTCGGCGAGAACCGCGTCGGCCGCGCTCTCACCGCGAAACTCGTCCGGCATCACGTCGGCCCGGATCCCGTGCGCTTCGAGGGCCTGGCGCGTGGCTGGGCCGATGGCCGCGACCCTCGCGTTGCCGAGCGCGCGCGCGTCCTGGCCCTGACGAGCGACCTCCCCGAAGAAGCGGCTCACGCCGTTGGTGCTGGTGAACACGACCCATCGGTAGGTTCGCGCGTCGCGCACGGCACGCTCCAGCCGGGAAGGGTCGTCTGGCGCGAGAATACGGATCGCGGGCAGGCACACCGCTTCGGCGCCCTGGTCGCGCAGCATGCGCGCGAAGCCCTCGGACTGATGCGCCGGCCGGGTCACGAGCACGCGCTTGCCGAACAGGGGGAGCCGGTCGTACCAGCGCATCGCCTCCCGAAGCCCGACGACGTCACCGACGATGGTGAGTGCGGGCAGCCCCAGTCCCGCGTCGCGCGCCTTTTCCGCGACTGTGCCGACGGTCGCCACGACCGTCTGCTGACGGGGCAGCGACGCCCATTGCACCACGGCGGCGGGGGTGTCCGCTGAGCGTCCGTTCTCGATGAGCAGCTGCATCAGCGTGGGGAGCTTTCGCATCCCCATGAAGATGACGAGGGTCTGGCTGCCCGTCGCCAACCGGGCCCAGTCGTGGCTGCTGCGGTCCTTTTCGACCGACTCGGTGGCCGTCAGGTACGTCACGGAACTGGACCGCGCGCGATGCGTCAGGGTGATGCCCGCATACGCACTCGCGGCCATCGGGGAGGGCACGCCCGGCACCACCTCTACCGGGACCCCCGCATCACGCAGGAACTCCATTTCCTCAGATCCGCGTCCGAACAGGAAGGGGTCGCCGCCTTTGAGTCGCGCGACGGTCTTGCCGGCCAGCGCCGCGTCGAGCATCCGCTTCTGAATGCGAGCCTGCCGCTCCGACGGGCGGCCTGCGCGCTTGCCGACGAACACGCACTCCGCGGTGGGGGCCGCATGCGCGAGGAGGTCGGGGTGCACCAGCGCGTCGTAGAGCACGACATCGGCTTCCTTCAGCCGGCGGAGCGCGCGCGCGGTGATGAGCTCCGGGTCGCCAGGCCCCGCGCCGAGCAGGTACACCGTGCCGGTCTGCGTCATGCGCCGCGAGCATAGCAGGACCCGACACGTGTGCCGCGCCCGGCCGACACGTCGAAAAGTTGGGGGTCGTGCGCCGACTCCGATATGCCCCCTCTCGTGGATTCGCTCCCCGGCGCCGCGTCCTTGGTTCGAGGCCTTCTGGTCCTCGCGCGCTCGGGGCAGAGTGGAATCCTCGAGGTGCGTGTCGCGGCGCGTTTGGCGCGGTTGGGCGTGCGCGAGGGGCGTGTGGTCGCACTCCGGATCGAGCCTGACGACGGCGACGCGCTCGGCGACGCGCTTCGCAGCGCGGGCGACTGGAACGAGGCCGTCGCCCGTGGCTCGTCGCCCCGACCGGGTGAACCGATGGGGAGTTGGGCGGTTCGTGTGGGTGCGGTCAGCCCGCAAGCGCTCAGCCTCGCGCTGCGCAGGCAGCTCCAGCGTCGGTTGAGTCGGCTGTTGGCGCTGGGTCCCCCGGAACTCCGGTTTGCGCCGGGACCGTGGGACGTCGGTTGGCCGGCGATCGACGAGGCGCCCACGACCGAGGCGCTCGTGATGGGCGCGCTTCGAGAGCGGGTGGCCGACCTGCCGCTCTGGTTGGTCCGGCGCCGCCTCGGCGACGGCATGCTCGTCCTCACCCCCCTCGGGCAAGAGCTGCTCGAGGGCGCGGTCCTCTGGCCGGACGAGCAAGCCCTCCGCCCGTTGCTCAAACAGGGCGCCAGCATCGATGCGCTCATCGCGGTGTCGCGTGGGTCCCCCCGGGCACAGCGTGCCCTGCACGCCTGGAAGGTCGTCGGCGCGTGCGCGGCGCCGTCCCCGCGTCGGGGTTACGCGACGCTCCTGCGCAAGACGCGGCAGCTGCGCCGGCGAGCCCGCGGGGCGGAGCTGCTCGATCTGCCGGTCAACGCGCGGCCCGAGGCGGCGCGGCGTGCGCTGCGCAGGCTCGCTCGCTCGGTGCATCCCGACCGCTTCGACGGCGCGTCGCCGGCGATCCGCGCGGTGTCCCACGAGGTGATGAGCGCGCTCGTGAACGCGCAGAACGAGCTCGGCCCGCGGCGCTGACAATGCGCCGAAGAGGCGTCCCCGCGTTTGGCCCGGGTGTGGGGCGCGGCGAGAGGTTCTTCAGCGGCCGCTCGCTAGCGACCGGAGAGGTCGATGTGCAGGCAGAAGCTCCGGTAACGCGAGCCCAAGGTCTGCCGGTGCACGCCGTAGAGTTCGGCGATCTCACGCTGCGTCGCGCGGTGTTCGGTGCGCAGCTGCGTGACGGCGTAGTGGCAGGTGGCGGCGTAGACCCGGGGCTTCTTGATCCGCAGCTTGACCGCGCCCTGGTAGTCCGCCCAGAGGGCCCGGGCGAGCGCCACGTGCTCGTCGTTCATCCCGGCCGCAACCATGTGAGTCTCAAACAGCCGTGCAACTTCATCGGCGTCACCCGTGTCCGGTGAAGGTTCGGTTCGACCCGTGTCGCCCGAGGACTCGCTCGTCATCGAGGAGGCGACCGGATGCACGGGCCGGTCCGCCGGTGCGCCCTCGTCGATCCAGGCGAGCAGCGCGAGGTGCTCAAGGTTGTTGGGCGCCTCCACCAGCGCCTGCGCAGCCAGCAACCCCGCCTCCTCGAGGCGGCCCACACGCGCTAGACAATGCGCGGCCGACGCGGTGATCTCGTGCTCCGGCGGCCGGGCGTGGGCGAGGGCTTGCTCGAGGTGCGGGAGCGCATCCCGGGGGGTGTCGAGCGCGACGTCCAGGAGGTGCCCGAGGTTGTGGTGGTACCAAGGGTTGACCGGCGAAACTCGGAGGGCGTGGCGGTAGGAGCGGACGGCCGAGCGGTAGTTGCCGAGCAACGCGTGCGCCAAGGCCATCAGCGAATGAGCGACGTCGTCGTCAGGGTTTGCCGCTACGACCTTCTTCAGGTGCAGCGCCGCCGACCAGGGGTCGACCTCGAGGCGAAGCTCTGCGAGGTGACGGTGAGCGAACAGCGAGGCGGGGTCGCCGGCGGGCGCCGTACGCAGGAGTCGCTCGAGAAGTGGCTCGACGACCTTTCGGCTGCGTCCCTCGTCGAGCGCGCGCTCCGCGCGGCGACGGAGCGCCTCCACGCCACGCTCTTCGGTGGGCCGGGTCACGTCTCTTCCGTATACCCAGGCGCGTTCGACGTGTCGACACGGCGAAGGACCAGGACGAGGAAGCCGCCGAGCCACTTGAACGGCGACGCGACGGCCGTGCGCTCGGCCAGACGCAGGGCGCTGCCGATGCCGGGCACGCGATGGGCGCCGGCGAAGGGGGTGAACACGCGCACGCCGCGCACATCCACGAACTCGAGCTCCGGCGGCAAACGGTCGATCGCCTGACGGGGGGTGTCCCACCGCGTGGGGATGTCCGCCTCGGTGTGACCGACTCCGATTTTTCGGGCACCGGCGGCCAACCGCGCCAGGTAGCGCAGGCTCCAGCGGTTGTAGAGTTCGAGCACGAGGTGGCCCCCGGGTCGCGTCACCCGGGCGAGTTCCGAGAAGGCGGCGTCGATGTCGGGCACGTGCGCGAGCACCTTGAAGCTGCAGACCGTGTCGAAGCTCGCGTCCGCGAACGGCAGGGCGGTGACCGAGCCCTGCACGACGGACAGCCCGCGGGTCTTTTTGTGGGTGATCCGGCGGGCACCGAGATCTACACCCACGGCCTCTCTGGCGATACGTGCGGTCCACTCGAGGATGAGACCGGTGCC
>JBGCFC010000084.1:0-8318 GCA_045106715.1 Sandaracinaceae bacterium
ACTCGAGACCATCGTCGAGCGAGGCGAGCGGCTGGTGATCGTCACCGAGACCTCGCAGGCAGGCGTGCCGGGCGCCGATGTGAGAGCGCGAATCGGAGTGCGCCAGAACGCGCTCGAGCCGCGTCTAAGGCCGCTGAGTCAAGGCAATGTGGTGGTCGTGCAAGACACCTTGTTGCGCGGTGCGCTGACCGCCCTGACCTGGATCATCCCGTCGCTCGCGGACATCGAGTATGTAGAGACGCTCGACGAAGCGATGACCCGCGCGCGTGTGCTGCGTTCCGAGTAGCTCAGCGACAGGGGAGGACGCGTTGCTGGGTCTCCGCCACGTCGCACCGGTTGAAGGGGTGCACACAGAGCGGCATGGACTCGCAGATGAGGTAGTCCACCGTGTCGCCGCACTGGGCTGAACCGGGGTAGTTGTAGTTGTCCTGGCACGCCGGGGTCATCGGCGGTGGGCTGCAGGTACAGCTGCCCGCCCCCGGCCGGTCTTCGACACCGTTGCAGTCGTAGTTCCACGTGCGAACGGCGGGGATGGTGTCGTCCGGGTCAAACACGCAGCTGGGGAACGAGAGCGGCGGGAAGCCGCCCTGGAACTGCAAGCGACCGCAGGTGAGGCCGTCGGGACACGGCATGTCGTACTCGTCGTCAGGGCACTCCACCTGCGAGGGCAGCTCGAAGTACGCCTCCTGGTTGGGATGGATGTCGGGGTTGGAGTCGTCGCAGTCTTCGATGGCTGGCGTGCCCGGCGCGAACTGGTCTCGGTCCGCGCACTCCGTGGCGAGCTCCGCGCCCCCCACCCCGTCGTTGTCTCGGTCGCGCCGCCCCTCGACACGAAGGGTCATTCCGTCAGACCCGATGTCGACTTCATCGTCGCAGTCGTTGTCGACGTAGAAACCAGGCGGCCAAACAACGGGTCAATCGCATGCAGACACGGTGCGCCTCTCGACACCACGGAGCGAGGGGGGCGGAAACCCGGTGAAACCGTACTCAGGTCACTCGGCGGCGACGCCAGAACACCACGGCCCCAACGAGCAGCAGCGCCCACGGGGTCGAGGTCCGGGCGCCGACGCGGCACCCGCAGCCCGCGGGGTCAGGGTCCACGTCGCCGCCATCCGCTCGCGGTGGGCTGCCGTCCATCGCCACGTCCGCGTCGGGCGTAGAGCCTCCTGCATCAGGCGCGCCGCCCGCGTCGGTCGTGGTGCCCGCGTCGACGTCGACGCCGGCGTCCGAGACGGGTGGCGGCGGCTCACACAGGCCGTCCATCCCTGCGCACGAACAGTCGCTCGCGCAGCTCCGGAAGCGGTCCCACAGCTGCGCGGTGAAGCCCGACCGGTACGACGTCCCGCTGTCCGGGTTGGTGCAGTGGCGCTCCGGGTAGCGCCCGCTGCCCGCATTGCAGGTGCAGGTCCCGATCGGCCTGGACGTACAGTCGGAAGGACTCGACCCGTCAAGGGGGTCGCCCGCGTCACACGGATCGGGCGCCGTCCACTCGCCGCACTCCACCCACCGGTCGGTGTACTCGAGCATCAGGGCGTGTCCATCGTCCATCGGCCAGGCCGCGCCGAGGTCGGGGACGAGATGCGCGGCCAGCACAAACGCCTTCGACGCGGGGCTGAAGATCTGCTGGTAGCTGCGGCCCGGCGAGCCACCGTCGATGTAGCCGAAGGGGTCGCCGCAGACCCGGTTGCAGCTGCCCGGCCAGTCCGGGTAGCAGCGCCCGAAGTACTCGTTCGTGGTGCAGAATCCGATGCCCCCCGCCGAGGGGTGCGCGCCGTAGAGCACCTCGCCGACCCCTCCGCGGAGTCCATCGGGGTCCGCAACCGGGCTCCAGTAGACCTGGCTGCGCTCGGCGAACCGGCCGGGCGCCATCGCTTCGACTGCCGCGGCCCACGCCGGGCGCTCGAGCAGCGCGGCCGCGAGCAAAGGCCACATCGTGCGTCCCTGGCCATGGCCGCCGTTCGCGCCCCACGCCGTCTCCACCGGGGGCAGCAGCATATGATAGAGGTCGATGCCGCGCTGAACGAGACAGGCGCCCATCCGGTCGGTGCGGTCTTCGAACATGGCGCGCATCAAACGATCGCCCAGCGCGATCGAGACGTACCCGTGGTAGCCGCGCGTCTCACCGACGTTGAGGTAGCCCTTGAGGAACTGCTGGCGGTACGTGCCCATGAACTCCATCGGCAACTGGCAGAGCGCAGTCTCGGCGACGTCCGCGTCGGGCAGCCCGGTGACGCCCTCGAGCGGCAAGCGCGGCAACCGGTCGAGCCGCGCCTCGGACACCGGGATCAGCGGCCGATCCGTGCCCACGTACGGAGGACGGAAGTACCCCGCGCCGGTTCCGTCCGGCGGTGCTTCGCCCAGCACGGTGAGCGCGGCGACGAAGTAGAGGCAGTGTCGCGGTTGCACGCCGAGCACGTCGGTCGACTGGCAGTCCGTCCCGACGACTTCGTCCTGAAACGAGACCGACTTCACGAGCGCGTTGCCCGCGCGCGCGACGAAGGGGGCGCCCGCGGTGGGGTTCCGAATCGCCGGCGCGACCGCAGCGTCGAAGCTGTTGCGGGAGTCGAACGCCTGGTTTCGCGAGGCGATGTCGACCATCCAGCCGTTGCAGGTCTCGCCACCGCAGTCGTTGCTGACGGCGGGCGCGATGTCCGTCACGTTGATGCCCGCGCCGTCGTCGACCACCCAGGGCGAGCCGTCCACGAAGCGTCCGCAGGGCACGGCGCGGTCGAAGGTGAAGGTGATGGTCGCGACTCCGTCGTCGTCGCATCCAGAGCATGACGCCGCGCTCTGGGCGGCCGAGGCCCGTGGTGCGGGGGACACGATCTGCACCTCGGTGCAGGTGTCCTGCGCCGCGGCGGGGGCCGCGAGGAAACAGACGAACGCAACCGGCGCGAAGCGGGGAATCCAGCGGAGCATGCCCGATGGTACCGCAGACGACGGCGCTCAGAACGCGAGCAGCGAATGCACCGGCACGCCGTCGAGCTTGGCGCGGCCCTCGAGGAACGACAGCTCGATGACAAATGCGCAGGCGTGCACCGCCGCGCCGCGTCGCTTCACGAGCTCGACCGTGGCCGCCGCCGTGCCGCCGGTCGCGATCAGGTCATCGACGATCAGCGCGCGCTGCCCAGCGGACAGCGCATCGGTGTGCATCTCGAGCGCGTCTGTCCCGTACTCCAGCGCGTACTCGACCCGGTCGGTCTCCGCCGGGAGCTTGCCCGGCTTGCGTGCGGGAACGAAGCTCACCCCAAGCCGGGCCGCAAGGGCAGCACCGAAGATGAACCCGCGTGATTCGATGCCAACGACGGCGTCGAGGACAGCGTCCGCGTAGCGTTCCTGCAACAGGTCGAGCGTCGCGCCAAACGCCTCGGGCGACGCCAACAGCGGCGTGATGTCCTTGAACAGAATCCCGGGCTTGGGGAAGTCCGGGACGTCGCGAAGATGCGACTGGATCATCGAGAGGCGGGGGTCACTCATGCCTTGTCTTCCTCGTCATGGGGTGCGGCGGCCACGAACGCGGCCAGCCCGAGTTCGTCGGCGTCAGTGGCATCCAAACGCAGCGGCGTGACTGACACGTAGCCCGCGTCCACGGCCTCCGTGTCAGCGCCCTCCAGCGGCTCGTGGTGCACGCTCGGCCCGCCGATCCAGTAGTACTCGTTGCCGCGAGGGTCTTCCCGGACGTGCACCTCATCGACATAGACGCGACGCCCCAGCCGGGTCGCCTGAACGCCGCGCGGTTCGACATCGCCGCCGGGAACGTTGACGTTGATCAACGCGCCGTGCGGCCCCGGCGTCGTCGCCTCGGCCTCGAGCAGTCGTCCCGCGAGCGTGGCCACCAGCGACGCCGCGCGCTCGAAGTCCCCCTTCGGACCCAGTGAGCACGCGAGCGACGGGATCCCCCGGAGCGCCCCCTCCCGGGCGGCCGCGACCGTGCCCGAGTAGTACACGTCGGTCCCGAGGTTGTAGCCGTGGTTGATGCCGCTCACGACGAGGTCCGGCCAGCGCGGCAGAAACCGCTCGCGATAGAGCGCCACGTAGATGCAGTCCGCGGGTGAACCATCGATGGCATGCACCGTGTCACCCAGCGTGCGGTGGCGAAGCGGCCGATGCAGCGTCAAGGCGTGCGAGCCAGCGCTCTGCTGCTCGGTGGGGGCAACCGTGATGGTGTCACCCACCGCTGCCATCGCGGCCTGCAGCGCGGTCAGTCCACGCGCGCGAACGCCGTCGTCGTTCGAGAGGAGAATCAGCGGTCGCTCGGCCATCGCCGCGACCCTGCCACTGCATGTCCCCCATGACCAGACGGCGGATGCCCTGCGTGCACAGCGGTTCGCGGCAAACGAAGCGCGAGACGTCCAGAATCACTTCACGCCGAAAAGTAGAATTACTTCACGCCGAAAAATAGAGCGCCCGCGACCCTGGGGGGGCCGCGGGCATTTTGAACTGAATCATCGGGGTGACTGGATTCGAACCAGCGACCCCCACACCCCCAGTATGGTGCGCTAACCAGGCTGCGCTACACCCCGAGAATCCCGGCCGAAACCGGACCGCGAGACTAGCGGGATTTCGGAGGTCGGCAAGGGAAAGTCGCCGCGTACTGTGGGTTCGTTCCCGCTTCTTCGATCCAGGGCCTGTTCGGCGCGGAACGGCGCGCGGGGTGCCTCAGCGCTCCGGGTCTCTCCGGCCCCGCCTCGCTGGCGCAAGCACCGCTCGATGCACCGTGACCTGCGAGGGCGTCGCCGCCTCTTCGGCGTCTTCGTCACGCATCGCGTCGAGCTTGGAGAGGAGGCCGACAAGCTCTTCACGCAGTCCGAGCAGGCTCGCGCGCAGCTGGACTTCCCGTGTCGCCGGCGCGGGCAGCTCCGCGTTTCTTCGGTCCTGCCCCTGCCGCCGCATGCGCTGCTTGGCGCCGGCGATGGTGTAGCCCTCGTCATGCACCAGCTGCTTGATCAGCATCGCCAGCTCGACGTCGCGACGGCGGTACTGGCGATGCGAGCCGCGGGTCTTCATCGGACGCAGGGAAGAGAACTCGCTCTCCCAGTAGCGGAGCACATGCGGCTTCACGCCGACGATGTCAGCCACCTCGCCGATCCGAAAGAACAGCTTGTCCGGAAGTGCGCGCGCCATCGCGGTCCACCGATACCACGCACGCGGCGGCTTCGCGCCTCGAATGCGCGTGGCCCTGTCGAGCGCTTCGTTTCGTTCGCGCGAGCGGACCGTGAACGCGCCTCAGCGTGCCCCGCTCTCCGCCTCCGCCTGCTCCGCCTGCGCCTGCTCCGCACCGTCCGCCCCAACGTCGTGGCGGTGCGGGTTCAGGATGCCCTTCAGCACTTGGCTGGGCTTGAAGGTCAGCACACGGCGCGCCGAGATCGGGATGGGATCGCCGGTCTGCGGGTTGCGGCCGACGCGCTCCTTCTTGTCGCGCACGTCGAAGTTGCCAAAGCCGGAGATCTTGATCTTCTCGCCGTCGGCGAGCGTCTCCTTCATCGTGTCGAATACCGCCTCGACGACTTCGGCCGCTTCCTTTTTGGAGAAGCCACCCACCCGCTCATAGACGCTGTCGACGATCTCGGCCTTCGTCATTCCACCGACTCCCTTGCCCCTCGATGACGCGGAAGGATAACCACGAAAGCCGAGGGATCTCAACTGTATGCGCTACTCGCGCACCCTGGCCGAGAGCGCCTGCTTCGCGGCCTTGAGCACCGCTCGATGAGCCTTCTCGACCCGCTTGTCCGTGAGGGTGGCCGACGGGTCCCGGTAGACGATCCGGTACGCGAGGCTCTTCTTGCCCTCACCGAGGGTCGCGTCGCGATAGACATCGAAGAGTTCCACCCCTTCGCCCAGCTCGCCGCTCGCCTCACCGAGCACGCGCGCCACCTCGCCGACCTCGACCGCTTCGTCGACGATGAGGCTCAGGTCCCGCGATACCGCGGGGAAGCGCGGCAGCGGCTTGGCCTTCGCTGGACCGAGCTCGTCGAGCACCTCGACCAGCACGTCGACGTGGACTTCCGCGTACACGGCGCGGCCGTCCATTCCGTACGCATCGGTGATGTCCGGGTGCACCTCGCCGAGAGAGCCGACGGCCCGTCCTGCGATGGAGAGGCGGGCCCGCCTGCGCGGGTGGAGCCACGGCGCGTCCGTGTCCAAGGCGTCGTCGGCATGAACCTCGACCGCGACGCCCAGCGCGCCTTCGATGAGCGACTCGATCATGCCCTTTCCATCGTAGAAGTCTTGGTTCGGACCCTCGCCGATGTGGTCGACACGCGGACCCGCGAGCGCGACACCGAGGCGCGCTGGCTCTCGCGGAAGCGCCTCCCCCTCGGCTGGCAGGTACACGCGCGCGAGCTCAAACACCTGCACGGACCCCGCCTGATGGCGGTGCGCCCGCGCGACGTCAGAGAGGAGACCGGGCAAGAGCGACGTCCGCATCACGCAGCGCTCGTCGCTCAGCGGGTTGGCGAGCTCGATCACGTTGCTGTCGACACGGGTGCGCTCGATCTCCGCGCGGGAGACGAAGGCGTAGTTCACCGCCTCGAGCAGGCCGAGCGCCGCGCCGGACTCACGGAGGCGACGGCTCGTGCGCAGCAAAGGCGAGAGCCCACGGCCGCTTGGTGAGACACGCGGCAGTTCGGTCGGCACCGAGTCGAAGCCCTTCACACGGCCGATCTCCTCGACCAAGTCCTCGGGGCGCGAGAGGTCCGGGCGCCACGTGGGGCAGCTGACCCGCCAGCCCTTCGTCTCGCCAGGGGAGATGCTGCAGCCGACGCCCTCGAGGGCCGCGCGCGACTCCGCTTCGCTGATCGCGATGCCGATGAGGCGACTCGCATGACCCGGGTCGTAGTCCACCTGACGCTGCCCGATCGGCGCCGGGTAGATGTCCCTCGCCGCGGGCGCGCTCGCGCCGCCGGCCATGCCCGACAGGAGCGACGCCGTTCGGCGGATGACCCAAGGGATCGCGTTGGGATCGACGCCGCGCTCGAACCGGTGGCTCGCGTCGGTGTGCAACCCCATCCGGCGGCTCGTACGTCGAACCGACGTCGGCTCGAAGTATGCGACCTCGACCAGCACGTCGCGCGTGTCTTTGCCGATTTCGCTGTTCTCGCCGCCCATGACACCCGCGACGGCGATCGGCCCCTCGGCATCGCAGATCATCAGGTCGTCGGAGGTGAGCTCCCGGTCGATTCCATCGAGCGTGGTCATGCGCTCGCCCGCGCGCGCGGTGCGAATGGTGACCTTGCCGCCGCGCAGCTTCGCCATGTCGAAGGCATGGATGGGATGGCCGGTCTCGAAGAGCACCAGGTTTGTGAGGTCGACGACGTTGTCGATCGAGCGCACCCCCAAGACGAACAGGCGGTAGCGCAGCCAGAACGGGGACGGGCCCACGGTGACCCCCTGCACGACGCAGCCCGCGTAGCGAGGACAACGCCCGGCGTCCTCGATCTCGATCGGCACGATGCCGGGCACCGCGGGGCGGCTGTCGACCAGGGTGAGCGTGTCGATGGGCGTGTCGGTGGAGATCACCTCCAGCTCATCGGGGCCCTCGTCGCGATCGGTTCCCGCAAGAAGGCGCGCTGGGAAGCCCGGCTTCGGCATGCGGAACGGCTGGCCAAACGCGAGCGCGAGCTCCCGCGCCAGCCCAATGTGGCCGAGGCAGTCGGGCCGGTTCGGCGTGAGGCCGATCTCGAACACGCAGTCCTGCAGCTTGAGGGCCTCGGCCGCGAGCTGGCCTGCCCGTCCCGGCTCCCCGGAGCCCAGGACCAGGATGCCCGCCTCGCCCTCCCCGATGCCCAGCTCGGTCTCGCTGCACAACATGCCGGACGAGGTCACCCCGCCCACATCGCGCTCGGCGATCGCAAAGCCCCCGGGGAGCACGGCGCCCGGCTTCGCGAGCACGACGCGACCTCCCGGCTGGGGCACGTTCGGCGCCCCGCAGATGACCTTCCGCTCGCCCTCTCCATCGAACACGGTGACGAGGTTAAGCTTGTCCTTGTCCGGCACCTTCTCGACCGCACGCACCTCCGCGATGACGACATGGTCGAGGCCCTCGCCGAACCGCTCGACGTCCTCCACCTCGAGGCCGAGCGACGTCAGCCGCGCGCCCACCTCTTCGGGAGCCGCGTCGATGCCCGTGAGCTCACGGAGCCAATTGTACGAAGCCTTCATCGGTCTCTCCGTCTAGAGCTGGCCCAAGAAGCGGGCGTCGTTTTCGTACATCAGCCGGATGTTCGGCACGCCGTGGCGAAGCATCGCAATGCGGTCGATGCCCATCCCGAAGGCGAAGCCTTGGTAGACCTCAGGATCAATTCCGCCGGCCGCGATGA
>JBGCFC010000085.1:0-95375 GCA_045106715.1 Sandaracinaceae bacterium
GTGGTCCGGGTGGACAAGGAGCGCGCAGAATCGTGGGACGACGAGGAGGTCGTGGCGCGGTTCGGTCGTCTCTACCGGATGAGCATGGCGGCGTACGCGGAGCTGGACGATGAGCAGAAGGCCGCGCGGGTCGCGGTGTGGCGCGCGCGCCTTTGGGACCTGAGCTGGATGATGCGTTCGCTCAACGAGTGGTTCGCGCGTAAGGCCAACAAGGAGGACGAGTGCCGAGGCCGGTTCTGGGAGGGGCGGTTCAAGTCGCAGGCGCTCCTGGACGAGGCGGCCGTGCTGACGTGCATGGCGTACGTCGACCTGAATCCGGTGCGGGCGGGGGCGTGCAAGACGCTGGACGAGGCGGAGTTCACGTCCATCTACGCGCGGCTCAAGGAAGCGTCCCGGCGGATGGACGAGGGGGGGCGCGCTGAAGAGGCGCCCGCGACGCAGGTGGCAGATGAAGAGGGCTCAACGGCGCCGACCGGTCTGGCTCCGTTCGTCGACCAGGCCGCGACGGAGGACGATCCGGCGACGCTCCCCATGCTGTTCGCGGATTACCTGCACCTGCTCGAGTGGACGGGGAGGGCGGTTCGCCACGGAGCGGGCTGGCTGCGCGGACCCGAGCCGGCGGTGATGTCCCGGATGGGCATCGAGCCGGAGGCATGGCTGAAGACGATGTCGTCGCACGGCATCCAGAGTCTGAGCGCGCTGGGCTCGGCTGAGCAGCTCGAGGCGCTCGCGGCGTCGCGCGACAAGAGGTGGGTGCGAGGGCAGGGCTGGGCTCGAAAGGTGTTCGCCCGCGCAGCGTAGTCCACCCATATCCAGACTCGCCCGCGTGCGAAGAGGAGGATGGCAGCGTCGCAGCGCCCGCCACGGCCGTCGCGCGAAGAGCCCGTTCGGCCGCACGCCGAGGAGCATTCACGCAAACCGGGTTAACGCGCCATGCGACAGAGTCGCCAATCGTAAGGAGCGTCAACCCTGCGTGTCCCCAAGCGAGGCTCTCCACGATGAACACCCCTCTTCGAAGTCGGCTCGATCGGTCCACCGCTCTTGGTGCGTTGCCGTGGCTCGCCTGCACCCTCGTCCTCGCGCTCGTCGGCTGTGACGAGACCCACCTCCCGGACGCGGGCACCGACGCCGCCATGCCCGGAGATGGTGGCCGGGACGCGGGCTCGTCGGACGGTTCGGTCGAGCCCCCGCTCGACGCGAGCCCTGACGCGGGACCGACCGACTCAGGACCGATCGACGCGGGGCCGCCCTGCGGAGCGACGACCGACACAGAGACGGTGCTCTCGTCGGGCATGCATGTGCTTCATCAGAACGGGCAGACGCTCGTATCCTGGCGCGACCGGGCGGAAGGCGAAGGTGGGGCCGAGGTCCGCTACCGATTGCTGCGGTCCGCCGCGCCCATCGACGCGAGCAATGTGGACTCGGCGGAGGTTGTCGTGCGGTTGATCCCCAACCATTCGGGCCAGCTCTTCGGGTCCGGACTTCGCTCCGAGGACCGACTCGATCCGAGCCTCCCGATGGCCCGGATGGCGGAGTCCATGCCTCCCCTGCCGGTGTGGTCTGGCCTCTGGGCGTCCACCGCCCGGGTCAACGGATGCGCCTACTTCGCCGTGCAGGCGACCGACCGCGAGGACGTGCCCACGGAAGCGATCACGCCGGGCGTCAACGCCACGACCGACCCGGTCGCGGAGCTCGTCGGGGAGATGCAGCCGATCTTGCACGCCACCTCCGAGGAGCGCGCCGCCGGCGCCACCCCGACGATCGTGACGGGCACGCCGAATCTCCCCCTTCGTGTCGTCCTGCACGCGAGCGGGGGGACGGTGAGCACCTGGGGCGATCACTATCAGGTGTTTGGCGACCCCTCGATGGGCTTCGTCGACGGTGTGCCGAATGACATGGCCGTCCAAGCGTCAGGGGCGGGGGGCGAACCGCACCTCAAGCTCTCCTCGACCGACCGCATCTGGAGGCCCGAAGGCCCCGGACTCGTGCAAACCCACTGGTTCGGATACGTGGTGCCCGACGTCGACGGCGACCTCATTGCGCACCCCTACACCGAGAATCGCCTGCGATGGATGATCCCGTGGGCCATCGAGCGCTACGACGTCGACCCGAATCGCGTGATCTGCGAGGGCGGCTCGATGGGGGCAAACGGCTGTCTCTCCTTCGGGATCCGGCACCCGGACCTGTTCGCCGCCACCTACCCGAACCGGCCCCGCATCTACCTCAAGCACCTCATCGACCTCGACTTCGTCTACTACTACGACGAGGACGGCGCGACGCTCCCGGACGGCACTCCCTGGGAGACGTTCCGCAACGCCGCCACGTATGTGCGGGCGCACCCCGAAGACCTGCCCTTCATCGGCTGGAACACCGGTCGGCACGACTTCGAGGGATCGTGGGCGGAAGCGGTCGACTTCATCGACGCGCTCGAGTCGAACCATCACGGGTACGCCTTCGCGTGGAACGACGGCGACCACAGCACCGGCGTCGTCACCGGGGCGGTCGTCCGCGAGTGGTACCCGCCCGGCCTCTTCGCGCGCAACCTCAGCTACCCGGCGTTCTCCAACAGCTCGATCAACGACAACATGGGCACCGGCGACCTCTCGAACGGTGACCTGACGGGCGGCATCAACCTCGGTTTCGTGTGGACGCTCGACGAGGATACCGCCACGAACTGGGCGATCGATCTGCAGAACGACCTGGCCGAGGCCCCGATGACGGTCGATGTCACCCCGCGGAACACGCAGGCGTTCCACACCACCGCCGGAGAGACCGTCAGCTACACACTCCGCCGCGGAGGAGGCGCCGAGGTCGCGAGCGGCACCGTCACCGCGGACGAGCACGGCTTGGTGACCCTCGAGTCCGTCGAGCTCCTGCCCGACACCGTCACCGCGATCCGGTTCACTCGGTAGCCGGCACTCTGGAGCCGCAGGCCATGTGCAGCCGCAGGCCATGTGCAGCCGCAGGCACTCTGCAGCCGCAGGCAACGTGCAGCGACTTCAGCCCGCTGTGTTCCCACCAGCCGGCGACGCAAGGTTCCGGGGTGCGTCACACAGCAACCGATGCAAGACCTGCCGACATGCGCACGTGCATCGTCTTGGTCGCTTCCTTCTTTTGCCTGTGGGGCTGCGCGGCTTCACCCAGCGTCCCCGACAGCGGTCGCGTGGACGCGGGGTCGTCGCCTGCCGACGCCGGCGTCGACGGAGGGCCTTCCGGGGCCGACGGAGGCGAGGACGCGGGGCCCTCGGAGATCGACGCCGGGCCATTGGATGCAGGCGCCGACGATGCCGGAACGGTCGACGCGGGGAGCGAAGCCGACGCCGGTGTGGATGCGGGGGGGCCCGACTGTTCGCCGGTAGACGATTGGTCCATCGCGGGCACCTGCCCGATCCCGTACGGGTTCGCGTGGGACGGCACCGAGTGCGTCTCTGTGCCCCAAGGGTGCTCGTGCAGCGGCTCCGATTGCGAGCGCTTCCTCAACTTCCCCGATTGTCAGGCGCTCGCCACTGCCTGCGGTGGATGAGGTGGGTTCGGGTCGCGGATAGCGGTGCTCAGCGGGGCTGCCCACTCAGCCGACATTGCCGCGCGCCGAAGCCACGTGCGTTTCTCCCGAGACGCCCTACACCACACGCATGGACCGCCGCGCCAAGCTCGTCCTCGGGGGTGCCGTCTTGGTGGCGCTGCTCGGGGCGCTGCTGTGGGGGTGGCCGAGCGCGGAGGGTGCAGGACGCAGTAGCGCCGACGAAAGCAGCCTCTCCGACTCGCTCGTCGATGTGCTCAGCGGCTCCGGTGGGTCGTCTTCATCCGACGAGGCGCGCGAGGCAGCGCGTCTTCTCCAGCAAGGCGACGCCGGCATCCGCGGCACGCTCGGCGCGTGGTCACCAACGGCGACGGTCTCGCAGGATCTGGAGAGCCCGTTCGGCACGCTCGCAGGACGGGTCATCAACCGGGAGGACGGCTCTCCGATCGGGGGCGCGGAGCTCCTGTTCGACCGAGACGGAGCCACCGTCAGCACGACGAGCGGGCCGGACGGGCGCTTCATCCTGGTGGCGACGGAGGCCGGGCGGCACGGGCTGGCGATCGCGAGCGCGGAGGGCTTCCTTTCCTACGCGCCCGAGTGGGGTCACAGCCCGATCGCGTTCACCGCGCGGCCGGAGGAGCGCATCGACGGGGTGAGCATCGCGCTCGAGCCGGAGCGGCGCGTGGAGGTCGAGGTGGTCGACCCGTCCGGCGAGGGGGTGGCCGACGCGGAGGTCACGCTGATCGGCGCGGGTTCCAGGGAGCGCGCGTTGGCGCCGGCGGATGAGGTCTACCGGACGGGCGCAGATGGGCGCGTGACCGTGAGCGCGTGGGACCGTGCGCTGCTCGAGGCGCGGCGCGCGGGGGCGCGCGGACGTGCGCGTGTGCGCGGCCAGAGTGTGCGCATCGCGCTCTCGGAGGTGGCCGCCGCGAGCGACGGAGTCATCGAGGGCCGGGTCGTCGGGCCGGGGGATGTCGCCGTGGAAGGCGCGGTCGTCCAGGCCTTCGTGCCGCGGCGGGGCAACCACGCGTCGGGCCAAGCGGTCAGCGACGAAGAGGGGCGCTTCTCGGTGCGCGGCCTCGACCCGCGCGCGCACATGCTCATCGCCACGCACCCCGACCATCCACGCACCCGGCTGTTCGGCGTCTCCGTCGGGCAGGCTGACGTGGTCCTCCGCATGCCTGCCGGCCTCCACATTGCGGGGCGGGTCATCGACGGGGCCGGTAGCCCGGTGCCCGCGTTCACGGTCGTCGCGCGCCGCGCCACCGGAGCCCTTCGGCGGACCACCGTGGCCTCGGTCTCGAGCTACGACCCGGCCGGGCACTTCGTGGTCACCGGGCTCACCGAGGAGGGCACCTACGAGCTGACGGCGAGCGCCCGCGGCATGCCCCCGTCCGCGGCGGTGAGCGCCACGCCGGGGCGCGAGGTTACGCTCACGCTCGAGGCGGGCGGCCGGCTGGAGGGCGTCGTCCGAGACAGCGAGGGCGTCGGCATCGAGGGGGCGCACGTGGAGCTCACGGGGTACCTGGGCCGCGGTACGTCCGCGGCCCCGCTCGAGGTGCAGACCCGCGCCGATGCGGGCGGCCGTTTCGCGCTCGACGGGGTCGGCGCGGAGCCGCGCTCCATCCGCGTGCGCGCCGACGGGTTCCACGAGCGCCTCCTTTCGAACCTCTCCGTCCGCCCCGGCGAGACGCGTCGGGTCGACGTCGTGCTCGAAGCCGTGGCCGAGGGCGAAGAGCCCCGCACCGAGCTCGCCGGCATCGGCGCCATTCTGCGTCCGGGCTCCGAGTTCCTGGTGGTCCTCCGCGTGGTCCCCGGAGGCGGGGCCCAGAGCGCGGGGCTGCAGCGGGGCGACCGCATCCTCTCCGTCGACGGGACGCCGGTCACGGACCTCGGTTTCGGAGGCAGCCTCGAGCGCATCCGCGGGGAGGTCGGCACCGTGGTTCGGCTCGAGGTGCGCCCCGCACGCGAGGAGGCGGCGCGCGTGTACGCCATCACCCGCGTCGTCGTGAGAACCTGATCAGCCGCGGAACGGGCCGATCGGACGGTGTTGAACGCCGGCGACGGCCGCGCCCACACGCGCCATCGCGGTGAGACCCATCTCCAACTGGCTCACGTCGTACATCGGGTAGCCCGCCCACGCCTCGATGCGGTCATCTTGGATCACCAACGTGACCGACTGATCCTGCAGCGCACTGAGTCGCTGTCGCACGTCTGGGGTGAGCGCGGCTCGCACACGGTCGACCGGTTGACCTTTGACGACGAAGCGATCGTCAAACGCTGTGTCGCCCGTCTCGATGTCCTGCATCCCGACGAGCTTTGCGAGCGTGTGGAGGGTGCCTTGGGGCGTGAGTTCGAGCCGCATGCCGAGTGCGCGGTCGAAACGCACGGCAAAACGTGTCTGACGAGACTGTTCGACGACCACCGCGTCCGCCTCGACATGCATCCCCTCGAGGCGGCCGTGAGCCATCGACCGAGCCCGGTCGTAGGTGAGCGCGAGTCGTCCGGCGAGCTCCCGCAGCGCGTCCTCCGATCGCTGTTGGCTGGTGGAATCACCGACCTCGGCGCGCGCCGAGAGGAGGCGATGAGCGAACGCCGCCGCGGTGTCGAGCACGGGACGAATCAGCGCCGGGTCAGCCGCGAAGAAGGCGGCTTCGAGGTACAGCCTGTGATCCTGAACGTGCAGCTTGAAGGCGCGCCCCACGAGCATCAGGAGCCCTTCGGTGATGTAGGGCAGCCGCACGAGCCGCTGGACCTGGTCGACGTCGACCCCACGAAGCTCGAAGTGAGGATCGAGCCGAGGGTCGCCTACCGTGATGCCGGAGGCGCCGGCGACCCGCTCCCACATGCGCTTCAGATGGCTCTGCGGCTGGATGGTGAGGCCCATCCCGAGGGGCGTCGGGAAGTCGACCCCGACTCGCGTGTAGTACGTGACCCTGCGGTTCTTGCCGCTGCCTGTGACCACTCGCCGGGCCCGGACACGGAGCGGCAGGCCGGCGCTCGTGCCCATCATGGCCGGCTGGTAGTCCGGGCTGCTGTTCGGATCGAGTCGGAGCCCCAGCGCCTGCGCCGCCTTCTCCCAGCTTTCTTGGTCGCGCTTGGGTTTGAGAACCAGCTGCCAGACGAGGACCCCCACAACGGCCAGCATCACAACGGCGAAGAGCCCGAAGAACAGCAGGAAGAAGATGACTGCGGCGAAGCCCACTGCTGACTACCGCTCCACTCGGTCGGTTCGGCAGAACCCGGCCTTGGCGCCGCCCATGGGGCACGCGCTCCGCACGAGGCGCTCTACTCCACCGGGAGCTTGAACTCGGGGCGCTCGCCGATCGCCGCCATCTGCTCCTTGGTGATGGGCTTGACGATGTAGTCGACGACCAGCGGTGAGGCCTCAGCGCGCGCGCGCTCTTTGGGGTCGTTGGACGACGTGAACATCATCACCACGAAGTACGGATTGTTGGCCAGGCCCTCCTTCTCGAGCCTCTCCAGGAACTCGAACCCGTTCATGCGCGGCATGTTGATGTCGAGCAGCACGAGCACCGGAGGCGGGGGCTTGCCGACGTTCGCTTGGAAGCTCTGCTCGTCGAGGAAGTCCTCGACGGCGTGGAAGGCCGAGTCGTACTCGACAAAACCGACACCGGGTTTGGACCGGCGGAGCGCTCGGCGAACGAGGTACCGGTCTTCCTCGGAGTCGTCGATGATCGCTACGGTCTTCATGTGGCTCCAGGGATCAGGGTCGGGTTCGGCGTCGGCGCCTGATCGGGAACAGTAACCCGAAAGGTGGTCCACCCGTCATGCACCGTGAGTTCCACCGTGCCTCCGAGCTTCTCGAGGTGCTTTCGCACGAGGGCCAGCCCCAGCCCGCTACCGCTCGTCTGGGAGGTGTGCGCGCGCTCGAACATGCCGAAGATGCGCTCGCGCATGTCCTCGGGGATCCCGATTCCGTTGTCTCGCACGGTTAGGGTCACTTGCGCGTCGGCCTTGCTCGCAGCCACCCACACCTCGCGCCGCGCCTTGTCTGGATCGCTGTAGCGAAGTGCGTTGGAGAGGAGGTTGTCGACGATGGAGTCGAAGCGCGCCTCCTGAGTGATGACGTTGCAAGCGTCGACCCCAGAGAGATCGACTTCTACGTCGTGGTCCAAGCGCAGCTGGCGGTGTCGTTGAAGGGACAACTCGATGCGCTCGGTCACAGGGACCATGACGGACGCCTGCTGCGCCTTGTCGACCTGCGTCATCGCGAGCACGTCTTCCACGAGGGTGGAGAGCTTGGCCGTCAGGCGATCGATGCGCAGCACGTTCTCGCGGACGTCGTCGAGCTCGCCGTCGTCGAGGTCGTCCTGGATGCAGCGGGCCAGCCCCTGAATGGTGGCGAGCGGCGCCTTGAGGTCGTGCGATGTGCTGTACGCGAAGGCCGTCAGCTCCGCGTTGAGCGCGCTCAGGTGGCGGTTGGAGTCGTGAATCTCCTTCTCGGCGAGGCGCCGGCCGCTGATGTCCAGCACCGAGCAAATGACGAAGCGCCCGTCCTCGGCCTCCACCGAGCTGAGCGCGATCTCGGCCGGGAACTCGGTGCCGTCGGCCCGAAGGCCATGCAGGTCTCGGTCCCGCTCACCCATCATGCGGGTCTCGGGCGAGTGCATGTAGCTCTTGCGGTACACCGCGTGCTTCCGCCTGGCGGCCGGTGGCACGAGGATCTCGATCGACTGGCCGACCAACTCGTCGGCGGGATAGCCGAACACCGACTCCGTGAGCGCGTTGCAGAGCACGATCTTGCCCGCCTCATCGACCATCAGGATGGCGCAGGCCGCCGCGTCGAGCGCCTGTCGGAACCGCGTCTCATGCCGCAGGCGCTCGCGGACATCGAGCACCGTCGTGAGGATGCGGAGCCCTTCCTCGGTTTCCATCGGATGCAGGCCGATCTCCACTGCGATGCGCTCGCCGCTGCGGGAGACACCCTGGAGCTGACTGCCGGTCCCCATCGCGCGCGGGCTCGGGACCTCGAAGAACGCCTGCCGAAGAGAGGGGTGGTGCACACGCGACTCTTTGGGAACCAGTATCTCGATGGGCCGGCCGATCAGTTCTCCGGACGCGTACCCAAACAGCACCTCGAGCTTGGCGTTGGTAGCCCGTATGGTGCCATCGCCCGCGACGATCATCGCCGGGGTCGGAGCGGTGTTGAGCAGCAGGCGGAGCTGCTGGATGGTCTTTTGGGGGGCCTGACTCGTCAACGCGCGTACCCTCGGGGGTCCGAATGCAAACCCCCGATACCTGAGTACGGCGGTTCCACGGAGCTATCTACCCTGATCCGTCATTTCTCTGGGAGCCCCGCTCGGATGAGAAGTAGATCGGCCAACAGCGGGTGTGGGCCAAGCGCGGGGCCCACTTTATACCGTACGCCGGGGTGCGCGGCCGCCGCTTCTTCGACGAGCCGTGGCACGTCCTCGTTGGCGTGGCGACCGGGGCCCAGGAAGTAAGGCAAGACGACGACCTCGCTTGCGCCTCGCTCGACGCACGCGCGAAACCCGTCCGCGATGCTCGGCGGTGCCAGCTCCATGTGCGCGAACTCCACCGGGTCTTCCACGCGTTCGCGCAACAGGTCCGCGACCTCAGAGAGCCGCCGGTTGGAGCGTTCACGACGGCTCCCGTGGTCCACGACGAGGTACGCGCGCATGGCCGAAAGCCTAGGACCGACCGCTGGCCTTTACGAGTCGGGGCTCGGCCCGCTACGTTCCGCGGAACCCGCTGGGGTTGTTGTTGTCGAGACGTGCGTGGCCGCCGCCATCGATGATCTCGAACTTGCAGCGAACGCGACTGGTTTCCACGTCACGATGCCCGATGGCTACGAAGAACGACTGGTGGAGCGGCTCAAGCGCCGCGACGAAGCCGCGTTCAACGAGCTGATCAACCTCTACCAGGGGCGCATCTACCGTTTGGTGTTCCGGATGCTCGGGGACCGTGCGGAGGCGGAGGACCTCGCGCAGGAGGTGTTCATCACGGTCTTCAAGTCGATCGATGGCTTCCGCGGCGACTCCAAGCTCAGCACTTGGCTCTACCGAGTGGCCACGAACCACTGCAAAAACCGCATCAAGTACCTTCAGCGCCGCGCGCGCGGCAAAAAGAAGGAGTTCGACGAGATCGCCGAGCACGACGCGATCGAGAGCGCGACCATGAACTCGACCTCCTCCATCGCGCGGCCCGATCAGGTGGTCGAAGCGTACGAGAAGGAGCAGATTCTCAAGAAGGCCATCGCGTCTCTGGACGACGACCATCGCGAGCTCGTCGTCCTGCGCGACATCGAGCACATGACGTACGAGCAAATTCAGGAGATCACCGGGCTGGCGACGGGCACGGTCAAGAGCCGGCTGCACCGGGCGCGGCACGCCCTCCGGCAGAAGGTGCTGCGTCTCACGGAAGGCCGCCCCTCAGCGCCCCCGAAGAAGCGGAGTCGGTCATGAGTCCGGACGAAGCACGCGCGCTGTTCAGCGACGCGTTCGACGGCGAGTTGGAAGAGGCCCAGCAGGAGGCGTTCGACGCGGCGCTCGACGCCGACTCCGACCTTCGCGCGGACTACGACGACTTCGTGGAGACGTTCGACCTTCTGGGTGGGCTCGACAACAAGGAGCCCGTGTCGGTGCCCGATCTGTTGCCGCAGATCCAGGCGCGCCTCCGCAAGCGCAGCCGCGGTCGCTACTACCGAGACCGCTTCAGCCAGAACGCCGGGCGTCTGTCGTGGCTGGTGATGGTGCTCGCCCTCGTCACGGTCGTTTCCATTGTCGGGGCCGCGGTCTACGCGATGCAGACCCACGTGCTCGAGGTCGGGGTGGAACTGGTCGCGCCGTCCTCGGAAGGCGTGGACGAGGCCCCGGCCGCACCCGACTGAGCTCGCCGGAGCGTGTGGTCGGCGCTGGCGGGCTCTTCCTTGCGCGCCTCGTCTCAGGAGAGGTCGTAGCGCTTGATCCAGCGATAGAGCGTCGGTCGGCTGACGCCGAGCGTGCGCGCCGCCTTCGACTTGTTGCCTCCCGCCGCGCTCAAGGCGCGCTCGACCAGCCCGCGGTCGAACGTGCGGAGCGCCGAAGCGCGGTCGACGACCTGCCCGAACGCGAGGGCGAGGTCGTCCGGGCCGAGTATGTCTCCGTCCCCGATCAAGATCCCCCGCCGCAGCGCCTGCTCGAGTTCCCGCACGTTGCCCGGCCAGTCGTGGAGCAGGAGCGCGCCCATCGCGGCGCGCGAGAGGGTCACGGCACGCATGCCCGGCTCGGCGGCGATGCGGTCGAGGAGCCGCTCGACGAGTCCGGGGATGTCGTCGCGTCGCTCGCGGAGCGGCGGGAGCGTGAGCCGAACCCCAACGAGCCGGAAATAGAGGTCCTGCCGAAAGCGCCCCGCCTCCACGTCCCTGTCGAGGTGCCGATGGGTCGCTGCGATGATGCGCACGTCCACGGGCTCGCTCCGCGTCGAGCCGAGCGGCCGCACTTCCCGTTCCTGGAGCACCCGCAGCAGCCGCACCTGCATACGGAGCGGCATCTCGCCGATCTCGTCCAGCAAGAGCGTGCCTCCGCGCGTCGTGCGAAACAGCCCGGGGTGATCGCGGGTCGCACCCGTGAAGGCGCCACGCACGTGACCGAACAGCTCGCTCTCGAGCAGCGTCTCGGGCAACGCCCCGCAGTTGAGCGCCAGAAACGGTTCCTCCCGCCGTCGGCTTTCGTCGTGCACGAACCGCGCGAACAGCTCCTTGCCCGTCCCGCTCTCGCCCTCGATGAGGACCGACAGATCGCTCGGCGCTACGCGGCGCGCCACCGCGAGCGCGTGTCGGATCGAGCGGCTGGTGCCCACGATGCCGGCCGTCTCGCCCGCGTCGACGGTGTTGGCCAGCCGCTGCTCGAGCTCGGCGAGCCGTTCGGTGGCAACGCGGTTCTGGTCTCGGACTTCGCGGTTGGTGCGCTCGAGCTCCCGAGCCCTCGCCGCGGCCTCCCGATGCAGGCGCCCGTTCTCAAGGGCCAGCCCGATGATGTCCGCGAGCGCCGAGACGAGCTCGAGGTCGTCGTCGCCGAACCGCGCCGACTCGAACCGGTGGTCCAGGTACAGCGCGCCGACGACCTCTTCGCGAGAACGGATCGGCACGCATAGGATGGAGCGGAGGCCGAGGTCCGCGACGGAGCGCGCGCCCGCGAGCGCGGGGTCGCTCGTCGCCATCTGCGTCATCAAGGGCTCGCCCGTCTCGAGCACGCGCTCGGCGGCCGATCGTGAGAACTGACCGCGATGGATCGTCGCGCGGTCGAGGTTGCGCGCGATGCGGACGGCGTCCCCGGTCTGCAGCAGGAACGCCCGCTCGGCGCGGGTCAGCGCGATCGCTTCGTCGACCGCGGCCTCGAGGACCCGACGCTCGTCTCCGTCGAGCAGCACCCGCCGCATCAGCAAGAGGAGCCGCCGGCCTCCGTCTCCGAGCGCGCCCGAGCGCAGCGGCCGCGACGACGTGGGAGGCTGAGCCCAGTCGGCGCGGTCCGCGAGGAAGCGCTCGCGCAGCCCCGCCGGCAGCCGCTCGGCGACGCGCGCGAGCGTGGCTGTGGCCATCTCGGTGCGCCGGCTGGCGTCGACGGAGCCCGTGTGTCGGTGAACCTGTGCGGTGAACGCCCAGGCCCGGGCCTCGAGCTCCGCGTCGGACCCGTCCCGGGCACGCTCGAGGGCGTCTTCGGCCAAGGTCGCCGCGTCGTTCGTCCGGTCTTGGGACAGCGCGACCTCGGCGCGGAGGAGCAGCGCGCGCGTCTCGAGTCCGGCCGCCGCGAGCGTGTCTTCATGCATTGCCGCGAACGCGTCGGCGGCGTCGCCCCGCCGAATCTCGTGCACTAGCAACCGGGCCTCGAGTGCCTGACGGACCGCACCGCACGCATCGAACGCGGCGCGGGCGTGGCGCGCGTGTTCGACCGCGGCGTCGGGATCAGACGGCGCCACGCGCTCCGCCTCGATCAAACGCGCCTGCGCGACGTAGACCTCCGCCCCCGCGCGCTCGGCGGCCTGCTGCGCGTCGGCCAACACGCGTTCCGCCTCGTCGCGCGCGCCGAGATGCACGAGCAGCCCCGCGCGGTTCACCTCGGCCGCGGCCTGCATGCCGACACGCCCGAGTCCCTTCGCGAGCCGCGCTCCCTCCTCGTAGCGGCGCAGCGCGGCGCCCAGATCGCCGGTGGCGTGCTCGGCGACGGCCACGTTGATGACGTAGGAGGGCAGCGCGCCCACGTCGCCTGCCTCTTCGACTGCGCGGAGCGCCCGACGTTGATGGAGCAGCGCCCTGTGAGGGTCGCCGGACAGCGCGTAGGCCGAACCGAGGCGTCCTTCCGCGCGGGCGGCTTGAGCGAGGTCGTCCCCCGCGATCGCGAGCGCGCTGCGGGCGTCTTCCATGGCGGCCACGGGGTCGTGGCTCCGCAACGCGGCGTCGCTCCGAACGAGGAGCAGTCGCGCGCGCATCGATGCGCTGTCTCCACGCTCGAGACCACGCTCGATGCGTTCGTGCAGCTCCTTCATCCGACCGAGCGCCAACGCCGAGGCGGCGTAGAGCACGTCTCCCTCGGCGTTGGTCACGGGATCGACCAGCGACAGCACCTCTTCGTGACGACCGAGCCGGGCCGCCAGCCGCGCTCGCGTGAGCCGATCCGCGGCTGGCTCGAAGTGCGCGTAGAGCGCGTGCGCCGCCTCCAGCCGACCGGCCTCAAACCACGCGCGCGCGAGCAGCGGTCCCGCCTCTGCATGCCGAGTCGGCTCGTCCACCGCCTGTTCGATGCACCAGGCCGCGCGGTGCGGGGTGCCCGCCTCGAGCGCTTCGGTCGCCCACGCAATCGCCTGGCCGGACGAGCGCGGTCGCATCGCGTCGGGGGTCTCCCACCCGGCGCGCTGAAGGACCTCTTCGTCTGATCTCTCCGGCGCCGCGGCGAGCCACAACGCGGCCTCGGCGGCCCGACCCGCCCGTCCTCGGGTGCGCACGGTGAGGGCCTCGACCAGCGTGTCCGGCGACCGCGCGCCCGCCCGAGACAGCAGGCTCGCCACTTGCTCGCGACAGAGAGGCGCCAGGCCATGCACCGTCGCCCCCTCGCGTTCGAGTGTGTTCGCCAGTGCTGGAGCAGCCCCCATCACGAGCAGCACTCCTCTCTCGCTGACCTTGTGCCCGCGCGCCAGCGCCAGCACTGCGCGCCGCTCGTCTTCGGAGGTCCCGTCGTTGTCCAACACGACACGCAGGTTCCCGAGCGCGCGACTCCCGCGAAGGCAGCGCTCGGCCAGTGTGCCTGCGCCGCCGAAGCGCGCCGACAGTGCGCGGGTGGAGAGATGCACGGCCGGGATCCACCGCTGCGCCGCATCTCGCATCAGCTCCTCGGCCATGCGGCTGCGCCCCGCCCCGCTCGGCGCCTCCATCACCCACGTGCCGCCGCGCTCAGCAAACGCGGCCGCGGCCGCAAGCGCGCCGTCCCCCTCCCAGGGAAGCGCGCCACGATCTTCGGGGTGCGGCAGCTCGCCCAGCATGGCGAGTGCCGCCACCGCCGATGCGGGACGATCTCCGGGGTCGGGGGAGCTGGCCCCTTCGATCAGCCGGCGGAGATCGTGCTCGGGTGCGCCCCCGAGCTCCAAGAGCGTCTTGCCCAGCGCAAACAGGTCGGACGCCACGGACGCCGGTCCCCCACGCAGCAGCTCCGGCGCCAGGTAGCCGCCCGTACCGCCCGCCAGCCTCGCTCCAACAGGCACACAAAGACCCAGATCAATGAGGCGCGTGGACCCCGAGACGATCAGGTTCTCGGGCTTGAGGTCGCCATGCACCCGATCGTGTTCATGCAGATGAAGCAGGGCCCGCAGCACGTCGATGGCGACGCGACGAAGGGCGTTTGGGTCCGCGTTCACGTGAGCACGCGGGTCCAGCCCGTCCACGTGCTCGAGCACCAAGTACCGCTCGGGTGAACTGCCTGCGCCGAGCAGCCGTCGGATGCCGTGGTGATCCAGGCGCACCAACTCCGCGTGCTCACGCTCGAGCGCCAGCGGCATCGCTGGGTCCCGGCGCTTGATCACACAGGTGCCGCCCAACCGGTCGCGCGCTCGCCAGACGCACGGCCCGAGCGGTTCTTCGAGCACGTAGCGGTCTTCGAAGTCCATGAGGTGTAACGTTTATTTTACGACAGAATGTAATGTTTACGATAGGTGTCGTCTGGCGCCCCGGAATCACTGAGAAAATCGGCTCTCGAGTTGGTCCTCCGCTTGCTGAAGGCAGGGCACGCGATCGTGGATCGCGAGGAGGAAAGACTGATGACCCTGACCCGCGCGTCCTTGTGCCTGCTTGTTGTTCTCTCGACCGCTTGCACGAACGATCCGGACCTCGACACATCCCGCGCGCCGCTGTGTGCGTCCGACGGCACGTGTCTCGACGACTCTCGATGCATCGATGGGTTGTGTCATGCGCGCTGCGCGACCGACGCCGACTGCGGTGAGGGGGTCTGTGCTGAAGGCGCGTGTTGGGACGGGTCGACCACCGCCTGCGACGCCGCCGACACGTGTGCGCCGGGCGAGGCATGCGTGGCCGGAAGCTGCGTGGGCCGTCCCGACCCGGTCGCATGCGCAGACGACGCCGACTGCCCGATGTCCACCGCGTGTGTCGACGGTGCGTGCCGCGTGGCCACGGAGATCTGCGACAACGGCCTCGACGACGACTTCGACGGATTCGTCGACGAGGGGTGCGGGACCTGCTCGGCGGACGACGAGTGCGCGTTCGGTGAGCTGTGTGTCGACGGCGCCTGCGGTGTCGCCCCACATCTGTGCAACGGCCTCGACGACGACGGCGACGGCGTGATCGATGCGGACTGCCCAACGACGACCTGCTTGGCCGACGCTGACTGTGCGACGGGCGAGCGCTGTGTGGGCGGACTCTGCAACGCACGTCCGGTTGGCGTCGATCCCTGCTCGTCCGACGCGGAGTGCGCGGCCGGGTTTGTCTGTCGCGAGGCGGGGTGTGAGCCGGCGGGCGACGCGGAGGTGTGTGGCAACGGGCTGGACGACGACATGGACGGATTCGTCGACGAGGGCTGCGCTTCCGACGGGTGCGCGTCCGATGCGATGTGCGCGGCGGGCGAGCGGTGTGTCGACGCGGTATGTGTGTCGGAGCCGTCCGGCGAGATCTGCGGCAATGGGCTGGACGACGACATGGACGGGCTGGTCGACGAGGAGGACTGCGCCGACCGCGCGTGCGCCTCGGACGACGAGTGCGCCTCGGGTCAGCGATGCGTCGACGCGGTCTGCATCGCGAGCTGAGAAACTGATCCATGCTTGCCGGACACGCCATGAACCGACGAACCGAGACGCTCCTCTTTGCCCTCCTCGGGTGGCTCGTCGTCATGGTGGGTCCGGGCTGTGTGGCGACGCCGCTCCCCACGCCCCCGACGGCGACGGCCAGCCAGATGATGCTGCTCGACGGCCAGCCAGGTGAGGTGGACTTGATCGGCGGGCCGGCTGCGTTGACCGGGGACGGTCTGTTGAGCCTCCGCGTGACGGGTGCGTCCGGCAGCGTCAGCACCCGGGTCGAGGCAGACGGCTCGTTCATGGCCACCGGCATCCCCTCGACGTCCCGGGCGGACACGTTCTACCTCGAGGCGATCACGCTCGACGCGGACGTCTTCGTGCTGGCGTTGACGGGCGGTCCCGGAACCAGCGCGGTGGACGCGCCCCCGGGACCCGACCGCGACGGGGACCTCAGCCCCGACGCGATCGACTGCGCACCGGACGACGGCATGTTGGCCGGGCAGCGCTGCACGTGCGGGCCGATCGAGTTCTGCGGCAACGGGCTCGACGACAACTGCGACGGGTTCGTCGACGAGGCGCTCTGCTCTCCGGTGTGCAGCGCGGACGACGAGTGCGCCGCCGGCGAGCGCTGCGTTGACGCGGTCTGTGTACCGATGTGAGTGTGCGGATGTGACGGCCTACGCCCACTTGGGCGGCTCGTAGGCCTTGCCCGGCGTGGCGCCGATCGCGAGCACCGTCACGCCTTCGTCTCCCGGGACGATCTTGCGAGTGTGCTCCGGTGAGACCCGCACGAGACTGCCCGCGCTCGCGCGATGCTCGGTCTTGTCAGCGACCAACGTCATGCTGCCGCGGAGGACGACGTACACCTCTTCTTGGCCGTCTTCCTTGTGGTCGTGCTCGGGGTAGCCCTCGCAGCCCGCGTCGAGCTCGAGCACGTTCATGCCCCACGCGGTCACGCCGAGCGCGGCGGCGGCGGGTCGAAAGCGGATGCCCTCGATGGCGTTCTCTCCCTCATAGGCGTCGATGGTTTCAATCGGCTTCACGGTCACGGTCATGGATTCCTCCTGGGTTGAGACACCGACGATGTCCGAGGCGGCCGTTCGATTCTTGTCGATTCGCGACGTTTTTCGTCGGAAGTCTGCGTTCCGGATTCGCTCGTCTCGCAGCGGCCCGCTATCGTCCGACGCATGTCGAGCCGTGCGCGGGGGATCGTCTCCAGCCCGGCGAGTGGTGCGCGGGTGCAAGCCTGCACGTATGCCCCGCCGCCGGACCTCTCCGACGTGGTGGAGAGCTTCTGGGTAGGGCGCTGGGATCTGCGAGGGCAGCCGCCGCATGTGACCGAGCTGCTGGGGGATCCGGCCGTGCACATCGTGGCCGAAGCAGGCGCCAGCCGCGTCGTGGGAGTGTGGACGCGGCGCTGGGTCCGGCGCCTCGAAGGCCGCGGGCTCGTGCGCGCCGCGAAGCTCCGCCCCGGGGCGGTGGGTGCGCTGTTCGACGGGCCCGCGATCGCGCTAACGGATCAGCTCAACGCGTTCGGGCCGACGTGGGGGACCGACGCCGAGGCGTTCGAGAGACGGATCCTCCAGCCGCGCGACGACGAGGAAGCGTTTGTGTTTCTCGCCGATTGGATCCGTCGTCGCCGTCGCCCGGACCCCCGTGGAATGCAGCGCGCGATCGAGGTCTGCGCGTCACTGGGCGAACCCGACGTGTGGGCGGGGGCCTCCGCGCTCGCCGCGCGCTCGGGGATGGAGGTGCGCACGATGCAGCGCATGTTCCGAGCCCACGTCGGGGCGTCCCCGAAGACGCTGCTCCGGCGCGCGCGCCTGCAAGAGGGGATCGGCCGGCTCGAGTCCGGCGCCGTGCCCAGCCTCGCGGGGCTCGCGCTCGACCTCGGCTACGCAGATCAAGCGCACTTCAGTCGGGACGTGAAGGCGGTGATCGGCAAGACGCCCCGCCAGCTGCGTGCGCTCCTGCGGGCGACCTGACGCGGGGCGCGGTATGCCTCGGACGTGGCGCTGCGCACCCTGTTGTACCTGCTTCTGCTCGCGTCGCTGTGGGGCCCCTCGTTCTTCTTTATCCGGCTCGCCGTCGAGGACATCCCGCCCATCACGCTGGTGGCCGGCCGGATGGTGGGCGCGACCGCGCTGCTCTATGGCCTGATGCGCCTGCGCGGTGGTCGGCTGCCTCGCGACCCTGCGGTCTGGCGGCGCTTCGCGTTTGTCGCGCTCACCGGGACGGCCGTGCCGTTTGTGCTCGTGAGCTGGGGCGAGCAGTTCATCGACACGGCGCTCGCGTCCATTCTCAACGCGACCGTGCCGCTCTTCACCCTGGTGTTGGCGCACTTCTTCACCGCCGACGATCGCCTGACATGGAGGAAGGGCTTCGGTGTGCTGCTGGGTCTGCTCGGAACGGTGCTCTTGATCGCGCCTTCGGTGGGCGAGGGCTCCGAGGTCGGCGTCCTGGGGCTCCTGGCCGTGCTCGTGGCCTCGCTTGGCTACAGCGTGTCCGGGGTCTACACACGCATCCACATGCGCGGGATGGCCCCGATGGTCGCGCCCACGATGCAGTTTCTGATCAGCGGCGTCCTGCTCGTCCCTCTCAGCCTTGCGGTCGACCGACCGTGGACGCTCGCCGCGCCTTCGCCCACGGCGTGGGGCGGCTTCCTGGCGCTCATCGTGTTTGGCAGCGTGCTGGCGTTTGTCGTCTACTACCGGCTGCTCGAGATCGCGACGGCCAGCACGATCTCCATGTGCACATACCTGATCCCCGTGGTCGGCGTGGGGCTCGGCGTGAGCGTGCTCGGCGAGACCCTCCCGCCGAGCGCCTACGTCGCGAGCGGAGCCATCCTGCTCGGGGTGCTCGTGGTCAACGGGCTCCCCCGCCGCGCCTGATCACTCGCAGACGAACGCCGGGAGACACCAGCCGGTGTAGCATTCGCCGTCGCCCTCCGGCACGGTGCCTTCGGGGCAGAGAGGCGCCATCTGGCGGCATGCGACCGTGCAGCTGTCCCCCGTGATCGGCCGGCACAACCCCATCGGGGAAGGCTCCCCGATCGGCGCGCTCGCTGGGACGCACCCGGGCTGGTCGCAGCTCTCGTCGCCGAGCGGGCGTGCGCCGCTGCAGCTGGGTTCGGTGGGGAAACACGCCCACGAGGGAGAGTCTCCACAGGCGCCGCGGCAGGCCTCGAACGGGCCGCAGCCCGCGTACACGGGGTTCTCGCAGTCGGCGCACGGACCGGGGGTGCAGCTCGGACAGCACGCGTTGTCGAAGATGGGCGCGCACGCAAACTCGGCGAAACACGCGGCCGGACCGAGTCCGTCACACGGATCCGTCCCCGCGTCGGGCGGCCCCGCGTCGGGAGTCACGCACCCGCAGCATCCGCTCGACGCCTCCTCCACGCGCGGGCACCCTCTCGCGTCGGTCGTGCGAGTCCATGGGCGCCCGTCGAAGCCCCCGATCGTGTAGGTGCATTGATCCAGGCTCGCGGCCCAGCCGCCGCCTGGCATCGACTCCCCTGGTGAGCAGCCCTCGAAGTCCGTGACCGGACAACACACCCCGTCGCCGCCGCCGTCTTCGTCCCCAGTGTGGGAGGAACCGCACGCGCAGAGCACCACGCTCAAGAGGGCGGCCGCGACGCGCATCTCCGGGCCGCCCTTCACGAGCGCGCCCGATGGTGACGGGCGGATCGTGGCTCGCGTGCCCGAGTGGAGGGATGTGAGTCGAGCGCGGCGTGGATCGACTGGAAGACGTCGCGTGCCCCGTCGCAGACGGTGGCTGGGTCTTCGGTGGTGGTGCTGCGCAGGTAGCGCGCGAGAGCCGGCCATCCAGCCTCACGCGGGGAGAGCCCAAGGAACCGGGTCGAGGCGTCCGGTTCGGCGCGAACCACGGCCGCACGCAGCGACGGCGCACCCATGCTCGAGCCCACCAAGGCGTAGGCGGCGCCAAGCGCGGCGTCATCGTGCATGTGAACTCGGGGGTTTTGGCCGGCGCGCGTCGGACTGCCGAGCGCGGCGAGGTCGGCTTCGATGTCGGTCGCACGCACCTGGATGAGCGCGCGCCAAGGGCCCGCATGAGCGGCGTCCTCGAGGTGCCGCTCGAGGCGCTGCCACGGGTGGAGAAAAGCCCGAAGCAACGTCCGGTACCGAGGCCGGTTCAGCCCTGCGCCCTCGAGCTCCTGCATGAACTGGTGCTGATGGAGCCGCTCATGCGGGCGGGCCGTCGCCGCCCGCAACGCGTCCAGCAAGCTCACGGAAGCACCGCCCAGCGGAACCAGTAGTCGAGCAGCACCGCGCACAGCGCCCGCAGACCGGTCAGGTCGTCGGGCTTCCGTACGTAGGAGGACGCGCCGAGTGCGTAGACTTCCTGGATCTCGCGACGGTCGCTCGATGAGCTGAAAACGACGACTGGAAAGTACCTGAACGAACGCGCCTTACGCTCGCGAAGGAAGTGCATGCCGCCGAGCCCCGGCATGTTGAGGTCGAGCAAGACGAGGTTGGGGCTGGTTCCCTCCTCCAGCCGCACGAGCGCCTCCTCCGACGAGCCGAAGCCTGTGACCTGAGCGGGGTCGATCTTGGGTCGAAGCGCACGCTTCATCAGGTGCCGGTCCGCCGGCGAGTCATCCACCACCCAGACCCGGAGCGGCTTGCCATCGATTCTGCTGGTGTGGCCGGGGCTCTCTGGTTCGCTCATCTCGCCTCCGGGGCTGGGGTCTGGAGCATGAACTCGAAGGTCGATCCGTTTCCCGGCTCCGATGTGGCGCGAATCCACCCGCGATGATGGTGCACGATGCGCCGGCAGAGCGCCAAGCCGAGGCCGTCCCCGTGGGCCGATTCCGGATGCAGCCGACTGAACAAATCGAACACACGCTCCTCGGCCGAGGGCGGGAATCCCACGCCGTTGTCCGAGACGCTAAACACGGCTTGTCCTTCCTCGGTCCGATAATCGACGACGATCTTGAGAGACCGGTCGGGAGACCGGTACTTGCTCGCATTGTCGAGCAGGTTGCGGAACAGCGACTCGAGCTGATGAGGCACGCCGTCGAGTACCGGAAGCTCCCCGATGGTGACCTGAGCCGAGTCGAGGTCTGCGGCGAGCCCCCGCGTGAGCCCCGAGACGAGCGCACGCAAGTCGACGGGACCCGTCCGCTGGTCGTGCTCGATAGCCGCATATGACCCGAGGCCTTCCTGAAGGCGGTGCAGCGTGTTCGCGGCCTCCTCGATGTAGCCGATCCACAGGTGCTCGTCTGGATTGAGCCGCTCGCCCGCTTCTTCGCTGAGTAGCGGCAGGAAGCTCCGGATCGTGCGTAGGGGGGCCCGAAGGTCGTGCGATGCGATGTGTGCGAACTGACCAAGCTCGAGGTTTGCGCGGGCGAGGGCTTGGCTGTGCTCTTCCAGGTACATGACGTACTCGCGGAGCTGGCTCATCGCCTTCTCGAAATCGCCCTCGCTCGGCACCCCATCATCGAACCGGGCCGCGAGCCCACGCCGCAGGAGCTCCGCCATCTCGAGCTCCGAAGTGCTCCAGCGTACGCAAGTCCCCTTCACATCCTCCTGCCAGAGCTCGAAACTGCGACGCGGGGTGAGCTCTTTGCTTTCGCCGTTCTCGGGCTTGCCCGCCCAGCGGATCTTCTGATCCTGGGCGGACCGGTACCAGGCCACCCAGTTCCCCTCCCCGAAGGGCGCCAGCAGGAGCCCCCCGCCTTCGGTCTCCGGCGCCAGCTCTCGCACCGCGCGCGTGGATCGGAGTTCGCCAGGGGACTCGCGCGCCAGTCGGTCGCAGATCCCATAGAGGGTCTCGAGCATGGCCGGCTTCTCTCCTCGAAACCGAGGCGCATTGCCAGCGCGCAGGAGCAACGTCTCCGCATCCACGAAGTCGAAGGCGTGCTTCCACGCCGGGCTGTCCGCGGTGATCTGCGTGGTCCGCTCCCCAAGCTCGCACAGCAGGGTGACCTGCGCCCGGAGCTGCTGGTTGCGACGCAGGCGGGTGTCCTCCGACTGCCGGGCGGCGATGTTGCCCGAGACCATCCGGGACAGCAGCTCGCAAGTCTGACGCGTCTGCGCATCGAGTCGCCGGCGGGCGAAGTGGTGGCACGCGATCAGCGCGACCAGCTCTCCCTGCACCACGACCGAGATCGAGAACGAGGCGCTCACGCCCATGTTCTTCAAATACTCGACATGGATCGGAGAGATGCTCCGAAGCTGGCTGAACGCCATGTTGAGTGGGCGGCCGGTAATCGGATTCAGCGTCGGCAGAATGGGGATCGGACGGTCCTCCACATCGACGATCTGGCGAGTGAGCTCCAGCGCGTAGAGGCGCCTCGCTTGCTGCGGGATATCCGTCCCCGGAAAACGCAGCCCGATGAGCCCCCGGCGCGTGTCCCCCACTTCTTCGGCGATGACCGTGCCGTGGCCGTCCGCGTCGAAGACGTAGGCCATCACGCGGTCGAAGCCGGTGATCCGACCCGTGCTCTCCACCGCGAACCGATACACCTCCTCCACCGACTGCGCGCGCCCCAAGTCGAGGCTCAGGTGGTTGATGTGCTCAAGGAGTGCCGCCGGCGACACACTGTTGTCCACCGGCTCGAGGTCGCACAACACATAGCCGCCGGCGCGGTGGGCGCTCAGGCTGTAGCGTACTCCGCCGAGCTGGATCTCTTGGATCTCGCGCCGATATCTGCGGTCCTCCGCGCGCCCAAAGATCTCGGGGCAACAGGACGCCACACGCTCCGCGACGTCCGGCGCGGAAAGGCCGAGATCCGCCGGCGCGTTCTGGCTCGCCTGCAGCACACGACCGTCGAGCCCGAGCACCAGGAGCACTCCATGAGGCTGAATGGTGCCGGGGATGTGGATGGCTTCCCGGTCGCAGTTGTTCAGCGAGACGTTCTCGTCCAACGCGAGCCAGCGGTCGATGTCGTCCATCGAAGTCATCTCTTGTGGGCGCTCCATACGCAGGCAGACTAGCAGGTTGGCCGCCCGACGACTGCGCTACATGCGAGAGCTTCAGTTGGCCCACAACCGAAGCTCAGCACTCACGCATTCGCGCGCGTTCCGCAAGTTGGGTGGTGGGGCACGGGATCATCGAGCGTCTCGCTTGCATGGCGGCCAAGCGCTGGGTCCGGGGTCGTCCTCTCGGGACAGTTGACTCGCCGGCCCGCGCTCGGGGACGCTTGTTTGGATGACCACTCACCGCAGCCGAGCGTTCATGCTGAGGGTGGTCCTTTCGCCTCCTGTGACGGCACTCCTCGTGGTGTCGCTGGTGGGCTGCGCGCCCGGCCTCGACGACCCCGAACGCTTCGAGAGCGACGACTGTGTTGGCTTCGACGTTCCGCGCGACCTGTTCGCCGCTCGGTGCGGGTCGGGCGACTGCCACGACGCGTTCGAGCCGGCCGCCGGCATGGACTTGGTCAGCGGGGGCGTCGAGGACCGGCTCGCCGGCGTCGAGTCCTCCAGCTGCGTGGGCGAGCGCCGGATCGATCCTCACGACGCGGCTCGCAGTTTTCTGCTGACCCGCGTTTCGCCCGACCCGAGCTGCCGAGGCGAGGACATCCCCCGGATGCCGTTGGACGGCACGGCACTCGAGCCCCGGGAGCTGGCTTGCCTCGAGGCTTGGGTCATGGAGGTGGCTGCCCGGACGCAGGACCGCGTGCCGCCACGCACCGACGCGGGCGCGCCCGTCCTCGACGCGGGATCGGCCGACGGCGGGGCGGCGGATGCGGGGCTCGACAGCGGCGTCCCCCCAGGAGACGGCGGATGAGGGCGTCCTGCCTCGCGTTCGGTCTCTTGCTGTCGGCTCTGCCTGCCGCGGCGGAGGCCCAGACGTTTACCGTGGAGATCACCGGCCGCGGCGCACGCGCGTTTGTGCCCGCGCTCACCCAGGCGCTTACGGAGGAGGGGTTCGAGCCGGTGGAGGATTCTCCCTCGGACCTGCGTGTCGAGGGTCAGGTACAGGGCCGCGGCCGACGTTGGAGCGCGCGGGTTGAAATCCAGGTCGACGGCGAGACCGGTCGGGTCGAGGGCCGAGGCCGTTCCGCCACGCAGATGGCCTCCGAGATGGCGTCTGAGATCCGCATGCTGGTGCCGGAAGCCGAGGCCGCCTCGGGGAGCGCGGAGCCATCGAGCGTGGAGCCGTCGAGGGCCAACGGCGAAGACGAGCCTGAAGCGCAGCGCCAAGAGGCCGCTCCCGCAACGGAGGCGGCCTCCCCGCGCGCCAGCGCGGTAGAGCTCGGTGTCTCGATCGGGTTGTTGGGCCGCGCCTACGGGTTCCGAGACGACTTGTTCGAGGCGCTCGGCCGCTACCAGCTCGAGGCCTGGCCATTCCTCGCGGCCCGCGCTCGGCTCGACCCTCTCCGGTTCTTCACGGACGAGCCTTGGCTGGCGATCGGGATCACCGGCCGTGTCTGGGGCGCGCTCGGTCCGACCTCGGGCCTCACCACGGACCCGGAGCGCGACCTCGGCACGACGCTGTTCGCGTGGTCGGTGGGGCTCGCGTGGGACCTTCCTCTGCACGAGGTGTTCTCCCTTCAGCTCGGGGTCGCATACGGGGAGACGGTGTTCTCGCTCGAGGCGCCCGAAGCCGAGGGCGAGACGTCGAACGCGACAGGCGCCGAGTTCGTGCCGGACGTGACCTACACCGAGGTGCGCCCCTCTCTGCGCGCGGGGTTGCACCTTCCGGCCGGGTTCACGGTTCACGTCGGCGCCGCCTGGCTTGCCGCGCTCGGCACCGGTCGCCTGGACGACGCGGACTGGTTCCCGCGCTCGACGACGATGGGCATCGAGATGGAGGCGGACGTGGTGTGGCGTTTCGATGCCTGGATGGGAGTGCGGCTCTACGGTTCGCACGCGCGGCGATGGAGCGCCTTGTCTCCCGAGCCGGGTGACCCGCGGATCGCGGGCGGCGCGCTCGATGAGCTCACGCGCGGCGGGGCTGAGTTTGTTCTCTGGCTTCCGGGGGCCCCATGACGCGCTCGCTGTGGGTGCTTCTGATCGCGTCGCTCCTGGGTTGCACGACGCTCCTGGGTTGCACGACGCCGACCGACGTGGGCCCGTGCGATCCCGACCAAGCGCGCCGGGTGGTGTACGACGACACGGGCGCGCCGGCCTACGAGGGGCAGGCGCTCGTGATCTCGTCGTGCGGCGGTGGGGGCTTCTGTCATGCGTCCGCGGCGGAGGGGATGGACCGACGAAACGCGCCGGGCGGCATCGACTACGATCTTCGTCTGGTGGAGGGCGACGCGGACCTCACGCGTTTGGGCGCGGATCAGCTGCGGGTCGTCTCGCACCGCGGCTGGATCTGGGACCAGGTCCAGGCCGGGCTGATGCCGCCTGGCGAGGAGGGCCTCGCCACGCTCGAGTCGGCTCCTTCGTACTCGCGCTACGACGCGCTCACGGACGAGGCGACGCCGCTACCGGGGCTGGACACCGAAGAGGGGCGCGAGATCCTTCGCAACTGGCTGTCGTGCCGCGCGCCCGTGGTGGAGCGCGCGAGCCCGCGGGAGGACGGCGCGGCGTCGGTCGGCGCGGTCGTCTCCGGCCGCGACATCGAGCCGATCGACCCGACATGGCCGGCGATCTACGCGCGGGTGATCGAGCCGCGCTGCGCGACCGCGGGCTGCCACGACGCGGAAGAGCAGGCGGGCGGCCTCGAGCTGGTGGGTGAGACGGAGTCTCGGATCGCCCTGGTGGGATCGAGCCCGACCGAGCGGGGTGACTGCGATGGCGCGGCCATCCGTGTGGTAGCGGGGAACCCCGACGCGTCCTTGCTCATGCACAAGCTCATCGGTCGCGACGACTCGGGCGCGCCGGTCTGCGGCGATCCCATGCCCGACTCGGGTGGCCGTGCGCCGCAGGTCTGGATCGACGCGTTCCAGGCGTGGATCGAGAACGGGGCTGAGTAGCGTCCCGATTCAGCGTTTGGGCTTGCACGATCCGCAGCTCCGACGCTGTCGGAGCGCTCAGCGCCAGCCTATCTCGAACTGCCACGGCGGCGCGTGGTCGGGGGCGTGTTGGACTTCGATGTCCTTCGCACCGCAGAGCTCCATCGCGCCGGTGAGCCATCCGGCCATGGCGACTCGGAACGCGCTCGGCAAGCTCGAGTGGCCGGTGACGCGGATGGTGATTCGTTTCGGCTCGTGCTGGATGAGCCGAGCCTCGCCAGCACGGTGGTACACCGCCCAGAGGCGGGTGTGCTGCGACAGCAGAAAGCGCACCGTCGCCGCGCGGATCAGCAAGCGATAGACGCCTCTGAGATCGTTCCGCGCCAGCTGGCGTCCGACCTCACGAAGCGGCGTCTCGTGTTCCGAGTACGCGGTGTCGCCAATACCTCGAACAGCCGCGCGGCATGCTCGACCGGAACCCAATGGGTGGCGAGGGTGTCGTCGAGACAATGGCGCTCGTCTTCGCTCAGCTGGGTTAGGAAGCGGGCGCGCGCGTCCGGCTCGAGAAGGCGCACCCGCTCGCGGACGATCACGACCCCGACGCCCTTGTAGTTCTGTTCCACGAAGCTCTCCGACTCGCGAAGACGGCTCGTCTCACCGAGCCCGCTCAGCCGAGCAATTCAGGAAGCGGCCCGAGCGTGAGCCGGCTGCGCGGGTCGCCGAAGTCAGCGCGCTCGGGGAGATCTTGGCCGGCGATCGGCCCGCGCAGCGTGTCCCAGAGGTTCACGAGCTGGCGGTGGTCAGGGCTGCTTTGATCGGGGAAGACGACCGTGCGCCCCCCCGTGTTGAGGCCGAGCGCGCCGCCGCCAAGAAGGAGCGTCGGGTGTTCCCAGGGCCGTGAGTGATGGCCGACACCGTTGTCCGCCAGGTAAGCGATGACGGTGTAATCGAGCATCGAGCCGGACTGACCGGGCTCCGGAGTGGCCGCCAGCTCGCGCGCCAGGTCCAGCACGGAGCCGATCTCCTGATGCCACACGTCCCGCAGCTCGTTCCGGATCTCCTGCGCACCCCCGTCCGAGAACTCGTGGCACAGCCCGTGGCGCTCGGACGACGTGTTCGGGCCGACCTGGTAGCGGAAGCTGTGAAAGCCGCCGCCTGTGCCCATTCCGACCACCGCGACGTTCGTCACGCCGGCGCGCAGAGCGCCGCCGACCATCGCCATCTGCGCCCGCATCGCGTCGAGCGGGAGAAGGTCGGCGCCGGGTCGGTCGGGGAGCGCCAGCCCGCTGGAGCTTCCGATCACGCGCTCGAAGCGCGCCTGGTTCTCGAGCAGCTCCTGGGTGGCCGCGAGATACGCTTGGGCCTGGGCTTGGGGCCGTCCCCCGGGCATGCGGGCCACCGCGCGCTCGGCGTCATTGCGGGCGAACTCCAAGAGCCGCGTCCGCCGCGCCAACGCCGCGACTCCGTCGGCGGACACGAGCGGGGAGAGGTAGGCATCCCACGCGACAGCCGGGTCGTTGATCGACGGCAGCGGCCGGTTGGGCCCGGCCGCGCACGAGTCGTAGGTGACGGACGCAGAGCTGCCGCCATGCACGCCGACGCGGATGGCCGACAGCGGCGTGGTGCGATCGCCGGCGCCGCGCACGTTGGAGAGTGACGCGAGGTAGCTGTCGAGGGTCTGGCCGCCGGGGTCACGTCCACCGATGGTGCGCGTGCCAGACAAGACGCCGTGATGCGCGCTGTGGGACCCCGTCCCGGGCTGGGACAGGCCGAGCACCACACACGCTTGGCTCTCGAGCTCGCCGAGCGACGTCAGCGCCGACGCCGTCGACAGCCCCGAGATCGTTTCGGTGGACTGATGTGCCTCAGAGTAGCCGACGTCGTCGTTGTAGCCCTCGCCCCACCAGAGGTGTTCCTGCACCGGATTGCCGCGCGAGGCCTCGATGAAGCTGCGCGTCCCGTCGCTGAACAGCACCGAGGCATCGAACCCGTTGCCGCTGAGGAAGAACACGAACCGCCTTGGGCAGCCGTCGTCCGCGGCGACCCGGGAACGGTACGGCGACAACAGGCTCGTGCCCGCCGCGGCGGCCGCTCCGGCGGCGCCGAGGAAGAGCCGACGGCCAAGCTTCAACTTGCGAGTCACGGGGCCTCCGTCGTGCGGGAAAGGAACGCATCGCTCTGGTAGAGCGCCTCGAGCATGCCGAAGAAGGACCCGCCTGCGAACGCGGCCTCCATCTCGCCCAGCGTGCAGGCGTCGTTCGGTGTCTCGTAGCGCGCCATGAAGTAGCGGAACACATGCCGCACGAAGCAGCGGCGCGCGTAGGCATCGCCTGCCAGCTCGTTGGCGAGCTCGACCGCGTCGTTCACCTCGACGTCGCTGCGCCCTGGCCAGTTGGTGATCCGCGAGCTCCCATCCGGCGCCGCACCGTGGTCGGTCTCCCGCAGGTAGCCAGCGTGGTTGTATGTCTCGAAGGGCAGGCCGAGCGAGTTCATGCGCCCGTGGCACGCGCCGTTGTTGCAGCGCGCGTCCCCGTCCATCGCCGCCTGCAGGCGGCTGCGTGCGCTCGAGTCGTCGCCCACCGGGAGCTGCGCGCTGAGCTGAACGAGGTGAAGGCCCGCCACGTCCTCGCAGAAGAGATGCTCGCGGACCCAGTGGCCGCGAAGGATCGGGCTCGCGTCGTTCTCCGCGTTGCCTCCGTGCGCCGCGAGCCAGGTCGGGTGGGTCAGCACGCCGGCGCGCTCGTCCTCCGGCATGGTGACCCACGCCTCGCTCTGGGCCGGATCCGACAGATAGAGGTCGTAGAGCTCACTGCCAGCCGCGCCGTCAGGGTAGCGGGACTGGTCTTCGTAGATCGCGTCGGCGACGTTGTAGGGCCGCTGAAGGTGGAAGTACGAGCGCTGGTAGTTCGAACCGCAGTGCCCGACGGGCGTTCCGTCGTCCTCGATGCTGTAGAGCACGCAGTCTGAGCCATCCGCGCAGCAGTCGGCCGGCCGCGGGTCGCCAGGTCGCGTGTAGCAGGACCGAAGCGGGTTGCAGGTGAGACTTCGGTCGATGTTCGCCGCGCGCTGCGGGGTTGGAGCGACGCGGAAGGTGCGGCCGGTCAAGAGTGCGCTGAACACGTCGCCACCCGACGCCTCGGTCTCGATCACCATGCGGGCGATGGCGTCGTCGAGCTGGTCAACGAGGTTGGGCACGCCCTCGATCGCCAGCGTCTGGCCTCCCACCGCGGCCAGGTCGTAGCCGGCGTTGATGTTGCTCTCTTCGAACTGCACGGGCCGTTCGAGGTCCTGAATGAAGTCGAACCGGCTCGTCGCCGCCGGGTCGTCCTTGGCTACGCCGGCGACGCCGCCGTAGTCGAAGTACTCACGGAAGAAGCGCGCGATCCGTGGAGCCAGCCAGTACTCGCCGCGCCGCGCGACGCCCGGCACGCGGTTGTTCTGCGTGTAGTCTCGCTGGAGGTCGTCCCGGTACAGTTCGTCGCGCGTCGACTGGCCGCCGACGTAGCCCTGCTCAGGGTCGAAGACGCGCGTGATCCAGCTGCGGAGCGCGGTCTCATCCAGCGGGCCGGACTCCTGTGCCTCGCGGACCTCGGCCACCCAGGCGAGTTCGGGCCGTGGGGTGCGCTGGTTGTCGATCTCGGTCGGCAGGTAGGTCGTAAGCGCGCTCGCCACGCCGATGATCGTCTCGTCGTCCGTGAGCTGGCCGTCGCTGCCGCCCAGGTACGAGCGGTGGAGCGCGCCGAACATCACCCACGACGCGTCGAACACGTTCGCGAGGGTGGCGTCGCGATCGTCGCGGGAGCCCTCCTCCTCCAGCTCGCGGTCCAGGAACGCGCGCAGCGCGGCCCGCTCCTCGTCGGACGGGTCGCGGGCGTAGGTGCTGAATCGGAACGCGGCGTCGATGAACGCGTCGCGGCAGTCCGCGTCGGGCAGCGGGTCGCCGGCAGAGGCGCGCGTCATGCAGTTCAGGTCGTTGCCATAGCGCTCGGGGACTTGGCCCCACCAGTAGACATGCGAGAACCCGATGAGGCCATGCACGCTCGCGAGCACGTCGAGGTAGACGGCAAGGGTGGCCGGGTCGATGGACTCGTCGGCGGCGAACGTCGTGTACGGGCCGGAGCTCCCATTGAACGGCACCGCGGAGAGCGCGCGCTGGGTGAGCACTCCATTGACGCCGTGAATCCACTCGGGGCTGTTGACGCGGTGAACGCGCGCCGGACTCGCACCCACCGACGGGTCGCTGCAGGTGAACAGGTCGTCCTGGTCGAGGCTGTTGGGCGCGACCGCGGGCTGTTCGGGCAGCACGATGCAGTTGGAGGGCGCGCCCGCTTCGACCCAGCTGCGCACGAGCGCGATGTCGGCGGGCGCGTTGGCCTCACGGACCGGCGGCATGAGGTCGGACGGGTCGTCGGGATCGAGCCTCGAAAGGATGTCGGTGCGGATCTCGGGCGTCAGGTCGGGGAGGCTGGCCTGGCTCAGGTAGGGCCGCTGCGGGCCCGTCGGGCCGTGGCAGCCGGAGTGAACGCAGGTGCGCTCGAGGAAGCCGCCCACTTCCGCCTGCAGCGTGGTGTGCTCGTCGGAGCACTCCCCCGTCGGCGTGGGTCCGGGTCCGGGTCCCGGTCCGGGCCCTGGATCTGGAGGATCAGAAGGGTCGGTTCCCGGCGCAATGGCGAGGCCTCGACAGCCTCCCGCCAGCACGATCAGGGCGACCAGCAACCCGAGTCGATGACGCATGACGCGTCCAGCATACGTGCACGCGAAGGTGCTGAGAAGACAGCCGCCCGATCCGATGCCTCTTCGCTCGAAGCCGCGCGCCGGTCGATGTCCGATTCTCTGCGTTGTGTTGCGCGGGCGCGCCCGCCTAATCTCACGCGAGATGCATCGCCTCAGTCGCTTCGTCGCCGTTCTCCTGCTCGCCGGGTTGTCTTTGTTCGGATGCGATGACGGATCCGACGAGCCGGATGCGGCATCCACGGACGCTTCACCGGAGACCGACGGCGGAACCGCCGACGCTGGGCGAGGGCAAGACAGCGGACTGGACGCCAGTACCGTGGACGGCGGTTCTGAAGACAGCGGCGCCGACGGTGGAGGCGCCGACGACGGGGGCGCATCCGACGCAGGGCCTGGGACCGTGGACCTCCCCTTCCGCGCGTTCCCGAGCGCAGAGGGGTTCGGCGCGCCGTCGGTCGGGGGCCGCGGCGGTCGCGTCATTCAGGTAACCAACCTGAACGACGCAGGGCCAGGAAGCCTGCGGGAGGCGTGCGAGGCATCCGGCCCGCGCACGGTCGTCTTCCGGGTCGGCGGGATCATCATCGTCGGCAGCCCCATCGCGATCGACGACCCGTTCATCACCGTGGCCGGCCAGACCGCGCCGGGCGACGGCATCCTCATCCGCGGCGACGGGACGCGCGCTCTGACGCTCATCCGCGTGAGCACAAACGACGTGGTCCTCCGCCATCTTCGCCTGCGTCGGGGGCCGAGCACCGAGGGCGGCGAGTGCGTCGGCGACGCGATCCAGATCATCGGCGGCGACCTCGTCGTCATCGATCACATCAGCGCGAGCTGGACCACCGACCAGCTGCTCACCTTCTGGCCGGCGAGCCGGACCACCGTGCAGCACTCGATCCTCGCCGAAGCGCTGTTCAACAGCACCCACAGCGACGACTGCTCGGCGAGCGGCCCGCTCGAGCCGCACGCGCTCGGCCCGATCATCGGAAACGGCTCCGACGAGGTGACCTTCTACCGGAACGTCTTCGCCAACAACATCGGCCGCAACCCGGCCTTCTTGAACACGGGCGGCGGCACGATGGAGGCGGTCAACAACCTCGTCTACAACGTTTGCTACGCGATGCAGTTCAACGGTCGCGACGACACGATGCGCGGCAACGCCATCGGCAACCTCATCATGGAAGGCCCGAACTCCTGCGGCGGCCACCGCAACAACGTGCTGCTTTCCGGGGATGTCGAGATGTACGTCCGGGACAACCTGACGCCCGCGCGCGACGACGGCGACGACGAGTGGATGGCGACGTCCGAGTTCCTGAGCAACACGCCCGCCGCTGCGTCGTTCCAGGCGAGCACCGCAGCCGAGACCCCCACCACGCGCATCATGCCCGCCTCCGAGGTCTACGCGAACCTGCCCGACGCCGCCGGCGCGCGCCTCGCGGCCAACGCGGATGGAACCTTCCGCGTCTCCATCGACGCCCCGGACATGCGTGTGCTCGCCGACGTGCGGAGCGGCACGGATCGCGAAGGCACGACAGGCCGTCGCCTCGACCACCCCGACGACGTCGGCGGCTGGCCCACGATCGCCGACGGAACCGCCTACGACGACGCCGACGCGGACGGCATGGCCGACACCTGGGAGGCACGCCACGGCTTGAGCTCCAGCGACCCCGACGACCGAAACGGCGACCCGGACGGCGACGGGTACACCAACCTCGAGGAGTACCTGAACGGCACCCTGCCGGGGTGACTCAGCTTCCGCCGGCGCTCGCGTTCTTGCTGCGCCGAAACGTTCTGATCGACACGATGAGCAGTGCGACGAACAACCCGCCGCCGACCACGCCGAGCCCACCGGCGTAGGTCACGACGACAAAGACGACCTTGTTGTAGGAACTCGAGAGGTTGTCGTCGGCGACGATCGGCGCGAGCAGGCCCATCATCAGAACCGCGGGGGCCCAGTAGAGTCCACGGAACACCCATCGTGCGCGTCGCCATAGGGCGACCCCGACCGCGAGCGAGAACAGCGCGAGGTAAGAGGTGCCGGCGAGCCAGAGGCCGAAGAGAACCAGCTCGTCGTCGGCGTTGAGGACCGCGGTGTTCACGCCCGCCGCGATTGCGGCTGCTGCTCCGCACACAGCGACGGCTTCCACCAGCGAGGGGGCAAGGAGGTCTCGGGTGTCTCGCCACAGGCGGTGAAGGCCGGCGTTGACGGCCGTCGCGATCGGCACGACGAGCGCGATCGACGTGAACAACGCGACCGCGACTTCTTGATCGGTCGGTCCGCAGCCTCCGAGGAGGAGGGCGCTGAGCGTCAGTCCGAGGAGGAGGCGCGATGGCGACGGCACGAACGCAGCGTGCGGGACAGGACGGCCGAGGGCAATCCCGGCTACTCCGCGGGTTCGGGGAGCGCGGGTCCGGGGTCCGGCGCGACCGGCGCAGCTTGTTTCTTGTTCCCCGTCGCGATCCGCCCGAGCGGAGCGAAGATCCGTGCGAGCCCGCCACCGATGCCGTCCACGGTGCGGTAAAGGCACGGCACGATCACGAGGATCAGCACGGTCGAGAACGTGAGGCCCCAGCTGATGGCGGTGGCCATCGGGGCGAGCAGCTCGCTTCGGCCGCCGACGCCGATGGCGAGCGGGGCGAGGCCGGCGATGGTGGTCACGCTGGTCAGGAAGATGGGGCGAAGACGCAGGCGCGCCGCTTCGATGATGGCCTCGTCCACGCCCATGCCGGCGTCGCGCCGCTTGTTGATGAAGTCGACGAGCACGAGCGAGTCGTTGACCACGATGCCCGCCAAGCCGACCACCCCGATGAGGCCGATGAGGCCCACCGCCTCTCCCGACGCGAGGAAGCCGAGGCTCACGCCGATGAGCGACAGCGGGATGGCCGTCATGACCACGAGCGGCTGCGCGAACGAGCGGAACTGGCTGGCGAGGATGGTGTAGATGAGCAGCGCCGCGAGGCCAAACGCGAGGAACAGCGAGTTGACCGACTCCTGCGTCTCCTCGTACTCGCCTCCGAGCTGGAAGCGGACGTCCGGGTTGGCCGCCATCAAGGGCCCGAGGCGCTCGGCGAGCGCGGCGTTGACCGTCGAGCTGGTCTCGCCCGAACCCTCCACGAGCTCGGCGGTCACGGTGATGGCGCGCCGTCGATCACGTCGGCGGATCGTCGAGAGGCCCCGAGCCTGGTTGATGTCCGCGACCTCGCGGAGCGCCACTGTCGCGCCCGACGGGGTGAGGATCGTCAGCTCAGCGAGCTGCTCGGGGTCAGCGCGGGATTCCTCCCGCAGGCGCACGAGGATGTCGACCTCCTCGTCGCCTTCCCGCGTGGTCGCCACCGGCAGCGCGCCGAACGCGGTCGCCAGCCAACCGGTCACGGCCTCGGTGGTCAGCCCGTGAAGCGCGGCCCGGGACTCGTCGACGCGCACACGCAGCTCGCGCTTGCCCAGCTCGTAGTCATGGCCGACGTCGCGGGCGCCCGGCACTTGGCGAAGCTCCGCCTGCACGCGCTCGCTCAGCTCGGCGAGCGTGTCGAGATCGTCGCCCGTCACCCGGACGGCGACCGGCGCACCCCGCGGCGGGCCGTCCTCGAACTTCACCACCTCGAGGCTCGCCGGACCGACGATGTCGTCGAAGAGATGCGCGCTCCGCTCCATGAGCCGGGTCCCCGCATCCTGGGTCGAGCGTTCCTGCCGCTCGACCATGTAGACGGTGACCATGCCGACGTGGTCGCCGGTGACGGTCCACGAGCGCGTGCGCGAGTAGCCGCGGGTGCTGATCACGGCCTGCACGTCGTCCGACTCGAGCGCGAGCAGGCGCCGCTCGACCTCCTGCATCACCCGGTCGGTCTCCTCGGGCGAGACCTCCGTCGGCATGCGGACGCGGACGTCGAACATCTCGACGTCACCCTCGGTGAACAGGACGACGCTCTTGAGCATCGCGGCCGTGCCGATCAGCGCGATGCAGGCGACGTAGGTGATGCCGATGACGAAATAGCGGTGGCGGAGCGCCCAGCCGAGCACCTTGACGAAGCGCGCCTCGACCGCGTCCCCGAGGCGCTCGAGCCGTCCGGGGGGCTTGTCGTCGTCGTGCATGTTCGACACGCCGAAGTCAGCCAGGTGGCTCGGCAGGATGATGAACGCCTCGATCAGCGAGGCGACCAGTGCGGCCACGATGACCTTCGGGATGATGGAGAAGAACTCCCCGAGCACCCCGGTCATCAAGAGCATCGGCAGGAACGCGCAGCAGGTCGTGGCCGTCGACGCCATGACCGGCCAGAACACCTCGGACGTGCCCCGAACCGCGGCCTCAGCGCGCGGCACGCCCGCCTCGATGTGACGGAATACGTTCTCGATGATGATGATCGCGTCGTCGACGATGATGCCGAGGGACAGGATCAGCGCGAGCAGCGACAGGATGTTGATCGTGATGCCGAGCGCGCTCATCACGACGACGCCGCCCGCGATGGCCACGGGGATCCCGAGCGCGGCCATGATGCCGTTCCGGAACCCCACGAACAGCCACAGGATGGTCAGGACGAGCAGCAGCCCCATCCCGGCGTTCGAGTAGAGGTTGGACAGGTTGCTGCGCACATACGGCGCGGTGTCGCCGAACACGGTGACCGAGACGTTCGGGGGCAGGGTCTCTTCGACCTCGGTGAGCAGCGCCCGCACCGACTCCGACGCCCGCACGGCGTCCGCCCCGTCCGCCTTGAGCAGGATGAACACGATGGCCGGCTCGCCATCGACGCGCGCGAGCGTGCGCGCGCGCTCGAAGCCCTCCGAGATCTGCGCGACGTCCCGCACGCGGACCGCGCCGCCCTCGTCATCGGGGCGCACGACGACCTCGCCGATCTGCTCGGCGGTCGCCGTCTGCGCCATGCCGCGCACGATCCGGCTTCGGGTGTCCGAGTCGAGCGTACCGGCGGGCACATTGCTGCCGCGGGACCGGAGCGCGCCCGCGACGTTTGCGAGCGGCACCCGGAACGCGGTGAGGCGGTCGGGGTCGACGTCCACGTGGATCTCGCGCTCCCGGATGCCCGTGCCGTTGGCCTGGGCCACGCCTTCGATGCGCTCGAGCCGGTCCTCGAGGTCCCGCGCGACCGAGCGCAAGACCGACTCCGGCGCCGAGCCGCGCACCGCGACGGCCATCATCGGAGGCCGGACCGAGGCCTCTTGCACCATCGGCGACTCCGCGCTGTCCGGCAGCGTGGTGACGCGGTTCACCTCGTTGGTGATCTCGAGGACTTTGCGCCCCGTGTCCTCGACCGACGCCTCGAACTCGATCCAGACGAAGCTGAGCCCGTCGCGCGAGGTGCTCGTCATGACGTCGATGTCCTCGACGTCCGACAGCTCGTCCTCGATCGGCGCGGTGACCAGCTGCTCGACTTCTTCCGCCGACGCGCCGGGCATGAACGTGGTCACGCTCGCACCGCCGACGGGGATGATCGGGTAGACCTCGCGGGTCATCCCGGAGAGCGTCATCACGCCGGTCACCATCATCGCGAGCGCGATGAGGTTCACGAGCACCGGCTGCCCCACGCTGAAGCGCGCGATCAGCGGACCCAATCCGGTCGGGGCGGGCCCGTGCGGATCGGGCGCGTCCGGGTCTCTGGTCGGCTCGCTCACCCGTCGGACTCGGCTCGCGCCGCTTCGGTGACGCCGCGCTCTACAATCGTGACGGGTTCGCCGTCCAGCACGCGGTCCTGTCCATCGACGACCACGCGCTCGCCCGCTTCGAGGCCCTCGAGCACCACCGCGCGGCCGCCGACCATGTCGCCGAGAAGCACGCTGTGGCGATGCGCCACGCCCCCCGCATCCACGGCGTAGACCTGGTTCTGCTCGAAGCGTTCGAACACCGCGTCCGCGTCGACGGTCAGGAGGTCTCTCGCCGGTCCGGTCTGCACCTCGAAGCGCGCGACGAGCCCAGGCCGCAGGCGGCGCTGTGGGTCGTCGATCTGCACCTCGACGGGGAGCCGACGGGTCATGCGATCGATGGCCTCACCGACGCGAAGCACGCGGCCCGCGAAGGTGTCGTCGGGACGCGCGAACACGTGGGCGGTGACATGCGCGCCGGGCTGTACGTCGAGCGCGTCCCGGGGGTCGAGCAGGACCTCGGCATGAAGCTCAGAGACGTCCATCAGCACCGCGACGGGAGCGCCCGGGGCGACGTACTCACCCATCTCGACGCGGCGCTCGACCAGCGTGCCGCCGAAGGGCGCGCGCAGCACCGCCTCGGTGAGACCCCGCCGGCTCAGCCGAACCTGCGCTTGCGAGGCGGTCACGGCGGCCTGCGCCAGCCGCTCGGCGTCCCGCGCCTGGTCGAGCGACTGCTGGGACGTGCTGCCCGAGCCGTGCAGCCGCTCGGCGAGCGTGCGCTCCCGCTCGGCCTGGGAGAGTTGGGCTTGGGCTTGCGTTACCCCGGCGGCGGCGGCTTGGGCGGCGACCGCGGTGCGGCCCACATCAAGGCGGAGAAGCACTTGGCCCGCCTCGATCACTTGCCCCCGCTCCATGTCCAGCGCGATGACCCGCCCCGGCGCCTCGACCGACAACGTGGCGCGACGGAGAGGCTCGAGCTCGGCCGTGCCCGTCGTTTGCGGCACGCGCGCCTCCCGCCGGACGGCGTCGACATGCACGGGCGGTGGTGCCGTGGGGGGCTCTTCGACGACCTCCTCCGCACAGCCCATGAGCCAGACGGCGAGCAACGTCAGGCCAACGCGGGCCCATGGGTGGAGGTTCGCCACAGCGCCCGGAGTCTTGGGCCCCGAACCGAGCCAGTCAACTCCGGTTCAATCGGAGCTTTCCCAAACCCACTCATCTCAGCCTCTTTTCGATGGCGTGTGCGACGTCTTCGGCTTCCTGCTCGTCGAACAGGCCATCGATCAGCGTGTACTCGTGGCCCGAACGCAGCGCCACGCGGACCTGCGCGAAGCCTCCGCGCGAGAGCCGCGCGAGCACGCTCTCGATCTCATCGGGACTCGCCGCGCCTGACCAGTCCTCATCTGGGCGTGCTGTGGACCGCACGCCGTCGTCGTCCACGTCGACTCCAATCGTTCGGTCCAGCCGCTCCCATCGCCGGGAACCATCGCGTCGAAGGACCGAGACCCCCGACCAGCCGATAAAAGCACCGAGGGCGCCACTGGAGAGCGCCCCCAAGAGGAGTATGCAGTTCAAGACAACCTGGGAGGGCCGGTCGAGCGCGCCGTAGATGAAGAGGGTGCTCATCCCACCGCACACGGCGGCAAGGATCAGGAGCCTGATGCCTTGGCTCCTGGACAGGGCGTCCGAGCCGGACTCGGCATCGCGCGAAACGGCCAACGCGGGTGTTCGTCGAACAGGCCATCGACCAGGGTGTAGTGGTGGCCCGACCGCAGCTCCACACGAACGCGTGCGACACCCTGATACTAGGGCTGGGCGTACACCCGGGCGATGTCCTCGCGGCTCGCGCTGCCCGCCCAATCCTCGTCGTCGCGAGTGTCGGTACGCAAGCCCATGTCGTCAACGTCAACATGAACGCTTTGGTCGAGGCGCTCCTGCTCTTGCAGCCGCGAGTAGGGCCCCTGCCGCGCACGCATGCGCAGGACCATGGGTAGAGTTCCCACGATGCCGGAAAGAACCACCCACGCACCGAGAGCAATGAGAAGGTTGGTCTGGACGGCCAGGATGATGCCCCCGATCAACGCTGCAAACACAAGGGTCACGAGCGCCAGAAACACCCCCGGCCGCTTCTCGGGCTTGTTCTCCGTCCCTCGATAGGCTCCGTCGGCGGCGCGCGAGACCCGCATCGGGGGTCTGGCGGCCGTCGTGGTGCGGTAGTCCGTTCCCCCAGGCCTCTCGACGAAACTCAGCGTCGCCTGCCGCGGCTGCTCCGATACGGCCTCGGCGGGGCTCGTTTCCACCTGTTCATCAAGCGACACCCCCTGAGTCTACTCACGTGGGCCGTGAGAGGGGCACGACGGAAAAAGAAGCGGCCCGCAGCGCGTTGGGGGGGGATGCGCGCTACGGACCGCAAAAAGGTGACATGACTGGGCTGACGATCGGGGGGGCTGTCACGCCAGCCTTGTCGTCATGTCAACCTTCCTTGCTGCGAGGGCCGTGCCAACCCCGAAAACACAGGATGGGCGCGGTTTCCGGTTTCAGGGCTGAGATTTCATCTCAAGTCTGAAATGCGTCGATTGCAGATCCGAAAGGAAAGATCCTGTCCCGCAACGCGGACGCATCACATCACGCAGACGCGATGACGGCGTGCACCTCTTCGTCGGTCATCAGGCGCTTGCTCCCCTTGGCCTTGGCCAGGATCGCCTTCGTGATGGCCTCCGTAGGCTCGATGTCTCGTTTGCGACACCAGAAGCGCACATTGCTGATGCCGCTCATCGGACCGATGCAGATCTCCTGCTCCCGCCCGAAGTCGCCGGCCGGCACACCTGAGTAGACGTGGTCCGCGAGCCAGTTCTCGCCCTTTTCCATCGCCTTGATGATCGCAGCCGCGTGCACGCCGGTCCCGGTCCGGAACGCGTCCTCGCCGAACACGGGGTAGTTGATCGGGATGGGGAACTGGGTCGCCTCGCTCACCTTCTTGCAGAGCGTGGCCAGCGGGCTGAGGTCCCGGTCGCCGAGCTCGCCGAGCAGCTTGAGGTTCACGAGCATCTGGTCGAGCGATGCGTTGCCGACCCGCTCGCCAATGCCGAGGATGGTGCCGTGAGCGCGGTCCGCGCCGTACTCGAGCGCCCAGATCGCGTTGACGACGCCCAGGCCACGGTCGTTGTGCCCGTGCCAGTCGATGCCGACCTCCGCGCCGGACGCCTGGATGAGGTTGTCCGTGAACTGGACGAGGTTGCGCACCCCGTCCGGGGTCACGTGGCCGACCGTGTCGCATAGTGTCAGACGTGACGCACCGTGATCGATGACCGCGCGGAACAGCTCCCAGAGCACGTCGGGGCGGGACCGGGTCGTGTCCTCGGTGACGTAGTTGACCGGAAGGCCCTCTTTGACGCCGAACGAGATGGCCTCGACCGATCGTTTGCGGATGAGCTCGACCGACCAGCTCTCGGCCAGCCCACGAATCGGAGACGATCCGATGAACGTCATGACCTCGACGGGGATGCCCGCTCGCTGGCTCACCTCGGCCATCGGCGCGATGTCCTGCACGAGCGTGCGGCCGGCGCAGGTCGGCCGGATCTTCATGTTGTTGTCGGCGATCTCGCGGCAAAGCCGGAGCACATCGTCGAACGCGCGCTGACCTGCGCCAGGCAGGCCGACATCGATCGTGTCGACCCCAATCGCCTCGAGCAGATGCAGGATCTCGAGCTTGTCCCCGATGTCGGGGTCCACCACCGAGGGGTTTTGGATCCCGTCGCGCAGTGTCTCGTCGTGCAGCTCGAACGTGCGGTTGAGGATGACCGGCCCGCGGTAGCGCTTGCTGTTCCAGTCGAAGATCAGCTTCTCGATGTCGCGGTCATCGAGCTCGGGCGCGCGGGTGCTCGGGTCTTCAGCCATATCTGTATTCTGCTCCGGGATCTCGCGGATCGCGAACGACAAACGGGGCTCGCTGCTCAGGGTGAACAGAGAGCCCCGTCGAAAGAGAAGAGACTCAGGCGCGCTCGAGCACGAGCGCGATGCCCTGACCGCCGCCGATGCACGCCGAGCCGATCGCGAGGCTCTTGTCGGTGCGCTGGAGCTGGTAGATCAGGTTGGTCGTGATGCGCGCGCCGGTGGCGCCGAGCGGGTGGCCGAGCGCGGTCGCGCCGCCGTTCGGGTTGCTCTTCTCCTCGGGGAGGTCGAGCTCCTTCTGGACGGCGAGCCACTGCGCCGCGAACGCCTCGTTGACGTCGAACCAGTCGATCTGGTTCAGCTCGAGGCCCGCGCGGTCGAGCGCGCTGGTGATCGCCGGCGCCGGGCCGATGCCCATGAGCGTCGGCTCCACGCCCGCCACGCCCCACTGGAGCAGCTTGGCGATGGGCTTGAGGCCGCGGCCCTTGGCCCACTCGCCGTCGACCACGACCAGCGCGGCCGCTCCGTCGCAGATGCCGGATGCGTTGCCGGCGCTGACGACGCCGTCCTTCTTGAACACGGGCGGGAGCTTGCCGAGCTTCTCCATCGTCGTGTTCGGGCGGGGGTGCTCGTCCACGTTGACGGCGACCATGCCCTTGCGGGTCTTGACCTCGACGGAGACCATCTCGTCGGCGAAGCCGCCGGACTCCTGGGCCGCAGCCCAGCGCTGCTGGCTCTTGATGGCAAACGCGTCGCAGTCTTCGCGCGTGATGCCGTACTTCTCGGCCAGGTTCTCGGCCGTGACGGCCATCGGCGTGTTGCAGTAGCTGTCGGTCAGCGACGCCCAGAGAGTGTCGACCATCGCCGGCGGCTTGCCGAAGCGCGCGCCGTTTCGGAGGCCCCACATGCTGTGCGGCGCCTGGCTCATGTTCTCGGTCCCGCCGCAGAGCACCGCCTTGGCGTCGCCCACGAGGATTTCATGGGCCGCGTTGACGACGGCCTGGAAGCCCGAGCCGCAGAGGCGGTTGACGGTGAGGGCGGGCACCTCGATCGGGAGGCCGCTCTTGAGGCCGATGTGGCGCGCCATGTAGATGGCGTCCGCGCTTGTCTGCTGAACGTTGCCGAAGATCACGTGATCGATCTCGTTCGCCTCGAGCGTGCTCTGCTCGAGCGCCGCCTTCGAGGCGTGCACCCCGAGGTCGATGGCGCTGACGCGGTCGAACGCGCCGTTCATGGCGCCGAAGGCGGTTCGCTTGGCGGCGACGATCCAGATCTCTTTGTTCAGCTTCTTCATGGTCTCTCCTCGGGGGCTCGTCTCGGTCGGGTGCTCGTCTCGGTCGGGGCTCGTCTCAGACGAGCTCGGCGTACGCGTTCGTGAAAATGTGCTCGGTGGGGCGCTCGGCGGTGGCGGCGCGCACGACGATGCGGTCTTCCTCTCGCCAGCCCTCGGTGACGATGGTCTCGCCCGGCCAGATGGGCTTGCTGAAGCGCCCGAAGAACGTCTTGAGCTTGCTCGGATCGTTGTCGCACTCCTTTTGGAGGATCGCGCGTGCGACCACGCCGTAGGTGCAGAGCCCGTGCAGGATGGGCTTGCCCTTGGTGATCTTCTCGGCCTTCATCGCGGCCGCCGGGTCCGCGTGCAGCGGGTTCATGTCGAAGCTGCCGAGGCGGTAGAGGAGCGCTTGCTCCGGCGCGGTCTTGGTCTCGACGACCCAGTCCGGCTCACGCTCCGGCGGGCGGACCTTCTTGCTGCGGGGCGGGGCCACACCTCCGAAGCCGCCGTCCTTCAGGTACATGATGATCCACTCGGTCTCACAGATGAGCTCGCCGTCCGCGTCGCGCGTCTCGGTGCGCACCGTCGACTGCGCCATGCGCTTGAGGTCGCCGATGTTCGCGACTTCACCGACCGTGGTGACCGTGCCTTCGGGCGGGAAGGGCTTGTGCATCGTGATCTTCTGCGAGCCGTGAACGACACCCGAGAGGTCGCCCCCGACGGCGTCGAAGAGCTTGGCGTTGGCTTCGAAGGCGGGCACGACGGCGTAGGTCGGGAAGACCTTCGGCCCGCGCGCCTCGTAGAGGAAGTCCAGATCGTCCACCGTCGCGCCGATGCCCAGCGCGTAGAGGGCGAGATCCCGGAAGTCGTAGGTGTGCTCGATCGGCTCGGTCTTCTGTCCGACGGCGTCTGCGTTCAGGCCCATGGGAAAGGACTTAGTCCCCCGCGCGAGAAAGCGCACGTGAGCGGCCGCACGAGAATGGGTCTATACACAACTTCGGTGTTCACGCGTCACGCGATCCCGCTCGTCGTCGCCCTCAGCCTCCTGGCCACGGGCTGCCCGAAGGTCACGCCGGTGCCGCTCGAGGACGGCGGGCCTCCACGCGTCGACAGCGGTCCCATCGACCGGTTCCAGGACACCGACGGCGACGGACTCTGCGACGACACGGAGCTGGAGTGGGGCACCCTGCTCATGGATCCGGACACCGACGACGACGGGCTGAACGACCGCGTCGAGCGGCAGCTGGGATACGACGCGTTCGACCCGAACTCACCCGACCGCGAGCTGCTCGTGTTCCTGAGCGAGAACCCGTCGTCCAGTGTGCAGCTCCCCATCCTGCGGGCGGTGCGCGGCGCGGGCGAGAACTACGCCGGCGCGTTCATGCCGCTCCCTGTACCGGACCGCCTCGACCTGGACGCTCGCTCTTTCTTTGAGGGCGCCGTGGCGGTCGGCGCGATGCCGGCCGAGAACGTCATCGAGGTCCGTGAGGAAGAGGAGCGCTTCATCTCCGTCAACGGCCGCACGCAGCTGTTCTACGAAGTGCGCTTCGCCTACGGCGAGAACATCGACCGCTCCTGCGCCCGGGTCTACCCGTTCCAGTACGAGATCCGCCGAGACGACGGCGCGACCGCGTTCTTCCGTCGCTACACCCTGATCGTCCTGCCTCGCGGACAGCGCCTCGACACCGTCGAATGGTGCGCGCCCGAGGGCAGCCCCTGCCTGTAGGCATCGGGGCCGCAAAGCGGGGGTGGGGGCGGGACCCACGCACCAGTCCGTCGACTCGCGTTCCCACGGCTGTGATTGAGGTATTCTCTTGCGAGGTCGCTCCGGCGACTTATTAGTGTTTTGTAGACACTAAAGGAGCACGCATGACGCCCGACGCCTTTCTGCCGCGGGAGGACCAGCTCGCGCTGGCCACCGACCTCTATCAGCTGACCATGATGGCCGCGTACCGGCAGCGTCTGGCAGACGGGCAGGACCCGGACGCGATGGCGACCTTCGAGCTGTTCGTTCGCCGGATGCCGGCGCCGCGCGCGTTCCTGGTCACCGCGGGGCTCGAGCAGGCGCTGCACTACCTGACGACGCTGCGGTTCACCGAGGAGGACGTCGCCTATCTCCAGGGGCTGAGCGTCTTCAAGCACGTCGATGCGGCGTTCTTCGAGTGGCTTCGGGATTTCCGCTTCGAAGGCACCGTGCACGCGGCGCCCGAGGGCGCGCTGATGTTTCCGAACGAGCCGCTGCTTCGGGTCCGGGCGCCGCTGGCGCAAGCGCAGCTGGTCGAGACGTTCCTGCTGGCGACGATCAACATGCAGACGCTGATCGCGAGCAAGGCGGCGCGGGTCCGGCTCGCGTCGGAGGAGCGCACGTTCGTCGACTTCGGCGCGCGCCGGGCGCACGGCTTTGGGGCGGCGATGATGGCCACGCGCGCGGCGTGGATCGCGGGCGCCGATGGGACGAGCAACGTGGTCGCCGCGCAGCGGCTCGGGATCCCCGTTATGGGAACGGCGGCGCACGCGTTCATCATGAGCTTCGAGCGCGAGCGGGACGCCTTCTCGCTCTACCACCGCCTCTACCCCGAGCACTGCACGCTGCTGATCGACACCTACGACACCCACGAGGGCTGCCGGCGCGCGACGGCTGTGGGCAAGGATCTCCGCGGCGTGCGCCTCGACAGCGGCGACCTCGGGCAGCTCGCGTTCGACTGCCGGGCGATCCTCGACGAGGCGGGGCTCACCGACACCAAGATCGTTGCCAGCGGCGACCTCAACGAGACCAAGATCGCCGCGCTCATCGCGCGCGGCGCGCCCATCGACTCGTTTGGTGTCGGGACCGAACTGGTGACCTCCAAGGACGGGCCCGCGCTGTCCGGCGTGTTCAAGCTCGTCGGCCGCGAGGAGGCCGGGCGCCACATCCCGGTGATGAAGCTCTCCAAGGGCAAGGTCAGCTGGCCGGGCGAAAAGCAGGTCTTCCGCGTACGGGATCACAACGGCACGCTCGTCCGCGACGTCATCGACTTGGCGGACGCCGCGCCCCCTGCCGCGCCCAAGGGGGGCCGGGTCGAGCGCGTGCTCCGCGAGGTCATCCGGGATGGCGCGCTGGTGGCCGACGAAGGCGACTGGGGCGCGGTCTCCGCGCGAACGCGCTGCGCTGAGGAGCTGGCCGCTCTGCCGGACGGACTTCGCAAGCTCGAGGGCTACGACGCGCCGCCGACCTCGATCGGGCCGGCGCTCCAGGCCATGGCGGACGCGCTGCGCGCCACGATCGAGGCGAACTCGGAGGAGGGGTGATGGGCAAGAAGGACAAAAAGGAGAAGAAGAAAAAGAAGAAGAAGCGCGCCGCTGCGGAAGCCGCGCTCGCGCTCGAGGCGATGCCGCTTTCCGATCCCGTGCCTTCCGGCAAGCCGGCGTACGACCCGGCGTCGCATCCGCAGCCGGCCGTCACCGTCGATGTGGTGCTGCTCACGATCGCCGACGGGGAGCTGCGGGTCTTGCTCATCCGTCGGGACCTGCCGCCCTTTGAAGGGGAGCACGCGCTGCCCGGGGGCTTCGTGCGCATCGACGAGTCCCTCGACGACGCCGCCGGACGCGAGCTGCGGGAAGAGACCGACGTCGAGGTGCGCTTCCTGGAGCAGCTCTACACCTTTGGCGATGTCGGCCGCGACCCCGCGCGCCGTGTCGTTACGGTCGCCTACTACGCCCTCGTGGACGCCGCACCGCTCGACCCGCACGCCGGCACTGACGCGCGCACGGTGGCCTGGTTCCCCATCGACGCGCTGCCGCCGATGGCCTTCGATCACCGCCGGATCGTCGACTACGCGGTCGAGCGGCTTCGCTACAAGACCGAGTACGCGCCGGTCGCGTTCCAGCTCCTGCCCGAGTCGTTCTCGCTGACCGATCTTCAGTCCGTCTACGAGACCATCCTGGCCCGTCCGCTCGACAAGCGGAACTTCCGCCGGAAGGTGCACTCATTGGAGATCTTGGAGCCGACCGGAGACGAGCGCCGCGACGGCCCCGGGCGTCCGGCCGCGCTCTACCGCTTCCGCACGGAGAAGTTCGGCGACCTCGGCGGCGGGGTCGTGCTCGACTTCTGAGTGAGCTCGCTACGCGAGGATCGACGCGCGGTCTGAGTTCACCCTGCGAGGCGCCGTCATCGCCCGGGGACCGGTCGCGCCGCGAGCCCGAAAAGCGAGACGGCGTTGTCATGAAGGATCCTCCGTTCCTCCTCCGGGTCGAACCCGAGGGCGCGAACGGACCTCAGCGACTCGGCCGGTGTGGTCACTGGGAAGTCAGAGCCGAAGAGCACGCGGTCGATGCCGATCTGGCGCGCGACCCAAACGAGGTGAGTTTCGTAGGGCGAGTCCGCGAACGTCGTCGCGGTGACGGACAAGTCGACCCACACGTTCCGCGCGTACCAGGAGAAGCGCCGCACCATGCCGAACACCAACGTCTCGACGAACCGCGGTCCGCCCATGTGCGCGAGCACGATGCGCGCTTCGGGAACCTGGGCTGCAAGCATCAGGATCTTGCCCGTTTGGTCAGCATCGAACGGGTTGAAGCCGTCGAAGAGAACGGGCAGCCCCCGCTCGGTCGCGCGCGTCACGGTGGCGAGCACAGCGGGTGAAGAGACGTCGAGACCCTGTGTGTTGGGGTGCAACTTGAGAGCGGAGAAGCCCAGTCCGGCGATGCGGTCGATCTCCCGAAGGGCCAGCTCGCCGTCGTCCGGATGCACCGAGCCGATGGCGAACAACCGGTCGGGATGCGCTTGCACCAGCGCGTGCAGCGCGTCGTTTTGGGCGCGGGTGGTCTCGAGGTCTCCCGCCGGCGCGATCGCGATGACGCCGGCCCGCGTCACGCCGGCGCGCTCCATCTCCGCGCTCAGACCTACCCAAGTTGGCGGCTGCTCGGTGCCCATGCCGGAACCGTCGAACAGGACGTGTGTGTGCATGTCCACGACCGGCCCGCCGTAGGCGTCTGAGGGTGGACCTGCTGCTGTCTGTACGGTGCCGCCGCAGCCGAAGAGCGTCGTCATCGCGACCACAAGAGCAAGAGCAGACCGAATGGGTTGGCTACGCATGTGACCGCGAGCTACCAGACGGGTGCTCGAACTGGCAAGCGGTCCGGCAAGGTGGTGGCGGAGGCGCTTCGCACCATGGGCGCGGCGGTCGAGTCCGGGGTGACGACGGCCGATCTCGAAGGCCTGGCATTGACCATCGAGCCGTTCCTCACCACGTGCGGCCGCGATTTCTACGAGGAAGACGACGGCTGGTCGCTGCGTACCACGGACGGAAGCGTCGGCGCACCGATCGGCGCCCCCCACTGAGCATGCTTCTCATCACGTTCCTGATCGCGGCTGTCGCGAGCACGCTGGCCACGGCGCTCCTCAACCCGTTTCGACACACCCGCAGGCTCGACGCCGCGGTCGTCGCCGCCGTGTTTGCGCTGCCTGGGCTCGCCGCGTTGATCGCCGGGTTCGTCCTCGCGGACACGGTCGCGAACCGGGCAGCGCAGGGGCTCGTGGCCCTCTTTCCGGGCATCGTGCTCGCCGTTGCGACGCTCGTGCAGCGTCGCCGACTGCACTGGCAGGTCGAGTCGGTCTTCCACCCGCGCTTCAGCGAATCCCGCCTCGCCTCGCTGCAGGCGCACCTCGCCAAGAAGAAGATGCTCCCGCGGACCCAGGACGCGCGCCGCGCGGCGTGGGTGTTCGGCGAGCGCGCGCAGTTCGAGGTCGCCGAAGCGCTGCTGTCCGCGCTGCCGCTCGACACGCTGCCCCGGGTGTGGCGCAACGAGCGCGCCCTCGTGTTGAATGACTTGGCCGCCTACCGCCTCCGCCTCGGTGACCTCGACGGCGCCCGGCACGCGCTGTCGAAGGCGGACGGCATCCCAGGGACGCTCGCGGGCCCGCTCGGGACCAAACGCGCACTGCTGGCGGCCGTGGAAGGCGACGGGGACGCGGCGCTCGCGATCCTCGAGGGCGTGAAGCTGCCCGACACGTCCCCGCATCACCTCACCGCTCATCTCGCCACTGCGCACGCGCAGGCCGAGCGCGGGGACCTCGATGCCGCCAGAGCCGCACTCCTCCGCCTCATCGAGACCGACCCCGATTGGCTGGTGCGCACGAGCACCCCCGCCGGTCCCGCCACCGCGCTGGCCGCCGCGCTCGCGGCCGAGAAGGACGCTCCCTACCGCTGACGCTCAGCGCTGATAGGGGAACGCGTACGCGCCTCGAGCTCGAGGGGCATGCCCCTCGACGTGGCGGGCGCCAGCAAGAACACTCGAGTCGTTCCTCGCGCCGAACGGCGCGCGCAACCCCGCCCACAGGAGACTCAAGGACTGTCGATTAATCGGAGACGGGGAGCTCGAGGGGCTTGCCCCTCGTCCGTGGCGCGGAAGCGCCACCCGCAAATGGTGAGTTTTCGAATGTGCAAAAATGCGCGAAGCGCGCACATTCGAACACTCAGTCTGCCCTCAATACGCAGCCGCGCGGCGTCCCTCTTCGGACAGCGCAAACCGAAGCAACGCGTGCGGCCCCGACAGGTCCAGCCGCCGGCAGATGTTCGCCCTGTGGTTGTCCACGGTGCGTCGGCTGACCGAGAGCTTCTTCGCGATCTCGCGGCTCGTGAGATGCGTGGCCACGAGTCGGAGCACACGCCGCTCGGTGTCGGTGAGCTCCGACGCGCCCGCTGCCCGGGGGTGCGCTTCGCTGGGCACGGAGGCGCTCACGTAGCGTTCGCCCCGTGTGACCGCCGCGACACAGTCGGCGATCTCGTTTGCGGCGTCTTCCTTGGCCACGTACCCGCGGGCGCCCAGCCGAAACGCCTTGGCCGCGAACTCGTTGTGCATCGAGAGCACAACGATTTCGGGTCGGCGGTGCCACGACTGCAGCTCGGTGATGAGCTCGAGCCCGTCGATGTCGGCCATCGCGATGTCAGTCACGAGCACGTCGGGCTGGAGCTCACGACACCGCTCGAGCGCTTCGTCGGCGCCGTCCGCCTCGGCGACGACGTGTACGTTTCGCGTCGCCTCGAGGGCCCCCCGCAGCCCGCTCCGCAAGAGCGGGTGGTCGTCGACGATCACGACTCGGATTGCGTCGGTACCGGACTCACTCGACACGGGGGACCTCGATTCGGAGGCCGATGCCCCGCTCGGCCAGGCCTCGGCCGACGTGCATGGTGGCGCCGATCGCACGGGCCCGCGCACGAATCGAAGAGAGCCCGACCCCTTCGCGCAGTGCGCCGGCGTCCCCCTCTCCGTCGTCCCGTATGCAGAACACCACGTGCTCGTCTTCCGCGCGCAGCGTCACTTCGACCTCCTCGGCGTCACTGTGCCGGACGACGTTCGCCAATGCCTCTTGCGCGATCCGATAGAGATGGAGATGGGACGTGGCCGGCACGCATCCGTCGATGTCTTCGATCACCACCTCGTGCGCAGTTCCGTGGGACTCGAGCATGCCGGACGCCGTAGCGCGGATCGCGTCCGCCACCCCGAGTCGGTCCAGCCGCGCCGGGTGCAGGCCGCGCGCGATCTCGCGCAGCTCGCCCACCGAGTCGTGCGCCACGCTCGCGAGCGGCGTGAGCGAGGCGTCCGTCTTCTCCTTCTGCCGAAGATGCGTGAGCAGCGCGAGGAGGGACTGCCCAAGGCCGTCGTGCAGGTCACTGGCGATCCGCTGGCGCTCGCCGTCCTGCGCGCGGAGCAGCTGTCCCGTGAACGAGCGCTGCGCTTCGAGCGCGTCCCGCTTGGCGGACACGAGGGCGCGCTGCGTGCGCTCGTTCTCGACCCCGAGCCGCCGGATTCGATCCGCCAACGCCAGCGAGAGCAGCAGCGCTTCGAGGCAGGCGCCGATCGTCATAAGGTGCTCGGTGAAGAGGTTCGAAGGCACGAGCCCGAAGCTGCGCAGCGCGACGAGGGTGACACCCAGCGACATCACCGCGTGGGCGACGGCGAAGTAACGGGCCGAGATCGAGCCACGACGCCACGCGAGCGCGATCATCGGCGGGAGCACGAGCGCGAAGGCGAGGACGAGAACGGTCAGCGCGCGGATCGTCACGCCGTAGAAGAGCCAGGTGCCGGGGACGAGGGCGAGCGACACCGCGCTGAGCGGGGCGAACAGCCGATGCAGGCGCGGCATGGTCCGCTCGCTCTCGAGGATGAACGGGACGAAGCGGGCTGCCACCGCCACCGCCAGCAGGACGAACAGCGTCGGGGCGCGGTGCGCGAAGTCGGTGGCGTTGGGCCAGAGGTACACCGCCGCGTAGCCGCTCCGGGCGGCGATGAAGAGGCAAATCGTGAGGAGCAGGGCGCCGTACCAGCCGTAGCCCGCGTTCCGCGCGATGACGGAGAGCAGGAGGTTGTAGAGCGCGAGCGCCAGCAGCATCCCGAGGAACAACCCGGTCAGCGCGCCGCGCTGCGCGAGGCGGGTCTGCAGCCGATCCTGCCGAACCACGCGGAGCGGTACACTCAGGACGCCCTCCGTCTGCACTCGGACCAAGACCAGCATCGGGCCCTCCCGCGCCGGGATGTCGAAGGTGAACGCAGGTGTCGCGCGGTCCCGCGCGGTGACGGGTCGTCGGTCCCCAGCGGCGTGGGCCTCGAAGCGCCCGTCGGCGCGTTCGAAATACACGTCGACTTCGTCCAGCGCGGGCATGTCGACCTCGAGCGCCCACCGATGGCGCTCCGTCGTTTGGAGGAAGAAACGCAGCCAGACGGCCTCCGTCGTGTAGCCGAGGTTGAGTCCCTCAGCGGAGGACGCCTCGAACGGAGCGCGCGAGACGTCCTCCGGTGTGTCGGGCCCGCCGGCGCGCACGATCCGATACTCCAGGCCGGCGTCGAGAACGGCTTCGCTCCGGCCGTCGAGGTCGACGACCGTGCTGGGTGCTTGGGCCGCTGCGTGGGAGGCGAACCCCGTCAGCGTGGCCCAAAGGAGGAGCGACCGACCCGCCCCACCCGACTCCGTCGAAAGCGCGCTCAACATGTACGGGTCCGCGACACGGTATGGCGCCACGGTAACCCGACGGCTTCCCATGAGGACCGCGTTTGCGTGTCCGCAGCTGAACAGGACAGCATTCGGGCGTGGACTGGAACACGCTACGGTTTGTCATCGCGCTCGCCGAGCAGCGCCGCCTCGCCCTCGCGGCGTCGTCGCTCGGGGTCGCACGCACGACGGTCGGCCGGCGGATCCGTGAGCTCGAGGAGGACCTCGGTGTGCGTTTGTTCGAGCGCACGCGGGATGGATACGCGCCCACCGCGGCGGGCCTCGAGCTGGTGGCCGTCGGGCGTCGCGTCCAACACGAGCTTCAGCAGGCCGAACAGCGCCTGCGCGGTCAGGACGCGCTCCTGTCGGGGCCCCTCTGCGTCTCGACGCTGGACTTGCTGTTCGGCAGTCTCAAGAGCGCCTTTGCATCGTTCGTCGAGCGCTTCCCCGAGGTCGAGCTCACCGTCACCACGCCCAGCGCGCAGGTCTCCGTGACGCGAGGGGACGCCGACGTGGTGCTGCGCCTGTCGGCTGCCCCGGGCGATCACCTCGTCGGGCGCCGCATCGGGAAGGTGGCGTTTGCCGTGTACGGCAGCTCCGGGCTGGTGAAGCGGGTGGGCCACGCCGCGCCGCTCTCGGCGTTCCCCTGGATCGGCTGGGACGAAGCGAGCAGCGCGACCCACCTGGAGCGCTGGTTCGAAGCGCACGCGCCGGGCGCGCGGGTGGCGATGCGGATCGAGGAGAACTTCCTGGTGCTGCGCCGCGCGGTCGAGTCGGGCGCGGGAGTGCACTTCCTCCCGTGCTTCGACGCCGACCCGGACGAGGGCCTGGTTCGGCTCAGCCCGGTCCTCCCGGAGATGGCCCGGGACCTCTGGTTGCTGACGAGCCCGGACCTCCGGACCAATCGCCGCGTTCGGTGCTTCATGGACCACATGGAGGCCGCGGTCCGGCCGCTCTCGGCGGCCATGCGAGGGGTCTAACCCCGGGATCTTGGAGAAGCGACAGGCGGCCTGGGCGGTGCGCCCCGGGCTCGAGGCGCGGCACAACGGTTCTTCCACGGGCTGCTAACAGGCCAGCGCATGCAAGGTGCGCGTTTGGGCACCCTCGTCTCGAAAACGCTCCGTGGCTGGGTGACCGGCCCCCCTCATCTTGGGCCCATGACGCTCGAGACCCCCAGCCCGCGCGCGCTGCTTTCCACCCTTTGGGTGATGCTGATGATCAACATGATCTACAACGACATCTTCTCGCTCGTGCTCGCGCACGCCGGGTTGCTCGAGATGGACATCCCGGGAGATCCGCGGCTCATGATGGCTCTCGCCGGGGTTCTGACGAACATCCCGATCGTCATGATCCTCGTCTCTCGGCACGCGGCGTATCGCCTGAACCGGAGGCTGAACGTTGCCGCCGTGGTGTTCACCCTCCTGTACATCGTCGGTGGAGGCGACACCGCGCCGCACTATCTGGTCGTGGCGGCCATCGAAGCGGTGATCCTCGCCGGGATTCTCGTGACGGCGCTGCGCTGGAAGGGGCCGGCGCGCGCGGGGTGAGGCTGGTGATCACTCCTCGAGGTGGTCGAGCATCGCCGTCATTCGGTCGACGTTCGCGGCGATCTTGCTGTGCGCCGCCCCCAGGTTGCGTGAGACCAGCGCCATCCGGTCGATGACCCGGTAGAGTTCCTCGGGCGACGCCTCATCGAGCGTGACGCCCTCCGCATCGAGGCACGCCTGCAGCGCCGCCATCGGGTCGAGGTCTGCTTCGGCGTCCAGCGAGGTCTCCACGGCCTCCGCGACGAAACACGAGCGAATCTGCTGCTTGATTGCGTCGAGGGACGGAGCCTCCTCCTCGGCGGGCTCCTCGACGCCGCACAAAGGCAGCCCCGCTTCGCCCCACCCGAGGATGCCGCGCTCGAGGTGCGTCAGAGGAAGCGGATAGTGGGGCGCCAAAGAGGAGAGAGCTTCGCTGCTCCTGCGACCCGAGACGCACACCAGCGCCACCTGGGCGCGCTGGTCGTTGAACGCGAGGAGCGCGTCGGCGTCCGCTTCGGCATCCCCAGTGAAGGGGACCGGATACGAACCCGGGACATAGCCCAGCTCGGTGCGCCGCTCGTCGGTTGGCCGGATGTCGACGATCACGGTGGCGCGGTCCTCGGCCAGGGCGTCGGCGGTCGTGCCGGTCTCGGCGCTCAAAACACCAGGCTCAGGTCAGCGCCTTCGGAGGCCTCTACGAAGGTCGCGACGCCGCCGTACTCGAGGGTGGAGTACGGGTGGAGATCCCGCTTGGTGATCCCCATCACGTTCATGCTCATCGTGCACGCGATGAATCGGATGTCTTGCTCCTGGGCGCTCTCGAGCAGCTCGGGGAGGTCCATGATGTTCTTGCGCCGCATGAGGCCGTTGAGCATGCCCGCGCCCATGCCGCCGAAGTTGAGCTTTCCAAGGCTCTGGCGCTTGGGGCCTCGCGGCATCAGCCACTTGAACAAGCGCTGTGCCCAGGTGACCTTCTCCGGCGCATGCGCCGGGTTCGGGAGGTCGCCGCGCAGCAGGTTGAGGCCCCAGAAGGTGAAGAACATGGTGACATCCATGCCCTGCGCGGCGGCCCCGTTTGCGACGAGAAGCGCCGCGAGCAGGGCTTCTTTGTCGTTGTGCAGAACGAGAAAGCTCGCGCGCTTCTGGCGCACTTCGGCGAGTGCGGTGGGAGACGCGAGCGCGATTGCGGTCGAGGCCGACGCGAGCTCGATCTCCGCCGTCACAGGGCCCTTGCCGCTGAGCGCGGTCAGCTCGTGGTTCCCGTCTTCGCACCACTGGGCGAGCGTGGCGGTAAACCGGCGATCGGGGAGCAGCACGGTCAGCTTGCCGGCGCGCGTCTCACGCAACGTGCGATCCAGCTCGGCGACGCGCCGGCCCTCCGGCACGTTCGATAGATCGATCTTGAACTCGCTCCCGTCGGTCACGCGCGGAGCCTCCGTCGGGGTCGATACAACGAGCGGCGCCGAGGCCCTCGCGGGCGGCAGAGCCCCTACCGGCGCGGAGGTCGACGCGCGTACGAGCTGGATCTTGGCTCGGAAGACCCCGTCAATGCGCTCGAGGTCGACGAGCTCGGCCTGGGCGCTCCGGCACCAGCTCTTGATGTCCAGCTCGAATGCGTCGTCGTCGGCCAGCACCTCGAGCGCCGCGCCCGGATCCTTGCGTGCCGCGCGGGCCACCTGGAGGATCGGCTGCGGGCATTCCATCCCGCGGCAGTCGATCACCAGGGGTGGGGCGGAGGACGTTCGCTCGACCAAGGCCGCAGGCCTCGAGGGGCGCGCCTCCGGCTCGTCGCCGATGCGGACCAGCGCGCGATGCGTGCCGCTGTCCTCCGTCAACGAGACGAGCTGAGACCCGGAGCTGCGGCACCAGCTCTGCATGTCGAGCGGGAACGCGTCGTCGTCCGCGAGGATCTCCAAGGTGCCGCCGGAGTCCTGAAGCTGCCGGGCCGCCCGCGCGGTGGCGAGGATGGGCGCGGGGCACTGCTGGCCGCGGCAGTCGACAATCTGAGTGGGAGAGAGGGTCATCGATACCTCACGGCTGGGGGAGCTGACTGAGTTGCGTCATGAGCTGCATGAACACGCGCTGGTATTCCTGCTCGAGTTCGTCGAGGAAGCCCCCGGGATCGGGGAGCTCACCGGCGTCCAGCAGCATCACGAGGGATTTGGCGAGGCGCGCCAGGTGCAGCGCGCCGAGTTGGGTTGCGCGCGCCTCGATGAGGGCAGCCGGCTCACGGGCGAGCGCCGAGTGGCCACCTTCCCGCAGCACGTCGAGGTGCGCGATGAGGTCGGGCATCTCCCCGATGAACTCCTCGATCGCCTCGCGAAACGAGTCGGGGCGGTGGCTCCAGCTGCCGACGATGGTCTTGCTGAGCGCCGCGTGCGGCTCGAGCGTCTGGAGCGGGGTGTTCTGGGTGTTCGTTCGCGAGCGTGCCTGCAGCGCGTGCAGGTAGTCGGAGAGCCGAAGCAGCTCGCCCGGCACGGTGATGGCCATGTCGGCGTCCGCGTCGGCGCAGGGGATCAAGCGGTCCTGCTGGCTCGACATGAGCACGAGCCGCTGCTCGGGGAAGTGCTCGCGCAAGTGGCGGCCCACCAACGCCGCGTCGACCCGGGGCAGCTGGGTACCCAGCACAGCCACGTCGTGCCCCCCGAGGATGCCGCGGGTGGCGTCGCGTGGCTCGGTGGTCACGGTGACCTCGCACCCGAGCCGCTCCGCGAAGCCCTGGACGAGGCGGCGCTTCACTGGGTCAGGGTCGATGACCAACACCCGGAGCGTGCGTGGCGGCTCTTCCTGGGCGAGCGTCGAGCGCACCCCGCGGCGTTTGCGATGTCGCCGGGCGTCCGCGATGAGCTCGGGCCAGCGGGAGACGACCGTCGCGGCGTCGGGTCGGTCCTCGGCGCGCGGCGAGAGCATCTGCTGGGTGAGGCCCGCGAATCCAGGGGCGATGGTCGCGTTCACCGATCGAGGATCGGGCGCGCTCGTCATGGAGAGCTGATGCTCGATCAGCGACGGCAGGTCTTGGATCTCATGCAGAAACTGCCGGCCCGTGAGCGCCCACCAGAGGATCGCGCCCAGGCTATACACATCGGAGGCCGCGGAGGCGAGCCCGTGGATCTGCTCGGGCGCGGCGTAGCGGGGCGTGCCCATCGGGCCCATCGACTCGGAGAGCGAGCCCTCGACCTTGGCGAGCCCGAAGTCGAGCAGCTTGACCTTCGGGGTGGCTTCATGGTCGCGCGTCACCATGATGTTGCGCGGCGAGACGTCGCGGTGGACGACCCCCATCCGGTGCAACGTGGCGAGCACGGACGCGAGCTGCGACACGTACACGAGCTCCCGCATCCGGAGCGGCGCGGAGCGCTCGAGGCACGCCTCGAGGAGGTCCCCGGGGACGAACTCCATGGCGATGGCCGGCAGCCCGTCGGTGGTGTCTCCCGCAGTGTAGAGCGTTGCCAAGTTGGGATGCTGAACGCGGGAGCAAGCGCGCACTTCGTCTCGGAATCGACTCCGGATCAGCGCGCCACGGTCCCGCGTGAGCAGGTTGGCGTGGGCGATCTTCACCACCACCTGGCGGTCGGTGCCGAGCTGATCCGCCAGATAGGCCTCGGCGAACGAACCCTGCCCAAGCAGCCCCACCAGCTTGAAGTCACCAAGTTCGACGGTCCCAATTCGGGAACGCTGCGGGACGGAAGCGGGCTCTAGGCTCATGTGCTTGCGCTTCAGCAATCTACGCGCCACCCCTTGATCGAGGATGATTCAAGTGACCCATGGTGGTGATCATCCTACAGACAGGGGCTTTCCCCCACTAGTGAAAAATGCCGATCTCATGGTTGAAGCCAGCCTCTCGTCGCTGGCCTGCTCCACGTGTGCGATGATGCGCGCCGTGTTGAAGCAGATCATCGGGCGGACCTACCTCCGGGCCTTCGGGTGGCGGGAGATGGGGGAGAAACCAGAGCCCGCGGCCTATGTGCTCATCGCCGCGCCGCACACATCGAACTGGGATTTGCCGTTCATGCTGGCGATCTCGTACGTGCATGACGTGCCCATCCAGTGGGCCGGCAAACACACGCTCTTCCGTTTTCCGTTCGGCGGGGTGATGAAGGCGCTCGGGGGGATCGCCATCGAGCGCTCGAAGCGGCACAACCGGGTCAAACAGCTGGCGTCGCTCTTCGAGACGCGCCCTGGCCTCGTGCTGACGATGCCGGCGGAGGGCACCCGGAGCTACCGGGACCACTGGAAGAGCGGCTTCTATCACATCGCCCGCGAGGCCGGCGTGCCCATCGTCTGCGGCTATCTCGACTTCGACAAGAAGGAGGGCGGCTTCGGCCTGACGCTGTATCCGACGGGCGACGTGAAGGCGGACATGGACCAGATCCGGGCGTTCTACGGCGACATCCAGGGCAAGTTCCCGGAGAAGTTCGGGCCCGTCCGGCTTCGAGAAGAAGCGAGCTAGCGCGTGACCGAGGAGGTCGGCGGCGTCGAGGTGCGAACCCATGCGCCGGGGCAGAGCCTGAAGGCGTTCCTCCGGGCCGGGCACGTGGTCTTCGAGGGCGATCCCAACTGGATCCCGCCCCTGGCCTTCGACCTGAAGCAGCGCCTCGACCCGAAAAAGAACCCCGCCTTCGAGCACACTCAGGCGATGTACTTCACGGCTTGGCGAGACGGACAGATCGCGGGGCGCATCACCGCCAGCGTCGACCAAGCGTGGCGCGACTACCACGGCGACCGCGTGGGGCACTTCGGCTTCTTCGACACCGTCGACGATCCCGAGGTGGCGTGCGCGCTGATGCACGCGGCCGAGGTATGGCTCCGGGAGCAGGGCACGGACGTCGTGCTCGGGCCAATGAGCCTGACCGCGAACGAGGAGATCGGCCTCTTGGTGGACGGCTTCGACACGCCACCGTCCGTCATGATGGCGCACTCACGGCCGTACCAAGGCGCGCTCGTCGAAGCCTGCGGCTATGAGAAGGAGAAGGACCTCTACTGCTGGCGCTTCGACCAGGAGATCGAGCTCAAGGCCCGCACCACGCGCGCGTGGGAGGCCATCCAGGCGCTGCCGGAGATCACGCTTCGCTCGGTGAACATGAAGCGGCTCAAGCAGGAGCTCGCCGTGATCGTGGACATCTACAACGAGGCCTGGGACGGCAAGTGGGGGTTTGTGCCGGTGACCGAGGCCGAGGTCGAGCAGATGGCCGAGGACCTGTCCCTCGTGCTCGACCCGGACATCGCGTTCGTGGCCGAGCTCGACGGCGAGCCCGTAGCGATGTGCATCATGGTGCCGAACCTGAACGAGGCCATCCACGACCTCGAGGGCGCGCTGTTCCCGTTCGGCTGGGCGAAGCTCCTGTGGCGCCTGAAGGTGCAGCGTGTGACGAGTACGCGTCTGATCTTGCTCGGCATTCGTGGGCGCGTACGTAAGAACGTGAAGCGATACGGAGGATTGGCGGCGGCGATGATGGTGGAGGTCCGGGAGCGAGGGATCAAAAAGGGATACACCTGGAGCGAGCTGTCCTGGACGCGTGAAGACGACGCGCCGATCAATCTCGGGATTCGCTCAATGGGGGCGCGGGTCTACAAGACCTACCGCGTGTACCGAAAACGGCTCGATTGAGTTCGATCTCGCGCAGCCGCGCTTCGTTGCTTGCCGCCACGTCGAGGGGCAAGTCCCTCGAGCTCCCCGATGTCTCCGGTTCAGATACCGTGTTTGAGAGGAAAGAGCGATGAACGCGAAGGTGAGTGCCGTGATCTTGGCTGGCGGAGAGGGGTCCCGTCTCGGGATCCTCACGGCCAAGCGCACCAAGCCGGCGGTGCCGTTCGCGGGCAAGTACCGGATCATCGACTTCGCGCTGTCCAACTGCGTGAACTCCGGCCTGTTCGATGTGATGATCCTCGCGCAGTACCGTCCGCATTCGCTGATTGAGCACATCGGCGCGGGGGGTCCGTGGGATCTCAACCGGGAGCGCTGGGGCGGGGTCCGCATTCACTCCCCCTACCAGTCACGCGAGTCGACCGGCTGGTATGTGGGCACCGCCGATGCGGTCCAGCAGAACTTCCTGTTCATCAAGGACCGGCGCCCGGACTACGTGATCATCCTGAGTGGCGACCACATCTACCGGATGAACTACCAAGAGCTGCTCGACGCCCACATCGAGGCCGGAGCCGACGCGACGCTCGCCACCATCGAGGTCAGCCGCGAGGACGCACCCCGGTTTGGCATCGTGAGCACCGATGAGAACCGCTGGGCCCGCTCGTTCGTGGAGAAGCCGCAAGACCCGCCGCCCGGCATGGGCAACATGGGGGTCTACGTCTTCAACTACGACGTGCTCGACCGCGTGCTGCTCGAAGACAGCCAGATGTCGGACAGCGCGCACGACTTCGGCAAGAACATCCTCCCGCGCATGATCGAGCGCGGCGAGAAGGTCTTCACCTGGCCGTACTCCGGCTACTGGCGCGACGTCGGCACGCTCGAGTCGTACTGGGAGGCGCACATGGACTTGCTCAGCGAGCCGCCCGCGTACGACCTGGACGACCTCGGCTGGCTGATCCTGACGCGCTCGGAGATGCGCTCGCCCGCCCGTCTGGGCGCGGGCACGGTGCGAAACAGCCTGATCAGCCACGGCTGCTCGGTGAGCCAGGACGCGCTCGTCGAGAACAGCGTGCTCGCCCCGGGTGTCAAAGTCGGTGCGGGCGCTGTGGTGCGGGACTCCGTGCTGCTGAACGACGTCCGGGTCGGCGCAGGGGCCACGATCCAACGAGCCATCCTCGACAAGCGCTCGCGTGTGGGCGCCAACGTGCAGGTGGGCGGCGCCGACGGGGCGCTGGCTGTGATCGGCAAGAGCAGCACGGTTCCCGAGGGGTTCATCGTCGATCCTGGGGCGGAGATCGCGCACGACGTCATCGCGAGTGACCTCGAGCACTTCGCCGACCGTCGGGTGCCCAAAGGGCTGTGTGTCTATACGCGCCGCGCGCCTTGGGAAGTGAAGGAGTGAGGCTCGACGCCCCTTCGTCGCCGACGTAGCCACAGGCCCAGCGTCGCCAGCATCCACACGGGGGAAGTTCTCGTGTGGCTCACCACGCACCCGCCCCCGCCCGTGTCCTCACCTGTCCCCGCGTCCAAAACGGGACCCGCGTCCGTTCCGCAGGTCCACGTCGCGCACACCGTGTCACGCGCGGTGGTCGCGTCGGAAATAGTATCGGTGATGACGCCTTCGATGCCCAGCTCGAGGGTGTCGGCCAGCTCGTCGGGCCCGTTGATCGTCCACGCATAGAGCGCGATGTCAGCGTCGCGGGCGCGGTCCACCGTGCGCGGGTTGAGCACGGGGCCAAACAGCACGGCGGCCTCAAACCCGTCTTCTACGGCGTCGTCGATGAGAGTGGGGCTTGCGCCCAGGAGCCCGATGGGAAGAGCCGGCGCGTCGGCATGAAGCTGTTGCAGGAGCGCGCGATCGAAGCTGGTGACCAACACCCGACGGCCCGCCACGGGATCACCGCTGAGATCGGCGGCCACCGCGCTCGCGAGCGCCTCGAGATCCTGCGCCGGGCAGGCGTCGGTGTCGTGCAGCTTGATTTCAACATCCAGGGCGCCGTCGACAGCGGTCAGCAGCGTCGCCAAGCTGGGCACGCCGAGGGTATCCAGCTCCGCCGCGGTCTGCGCCGAGACGCATCCAGTGCCCTCCGTCGTGCGGTCGACCGTGTCGTCGTGCATCAGCACCACCACTCCGTCCGCGCTCAGCTGCACGTCGATCTCGACCATGTCGGCGCCCGCGGCGAACGCCCGCTCAACGGAGGCCACCGTGTTCTCGTCGCCCCCCGAGCCGTCTCCGCGGTGCCCCACGACGAGCGTGTCCTCCGCGTCACACTCACACTGGGCGGACGCGGGGAAGGGGACGCAGCAGACGAGCATGAGAGGCAGGAGCCATTTCGTGTGCGGCTGACGGCTCATTGCCCGGCCACCCCCGCGAGCGCTCCGATGTAGCTGCGGTACGCATAAACTCGCCCGCGCTTTTTCCCCGTGATCTCCTCCACGATCCCTCTTCGTTCCAGTGCTGAGAGCGCGTTGTTTGCCGTGGGGGCTGAGATCTGGATTTGCTCCACCAGCATGCGTGATGTGACCATCGGTCGATGAGACAGGAAGGCGAGGACCCTCAGGACAGAGCCGGCGTTGGATAGGCTTCGGACCTCCCTCCGATGGTTCTCATGGAGCGCGAGCGCGACCTGAGCCGCCTCCACCGCCAAACGCGTGGTCGTGGAAACAGCCTGGAGGAAGAACCGCAACCAGCCCATCCAGTCACCGTGATCCCGAGTCGCTTGGAGGCGTGCGTAGTACTCGGAACGGTGTTGCTTGAAATCGAGGCTCACGTAGAGGTGCGGTTCGGTGAGCTCACCGTCGTTGATGAGCACGAGCGGGATGAGAAGACGGGCTTATCCGGCCGTTGCCATCCAGGACGGGATGGAGCGTTTCGAAGTACGCGTGAGCGAGGCCGGCACGCACCAGCGACGGTACGTCCGGATCATGGAGGAAGCTCTCCAAACCAGCGAGCAAGCCCTCCAACAGATGAGGAGGAGGAGGGACAAAAGCCGCATCCTGCGGTCGCACCCCGCCGACCCAGTTCTGGGTATGGCGGTACTCGCCAGGCTGGTGTTCCGCCCCCCGACCGCTTTCCAAGAGAATGGCGTGTAGGTTGCGAAAGAGCCTCTGTGACAGGGGAAGCCCCTTCGGGTCGCGAAGCTGGCTGACACCATGCTCGAGCGCCTTCACGTAGTGAAGACCAAGTCGGCTCGGGGCGGGTCGGGCACAAAGGCTCGGACCTGCTCACCCATCACGCTCGTATCGACCCAATGAGGCATGAACGGTTCTAAAAATAAAGCAGTAGGAGCTTTCGCTAAATAGCGTCGTTGGAAATGCAACGACGCTAAATAGCCGTCACACCCTCTCGAAAGGTGCCGCAGACGGAATGCGATCGCCCCGCGGCCCGCTGTCGGATGACAGGGCGGCGGGGCACATCAGGAAGAAGCAGCGAAGGAGTTCAGCGACCGCCGGAGGCGATCTGCTTCTCGCGCTTGCGGCGACGCCGCGCGGCCTCGGACTCCTTCTTACGGCGCTTGACCGACGGCTTCATGTAGTGCCGACGACGCTTGAGCTCGCGAAGGATGCCCTCGGCGGCCATCTTGCGCTTGAGGTGCTTGATGGCGCGCTCGACGCCCTTCTCACCGACTGCAACCTCGACGGGCTTGCACTGCACTGCGTCGGGATCGTGACTGTTGGTTCCGTTACTCATTGGAGGCCGCGGAAGCTGGCATGGCTCATGGCGCCGCGCAAGATCATTGTGTGCGAGGGCGCTACCACCGGCGACTCCGGAACGCGTCGGCGGAGAGGTCGCGATGGCGTGGGACCTCCTCGTCCACGTACATCTCCACGACGGTGACGTTGTGGCCGACCGGGACGTCCCCATACAGGCAGGCGCGCCCGGCGGCCTGACGCGCGCGAACCTGCGCGTACACCGTCCGAATCACGCGCTGCTGGTGCGCTGCCTCGGTCTCGTCACCGCGCGCGATCGCGTCTCGGAGCCGGTCGCGCCGCTGCTCGAGGTTCTGGGTGAAGCTGTTGATCTGGCTCAGCGCGCGGTCCACGCACTGCGACTTCTGCGCGTTGCCGCTTCGGCGCGCCTCGTCGAGCAGGGTGAGCATCATGCGGCTGGCGCGGGAGGAGCGGGCGAGCGCGGTGTTCGCCTGCTCGAGCGAAGAGGTGCGCAGCGAGGGCGGGTCGGCGGCCGCAGGGCTCGCGAGGATGAGGGTGAGCGCCATCGTGAGCGCCGCGAGGAGGGGGGTGTTGCGCATGATGAGCGTCCTTCCGGTCTTGTGGAGATGGTTGCCTCCGGGCCCACCGAGGTTCATCGTCAGAGGATGCAGCGTCCGACCTCACTGGCTTTTTTCTGTTCCATCGTCCTTGTCCTCTCGTTCGCCTGTGATGGAGACGGGGGCACCTCGGACGCGGGTGTCGACGCCGGTGAGGAGAACGACGCGGGCGCCCGCGATGCGAACGTCGACCCGATGGACGCCGGCTCCGATGCGGGGCGAACGGAGGACGCCGGTTCCGACGCGGGCACCGAAGACGGCGGCTTCGACGCGGGCGCAGACGCCGGCTCTGATGCCGGGTCGGACGCGGGACCCACGGACGCGGGGCCGATGGAGGACGGCGGGCCGGCTGCCGATGAGCTCTCCTACGTTTTCCGCTTCGACACGCGTCGGTGCGCGGCCCCGGCCTGCGGAGGCTGGTGGATGCGCGCGGTGAACCAGGAGAGCACGACGTGCTTCGACGGCACCACGGCCGACGAGTGTTACGTGGCTGAGATCGACTGGAGCGCGGCCGGGTACGACGCCAGCGCGATCAGCCAAGCGGAGGGTGCGGTCGGGGGAACGATCGTGGACGGACGGATCACGACCGAGGTCATCTTGGGCGTGACGATCGGGGGGTTCAAGGCGCGCGCCGCGTGGATCGCCGAATGGGGCACGCCGCCCACGTCCGACGGGCGCGCGCTGACGTATCACCACCTCGCCGACAACGGCCTCGCCTGCCTCATCCCGCCCTGCTTCAACATCGGCCTGACCGCGCTGAACACCGGCACCGCGGGGACGGCGTCCGGCCTGAACCTATCGACCACGGGCGCGTCTGGGCCCGAGCAGATGAGCGGCCAGCGCGCGCTCGCCGACGGCACGCTGCGAGCGGTGGGCATCCTCCGGACAGATGATGAGGCGGGCCCCGGCGGCGCGTTCGGCGAGACCTACCTCGCCGCTCAGTTCTATCTGCCGCTCTGACGGTTTCGGGCCGGTCCGAGGCGTCGTCGTTCGGCGCGCAGCTCGCTCGGCATGGCGTAGCGCGCGCAGCTCTCCACACGCGGCGCCTCGGCGGGGCCGGTAGCGTACAGGATGACGCGCTCGCCCACACTGAGATGAGGGGGACACATGCTGCCAGGCCCCGGCACATCGATGGTGACCTCCGCGCCGGGCGTGCCCTTCCAGACCCGCTCAACTCGGAACGTCGCCCGCTGTCGGCCGCTTTCGGAAGAAGGCTCGGCGCGCAGCATCACGCCCTCGAACACCCAGGTCGCGGCTGCGCGCGCGGTGGCCACGGGCTGCTCGATGCATGAACAGGCCGAGGCGGGTGCACTCCATGCCAGCACGACCGTGAGGGCGAAGGCCGAGGTGAGTTTCACGGTCGCACGATAGCAACGTCAGCGCGTGGCGGCCGCGACCGCCGAGTGCACCAGAGGACGGAGCGCCCGGATGCCTTTGACGTGCCGCCGACCGGGGAACGTCCGGTTCGTGAGCAGCGCGACCGAGAGCTGACGGTCGCGGTCCATCCAGAGTGAGCACCCGGTGAAGCCGAGGTGCCCGACGGCGCCCTTCGGTCCCCGGCCGAGCGTTCCCGCGGTGCTCGTGGTGCCGGTGGGCACATCGAAGCCGAGCGCGCGCGCCGGACCGTCCGCCGGGTCGATGCGCATGAGCTGCTCCATCACCGCGGGCGACACCCCGAGCGCGTCGCCGCCCTCGGCGGTGTCGAGGATCCGGCTCCCGAAGCGCGCGACCGCCTCGGCCGTCGCAAAGACACCCGCGTGCCCCGCCACGCCGCCCATCGCGAACGCGTTGTCGTCGTCGACACGGCGCGCGTCGGGACGCGGCGTCTGCTCCGGCACGGTGAAGAGCGCCTCCTGCCCTGGGGCGGGCTCCCGCGGCCGCGTCTGTCCCGTCGGCGGCACATGGCGGTCGTCGAGCCAGCGGTCGGACTGCGCCAGGTTCACAAAGCCCATGTCTTCGGCGAAGTGGGCGCGCGAGAACACCTCGAGAGACGCGCCCGCGACCGCTTCGACGAGGGCCCCGAGGGTGATGAACCCCAGATCGCTGTAGACCCGCTTGCCGGGGTGCTCCAGCGGTGTCGCGAACACCCCCTCGAGCACGAGCGCGCGCCCCCGCGTGAACGCATCGGACGGGGCTCCGCGTTCAATGAACGCGCGCCCGGCGATGGGGTCTTGCATCACCTCCACGAAGAACGGGCGCCACGCCGCCAGCCCGCTTCGGTGCCCGAGCAGCGCGCGCACCGACGAGGTGTGTGGGTAGTCGGGCAGCACGCCGCGGACGTCGGTGTCGAAGGTGAGCGCGCCGTCCGAGACCAGCCGCGCGACCGCCACCGTGGTCGCGAGCACCTTGCTCACGCTGGCCACGTCGAAGACGCTCTTCGTCGTGGTGGGGCCCGTCGCGTCGCCGCCGTGGGCCGAGCTGTGTACCAGCGCGCCTCGATGGATCACCGCGCAGGCGACGGCTGGCGGGTCACCGAGATCACACGCGGCGTCGATCAGCTGCGTCACGGCCTCGATCACGCGGGCGCCTCGGGTTGCAGCTCAACGGGTTCGCGCGGCTCCGGGATGGGAACGAGGATCAGCAGGATGATGGCCGGGGCCGCGAGCGCGATCGTGATGAGGAAGAACACCGGCCAGTGAACTTCGGCCACGATGTATCCGCTGACCAGGGCGAAGAGGCGGCCTGGGACGGTCATGAGCGCGCTGAAGAGCGCAAACTGGAAGGCGGTGAAGCGCTTGTCGCAGAGAGTCATGAGCAACGCGATGAAGGCGGCGGTGCCCATTCCATTCATCAAGTTGTCCGTGACGATTGATCCGATCATGAGCGCGTGGCTCTTGCCCACAACCGCGAGCCATGCGTAGAGCCCGTTGGCGACGCCCTGAGCGATTCCGAAGAGGATCAAGGAGCGTCGCAACCCGATTCGGGAGACCAACCCCCCTCCGATAAGCGCCCCCACGATGCTGGCGGCGAGCCCGAGTCCCTTCAGAACCGCACCCACTTCGGCGCGACTGAAGCCCATCTCGTTCAGGAGAAACGGCATCTGCAGTCCTCCAGCGACGATATCGCCCACTCGATACAGCAAGATTACGCCGAGAAACGCCCATGCACCGCGACGGGAAAGGAACTCCTTGAGGGGCTCGACCACCGCCTGTTTCAGGTTGGTGGGGGGGCGTGTGGCTACCTCCGGTGCGGGTGCCACCAACGTCGTCCCGAGCCCAACGAGCATAAGGCTCGCGAGGAGCAAATAGACCCACGACCACGGCACCCATTCGCTCAAGATCAGCGCGAATGCGCCGGCGACGATCATCGCGGCTCGGTACGCGGCGACCCAGATGGCCGTGCCGCTCGCCCGCTCCTGCACCGGGAGCAGCTCGGTGCGGTACGCGTCGACTGCAATGTCTTGGGTCGCGCTCAGTACCGTCACGATGAGTGCGAGAGCCACAACATACTCAGGACCGTTCAAGGGATCGAGAAAGGCCATCGCGCCGATACCGACGAGAATCAGGAGCTGCATCAGCGCCATCCAGGCCCGGCGATGGGTCAGGAACGGAAGCGAGTACCGGTCCAGCAGGGGGGCCCACAGGAACTTCAGGTTGTACGGCAGATGAACGACGCCGAAGAGCCCGATCGTCCCGACGTCCACCTCGAGCGTCGCCAGCCAGGCGGTCAGCGTGCTCCCGGTCAGTGGGTTCGGCAGCCCTGACGCGAACCCGAGCCCGACCATCAGCGCGAGGCGCGGGCTCTTGAACGCGTCCCAGAAGGACCCGGTGCGACTGGACTCGGCTTCGGCCACGGAGGCCCATCCTGATCCTCGGCCCCGATCTGCCCAAGTTTGTGTCGGTTGCTACTCGGCGGGCGCGGGGGCGACCCAGGGGAGCGCAGCGGCGACGGCGTCGTCCAGGGCGGTCTCGGCCGGCTCGGCGGGGGACGCGGCGCCGATGGTGCGCTCGAGGTCGCGGACCAGTCGGGAGATGCGCTTGCGCCGGCCACGACGTCCTCCGCGCTCGGCCTGAAGGCGCGGCTCCACCCCTCGCAGCGTCCATTCGGAGACACCGAGCGCGTCGGTGAGGGACGCGCCGGCTTCGCCGCCGAGCTCGAGCACCGCGCGCAGCAGCATCTCGGTCAGCAGCTCTTCGGCGAGGTCCGCCTTCTCGCTCATGTAGGCGACGGTCTCGTCGGGCGTCATCGCCTTCTCGAGGTCGAGGTGCAGGTTGGCCAGCATCGAGGGGATCGGCGGCATCACGACGTGGCGCCGCTCGGGTGCGTCCTTGGCGCGCTGGGCCCACTCGCTGAAGAGCTTCTGCGCGCGCTCGTTCAGGACGGCGAAGCGCTCCGCCACGGGAAGGAAGGCGCGCTGTTCGGCGATGGGCAGCTTGTAGAGGTCCTGGAACCAGTACTGGCAGACGAAGGCCCAGTAGTTGAAGTTGTCCCAGTAGATCTTGGCGGCCAAGACGCGCGGCTCGCCGTAGGCCGCAGCGGCGTCCCGGTAGGTGAGCGTCGAGATGAGCGCGAGCCGTCGGTAGAACCAGTCCATGAACTCGACGCGCTCCTCGAACGCGTCGGCGGGCTCGCCCGACACATCGGCCTTGATGAGCTCCGTCGTGAAGCCGTTGGCCATCGCGATGAAGTCGGAGCCGGGGCTGTAGAACGGGTCCACAAACAGGCCCGCTTCGCCGACCAGCGACCAGCGCTCGGGGCTGAAGCAGCGGGACGCGGTGTAGCTGTAGTCTTTGGCCACGCGGAAGTCGGCGAACACGGTGTCGCCGAGCGTGCGCAGCAGCTCGGGCTCGAAGGTCTCGAGCCACGTGCGCGCGGCCTCCGCGGTGCGCAGCGTGTCGAACGCATGCACGTCGCCGTGCACGACGATGCCGACGCTGGTGTGTCCGGTCGAGAGCGGGATGAGCCACACCCAGTAGCCCTCGCCCATCAGGTGCGAGGTGGAGAGCCAGCGAATGTTGTCGAGGTCGCGCTTGTGCCAGTCCTCGTCCTCGCGCGGGACGAGGTGGTCGACGTCGAGGCGTCGCTCGACTCGGAACCACGCCGCGTGCCCGTGATGCCCGCTCGACTCCCCGAGCCCAAGCTTGCGCGACAGCATGCGCCGTCGACCTGTGGCGTCCACGAGCCAGCGCGAAGTCAGCTCGCGGCCGTCCTCGAGGATCACGCGGTGCGGCTGGTCAGCCTCGATCTGGCCGGGCTCGATCGCGCGGACCGCCACACCCTCGATGAGCGTGACGCCGTCCTTTTCGCACATCGCGCGCAGATCGTTTTCGAAGCGTCCGCGATCGATCTGAAACGACGGCACGATCGGGAGCTGAGGCGGGCCGATCTCGGTTCGCTCGGCCAACGGAAGCTCGCCGCCGCCAGGAAAGAACCGCAGTCCGTTCTTGATGAGGTGCCGCTCCTCCAGATACGAGCGCAGCCCGAGCACCTCACCGAAGTAGTGTGACGCCAGCTCCACGCTGGACTCGCCGACCTTGTGGGTCGCCTCGGGGAGCGGCCGCGCCACCCGCTCCACCACCGTCACCCCGAGCTCGGGCAGCTCCCGTCGCAGCTGCCGTGCGAGGCACAGCCCCGCCAGCCCGCCGCCTGCAATCACGACGTCCATGGAGGCGAGTGTAGGTTCACCGCGGCGCAGGTGCCCGAAGGCGGCTGAGGTAGCGCATACGTTTGTGACGCGCGGCGTCCGGACACCCGGCACGGACGCTGCAGTGATCGAGGGCGATGCGCCGCTCACCTCAACGCCTGATGGCTCGCTTTCCCGGTGTTTTGGGGGTCATCGTGGGATGGGCGGCCCGCGCGCTCCGTCCGGGGTGGAACCGAGCAGGTGACAGGCGTCACTCCCGAGGCGCCGCCCTGTTGGCCTTGGCGCTCATGCTGCCGAGCGTCGCCGCCGCGCAGGCGGACCTGAGCCTCGACCTCCCGCTCATCGGCGAAACCACGTTCTCGCTGACCAACACGACGATGGTGCGCTTCCGGGGCAACAACTACGACCTGAACGCCTACGACGATGACTTCTTCAGTCTGTACGAGCGCCTCGACCTGGTGCTGCAGTCGCAGGAGCTTCGCGCGGAGGCGCGGGTGGACGCGTTTGTGCCGCAGCAGGTGTTCCTCGATTCGCCGTGCGTGATCGAAGGGGACGCGCGCTGCTACCTCGACTGGGACCTTCGGCCGGAGCGATTGGCCCTTCGCTGGACGCCGGGCGACTGGAACATCGAGGCGGGCGACGCCCAGCTGGTATTCGGTCGCGGGGTCGCGCTGTCGTTCCGGAAGGTGGATCTTCTCGGGATCGACACCGCGCTTCGAGGTGGTCACGTGCGATACGCCGGCTCCAACGTGCAGGTGGGACTGCACGGCGGCGTGGTGAACCCGCAGAACCAGGACCCCATCGATCTCTCCATCATCCGAGAGCCGACCGACATCGTGGGTGGGGCGACCGGTCGAATCACGATGCCCGGAAGCGTGCCAGTTCACATCGGAGCGCACGCGCTGCACGTCGCATTCGAAGACGATGAGACGAGTCCGTATCAGAACCGGCACGTCTCGGTGGCCGGCTGGAGCATCGAGGCGCCCGCGCTGTTCGATGGCCAGCTGGCGCTCTACGGCGAGGCCAACGGCATGCGCCGGGGCTTCAACCTCGGAGAGCAGGGCCGGGTCACGAGCGGTCGTGGGCTGTACGGCTCGGCCCAGCTTCAGCTCGACAACCTGACCCTGCTGGTCGAGTGGAAGGACTACGACAACTTCCTCGTCGCGCCGAGCACGACCGAGGGCCAGGCGTGGCGCATCTACAATGCCGCGCCCGCCGTGGAGTTCGATGGGCCGCAGCGGCTCCGTGGCATCGGCAACCAGCGCGGTGGCGGGGTGCGTATGGACTACGCGTTTGCCCCTGGTCCGTGGATGATCTCGCTGAATTCGGTGGCCTACGGGTTCCACGAGGACCCGGCGCACGACGCCTGGGACGGCTGGCTGGTCTCCCACTCGTGGGCGCGCCTGCAGAAGCGCGCCGAATACGGCGAGGGCCTCAACTGGAGCTTCGACCTGACGGCGGGAGGGCGGTTCGAGTACCTCATGCACTCGCCCGCCGACTCGAACTTCGGGCCCGGTGACCTCGATCGCTGGATGATCCACGGGCGCGCCGAGCTGACCCTGGCCAGCGGAGACCACTCCTTCGACATCGCGGTCGAGCATCGGCACGAGCGCGAGCTGCGCGGCGAGCAGGCGGCGGAGTTCCAGGTGGGCGGCGCGACGCTGACGTACAGCTTCGGTGTCCCCTTCACCCTGGCTCTCGCGCTGCGCTGGACGGACTTCCAGGCGGGCGTCGTCGAGCGCCGCGCGGCCCGCGCGTACAACTTCCTCGGCGGCGAGTTCTACCCAGGCCTCGAGGCCCGCGTGACCTTCGAACCCGGTACGTACCTCGGCCTCTTCGTGGGCCAAACTCCCGGCGGCCAGATCTGTTCGGGGGGTGTCTGCCGCGACGCACCCCCGTTCGAGGGCGGTCGCCTCACCTTCGTCGGAAGGCTCTGAAACGATGTCTCGCTCCCTCCCCGCCCGCCTGCTCGTCCTCCTGTTCAGCGCCGCGCTGATGGCCGTCGTCGCCGTGCCCGCTTCGGTGCTTCCGGCGACCGCGCGCGTCGGGGGTCGACCGCCCTCGTTCACGCTTCCCGCGGCGACGGGCGGCCCGACCCATCAGGCCTTCCGCATGGCGGAGCACCTCGGCGAGCGTCCGATCGTCGTCCTGTTCTGGGCGACCTGGTGCCAGCCTTGCCAGCAGGAGCTCCCCTTCTATCAGTCGCAGTACGAGCGCTACCGCAGCCAGGGCCTTCAGGTCGTCGCGGTGAGCATGGACAGCCAGGCTACGGTGATGCGCGCCGGCCCCACCGCCCGCCGCCTCGGCGTGGGCTTCGACGTCGTGACCGACGTGGACACGCGGATCACCTCGCAGCTCAACCCGCGCCGCGCCGCGCCCTTCAGCGTCTGGATCGACCGGAGCGGACGCATCGTGCGGGAGTCCGAGGGCTTCAGCCCATCGGAGGCGGGTGCCCTGGCCCGCGGGTTGGCCGAGCTGGTTCGATGACGGGGCGTGCCTCCCTAAACGGAGTTGTGCTTTTATGAAGAGGTGAGACGGCGATCAGTGAACCTCGATAGAGCGCAGGGACCATCGAGTCGCCATCGAGCGCTGCTTGCGGTGGTGTTGGTGTTGTCGGGGTGCTCCGCCACCATGCTGGGTCTGTCGTCTCCCGCTCCGTCTTCCGACGCCGGGGTCGTCGACGCTGCGCTCTTCGACGCCGCGCTCTTCGACGCCGATCGGGCCGCCGACGCCGCGACGCCGGCCATCCCACCTGGCGGAGACCTCGGCCCCGGCTCTCGGCCCAGCGATCGGCCGGAGGCCGAAGGCTGGGAGGAGCCACCCGATCTCGACGCCGAGGATCCGTGCTGCACGATGTCCGAGCCGGTCCGGGTGGCGGACTGGGACGACGGGCATCCATGGTTTCACCTTCCCCCGCTGGTGGCCTGGGGTCCCGGGTACTGGGGGGTGCTCGATCTGTACCTTGGAGAGGCAGGCACGGAGGGGATGCGGCTTCGAAGGCTCCGTCCCGACGGGACTCCCATCGACGCGCTCGTGGTCGAGCCTCCCGTGCCTCCAGCGAACTTCAGCGAAGGGTTCTCACGGCCGAGTCGGCTGAGTTGGAGCAGCGGACGCTGGGCGATCGCAGCGCGCACGCCAGGAGAGCGCGACGACGCCCGCTTCTTCGCGCGCTTCTATGACCGAGACATGGCTCCCAGCAGCGCCTGGCTTCGTTACCACGACCGGCCGGCGAGCCTCGCCGACCTCGTCCCTCACCGAGGGGCTTGGCTCGGTCTCTCGAGCGACGAGCGGCAGCGCTGGGCGACGGCGCTCCCCCCCGGCGAGCAGGCCTCCCGCCTTGGAGCCGGCGACGTCGCGGGCATTCGGGGAGCTGGCATGGAGAGCCGCGCGGTGATGCTGCTGCGGGCTCCCGATGACCTGCACTCGCTCTCGATCACCGATGGAGAGCGCGAGCGGGCTCTGCTGCCTCTGGGGACGTTCGGGCACGACGCGGACGTGGGCAGCGTGCGCGACCTCGCCATCGTCGCGGCGTGGGGCGAGGACGTGCTGCGGGTTCAGCTCGCCGATCCGTTCCTGGCCGAGATCAGCACGGGCGCGGTGGTCCTCGCCGAGCGAGATGCGCGGAGACGGGATGAAGGAGAGACGCTCCGCTCGGTCGCGGTCGTCGGGTCGAACAAACACGGCGTCGCAGCGGTCTGCTACGGCGTGCGCACAGGTGCTGAGCGGAGCGAAGTCCGACTCGCTCTGGTCGCTCCCGACGCGACAGTCCGAGGGCGGCCGGTCGTCGTGGCGGACAGCGAGTTCCGATTCAACGCAGCGAACTGCAGCATCGGGAGTGATGAGGCGGGGTTCCTCGTCGCATGGTGGACCGGACGAGAGCTGTGGGTGCGCCGGGTCGACGTCGCTCGCGCGCCCTGACGATCGCCCTCCCGTCACACGTGTTGGTCGATGAGGATCGGGTTGCCGTCCGGGTCGACGACCACAAACGACGCCGGGCCCTCGGTGTTTTCGTCCGCCTCGTTCACGATGGCGACGCCGTCCGCGCGCAGCGTCTTCTGGATGTCGCGCACGTCGGTGAACGCTTCGAGCGGCGTCGCGTCCTGGGCCCAGCCGGGGTTGAACGTCAGCATGTTGCCTTCGAACATGCCGCTGAAGATGCCGATGGTCGTGGCTTCGTTGCGAAGGATGAGCCACCCGTTGTTGGCGTCGCCGCCCGCGGCTTCGAAACCGAGCTTCTCGTAGAACGCCCTCGAGGCGTCGAGGTCTTTGACGGAGAGGCTGATCGAGAACGCGCCGAGTTTCATGAGAAAGGCTCCGGTTGGGGCTTGAGCAAGGAGAGGGCGAAAGGTAGCGCACGCAAGCACGCGTGCCGGGCTACGGAGGACTTTTCGCCTTGCAGGGCTGCGGTGGACGTCCCAGGCGACTCGGGCATGATGCGCGCCGATCTCCGCCCGCAGCCAACGACGTGCGCGCTCCTGGTCGCTGCGTTGCTGTCCGGCTGTGGGCCTCTAGGCTCGCTGTCGTCGGTCGTCACCATTCCGCACCCGAGCGAGACTCCGGTCGCCTCGGCCGCAACGCAGGTGAGCCTCGAGGACATCCACGCCGAGAACGCGTTTGGCATGGGGCGCGGGGTCCTGGTCGATCGCGCCGCGCTCCAGGAGGCGACCGCAGGGCGAGTGTGCGCCCAGGTCGCGTACTGGATGCACCCGATTCAACCGCGCGCGTCCGTCGACGAGGTGGGCTTCACTCTCGAGGCCGTCGATGCCGCGGGTCAGGTTCGTGTGGTCAACGAGACGGGACGAACTCCGGTGGGCCGCTGGCAGGTTCAGCGCAACGGCCGCGCATCGTGGCGCACAGGCTTTCAGGTGCCGCGGGTTCCCATCGCCTATTCCGCGTCGAACCTATGCTTCGAGACGCCAAACCTCGTGACCTCCGCCACGCGCGAGGTCCGGCTCGTCACTGAGGGGCCTCGCCGCGTGGCGTTTGTCTGGCGCTTCGACCGGAGCGCCACCTACCCGGCGGGCGCGGCCGACGCGGTCGTCCATCCCGAGCCCGACGACCCGTTCGTCCAGGCGAGGGGCATGGGCGGGGTCGGTCGTCCACGCGCCGTCGGCCTCGCGCCCTCGCCCGCGGGCGGGCTGACCGCGCTCCCCTATCCCGGCGCACAGCCCATCCCGGGCGGTCACCCTCCCGACGTGAATCGGCTCCGTGCCCTCGTCGAGGGCCGCTTCGAGCTGCTGCGCCAGTGCCTGAGCCGCACGGCGGAGCGTGAGCCTCAGCTCTTGCGCATGCAGGGCGTCCTGACCGCCGAGTTCACGGTGGGGCCGAGCGGCGTCGACAACATCCGTATCGTTCGGAACGACTTCACCCCGGGGGCCGCCGAGTGCATGAGCCAGCATCTTCGGGCGATGCCCATCCCGGTTGATCCGATGCGGTGGACCTCGCTGTTCCAGTATGGAATCCACACTGGACAGGCGCCCCGATGACCCGGGACGGCATCTTGGCGGTGACCTCCTGGTCGATCCTGCTCGCCTCGATCCTCTGCGGGCTCGTGTCCAGCGCGCGCGCGCAGGGCGTCGAGCTTCGGCCGGTGGACCGCGCGACCGTGCGCATCATCAACATCCAGCGCACCTACGCTGCGGAGCAGCCGCGCTTCGATTTCGAGGTCTCCCACGGCAGCGGCGTGGTGATCGCTGACGGCTGGGTCGCGACCGCGGGCCACGTGGTGGACGACGCGGCGCTCCTGATTGTGGTGCCGCCCGGCGGCGAGGAGGGCATGCCCGCCACGGTCGTGACGCGCCTCGCGGATCGGGACCTCGCGCTCCTGCGTGTGTCCGGCCAGCTTGACGCGCCGTTGCCGATCCCCCGCCGGACCCCGACCTTGACCCTCGGCGACCGCGTGTCTGCCAGCGGCTACCCGCTCGACGTGCGCGAGGCGATGCCGGCGGCGGTCTCGGGTGAGATCGGGCGCCCGCTCAACGACGGGCGGGTCCAGCTCTCGATGAGCGTGAACCCAGGCAACTCCGGTGGACCGGTCATCACGGAGGGCGGTGAGCTCGTGGGCATCGTAAGCCAGGGCGCCAACCCACAAGCCGGTGCGCAGGGGCTCGCCATCATGGAGCAGATCGGGAACCTCTCCGACGCGCTCGGTGCGGCGAGGGCGTCTTCAGTCGGCGCTCCCGAGGAGCATGACGTCGCGGCGGACATGCTGCTCGAGCGGCTGGCCAGCCAGGAGCGGTTGACACTCGAACAGCGTGTCGCTCGGCTTCAGGGGCCGTCCCCTCAGGGGCCCATCGCCTCGGCGATCTTCGCCAACGAAGCCGACTCCGTCGCCGCCGCGCTGCTCGCCCAGGCGGGGGTGCAAAACGTCGAGGCGGCCGACCCCGTGACCCGGGGGTTGGTCAACGGCGTTCGTGAGTCCGCGGATCTCTGGGCCGCCGCGGTGCCGACGCCGGCGTCTCGCTTGGGGGGACCGACGCCGCCCCCAGCACTCGCTCAGGCGACCGCCGCGGCGGCGTCCCACATCACCGGTCCGGCCACGGGGCCGAGCCCTCATGCGCCGCCCCTCACGATCGAAGAAGAGATCCCGTCGCTCTTCACGATCGACCTCCGCGCGTGGGCCGGGTTCGCCTTCCAGGACCTTCCCAACCGAGACGCGCTGGCGGGCGGCGACGGCGGCGTCGAGGTGACGGGTCACTTCTGGCTCGCCCAGTACTCCGGCTACCGATTGAGCTTTCAGTTCGGCCTCGGCGTGAGCGTGGGTGCGTTCCGCGACCGCTTGTTGGTCACGGTCGTCGGCGTCGGTGGTGCGCGCATGGAGTTTGGTCCTCCGGCCCTGTTTGGGTTCGCCGAGTTCAGCTACTCGCCGGGGTTCAGCCTCGCCGAAGACCGCGACCACGGCAGCGCGTTGGGCTACCGCGCGGCGCTCGGGGCGGGCTTTGGGGACTTCGAGGTGGGGTTCGGCTGGCGGGAGCTGGGGCGCAACGCGGACGACCCGCTCCGCTCGCTCTCGCTGTTCTTCGGCGGGGAGATCGCTCTGTGAGCCAGCGTCTTGAGATCCAGCCTCCGGACTGCGCCGAGGCTCGACGAAGTGGGTTGGCGCACGCCCTCGTCCTGCTGCTCGTCCTGCTCTCTTCCGGCTGCCTCGTCGGGCAGGACGACGCCAACTGCGACTTCGCCGAGACCTGCGGCGAGTGCCTCGAGATGGACGGGTGCGGCTGGTGCCCCGTTGGTGGGTGCGTCGACGGGAGCAGTCTCGGGCCCGACTTCGATGCCTGCGTGGACTATCGCTGGGACGAGTGCACGGTGCGCGCCGACCCGTGCGCGGTTCATCGGAGCTGCGACCCGTGTGTTCTGGCCTCGTCCTGTGGCTGGTGCCCTGAAGTGGGCGGCGGCTCCTGCAGCCTCTCGCCCTGCGCCGGGCGAACGAACTTCTGCGCGCCGGCGCCGAGCTGCTCGGACTTCTTCACATGTGGGGGCTGCTTGGCCAACGACGCCTGCGAGTGGGACAGCGGCGGCACCACCGTGGTGTGCGGCGCCGACGACTGCAGCAGCGTCTTCCGCGACGGCTTCTGTCGACCGAAGGTCTTCTGCTTCTGAAGGTCCGGCAAGAATTGCCGGACCCCACGCGACGGCGAAGCCGGCGCCATGGACATCGTCAGTCTTCGTTTGTGCTACCAGTCGCGCGCCGCGAGACCGCACAAACGAAGACTGAGTGCGCGGGGCGACGCTACCGCTCGAAGCGTCGCCACTGTCCGTCCACCCGCCGCTCGTGAGGGAGGTAGCGCGCCTTGTAGGACATGTGCGGGTTGTCGGCGATGTAGAGCCCGAGATACAGGTGCGACATGCCCCACTGCTGGCAAAGCTCCACCTGCTTGAGGACCGAGTACGTGCCGATGCCGAGCTTCTTGTGGGCTGGGTCCCAGTAGCAGTAGACGGCGGACAGCGCGGTCTCGCCTCGGTCCACCACGGCGACGGCGACGAGCTCCCCGTCGATCCGGTAGCGGAGCTCGAACGCATCCACGCAGCGCTCGACCAAGAACCCGCGGTACCCCTCGAGAGACAGCGCGCTGCCTTCGCCCGTCCGGAGATCCCGCCCCGTCTTGTGCTTATCGTAGAGCGTCACCCGCGCCAGGTCGACGCGCGGCGGGCCCAGCTCCAGCGTCAGCGCCGCGTCGCCTTTGCGCAGCGTGCGCCGGTGCGACTTGGAGAAACGAAAGTCCGCGATCGGAATGCGGATCGCCTCACACGCCTGACAGCCCGGGCATGTCGGCCGGTAGAGGAACGCGCCGTGCCGCCGATCGCCCTCCGCGAGCCGCCGGTCGAGCTCATCGGGCTGCAGCGCGCGGGACGGAAGGCGCATCGGCAGGCGCGCGTCGCGGTCGGGCAGATACGGGCAGTCGTGGAGCGAGTCGTAGACGACCAACTCCGGGGGCTGCCGCGTGACCCACTGACGCATGCACGCAGGCTGGCGCCGTTCGGGGCTCCGGTCGAGTCGCGATGTGTTTCGAGTCTGCCGAAGGTCCCGACCCGCTCCGCGCAGCCGGCCTCACCATCACGGGTGCGGCGTCGGGTTGGCGCTGACGTAGCCGACGACGTCCTCGGGGTTCCGGGGTCGGGGCCCTTCCACGATGAGCTCGGCGCTGCTGTGGGTTCGGCTGATGGGGCGGAGTCGGACGTCGGCGACCGCGGCCGCCGCGAACGGGGAGACTCCCGCTCCGTTGGGCTCCATGTAGGAGAGCTCGGTGACGAGGTAGCGCGCGTCTCGGTTGCGGAGGACCGAGTTCTCTAGCTCGATGCCTACGGTGAACGCTTCACGCCGCGTGTCGTAGTCGATGAAGACGATGTCGATCCCGTTTCGCAACTCGGCTTGAGATGCGTTGATGTCGTCGGTCGACGCCATGCATCCGGGCAGCAGGGCCATCAGGGCGACGAGGGCGGGCAGGGCGAGGTTCTTCAGCATCAGGGTTCCTTCGGTTGGGTGGGTGTGCCCGCCTATTCGCAACCGATGTGCCAGCCGTGCCGTGCGGGGAACGACCCCCGCGGATGCCGATGCCGCGCGAGCTGAACGTTCACGGAACGTTCACTCGGGCGCTCAACTCCGTTCTCTACCGTCAGCCGAAGAACGTGCAGCAGCCCGTCAGGCAGAAGAAGCCGTCTGGGCACGCCGCGGCGCCGGGGATGCCGCACGTCTGTCGGCCGTCGCCGCAGAGGTCGGGCAGGCCGCCGTCCGGCATCGGCGCGGGCCCGCCGTCGGGCAGGGTCCCGGCGTCTCCCGGCGGGGTCGGCAAGCAGCTTGGCGGAAGTTCAGTGCGGCCGAGGCAGAGCTCACACTCACCGCAGTCGTTGAGGCAGTTGTCGACCGGCGTGCAGGGGTGGCAAGCCTCGTCGTCCTCCATGTCGTCGATGTTGCACGTGGGTGTGCCGTCGCCGTCCACCGAGCCGATGAACACCCAGCGGTCGCCGCCCGCCGGGAGGTTGCAGCAGCCGAAGCAGTCGCACCCGTTGGGCACGAGCGGCCGGCAGAAGTCTTCGCACGCGTCTTCTTGTTCGTCGGGGCAGTTGATCGGCCCGGTCCACGGCGGCTCTTGGTAGGAGCAGGCCGGGTCGCTGTCCGGCTCGAGCGGGTCGCAGCGGTGGTCCCAGTTGCAACGGTCGTTGCCGGAGCCCTGGTCCTGGTCGAAGTAGCAGTCGAGCCTGCAGGGCGCCGAGTCGCCGCCCGGGATGCCGAGGTTGAACCCGGTCTCGTTGTTGTCGCAGGGCCCGAGGCAGTCCGGGTCGACGCTGTCGACGAGGCCGTCGCCGTCGTTGTCGATGGTGTCGCCGCACTGGTAGAGGCGCCCCTGGCACGTCGCCGGGCCGGACGGGATGATGTTCCCGTCGGGCAGCAAGATGCCGCCACCGTCCAAGATCACGACGCCGCCCCCGTCGAGGGGCATGCCGGCGTCCATGCCGCCGCCTCCATCGATGCCGCCGTCAGCACCGTCGCCCCCGTCGGTGCTCGCGCCTCCATCCCCGTCTCCGTTGTCGTCACCGCAGGCGAGGGCGAGCGGGAGGGCCATGGAGAGGATCAGCGCGACGCGGAGGCGAAAAAGCATGAGCAGAGTGTAGAAGACTACGTATGTAAGGGAAAGCCTGGCTCGGGGCGGCGAGTTCAGATCGTCACGCGTGATCCTCTAGAGTGTTGGGGCTGCTCTTTCCCCCGGGAGCCCCCAGATGAAGTACCCCGCCGTTCTCTCGCCCCTCCCTGTCGCCATCCTCATGGCCGGAGGGCTCGCCCTCGGTTCTTCGTCGGCGTCGGCCCAGGCGCCGCTCGTCGACGGGCTCGGAGGGGTGGCGGGCTACGGGACGAGCTGCCTCGGCAAGAGCGACGACGGCTCGTCCGCTTCGATCGATCTGACGCCGTACTTCCCCGACGGCCTGCGGTTCTTCGACCGCACGCACACCAGCGTGTTTGTCAACGTCAACGGCAACGTGACGTTCGGCGCTCCGCAGGCTTGCTACACGCCCGAGCCGTTCCCGATCGCGGACCAGCCGATGATCGCGCCGTATTGGGGCGATGTGGACATTCGGCCGCTCGTCTCGGATTTCATCCTCCGGGAGTGTGACGGGCCCGAGGGCACGGTGAGCTGCGACGCGATGACCGTGGCGACGTGCCACAACCCGACGGACAACGGCGTCTGGTACCACCTCGAGGAGGGCCGGATGACGGTCACGTGGCACCGCGTCGGGTACTACCAGTGCCGCGACGACAAGCGCATGAACTTCCAGCTCATCCTCACCGCGGCGCCCGGCTGCGGCGGCGCCGGCGACTTCGATGTGGAGTTCCGCTACAACGAGTGCGGCTGGACGACGGGCGACGCGAGCGGCGGTTCGAGCGGCTTCGGCGGCACGCCGGCGCAGGCCGGATTCGACGCGGGCAACCTGGCGGACTTCGTCGAGATCATGGGCTCTCGGAGCGCCAGCATTCACACCACGCTCTGCACGATGTCGAACGTCGGCGAGACCGGCGTCTGGCGCTTCCAGATCCGGAGCGGCACCGTCATCTGCCCCGACGCCGGGGAGGTGTGCGACACCGGTGGGGTCGGGGTCTGCGCCGCTGGCCGGACCAACTGCGAGGCCGACGGGACCGTCTGCCGTCCGGAGGTCGAGTCCTCCGACGAGCGCTGCGACGCGCTCGACAACGACTGTGATGGCACGACCGACGAGGGCGAGGCGTTGTGCGGGGCGGCGGCGGTGTGTGTGCGCGGCGTGTGCGTCGAGGGGTGCTTCGAGGGCGGCTGTCCAGAAGGCCAGATGTGCGTTGGAGCAACCTGCGTCGACCCCGCCTGCATGGACATCGAGTGCCCGGAAGGGCAGCGCTGCGTCGGCGGGAGCTGCGTCGGCGCCTGCGATGGGGTGGTTTGCCCGGACGGGCTGTCCTGCCGCGGAGGGCGCTGTGTCGACCCGTGCGCCGGGGCCGTCTGCGATGACTGCACGGTGTGCGACGACGGAGCTTGCATCGCGAGCTGCGAGTTCTCGCCCTGCGGCGACGGAGAGACGTGCCTCGAGAGCGGCCGGTGCGTGGATACGCGCTGCGCCGACGTGACCTGCGCGGCCGGCGAGAGCTGCCGTGAGGGCACCTGTGTCGACGCGTGTGAGGGCGTGACGTGCCCGTTCGGCGAGACCTGCGAGACAGGCCGGTGCGTGGGCGGGCCGGAGCCGGTGGACGCCGGACCACCGCCCAGCGATGGGGGCGTGCTCGCCGACGGCGGGACCGGCGTCGACGCGGGGACGGCGGACGCGGGCATCGGGATGTTCGACGCGGGAGGAGCCGACGCGGGCCGGTTTGTGCCCGGGCCGGGGGCGTCTTGCGCGTGTCGCGCCGGTCAGAGCCGGCGGACCGCCTCGCCGCTGTGGCTGGCGGCACTCGGCGTCGTGCTGTTCGCGCGTCGGCGACGCTAGCCCGGCGCCGTTTCAGGTCAGCGCAGCGCGCAGAGCGTCGGCATCACGCACCAGCGCGTTCGGTTCGGCGGCGATGAGCGCGTCCTCCGGCGCCGCCCCCCACGTGACCGCGACCGTCGTCACCCCGGCCGCGTTGCCCGCATGCAGGTCGTGCGTTGCGTCGCCGACAAACGCCGTTCGCGCGGCGTCCACGCCCAGCGCCTCGAGCGCCATGTGCACCGGCTCGGGGTGCGGCTTCGGGTTCTGAACATCGTCGGCGCAGACCCACATGCGAAAGCACTCCGTCAGGCCCAGCGCCGCGACCCCCAGCTCGGTCCCCCGTCGCCGCTTGGACGTCACGATGGCGAGCGGCGTTCCAGCCCCGTGGAGCGCACGCACCAGCTCGCTCACGCCCGGGTACGCGCGGACGTACTCATCGTGCACGGCCAGGTTGTGCTCGATGTAGGTGTCGATCAGCGCGCCCACACTGACCTCGTCTTCGACCCACCGCCGGAACTGGTCCTCAAGCGTGGTCCCGAGGCCGGCGAGGATCTCCGCCTCCGGGCGTTCAGGCAGGCCATGGTGCGCGAGGGTGTGACGGTAGCTCTCGAGGATCAGCGCGACCGAGTCGAGCAGGGTCCCATCGAGGTCGAAGAGCACGGCGTCGAAGCGGGTCATGGCCGAGCGTCCTAGAACCCCCAGCCGCTCGCGGCCAGTGGAATCCGGTCGTCGCTCGATGGATCTGCGGAGGCCGGCCGGAGTAGGCTGGGCGCGTGGAGATCGTGAGCGAAGGCCCGACGCACTGCTTCGCCGGGGTGGGCAACGTCTTGGTCAGCGTCTACTGGGGCGCGCCGGGGGTCGGGCCGCTGCACGAACGGATCCCGTGGATCGAGCGTACGATCGCGACGCACGGCACGTTTGGGTTGCTCGTCGTCGTGCTCGACGGCGTCCGGCAGCCTCCCGGACAAGGCGTTTCGCGACGAGTCCCGCGCGCAGTCGACGCGCTTCCGCGAGGCGTTCGAGTTCACGTGCGCGGTCATCCAGGGCGAGGGCACCGCTCGTGCGCAGCTTCCTCCGCGGCTTGAACCTGGTGCTTCGAGGCCAGCTCAACATGCAGTTCTTCGACACCGTCGAAGAGGCCAGTCGCTTCATCCACCCCATGGCGACGGCGACGAAGCAGGAGATCCTCGACGCCGTGTCCACGCTCTCGTCCCGCGCCGAGGTCTGACCCTGTTCAACAGCCCGTTGAAGAATCGACGTTGATGGATCGGGCACGCGACGCGCCGTCCTGGCCGCATGGCGTGACGACGAAATCCCTTAGGATGTTGGAGGAGCGGCAGGCGGCCTGGGCGGTGGGCCCCGGGTTCGAGGCGCGGCGCGAGGTTCCTCAACGGGCTGTCAACCCAAGTCCTCGACCATGCGGTCGAGACGCGCCCGAAACGCGGCCGGCGGTGGCGCGGCGAACGTGGACTCGGGTGGGGCTTCCGGCGTCGGTGTGCGCTCTGTGTCGCGAGCTCGATCGCGGCTGAAGAGCCGACCCAGCCAGCCGAACCAGCCGGAGCCGCGCGCCTTCGGAGCGGCGCCGCCCGGCATCGCGCCGCGGGAGAAAGGCAGGGTGGCCTCGTCGTCCCGGTCGGGTCGGAAGGGGGCGGTGGCGTCCTCCTCCGTCCCCTCGGCGAAGGTGTCCTCGGCGTGCCGCGGAGCCGCGAGGTCCAGGCTCTGCTCGGCGTCGTCGTCCTCTGAGGCGCTGCCGGCGAAGGGAGCGGGGGGAGCTTGCCTCGGAGTCGGTGCGCTGGGCTGTGGCGCGCTGGGCTGTGGCGCGCGGGGCGGCAGAGGCGCGGCTGGCGACGCTGCGGGCGGAGGAGCGCCCATGGGCGGAGGTGCGCCCGGCGCGGGGGGCGATCCCAATCGAGTGGGTGCGGCAGGGGCCGGGGCTGGAGCCGAAGCCGGCACTTCGGGTGCGGTGCGGGACCGGCGGCGAGCGAGCTTCTTCCTCGGCGCGGGGACTTCGTCCGCCGCTGTCCGCATCTTCGTCAGCGCGCGGCTCACGCGCATGCGCACCGTGCCCGGCTTCAGTCCGAACGCGTCCGCCAGCTCGGGGTAGCCGAGGCCATGGCCAAAACGCAGCACCACGAGCGCGCGTTCGTTTTCCTCGAGGGCGTCGAGCGCTCGGGTGATCGACTCCCGCCGGCTCAGCAGATCCGCGACGCTCGGTTCATCTACCGGGACGGCATCGGGTTCGTCTTCGGTCGACCACGGCTCCCGCTTCTTCGCGCGCAGGTGGTCGATGCAGGCGTTCCGCGTGATGCGGAGAATCCAGGTCCGCACCGACGCTTCACCGCGGAACTTCGGCAGCGCGCGGAACGCCTTCGCGAACACGTCTTGGCTGAGGTCTTCCGCCTCCGTCCCGTTTCGGATCATCGCGCGGCAGAGGCCATAGACCTCGTCTGCATGCTGGGTCACGAGCACGTGCGCCGCCTGACGCACGTCCCCCGACTCCAGCAGACGGAGCAGGTGGGTCTCCGGGTTGGCGGGGGCGTCCACGGCTTCAACCGGTGTATCGCGCAGGCGCGATCAGCGCACGACCTTGCCGTGTGGGGTGCCCTCGCCGTAGCCGCCGGCGGTCTGCACCCCGACCACCGCGGCCTCGTGGAACGACTCCAAGTCCTTGGCGCCGATGTACGTCAGCGCCGACTGCAGCCCGGTGATCATCTCCACGAGGATCGCGCCGACCGATTCGCGCCCTGGGCGAATGTAGATGCGCGACGTGCTGATGCCCTCGCGGAAGAAGCCCTTCTTGGCGCGCTCGAACGCGTCCAAGCCCGAGGTGCGATGCGCCACCGCGCGGGCGCTCGCCATGCCGTAGTTCTGCTTGTAGATGTGCCCCTCGGCGTCCGTCTCGACGTCGCCTGGGCTCTCGAATGTGCCTGCGAGCATCGTGCCCACCATCACGCGCGCCGCGCCCGCCGCGGTGTAGAGCGCGACGTCCCGCGGGTTTCGCACGCCGCCGTCCGCCCACACGTGCCGACCCAGCCGGCGTGCCTCGGCGGCGCACGCGCGGACGGCGCTGAAGGTGGGTCGGCCGACACCGGTCTGCATCCGCGTCGTGCACATCGCGCCCGGGCCGACGTTGACCTTCACCACGTCCGCGCCGGCCTCGATCAGCTCGCGCGTGCCCGCGGCGGTGCAGACATTGCCCGCCACGATCGGGACGTCGACCCGCTCGCGGACGGCCCGGATCGTCTCGATCATGCGTCGCTGATGGCCGTGCGCCGTGTCGAGCACGAGCACGTCCACACCCATCGTCGCGAGCGCCGCCGCCTTGTCGGGGGCGTCCGCGCTGATGCCCACCGCGCCGGCCACCATCAGCTGCTTCTGTCCGTCCAACGCCGGTGCCACGAGCTCCAACCGCACCGCGTCGTCGCGCGTCAGGATCCCCGCGAGCCGGCCGTCGTCGATCACGGGCACCGCCTTCACCCGCTCCTTGTCCATCCGGAGGAACGCGTCGCGGTTGCTCGTCCCGACCGGTACGGTCACCAGCTCGGTCTGCATCAGGTCGCCCACCCGCGTGTACTGGTCTTTGTCGCGTGTGTCGGCCGTGGCGACCAGCCCGACGGGGCGTTGGTGCGCGTCGACCACGATGACCATGCCGTGCGCGCGCTTCGTCATCAGGCCCTCGACGTCCCGGAGGGTCGCGTCCGGAGACACGAACAGCGCCGTGTCGTAGCGCGGGTCAGCGGCCTTGATGTGGCGCACGATGCGCTCGACGACCTCGAGGCTCATGTCCTGCGGCAAGACCCCCAGACCCCCGAAGCGGGCCATCGTCTCGGCGAGGCGCTTGCCCGTGACCGCGTTCATGTTCGCGGCCACCACGGGGTGGGACCCGCCCACGAAGTCCTGGGGCGTCAGGTCCGTGTGCAGGCGTGAGCCGCCCTCGAAGCGGGCGGGGACGAGGAAGACGTCTTCGAGCGCGAGCTCGAGGTGGGCGTCGTGTTCGGGATGAAGAAATCGCACGCCCGACGCGTACCGCACCGACGTGCGTGACGGGAAGGGGCGGGCGTCGCTTTTTCGGTCCCTGCCCCCCGAATCGAGGGCACCACGCGGCCTGGGCAGCACATCGCGAACCCGATCCATCAACGTCGATTCTTCGAGGGTCTGTCAGCTGTCGCTGGCGGTCGCCGTCGCCTCCGCGAGCTTGCGGGCGCTCTCGAGTCCCTTCTTCGGCGCGCCCCAAGCGAGAAACAGCGCCCGCGCGATGCGTGTCCCATGGTCGGCGCCCATCTCCGGCACCACCCGCGCGAGCTTCCGCAACCGTACGGGGCCCTGCAGGGCCATCCACAGCTCGATCATGCGCGCGGCTGCGTCGGGCGATCCGAGTGAACCCGCGTCTTCGGCTTGCGCGATGACCTCGGCACCGGCGGAGAGGGCCCCGCGGATGGCTGCCCCGAATGCGGGGGCAACCTCATCGCCGAGCGCCTGGGTGGGGGAGAGCGCGAGCCCCGTGATGGTGTCGATGCGGGGGTGGGTCCTCGGCAGGTCGACGATGAACATGGCCAGGCGCCACAGGCCGTGCAGCGCTCGGGTTTCGGGGCGCCGGCGGGCGAGCTGCGCGGCACTCGACCAAGCCACGGCGGCAGCGCGCACTTCACGCTCCAACTCGCCCAGCACCTGCAGCTGCAGCTCGACGAGGAGCGCTTCCCGCGTGCGTTGCTGGGGCCCGAACGGTCATGGTGCCCTCGGCTACGAAGCGACGGGCCGCTGCCCCACGACAACCGGATCCGACCTGGAATGCAGCACCACGGCAGAGGTGGTGCCGGGACTCACGAACGTGCGCGCGGTGGGGGTCGGCGGCGATCATGTTTGCGCCGCCAGCGACGAGGGCACGCGCTGCTGGGGGACGGGAGAATACGGGCAGCTGGGGACCGCCGCGCCGGACTTCTGCCACGCCGGGGTCGCGTGCTCTCGTTCGCCGGTCGCACCCGACGATGGCGAGGTCTACTCCGCGCTCGCCGCGGGCACGAGCGTGAGCTGCGGGCTCACGGCAGACGGCGAAGTCCGCTGCTGGTGAAGGAAAAACCTCGGCCAGCTCGCGCAGCCCGATCGAATGGACCGCACCGACTCCGTCCCCGTGCCGTGAGTGCCGCTGGCGACGGATCCTCCAGGATGCCGCATGCGGCATCTCGCCCGGATTCTGCTACGACGCCGCGTCATGGCGGGCGACGACGAAGCGTATCGAATGCAGGTGGTCTCTCAGGCGCGCAAGTTCAAGCGCTCCTGGGTCGACATGGCGGAGGCGTTGAGCCAGGTGCGGCAGCGCGGAATGTTCCGGCGCTGGGGCTACGACACGGTCCAGGGCTACGCGCTCGAGGAGCTGAACATCAAGCCCTCCACGACGGACAAGCTCACGATGAGCTACTCGGCGATGGAGAAGCACGTGCCGCACGTGCTCAGCTGGGACGGCGTCGCGCAGCAGATCCCCGAGATGGAGGCCGTGGACTACTTCGCGAAGGCCGTCGACCCGCGCCCGAAGCGGGACGGAGACCCCGTGCCGAACCCGCCGGAGTCCGATGTGGTCGATCAGCTCAAGGCTGCGATCTTCGAGGAGCAGGTCAGCACGCCGAGCCTGCGGCGCCGGTTCAACCCTGTGCTGAACCCAAAGGACGAGAGCGACGTCAAGCTCGAGCAACTGCAGAAGGTCCGCGCGGGCGCCCGACGCCTCGAGGCCCTCGTCACGAGCGTCGAAGACCTCAGCGAGAAGCGCGTCGAGGAGGTGACCCAGTGCCTCGAAGCGCTGCGCCACGAGATCGACCTGCTCGTCGATCCCGCCTGAGTTCCGCTCCGCTCAGAGCAGCGCTTCGACCCGGCTCGCGATCTTCTCGGGGGTCGTCGAGGGGGCGAAGCGCTCGATGACCTCGCCCTTCTGGTTCACCAGGAACTTGGTGAAGTTCCACTTGATGCGCGCGCTGCCGAGCAGACCCTTCTTCTCCTGCGTCAGGTGGCGGAACAGCGGGTGCGCGCCCGATCCGTTCACGTCGACCTTGGCGTGCATCGGGAAGCTCACGCCGTAGTTCTTCTCGCAAAACGACGCGATCTGCGTCTCGGAGCCAGGCTCCTGCTTGCCAAACTGGTTGCAGGGGAAGCCGAGAACCGAGAGCCCGCGCTCGCCGTACTTCTGATGCAGCTTCTCGAGGCCCTCGTACTGCGGGGTGAATCCACACTTGCTCGCCGTGTTCACCACGAGCATCACCTGCCCCTCGTATTCGCGGAGCGGCTTGGTCTCGCCGTCGATGGTCGTGACTTCGATGTCGTAGAGCGTGCTCATGGCCTCAGGCTGGTGCCAGATGGCGCCACGTCAAGCCGGACTACAACCGATCGGCGGCCTCGTCTTCGGGGTCGAGCGAGACGGCACGCTCATAGGCCCGCCGCGCGCCGGGCTCATCGCCGCCCAGTCGCCGCGCGTCACCGAGCAGGCGGTGGTAGCGCGCGCGGGTTCGGCGAAGACGGACCGCCTCCTCCGCGTGCCGAAGCGCCTCGGCGGCGTTCTCTTGGGCGAGCGCGACCTGAGCCAACCCCTCATGGGCGTCCGGGTTCTCGCCCTGGGTGAGCGCGCGTTCGAAGGCGGCGCGGGCCTGGTCCCAACGCCGTCCTCGGGTATGGCGCCGACCCTCGCGCAGCGCCGCGGGAACGTCCACGGGTGCCTCTTCAGGCTGGGTCGCTTCAGGCTGGGTTGCTTCAGGCTGGGTTGCTTCAGGCTGGGTCGCTTCAGGCTGGGTCGCTTCAGGCTGGGTCGCTTCAGGCTGGGTCGCTTCAGGCTGGGTCGCTTCAGGCTGGGTCGCTTCAGGCGCCTCGGTCACCGGTACCGCATCGGTCGAGCCGACGGTCGGCGCCCCCACGGCTTCGGCCTGGCGCGCGTCGATCGGGGAGGGCGCGCCGATGGTGGGCGTGTCTGACGTGCCCGTCATCGAGGGCAACATCACCCACGTGACCGCTCCGGCGAGGCTCCCCAACACGAGCAGCGCCGCCGTCCAGATCGGCCAGCGCGCGGTGCGCGGAGGCGCCGAGGCGGGCTCAGGGCGCGGCGCCGCCTCCGCCGCGGGCAGGGACGCACTCGGGCGCAACAGGGGGATCGGAGCACCGGTGTCGGACTCCTCTGTCAACGCGGGTCGAGGTCGCCTCGGGGGCTTGGCGGGCGGTGGCGGCTTGGAGTAGCCCGCGTCGACCGGCTGGGGGGGCTTGGGCAAGAGAGGGATGGGGGGCGCCGACGGAGCGGACGGGGAAGACGGCGGCGCGGCGCGCCGAGGGGACGCCAGCTGCGCGGTGTCGGGCTGGCCGGAAGTGGCCTCGCCTTCCTCCAGTGCCTGGACCCCGCGGGGAGGCGGCTGACTGCGCCTCGGCGGTGTGGACGGTCGCTTCGGAGCGGCGCGCTGAGGCAGCTCGGATGCACTCGGGGCCTCGGCGGTCGGCTGCTCCGAGGGGTGGGAGGTGGGCTCGCGTGCGGAGACCGGCCGATGCGGCGCGGTGGCGTCCGGGTCGTCGACCGCCTCGGCCAGCCGCTTGGTGTAGTCGCTGGGCGCATGACGGGTCGGCTCCTCGTAGAGCGGCGCCGTCGGATCGGGCACCACGCGGGTCTCGGACGACGGCCCCGCGGGAGGCGCCTGCATCTTCGTCTTGGCCTCATGCGGTCCCATCGGGTCGGGGACCATGCGGGTCTCCGCCTCGGGCCGCGCCGCCCCGGGCTGGGCGAGGCGGCGACCGGGCCGTGTGCTGCGCCGTCGCCTGGACTCCGGGCGCGTGCTGCGTCGGCGGAGATCTTGGCTCGGCCGTGTGGCCGGTGCGGCCTTGGGGGGGGCATCCGGCTTTGTCTTTCGCGGATCGGGCTTCGTGCTGCGGCGGGATTCCGGCTGCGTGCTTCGCTCCTCCCCTGGCTGCGAAGCGCGTTCTTTCAGCGCCTCGGTGGTCGCTTCGGGCGCTGCCACCGTCACGTCCTGGTCGCCGGGCGACAGCCCCTGGAGCGTGGTGCGGTAGCCGATCTCGCGTCGCGGGAACGTCCGGCCGAGACCCGACGGCCCGGCGCCGATCTCGGGCAGGGATTCACGCTCTGTGGCGACGTCTTCCGTCGGCGCCGCCTCCGCCTCGACGTGCTGGATGGTCTCCGAGTCGTCTTCCCAGTCGAGATCGGCGACCGGCGCGCCCGGATTCATGGCCATCCGCGGCGCGCTCGTCGTGACGTCGGTGGCGCTCCCTGCGCTGTCCAATGCGCGCTCGACCTCGCGCCCCAACGCGGTCCCGTCGTCCGGGCGTGGGATGACCGACAGCCCGCGGGTGCGCGCCTCCAGCCGAACGGAGAGTGATCCCGCCGCAAGCACGACCGCAAACGGACCGCGTTCTTCACCGATGGCATCGACCACGGCGAGGCCGCCGTCCTTCGCCGCGTCGCCGAGGATCAATGTGAGGTCCGGAGCGCGGGTAACCGACTTCAGGCTCGACACCGTCAGCACGCGCGAACGCATCCCGGCGCCTTGCAGCGCGGCGCGGAGGTCCTCCACGAACGTCGGGTCGTCGTCACCGACGATCGCCACCCGCTGCGCTGCGCTAGTTTCGGCCATCTTCGTCCCCCACCCCTCGAGGAGGGGACAGGCTCGCTGAGGATACTCCGGGGTGGGGCGCCGGGCCGAACCTGAATCCAGAGAAGCGCGCGCATCACGATGGGCTGCTATGGTCGGCGCATGATCTGCGGTCAGTGTGGACATGCGAACCCCCCTGGGGCTTCTGCATGCGAGCGGTGCGGAAGCGGCCTCGGAGGGCGGAGCCAGCCGCCGCCCGGGAACGCCGGACGATCCACCGCGCCGGGGTACGGCGATGCAGGCGGGGTCCCGCCGACGGGGGTGCAGCCACAGGTGAGCGGCTTCGGGATGGCGCCGGGTGGCGGGCCGCCCTCGCAGCCGCCCCCGGGACCCGGCTTCTCGCAGCCGCCTCCCGGCGGTCAGGGCTTCTCTCCGCCCGGTCAGCCGCAGGGCCAGCCGCAGGGCCAGTTCCAACAGGGCCAGTTCCAACAGGGCCAGTCGCAGCCTCCTCCGCAGTTCGGCGGTGGGCCGTCTCAGGCACCGCAAGCGGTGGCTCCGCCCCCAAAAAAGAAGAAGAGCAGCCTCGGTCTCGTGGTGCTGATCCTGGCGTTCTTCGTGATCGCAGGCGCCGGTGGCGCCGCGGCCGCCTACTTCGTGTGGTTCATGCCCGAGAGCGACGACGGCGAGGTGGCCGAGGTGGATTCCGAGCCCCCATCGGAAGAGCCGACCGCGGTCGAGCCGGTCGAACCGGAGGAGGCCACTCCGGAGGCGGCCACCCCGGAGGCGGAAGACCCCGCTCCGGAAGCGGCGCCCGAAGGCGAAGCGGTACCCGAGCCCGAGATGCCCGAGGGAGAAGGCGAGCCGGAAGAGACCCCGGAAGCCCTGCCGGACCCCGAGCCCGAGGTCGCTCCGGAGCCGGAGGCCCCACCCGAGCCCGAACCGGAAGCATCCCCCGAGCCCTCGGAGCCGGCTCCGGCCGGTCGTCGGCGCCCGGGCCGGACCTGGCAGACGCGCGCGCAGTCGGCGGTGCGCTCGGCGGCGCGGCAGTGTTTCGTCCAGAACGCGGCCCACGGCGCGGTCAGCGTGCAGGTCTCGATCGGCCACGACGGATCTGTGACCACGTCGCGGGTGGTCAACAACACGACCAACAACCAGGGCGTCGCCCGCTGCATCTCCGGCGCCCTGGTCGGCCGCCGCCTCGGCAACAGCGGCCCGCGCGGCGGCACCACGCTGAACGTGAGTTTCTCCGGGTAGTGTCCTCGGAGGTCGCCTCGCCGGCGTCCCTCCTCACCGATGACCGACCGGTCTGCCGACAACTTCGGGCCTACCAAGCCACGCTGATAGGGTGATCGCCCCCTTTTTCCGTGGCGCGTCTGATCCCAGCCCGAGCGCTCTCGCTCCTCTTCACGTTGCTCGTTTTCGCGGGCGGGTGCACCACTCGATCCGCCTCGACCGAGGACGCGGCGACGGAGCTCGCCGATGCGGGGCCGCCGCCGGTCGAGGACGCGGGCACCGTCGGGCCCACACTCGACGGGGGCCCGCCGCCCGCGGTGGACCCCGAAGAGGCGATCCGGCGCACGCTGGCCGCGCTCACGGACTTGGTGGAGGGACGGCTCCCCGAAGACTACGACGTGCAGCTCCTGTTCGAGGTCGACCTGCTCGACGAGAACGCGGTCCAGCAGCGACTGACACGGCTTCGGGAAGAACTCGACATGGCCGAGGCGCGCCCGGAGCGCGACGCCGGCCTGGATGCGGAGGCGGGTGTGCCCCTGGACGGGTCGCCGCAGGACGGTGCGCCGCTGGACGGGTCGCCGCAGGACGGTGCGCCGCTGGATGGTGCTCCGTCCTTCGACGCAGGCGCGGTCGCGGGGCCGAGAGACTCCGGGGTGCGGATCGACTCCGGGATGGACGCCGGACCGGACTTCGGCCCATCGGATGCGGGAATAGTCACAGCCGACCCGGGCATGGACAGCCTCGCTGACCTGGAGCGCCGTCGAGATCGATTGCGGGTGCGGTTCTTGTCTCTGCCGCTGGAGGAGCGGGCGGCCACGGTCGCGGCGATCCGCCAGCGCCAGCGTCTGCGCATCGAAGAAGAGGCCTCGCAAGCGACGTTGGAGCGCGCGACGCAGGACGCCCGTCGCGCGACCGAGGCGAGGCAGGACGCCCTCGACCGCCGGGCGGCGAGTCGATCGGAGATCGAGCGTGACCTGCTGGCGGAGCGCGCGCGGCTCGAGCTTGGCCGGGAGAGCCTGGCCCAGTTCGAAGCGGAGCTCGCGCGGCGTCGCCAGGCGGTCGGGCGGCGTGAAGCGTCGCGCCTCAGCTACGTGCACGAACTCGAGCGGTTCCTGCGTGGGCGTGGGCTCACCGAGTCGGAGGCCGACCGCCGCTATGACGACCTGGTCGAGCGCTTGGTCGGGCATCGCGTGGAGCTCGACGAGGCGCTCGGCGCGCTCGGTGCGGAGTCGGAGGCCCCGGACTTTCATCGCCGCCTCGAGCTGGACGACTCGCTCTTCGGCGGCCTGCCGGAGCGCACCCAACTCATGGAGGCCTTGGCGCGCTTCGACCGGCATCGGGCCGGCGTGATCACCGCTGAGTTCGAGAGCCGTTGGGATGCCGCGACGCGCCTCGCGGCGGACCTCCGCCAGCTCGATCAGCTCCGGCTCGAGCTGCTTCCGCAAATGTCGCAGGGCCGCCGTGAGACCTTCATGGGGCTCGGCGTCGAGGGCCGCGCGCAGCTCGAGCGTGAGCTCGATCAGGCCCGCCTGATGACCCGGTTCGGGATCACGCGGGTGTTCCACGACGCGCCCCTCTATCCGCGGCGTGTGGCCGTCGCGATGTCCCGCTCGAGTTCGCGCAACGACGTGCTGCTCGCACTCGTGCTGATGTTCTCGCTGCTCGCCCTGTTCGTGCGCCGCACCGCGGTCGCCGAACGCCTGCAATCGGTGATGCAGGGATCGTCTGTGTGGCGCTCGGCGCTGCGCCCGTTCTGGCCGGTCGTCGGCCCGCTCGTCGTCCCGCTCGCGGTGGTCGTCGGCATGCACGCGCTGTTTGCGATCGCGGCGAACTTCACCGACTCCGTGGTCCTCGAGGCGGTGGCCCTCACCGTGCTGGGGCTCGCCTGGATGCGGCTCGCGATCAACGCCACGAGCGGCTTCTTCATCTCTCGCCTGCGCCGTGGCACCACCCGCGCGTCCACTGCGCGCCGCGTTCTGACGTCGGTTCGCTGGGTGCTCGGGTACATCTTCATCACGGCCATTGTTCTCCGCCTCGCGCTGCTGGTCGTGGGGCGCGGCTACGTCTACGGCCTGGTGGTCGACGTCGCCTGGCTCGGCGCAGTCCCGCTCGTCTTCTGGTTGGTGCGCGGCTGGTCCCAGGACGTCATCGCGTCGCACGTGCGCCGCTATCCCAACGGCTTCTGCGCGCGGCGTCTCAATCAGAATGACACCCTGTTCGGGCGCTATCTGTTGACGCTGCCTGCGGGCATCCAGCTCGCCTACGAGGGCACCACGCAGGCCTTCAAGGAGCTGGCGCTCCGCTTCGACCAGTCGCGCCGGGCGTTCGCGTTCCTGTTCCGCCGCCGCCTGGAGAAGGCCGCCGAGGCCACCCGCGTGCCCGACCACGAGTGGGGGGATTTGCCGCCTGCCGTCAGGGACGCATTCGACGGCGAGCCCGCGCCCGCGCACCACGAGATCGACTACTTTCCCGAGCTCGAGACCGTCGTCGAGAGGGTCGAGTCGTGGAAGGCGGGCGGCCGTGGGTTCTCGGTGGCGCTCGTCGGCGAGCGGGGAATCGGAAAGACGAGCTGGATGCGGGCGCTCGCGCGGCGCTGCGTGATCGACGAGCCGATCCTCTCGGTGCCGCACGACCTCGAAACTCCCACCGACGTGTGTCGTTGGCTCTCGGAGGTGCTCGACGTCGAGGCCTCCGACACGGTGGACGAACTCGCGGTGCGCGTCGAAGAGTGTGAGCGACGCCGCGTGGTGATCTTGGACCACGCGCAGAACCTCATCGTGCGCTCGATCGGCGGGAGCACCGCGCTGGAAACGCTCGTCGAGGTGAGCGCGCGGACCGTGGCGTCGGTGTCCTGGGTCTGCGCCTTCTCGCACTACACCTGGCTGTACCTCGAGCGCGCGCGCCAATCGCAGGACCTCTTTCAGGCCAAGGTCGTGCTCAAGCGCTGGCCCGAAGACAAGATCGTCGAGCTGGTCCGATGCCGCATGAAGCACATCGGAGAGGAGCCGTCCTTCCAGGATCTCGTCGTCGAGCCGGTGGAGGGCGTGGCACTGGAAGACGCGATCCTTCGCACCGAGGAGGAGTACCTGCGGCTCCTCTGGGACTTTTCGGACGGGAACCCCCGCGTCGCGACGCACTTCTGGCTGCACTCGCTCGTCAAACGCGACGATGCGCTGCACGTCCGCCTCTTCGCGTCACCCCCGATGGAGCAGCTCGAGGAACTCCACGAACAGTCCCGCTTCCTCCTCGCTGCCGTCGTCCTGCACGAGAACCTCACGCTCGACGAGGCCGCCCGCACTGTCGGGATGAGTCGCGCGCGCGCGGCCGCGCTCTTCGCCTATCTCGCCGCCCACCACTTCGTACTCCGAGACGATCAGGGCGAGTGGCGGATCACCACGCACTGGTACCGGGCGGTCATCCGCCACCTCCGCCGTCGGCGGCTGCTCTTCAACTGAACGGACCTCATGGAAGACTCGGTCAACGACATCCTTCAGTTCTTCCGGCCCGAAGGGCTGATCCCGGCGCTCTTCGTGCTGATCCTGGCGTGGTTCCTCGGCCGCCTCCTGACGAGCACGTTCGAGCAGCTCGGCACGCGCTTCACCGAGTACCGGTTGATGCTGAACCAGACGAAGGCGATCGCCCGTCTGGGCCTGTACCTCGCCGCGCTGCTCGCCGTGGTGCCCCTCGTGTTCTCCCTCTCGGATCAGGCGATCCTCGCCCTCGGCGGCACCGCGGCGGTGGCCATCGGGATCGCGCTCCGCGACTTGGTCGCGTCGATCATCGCGGGCATCACGATCCTCGTCGACAAGCCTTTTCAGGTCGGGGACCGCATCACGTACGGTGACACCTACGGCGAGGTCGTGGAGATCGGCCTGCGGACGGTTCGCGTGGTGACGCTCGACGACAACCTGGTGACCATCCCGAACTCCAAGTTCCTCACGGATGTGGTCGCGAGCGGCAACGCGGGCGAGCTCGACATGCTCGTGCAGATGGACTTCTTCATCGGGGTCGACCAGGACCTCCCGAGCGCCAAACGCATCGTCTCGGAGGCGCTCGCGTCGAGCCGGTTCACCTACCTCAAGAAGCCGTGGAGCATCGTGATCAGTGAGGTGCAGCAGCACGACTTCGTCGCCGTGCGCCTGCGCGCGAAGGTGTATGTGTTGGACGTGCACTACGAGAAGGCGCTGGAGACGGACGTGACGGAGCGGGTGGTCGAGGCGTTTCGCAGCGAGGGCATCGGCGGCCCCGCGGTGTTGCATCGGGTGGCGTCGTGACGACGCTCGAGCGACTGGACGAAGGCCTCTACACGGCTTCTCAGCACCACTCGATGCTGGGCCTGCACCTCGGGGCACGCATGACCGTCGCGGTCCTTCCGGGAGGCGGCGTCTTCGTGCACTCGCCGATCGCGATGACCGACGCGCTCCGGGCGGAGGTCGACGCGATCGGCCCGGTCACGCACATCGTCGTCCCGAACCTCTTTCACCACGTCTATGCCGGGCCGTGGATCGCCGCCTATCCCGAAGCCATCACGCACGCCCCGCGCGGGATGCGGAAGAAACGACCCGATCTTCGCGTGGACGAAGAGCTCGGTGCACAAGCGCACGCGGATTGGGAAGGAGCGCTCGTGCCGCACTCGATCGAAGGCTGTATGCTGGGTGAGACGGTGTTCGTGCATCCGGCGAGCCGTACGGTGGTGAGCGTGGACCTGCTGGAGAACTTCACGACGAGCGCCCACTGGCCCACCCGGCAGTACTTGAAGGTCGCCGGCATCCACGGGCGCCCCGGCTGGTCGCGTCTGCTGAGGCCCCTCTATCGCGACCGACGCGCCGCGCGCCGAAGCGTGGACGCGCTGCTCGAGCATGAGTTCGACAAGGTCATCGTCGCCCATGGGGACATCGTGCGCGGAGCCGGTCCGGACGCGGTCCGTCAGACGTTCGAAGGCTGGCTGCGCTGATCGAATCGGCTCCGTTCTCCACCGTGCCCGGCTTGCTCGTGCCGGCTGAGTGACGCGCGCTTCCCTTGCTCATGTGGGGCGTTGCCTGACGTCGATCTAGGCATCAGCATAGGTGCAATGCAGCTCCCTTCCCGGCGCCCCTCGTCCCCCACGTTGGTGGATCCGGACGCGCTGCGGGCGGCTCGCAACGAGACGGTGACCCGTGAGTCGCAGCGGAACCTGCGCATTGGCGGCCTGGTCGTGGGCGGCGTGATGCTCATCGAAGGGGTGGGCCACGTGTTTCAGACGCCGGAGCGGCCGGACCTGATCGTGTACCCGCTGGTCTGTTCGCTGATCTGCGCGGCGATCGGGGCGGTCGCCCGTCGACGTGACCTGCCGCACCCCGAGTGGTGGTTCCTGGTGCCCTGGCTCGCGGGCCTCGGCACCACCATTCAGCACATCTCACACGAGCCGACCGGCGCGGTGATGTTCCTCGCCGCCGTGGTGATGGTGGTGGCCGCGTTGGTGCTCGGGACCGCCCCGCTGATCATCGCGCTCAGCGTGACCTCACTGACCTTCACCTACGCGGTCGAGCAGACCTTCGACAGCTACCAGTGGCTCTACCCAGCAGTGACGCTACCGCTCGCCGGCTTGATCCTGACCATGCGCCGCGCGCGCCTCAAAGAGTCGGATCGTCGCGTCCTGGCCGAGCGCGCGCTGGCGACACAGCAAGCCGAGCTCGAGGGGCTCCGGCGCTCGCGGGCGCTCGCCGAGGGGGTCGCCCACCACTTCAACAACCTTCTGATGGTCATCCTCAGCCACGGCTCCATCGCGCTGGAAGACGCGCCCGAACAGAGCGCGCTCTCGGAAGACCTCGACGCGGTGGTGCAGGCGGGGCAGCGCGCGGTCGAGCTGGTGCACGGTCTCGTCGTAACGACCGGCGCGGGCCCGGCGAACATCCGGCGCGTCTCCGTCGAGGCGATCCTCGGGGACCTGCCGCTCGAGCGAGACGTCACCGTCGTCTGCGAACTGCCCGGCGAGGCCACCGTCACAGCGGACCTCAACTCTTGCGCGCCGCGCTCGTCCAGGTGCTGGAGAATGCGATCGAGGTCACGCCCCCCGACCAGGACGTCGTGCTTCGGGTGACGTCGCTGGACGCAGGTCGCGTGCGATTCTCCGTCGAGGACACAGGCCCCGGCTTCTCTGAAGAGGCGCTCGCGCACGCGTTCGAGCCGTTCTTCACCACGAAGGACCCGACGCGCGCCGGTCTCGGGCTGGCGTTCGTGGTGGAGCAGCTCGGCGGCGTCATCGATGTCGGGACGCGCCCCGAGGGCGGCGCCGTCGTTGGGCTCGAAGTCGAGGGGTAGATGTCCTCGGCGGAGGTCGCCACGCGCCTCGCCGGCGGGAGCGGGCCCCGCTGCGGCGCGTCCCTCCTCGCCGATGCACCGCCTCGACTCGTCACGCCGCACACCCCAGCGGGACCCGGGCGCGCTCGTCGATCCGCATCACGACTTCCGCCTCGGTCAGTCGATGTCCTCGGCGGAGGTCGCCACGCGCCTCGGCGGCGGGAGCGGGCCCCGCTGCGGCGCGTCCCTCCTCGCCGATGCACCGCATCGACTCGTCACGCCGCACCCCAGCGGGGTCGCGCTCGTCGATCCGCATCAC
>JBGCFC010000086.1:0-111735 GCA_045106715.1 Sandaracinaceae bacterium
CAAGAAGGCGTTCACCGCCCTCGCCCAGCAGGTTGTCGCCCGGGCGCAGGAAGGCTTGGAAGATGTCATCCCGGTCGTCGAGCTTGAGGCCGACAGCTACAGCCATAGCAAGTACGGCAAAATCCACACGCCGGTCTTCAAGGTGGTCGGCTGGCAGATGGTCGATGGCGCGGAGGCGGAGGCCAAGCCCGAGGAAGCCGCCGAAGAGGCCCACGCGCCGGCGGCGAACGAGAAGCTCGTCGTGCGCGACCTGACGCACACCTACCTCACGGCGAACAACGAGAAGGTCCCGGCCATCAAGGACGTGAACTTCACCGTGGTCGACAAGCCCGGCAAGGGTGAGGTCGTCGTGTTCCTGGGCCCATCCGGCTGCGCCAAGTCGTCCATTCTCAAGTGCGTCGCCGGCCTCGTGAATCCCACCAAGGGGACCATCTTCTCCAAGGGCAAGCCCGTCGAGGGGACCAGTCGTGACCGCGGGATGGTGTTCCAGCAGTACACGTCGTTTGCGTGGCTGACCGTGCTGAAGAACGTCGAGTACGGACTGCGGCTCAACGGCGTGCCTCGCAGAGACCGCGAGAGGATGGCCCGCCGGGTCCTCGAGCAGGTGGGCCTCAAGGGCTTCGAGAACAAGTACCCGAAAGAGCTGTCCGGCGGCATGAAGCAGCGCGTGGCCATCGCCCGCACGCTTGTGAACGGCCCAGACCTGGTGCTCATGGACGAGCCGTTTGGCGCGCTCGACCCGCAGACGCGCTGGGGCATGCAGAGCCTGTTGCTCGACATCTCGGACGAGGCCGACAACACGATTCTCTTCGTCACGCACGACGTGGCTGAAGCGGTCTACCTCGCGGACACGATCTACATCCTGAGCCACCGCCCGGCGACGATCCTCACGAAGAAGACGCTGCCGCATTGGGGCGAGCGGGACCTCGCGTGAAGCAGTCGGCGCAGTTCCGGGAGATCGAAAACGAAGTGCTCGATCTCCTGCATGTCAGGAAGGCGACCTCCGCCTCGGATAGCGATGGACGCGCCGGACTTCAAGCCCCGCTCGAACAAGTGGCGCAAGAGCGTCCCGTACCGGACGTACGCGTTTCACAACGTCTACAACTACACGTTGATGGGCGGCGTCGCGGCGGCCGCGTTGCTCACCCAGAACTGGTGGTTGGGTGTGGTCGGCGCCGGCATGGAGATCCTCTGGATGGTCTTCGCGCCGGACTCCAAGGTCCTACAGCGGCTCTGGTTCGACAAGGTGCACGACGCCAAGCTGGCCGCCGCCGCTGAGGCGTTCCGCGAGCAGCTCCTGGCCGGCGTCAGCGATCACGCCCGCGAGCGCGTCGAGGTGCTCGAGCGAAAGCGCGGCGAGATCTTGGGTCTCTGCGCCCAGAACCAGAAGTTCACCATGGGAGCTCCTTCAGGGCGAACTCGAGAAGCTCGACCAGCTGACGGCGTCGTTCCTCGACCTGACGGCGTTGACGCACCGGCAGCCTCAGTATCTGAGCCAGCAAGATCTCCGGCAGATCGACAGCGAGGTCCAGCGCTACGAGACGCTCGTCGAGCGCGCGGAGTCCGAGGACATCCGCAAGCTGGCCCAGAAGAACCTCGCGGTCGTGCTCAAGCGAAAAGAGAAGCTCAGCGAGATCCACCAGGTGGTGGTGACGGCGCTCGGCCAGATGGAGCTCATCGAGAACACATTCGAGCTGTTGGCCGACCAGATCGTGACGATGCGCTCGCCCAAGGAGTTGGGCGGCCAGCTCGATGAGCTGATCGATGGGGTCGAGGCGGTCAAGAGCACAGCGAAAGAGACCGCGGGTCTCATGGAGGCGGCGGGATGACGGTACCGGATTGGGCGGAGCAGCTGCGGCGGCGGTATCTCCGGGGGGAGGCCTCGCAGTTCATCCTGCACGGCAACGTGCACGACGTGGTCCTGCACGAGGGCGAGCTGTATTCGCTCGGCGACTACATCACGAAGGTCTTCCTCGCCAAGTCGCGCAAGACCATCCTCCGCTACGACCTCTCGACGGGGGTGCGCTTCTCCAAGAAGGACGTGGAGATCGCCAACCTCGAGAGCTTGATGCTCGAGAAGGATCGCGATCGCTTGTTTCGTGAGATCGGCATCCTCCTGCAGACGACGACGGGCGCCGCGGTGGTGCTCGACTACGCCGAGATGCTGGCGCCTGCGGGCGACACGAGCTTCTTCGCGGAGTCCGACCGGCGCACGGTGATCGGGCTTCATCGCTGGTCGCTCAGCCGCAAGGTGGAGGTTTCCGACAACCTCGTCGTGCTCGTCACGGAGAACCTCAGCGAGCTCAACCAGAAGCTCGTCTCGAACCCGAGCGTCGTGACGATCGAGATCCCCATGCCGGGTGCGGCGGCGCGTAGCCAGCTCGTCGATCGCTTCGTGCCGCACTTCGAGACCAGCTGGCGCGGGCGGCTCGCTGAGGTGACGGCCGGGCTCAAGGCGGTTCAGATCAAGCAGATCCTTCAGCCGCCGGAGAACGAGGTCGACGACCCCGCCGCGCGCGAGGGCTTCATCATCGGACTGCTCGGAAGCGCGTCCGGCGCGGTGGAGCGCGCGAAGAAGCTGGCCGTGCTCTTCAAGGGCAAGAGCAACGAAGAGATCAAAGAGCTCATCGCGCCCGGTGCTGAACTGCCCGAGTCGATCGAGGACACGGGCAAGGACCAGATCCTCGAGCTCATCTACAAGCGCAAGCGCGAAATCATCGAGCGCGAGTGTTTCGGGCTCATCGAGTTCGTCGATCCCAGCCACGACTTCTCCGTGGTCGGCGGCATTGACGGCGTGAAGGCGGAGCTGACTCAGATCGCCGAGAACATGCGCGAGGGCAAGACCTCGCGCTGCCCGATGGGGCTCTTGTTCACGGGCCCGATGGGCACCGGCAAGACGTTCGTGGCCGAGGCGTTCATCGCGGAGACGGGCATGACGGCCGTGAAGTTCAAGAACTTCCGCAGCAAGTGGGTTGGCGCAACGGAGGCGAACCTCGAGAAGATCCTCAACGTCATCAAGGCCATGGGCCAGGTCATCGTCATCATCGACGAGGGGGATCGCGCCTTCGGCAGCGGCGGCGAGGGCGACGGCGGCACGAGCTCCCGGGCCATCGCGCGCATCAAGCAGTTCATGAGCGACACGACCAACCGCGGCCGTGTGCTGTTCATCCTCATGACGAACCGCCCCGACAAGCTCGACATCGACCTGAAGCGCGCGGGGCGCCTCGACACGAAGATCCCCTTCCTCTACCCGCAGGACGCACAGACCGTCGAGGCGGTCCTGATGGCGCAGTGCCGCAAACACAGCGTCGCGACTGACGTGACCTTCCCCGCCTCACGCGAGGTCGTGAGTGAGCCGCTGATCGGCTACTCCGCGGCGGAGCTCGAGGCGATCGTCCTGATGGCGCTCGACTACTCGGACGACACGATCACCGCGTCGAACTTCACCGACGCCATCCGCGACTACCTGCCGAGCCGCGACACCGAGATGCTCGAGTACATGGAGCTGCTCGCCGTCTTCGAAGCCTCCAACCGGCGCATGCTGCCCAAGAAGTACGCCGACCTCGGCGTCGAGGAGCTTCAGGAGCGGGTGAACCGGCTCAAGCTCAAGGTGGGCAGCCGCCGGTAGCGTTACGGGTCGCGGCGCTCTCGCACTGCGGCGCCCGTCCGTCGGTCGACCCCGTGGAGGAGGAGGTGGTCGATCCCCACCAACGTCGCGAGCTCGGCGTGCACTCGCCGAAGGTAGACGGGCCGTCCGCTCAGCGTGGTGTGCGCACGCGCGCGGCAGCCGTCCGGCATGCGTTGAATCAGCACCAGAATGCGCTCGTCGGGTAGCCCGTTGATGCGCATCTCCACCCATGACCCGTTCGGCGCAGTGGTGCGCACGGCCTGGTGACGGATGCCGTAGATCTGCTCGTCGAGCGTGTTGAGGCTACCGAGCGGCTCGTCGCCCGGCTCGAAGCGACGCCAGTATGCAAACACCGGCGCGCGGCCCACCGGCAAGCAGGCCTCATCGAGGTGAATGCCATAGTCCACGCGGTTTCGGTCGTCGCTCTTCGAGACGAAGAACAGCGTCTGCACGTCGTGCGCACCGATCTGCGGCGTCGCGAAGGCGGTCGAGGGCGAGGCCAGCGTCGAGACGAGCAGCAGCCCGAAGAGCGCCGATCGCCGTCCCGTGAGGACGGTGGGATCGAGCGTGCGCGTCTCGGGCATACTCTAGTCATACCGGTTCGCGGCGCCGGAAGCTCGGATGAGCCCAGAACATCCGGTTGATCCAGGCTCTCCGTCTCCTGCCAGAGCTCGTGCAGATCCTGACCGAGAAGCTGCTTACCGGCGTCTGATCAGCAGGGGCAGCCGAAGAAGGGCGCCGACACATCGACCGTCTCGCCGGTGGTCGACATCAGCGCCCGCTGGTGCCCGATGACCTCCGGCACGCCGTCGCCATCGAGGTCGGCGAGTCCGTATGGCGGGTCGACTCGCCCTCCTTCCCGCAGCAGCACCGGTCCCGCGTCGGTCAGCTCGAACAGCCCCCACGCGCCGCCGGTGAAGTCGCCGCACCCACTCTCCCCCGCGGCCCCAATGAGCCGGAACTCGCGCGCCCCGACACGCAGCGAGGTCATCATGCGGCCTGCGTCGGGGCGCTCGTCCCAGTGCTCGGCGGTCTCGCCTGCTTCGATGCGCACCTCGGGCCACACCTCGGCGAGCCATCCGTACTGCTCGACCGATCGGAACGCGACCGCCAGCGCGTCCGGGATGTCCGTCGTCGTGGTGCCGAAGGCCAGCGTGGCGCGGCTCGCCCAGGTCCCCATCCGGCAGCGACCGTGGCTCGGGATGAGGCGCGCGACGAGCAAGGACGAGACGGCGCTCACGTCCCAGAACGCGCGTGCGACCTCTTCATCGGAGAGCCTCGGGCCGCCGTACAAACCGTCCCATTCGTCACTCGCGAACGCTGCGTCGGCACGCCGCAGGAGCACCGGGCGGGCCATCCGAGCCCGACACACGTCTCCGCCGCCGTTCTGCACCCGAAGCGTGCCGCGGATGTCTTCGCGTACCTCGCGCGGCAAGGCGGACAGACGGACGTTCCGCACGGCGACGGTCGGGTTGGCGCGCCGCAGCAGCCGGGACCCACCCCGTCCCCAGCTCTCGTCGACCGTCGCCCGGAGCGCCACGTAGCTGTGCCCGTTCGCTCGAATCACGGGCATGACACCCCGCGGAAGCGCGTCCGCGTGGGCGACGTGCGGCAGCGAGAGCGTCAGGGAGAACAGGGCGGCGAAGGGCAGCAGGCGTCGCATGCCTTCACCCATGGCAAAGCGCGGGCCAAGCGGAATCTCTCCCGGCTCGGGGCAGGCGTCCCACCACTGACGTGGTCGATTGAACACGGAGCGCGTCCGGACGGGGACAGACGGCAGAGGCGCGCTGGAGTGCCCGCGCTACCCACGAAGAGCCCCGGGGACACATTGAACCGGAATCTGATGCCATGTTACGAACGGCGCCGGGGGCCGCGATGGAGTTCTTTCCCGAGATCATGATCACCGACGAAGAGGGCGCGCTCATCGCCCGAGGCATGCTCGCGGTTGCCCGCGCCGACGGCAATCTGCACGACCGCGAGATCACCCTCGTGCAGGGCTTCCTCGGTGAGTCGGGGGGCTCGGCCAACGCGCTCAACGCGGCCGCGAAAGAAGCGGACATCGAGGCCGACGTGCTCGGCGCCGGTCTGACGCGCGAGGCGGTCGGCATGCTGTTCGTGAAGTCCTGCATCCTCCTGGCCTACGCCGACGGGGTGTATGCGCCGGCCGAGAAGGCCAAGATCGAGGCGTACGCCGCGGCGCTCGAGATTCCGGCGGATGCGATCGCCGAACTCGAACAGAGCGTGCGCGAGTTCCTGCTCGGCCAGCTCAACCACGTGCAGGACACCGCCGCTGTGGTGCAGGTCGCCAAAGAGCTCAACGAGAGCTGATCGCTCTCGCCTCGCGCGGTCGCGCAGCCCCATCCACCAGGGCGCGCCGTCGTCGCGCGTGCGCCGCACCCCGGTCTCCGTAGGTAGGGGCTTTCCGACGGAGGCCGCGGTCGTCCAGGGCGCCGCGACGTGAACCGAAGCCAGCGAAGCCTGGTATACGAGGGGATGCTTCGTTTGAGATGGAGCCTTGCAACGCTCGCCGTTCTGGGAGCGGTGGCGTGCGGCGGGTGCCCCACCGACGAGGTCGAGTGCGCCGGGCAGTGTGTGAACCTCGCGGACGACCCCGCGCACTGTGGGGCGTGCGGAATGGTCTGCGAAGGCGACCAGGTCTGCGGCCTCGGTCGGTGCGCCTGTCCCGTCGAAGGGGAGCGTCTCTGCGGAGAGACGTGCCTCGACACGCGTGACGACAACGCGAACTGTGGTGCGTGCGGAAACGCCTGCCCCGAGGGAACCGCGTGCACCGATGGGACGTGCGCGTGCCCTCCGGGCCTCGAAGCATGCCGTGGCGCGTGTGTGCGGTTTGACGACGACGCGAACTGCGGTGCGTGCGGCTTCGCGTGCCCGGCGGACCAGTCCTGTGTGGCTGGAGCCTGCGCGTGCTCGGCGGGGCTCGCGCTCTGCGATGGAGCGTGCGCCGAGCTCATCTCCGACCCCGCTCACTGCGGTGCCTGCGGAACTCGATGCGCGGCGCCGCGAGACTGCGTCGCTGGCTCCTGCGAGTGCGCCGAAGGCACGTGGTGCGGCGCCGACTGCGTCGACCTCCAGGCGAGCTCCGCGAACTGCGGCGGCTGCGGGCGGACGTGCGGCGGGGCAGCGTGCTTCTCCGGCCGCTGCGTTCCCCAGTACCGCTGGCACACGACACGGCCGAGCGGGGGGGACATGTTCGTCGGGCGTGTCGAGTGGGACGGCCGCGTCGCGATCGACGATGGGGGGACGGTGTACCTCGCGTGGTCCTGGAGCGGAGGGGCGGCCGAGGTTGCGGCGTTCGACCCCGACGGCGCGCTGCGCTGGACGAGGGAGGTGGCGAGCGCTGCGGAGCGGGTCGGCGACGTCGTCGCGCTGCCGAGCGGCGGGGTGGCGGTCAGCGTCGAGGTACGGACGGTCGCGACGTCGACCGACGTCCTGGTCGTCGCCTATGAGGCCGACGGGGCCGAGCGCTGGCGCCGCCGGATCGCGAGCGGCGGTGTGGATCGCACCGGAGGCCTCGCCGCGCGCGGGGATCGGCTCGCGATCGCCGGTAGCCTCGGTGGCTCGTTCGACTTCGGCGGGGGAACGCTCGTCGCGGACACGTTCCGGGACGCGTTTGTCACCCTCGTCGACGCGGCGTCGGGTGCCCACGTCGCGGCGGGGGTGTGGGGGAGGCGCGGCACGGAGCGGCCCGTGTACGCGTCGTTCGCGCCGGACGGAGACGTGATCGTCGCCGGCTACTCGGGTGCGGGTGTGGACTTCGGGGGTGGCCCGACGAGCACGGTGACCGGGGGCTTCCTCGCGCGCCTCGGTCCGGACCTCGTCCACCGATGGTCTCGCGCCGTCGGCGCGAGCGACATCCACGGCGCCGCCATGTCCGGGGACACGATCTACCTGACGGGCCAGATCGAGCGGGCCACGGACTGGGGCGATGGTGTTGGCTTCGAGGTGGGCCCCGGCCGGTCGGCGGCGTTCCTCCTCGCGGTCGACAGCACAACCGGAACGAGCCGGTGGGCCGAAGGGATCGACGGCAACTTCAGCGCGCCAGGGAGCCGCCCGGCCGTCGACACTGAGGGCCGCGTGTGGTTCGGGACCTCGACGGGCGCGGGCCGCTTCGAGGCCGAGTTCATCGCGCGCGCCGACGCCTCGGCTCCGTTCCATCGGCAGACGTTTGCGGCCTCGGACGGCAGGGTGCTGGCGACCGGCGTCGCGACGAACGGCGCGCGACTCGCGTTCGCGGGGCGGTTCGACGGTTCCCTCACGCTCGGCGGGGTTCCCGAAACGCCCAGCGACTTCGACGTCTTCGTGGTGGTGTTCGACCTCTGATGGGGCCCGCTCGACGCGGGTGCCGAGCGGACCTTCGATCGCCGAAGCCGACTACTCCTCGCTCGCCTCTCCCTCGTCTCCGTCGAAGGAGAGGTCACCAACGTTGACCGAGGCGACCATCGACCAAGGGCCGACGACCGCGTCGGTCTGATCGGGCAGGCCCGCGCGGCCGGCCAGGGAGACCGAGAAGTGCTCGGTGCCGAGCGTGAGGTGTCCGCCGACCGTCGCGAGCACGCGGAGGTCGGACTCCTCCTGGCCGAGGCTGAAGCCGACCTCGGCGCCGACGGTGAGCGGGCCGAGGAGGTTCACGTCTGCGCCGTAGGCCGACGCCCAGAGCGCGTTGCCCGATTCGTTCAGATCGAACGCGGCCGACTGCCGGGTGCGGAAGAGCACGCTGTCAAAGGCGCGCAACCCGAGGTGCAGCGAGGGCACGAGGCGGACGACGTCCAGTCCACCGTCGCCGGGCTGCGTCGGGAAATAGGCGCCCAGTTCGACGACCACGTCGACCTCTTCGCTCAGGTCGGGCGCCCAGCCGGCGGCTCCCCAGAGGTCCCCGGAGCCGCGTTGTGCTTGCTGGTCGAACGGGCCAGAGAAGTCGAAGGAGGCCGCCAACTCGAGCTGGAGGGCGCGGTCGAGCAACCCGACGCGGAGGCCGCCCGTCGCGCGGGGCCGGATGTCGTCGTTGCCCACCGTGCCGCGCAGATCGATCGCGACCCAGCCGCCGCCTCCATCGACCCGCGCGCGGCGAAGGCCGACGAGCGAGGGCTGAAGCGCGACACCAAAGGCCTCGGGATCCAGCGGACGGCTGGGCTCTTCTTCGGGCTCCGGGGTTGGAGATTCGGGGGCGGGCGGGGCCGCGTCCGGCTCGGCGACCGCCGCAGCGGACAGCGCGATCGAAGCCAGCTGGATGTCGTCGTCGAGGTGAAGCGTGAGCTCCCCGGGAGGCGCGTCCGGCTCGGCGCGGAGCGTGAGCGCAAAGCCGTCGGGACGTCGCTCGGAGCTCACGACCTCGTAGCCTTCGGAGGCCTCGAAGCGCGCGGACCCCGGCAGCTCGTCGGCGTGCGCGACGAGCACCGCGTGCGTGGAAGGCTCGGGTCCGAGCGTCATCGCGCCGGATTCCGTCTGGGTCCGGACCGAGGGGTCGCGTACCTCGCCGCGGAACAAGCCAACCGAAGCACCCTCGGCGTCGACACACGAAACGTCCATCGGGCCGGACTCCTCGAGCGTGATCGGGCCGGCCTCGCCGTTGCACACGACGCCGTCGGGCGGCGTCAGGACGCTTCCGGGCCAGAGGGCGAGGGGCTGCGGCTCCTCGCTCGCGTCGCCGAAGTCGAACCCGTCGGGCGCGTCCTCGGCGCCGCCGGGCTGCTCGAGCTGCCCGAGCACGAGCTCGAACTCGAACACGCGTGACGCGCGGCTCTCGAAGAAGCTGCTGTCGATGGTCGAGACGCGGGCGTAGTAGGTACCCGCGGGGAGGCGGTGCATCTCGAAGCGCGTCACGCTCGCGGGGACCTCGACCGCTGCGACCAGAGAGCCGCCGTTGCGCTGGCGGCTGATCTCCACGCGGTAGACACGCGCGTCGGGAACGGCCGCCCACGCGCCGGAGACGGTCGTCATTTGCGGTACGCCCACGAAACGCGCGGGCTGCCCATCGGTCCAGCGCGGCGCGGCGGGCAACGGGCGCGGTGGGGAAGGTCGGCGGCCGCGCTGCACCTCGGAGCCCTGTCCGGCGGAAACGCGCACCGTGCCGGCGCCGCTCGCGTCGGAGACCTCGGCGGCGGCACCCTCGTGGTTCGAGACGCGGGTCGTGCCGGATCCGTCCACGCTCGTCACGGAGTTGCCGCCACCGAGCGCCACTTGCGCACCCGGCGTGCGGATGCGTCCGCGAAGCTCGCCCAGACGCGCGCGGAGCGACCCCCGCTCGAGCTCGGCGGTGGCGTTGTCACGCGTCCGGTTGGCGTTGCCGTAGACGACGACGAGCGTGTCGCCACGGAGGGTGACAGTGGACGTGTCTCGGAAGGTCAGCTCGGCGAACGCCGCCTCGAGCACGTCGACGCGCGAGCCGCGGTTGACGCCCTCGCCCAACGTGGCCGGCCGCCACGCAGGCGCCTCGGCCGGCCGGGCGCGCACGCTCTGGCGCAGGGCGGTGATGTGAGCAGGCGGACCTGAGCCGCGCGCTGGAGCTTCGGTTGGCAAGCAGAGGAACGTGCCCGGCCGAAAGCGATGCGGGGTCGGCCCCATGTCCGCGTTGTATTGATGGATCAGGTCGTAGCGCGTGCGGTCCCCGAAGCGCGTTCGCGCGATCCGCGAGCAGGAGTCGCCCTGCTGGATCTCATACGGCTCGACCACGATGCCCGCGCTGCTCATGCCGGCGCAGCGCGCCGGGTCGGCGCCCGGGTAGGTATCTTGAGCGGACACCGGGGCCGTGAGGACGAGCAGACCGAGGGCCACCATCGTGCTGAAAGAACGCTTCATGAGCTTCTCCGCTTGGCCCGCCGGATGGCGCGCCAGACCTTCTTCGAGAGAGATGCCGCGCGCACCGGGCGGTGCACGACCTCGGCGACCTTGATCCTAAGCAGCGCGGTGATGCGCTCCATATCGATGGGGTGTGTGTCGGCGATGACCGGCACCCCGGTTGCGACGAGCGCCTCGAGCGTCTCGAGGTCCGCGCGCGGCGCATAGATCGCCTTGGCTTCGGAGAACGCTTCTTCCCCGTCGTGGATGTACGCCAACAGGCCGTTGGCTCCGAGTCCGATCGCCAGGTCGCCCTCGAGTGCGCCGACGATCGCGAGCGGCGACGGGTCGATGCCCTTCGGCGCAGCGTACAGGTCGGTGAGTGTGGCGTGCGCCCCAGCAGGACGCACGGTGGAGATCATGCGCGCTTCGCGTCCAGCGAGGTAGCTGTCGTCCCGGCCGCGCTCACGCACGGCGCCCTCTCCGGTGACCTGCTGCGTCAACACCCCGCGCACGATCTCCATCGAGGGTCGCTCACCGGGGGACTTCGCCAGCATGCGCATGCAGAGGTCCTCCAGGTGCCGCGGGATCTTCAGGTCACGGCGCACCTCCGACGGGGGGATCGCCGCGCTGAACAGATGCTGGGTGATCAGCTGCATCGACGATCCGCTGAACGGCGTCCGGCTTGTGAGCATCTCGTAGAGCATGCAGCCGAGCGAGTAGACGTCCGCGGGCGGTCCGACGTTGTCGCCGGCCGCCTGCTCGGGTGGGATGTACTCGGGGGTGCCCGACGCGATTCCATCGGCGGTCAGGCGCCCGGTCTCCTCCGACTCCTCGATGAACGCCAGTCCGAAGTCGACGACCACCACGCGGGTCACGTCGCCGCGGCGCTCGAGGAACACGTTCTCCGGTTTCAGGTCACGGTGAACGAGGCCGATGTCGTGGGCGGCGCACAGGACGTCGGCCACCGGCCGGAGGATCTCGAGCGTGCGCTCCGAACCCAGCACCGGACGATCCGTATCGACGATCGCGCGGAGCGCGTTGCCGCGAAGCATCTCCATCGCGATGAACATCTGTCCATCGGGGGCGGTGCCGAAGTCGTGGATGCGGACGGCGTTGGGGTGCTCGAGCTGCGACGCGACACGGGCCTCCCGCTCGAACCGGGCGCGCGCCCCGGTGCGGTGCACGTACTCCGGCAAGAGGAGCTTGAGGGCAACCTCGCGGTTCAGATTGAGCTGCGTCGAGCGCCAGACCGAGCCCATCGCGCCGCGACCGAGCTCGTTCTGGAGCCGATAGCGCCCAGCGATCGTGTCGCCGCTGAACCAGTGCTCTTCTTCGTCCTCGCCCTCGAGGTCTTCGATCTCTTCGTCGATCACGCGCGCACCTCGAAGAGATGGATGGCCTTCTTGCGACCGCTCAGCGAGCGCTCGCCGATCTCGACGAACTCGTGCTGCTCCCCGGCCGCTTCGCGCGTTTCCCGGGTGATCAGAATCTGGTTCGGGCGCGCGATCGCCTCGAGGCGCGCTGCGACGTTCACGACATCGCCGATCGCCGTGTACGCCATGCGCGTCTCGGAGCCGACGTTGCCGACCACCGCGTCGCCGGTGTGAACGCCGATGGCCAGCTTCACCTCGACGCCGTAACGCGACAGCCAGGCGGCGTTGCCGGCCTCGAGCCAGCTCAGCATGTCCTCGGCGCAGTCCAGCGCGCGCTGGGCGTGGTCCTCGGTGGGCTCCGGCGCGCCGAAGAGCGCCATAACGCAATCGCCGATGAACTTGTCCACAGTGCCACCGTGCCGGAACACAATCTCAGTCAAGATGGTGAAGAGTTCGTTGAGCATCGACACGACCTCTTCAGGAGGGTGCTCTTCGCTCAGAGGCGTGAACGCCACCACGTCGGCGAACAGTACGGTGATCTGCTGCCGGGTGCCGCCGAGGCGCATGTCTTGTTTGCGTTCGATGACGCGCTCGACGATCTCCGACGACACGTACCGGCCGAGGTCGGCGCGGATGGCCTCTTCCCGGCGCACGCGGTCCTCGCTCTCGAGCAGATCGGTCGAGGCCCGACTGAGGGTGTCTCCGAGCACCCGGAGCTCGTCGTTTGTCTCGACGACCACGGTCTCCCCCAGCTCGCGACGCCCGAGCTTCGCGGCCAAGTCGGTCAGACGCCGGAGCGGCGCGGTGATGGATCGCGCCAAGAGCAGTCCGAGCAAGAGAGCGAAGCCGACGACCAGGCCGACCGTCACCACCACGAGCGTCCGCATCTGCCGAATCGGGCCGAAGACCAGCTCCGTCGGCTGCTGCACGATCACGCCCCAACGACGGGTCGGGATGCTCACCAGGGTGCCGACGCGCTCCTGCCCGTCGAACGAATAGACCCGCTGGTGTGCGTACGGGGTCGTGAAACGCTCGCCCTCCAGCTCGGTGATGAGCGGGTGGCTCGCCCAGTCGTCGTGACCGGGACGCTGTCCGGCGAGTGCGGCGCCCTGTGCGTCGACCACGACCACGCTGTCGGCCAGCCCCCCACCGAACCGGCGCTGGGCGATCTGCGAGACCCGACCCTCCAGCCCGTCGGGCGAGAGCGGCGTGGCCAGCCAGCCGGTCGGCTCGCCGTCCACCATCAAGCGCACGCTCGTCAGCAGCTGGCCCCCGGTCTCGTCGGTGTAGGTGGACGTGCCCTCGTCCAGCACCGCCGTGCGGAACGCCGACGGGAGCTCGTCCGGGGTCTCGATGTCGCTTCCGCGCTCCACCACGCGATCGATGATTCGGCCCCCGCCGTCGTAGATGGCGACGTGCTCGAGGTCCTGATGGCCTTCGACCAGGCGGGCTGCGATGGTCTCCGTCGATGCCTCGGGGATCGCGTCGTCCACCAGCACGCGCGCCAGCGTCTCGAGCCCGTCGATGGTCGCCTCGGACTCGTGGTTCACCCCGGCGCTGACCTCGTCGGCCACCGCGAGCTGCGTCTCGCGCAACTGCTCTTCCAGCGCGACCTGCGCGCGATCGAGGAGGACAAAACCCACCGCCGGTACTGGCAGCAAGACCAATGCCACGGCCATCGCCGCGATTTTCAGGCGGAGGGGGTACTTGGGGCGTGGGGTAATAGCCGACATTGTGCTCCTCTAGCGGTGTGGCGTAGCCTACGGCCCCTCTTTGGAGCGCGACCGTGAGTACCCAGACCCTTCCCTATCCCGACGAGTCGGCCGCCTTCCCCGTGCGCACGCTGCGGGTGCGTGTGCTCGAAGGCGAGGCCGAGTTTCAGGAGGTCGAGACCGATGAGGACGTCCTGCAGATCGGGACGGCCGACGGCAACGCACTCATCTTGAAGGACGACACTGTCTCGCGCTTCCACGTCGAGCTGTCTCGCACCGACGAGGGCGTGCAGGTCCATGACCACGGCTCCACCAATGGGACGTTCGTCGGCGGCATCCGGATCGAGCGCGCCGTCGTGCCTCCGGGCACCGAGCTCAAGCTGGGCCGTGTTCGGCTTCGGGTCGACGATGGGCGCTCGAGCAAGGTCGAGCTGCACGCCACCGATCAGCTCGGGCCGCTCCGCGGGCGCTCGCCCCAGATGCGGCGGCTGTTCGCGCAGGTGCGCAAGGCCGGGAGCAGCGACGTCAGCGTGCTGCTCGTCGGGGAATCGGGGACGGGCAAGGAGCTTATCGCGCAGGCCCTTCATGAGGAGTCCGAGCGGGTCGACGAGCCGTTCATCGTCGTCGACTGCGCGTCGCTCACTCCGACGCTCGTCGCCAGCGAGCTGTTCGGGCACGAGAAGGGCGCCTTCACCGGGGCTGACCGCCGCCACGAGGGCGCGTTCGAGCGGGCCGACGGCGGGACCATCTTCCTCGACGAGATCGGCGAGCTGCCTGAGCAGCTTCAGCCCACCTTGCTCGGCGTGCTCGAGCGTCGGCGCATTCGGCGCCTCGGCGGGCGCGCCGAGATCCCCGTCAACGTGCGCGTCGTCGCCGCGACGCATCGCGATCTGCGTGCCGAGGTGAACCAGAACCGCTTCCGACTGGACCTCTACTACCGCATCGCGGTGGTCCGATTGGCCGTGCCCGCGCTGCGCGATCGGCCGATGGACATCGAGCTGCTCATCTCGCACTTCCTGCGGGAGGCGGGGGAGACGGGCGCGGTCGACGAGGTCATCAGTCCTGAGGAGATGGCGCGGTTGGTTCGTCATGACTGGCCGGGGAACGTACGGGAGCTGCGGAACCACGTGCAGGCGACGCTCGCCATGGGCGAGAGCCCCGAGCTCGATGGTCCGGGTACGATGACGGAGCGACCGGGTTCGCAGGAAGGCATCTTTCTTCCGCTGTCGCCCCTGATGGAGTTGCCGTACAAGAAGGCGCGCGCGGCGCTGCTCACGGACTTCGAAAAGCACTATCTCGAGCGGGCACTCGAGCGGGCGGAGGGGAACGTGGCGCAGGCCGCGAGGGACTGCGCCATGGACCGCTCCTACCTTTGGGAGCTGCTGCGCCGGCACGAGCTACGGTCCAAGTAGACCGAGGCGGCGGGCAGCAGCCCCCGAGGAAAGAGACTCAGCCGTTCTTCAGACCACCGTCCAGGTGGACGTCCATCTGCGGGAACGGGATGCCGACGCCGGCCTTGTCGAGCGTGTCCTTGGTCTGGTGCGTCGTGCGCTGCCAGACGTCCCAGTAGTCCTCGGTGTTGCACCACACGCGGACCTGCCAGTCGATCGACGAGCCGCCGAGGGACTTGAGGAAGATCTGCGGCGGCGGGTCGGAGAGCACGCCCTCGATCTTCGGCGCCATGGCCTCGAGCACGTCGCGCACCTCCTGAAGGTCCGCGCCGTAGTCCGTGCCAACGTCGATGTCGACGCGGCGCTGCGGGTGGCCGGTGACGTTGACGATCTTGCCGCCGAAGATGGAGCTGTTCGGCACGATGACCTTCTGGTTGTCGACCGTGGTCATCTCGGTGGTGAACAGATCGATCTCCGCAATGGCGCCAACCGCGCCGCCCGCGTCGACAACGTCGCCGATCTTGAAGGGGCGGAACACGAGCAGCATGACGCCGGCGGCGAAGTTGCTGAGCGTGCCCTGGAAGGCGAGGCCGACGGCAAGACCGGCGGCGGCGATGACGGCCGCGAAGCTCGAGGTCTCGACCCCGAACACGCCGAGGCAGCCGAGCACCGAGAACACGAGGATCGCGTAGCGCGACATGTTCGAGATGAAGCGGCTGAGGGTCTTGTCAAAGTTGGCCTTCTCAAAGCCGCGAAGAAGCGCGCGCTTGACCATGCCGGCGACGATCCACGCCACAAACAGGGCGACGAGCACCCCGACGATGCGCGGCACCTGATCGCGCCCAAAGTTCCACGCCGCATCCAGTACGGCCTGCCAATCGATATCCATGATTCTCTCCCTGCCCCCTCGTGGTTTGCGTAGGGGGTTATCGTTCTAATTTCAGTTGCCCGGACCCAACGCTGGGCCCGGGCAGGGTGGTGGTGAGTTCACTCCGCCGCGGCGGGTGCTTCCTCGGTGGTGGCCTCGGCGTCCGCGCCCTCTTCGGCGGCGGGCTCCTCGGCGGCGGGCTCTTCGGCGGCGGGTGCGGGCTCCGGCTCCGGAGCGGGGGCGGCGGCCGGACACTCTTCCGGCTCAGCGCACACCTCGCACACGGGGCACGCGGGCGCCTCGGGCTCGGCTTCTTCTTCCGCTTCTTCCTCGGCCTCTTCTTCGCCGTCGAGGTCGAAGTTGCCGACCAGGTTCAGCGTCGCGGTGAGGTCGAACATCTGGGTCGGCTGACCGGGCTGCTCGTCCCACGGGTCGAGCTGACCGGCGGGCAGCGAGTCCATGCGGCCGGTGATGTCGATGGAGAGCTGAAGCCAGTCCTCGATGGTCGAGGTGAACTGGTTGACCCACTGCATCCGCAGGTGGCCCGGAACCGAGGCGAGCTCGCCGGTCGCGCCGTCGACGGCGCTGGTCGGGACCGTCTGCACCAACGAACCGAGCAGCTCGAAGCGCGTGTTGTAGGTGAAGCCGCTGTCGAGCTCGTTCGAGTACCCGAGCAGGCCCTTGTACGCGAAGATGGAGCGGTCGCCGAGCTGGTTGGCGGGGTCGATGCCACCGACGGCCGCCGGAAGGCCGGTGCCGAAGTTCTGGTAGCTGAAGTCCACACCGAGCTCGAACCACAGACGGTGATTCTCCTCGCGGATGAGGTTGCGCATGTAACCGGCCTGAGCACCGACCTGCGGCTGCAGGAAGGCAAACGGGTCGTTGCGAAGGCGACCCTCGATCCACACCGAGTCGTCGGGCGTCGCGAAGAAGTCGTAGCGAATCCGTCCCGTGAGGTTGTTCGTGTTGGCGGCGAAGTCGCCGAACTCGTAGTTGGGGTCGGAGCCGTCTTCCGGCTCTGGGTTGATTCGCGTCGACGCAATGCCGTACGCGTAGGCGCCCTCGATCACGAGCGAGTGCTCCGCCTCACGGAGCGCGAAGTTGGCGCCCACGGTGAAGCCCAAGCTGCGCGCGTTTCCGTACGCGAGGTTGGCGCCGGCGTTGATCCGCAGGCTGACATCATCCTCCGAGTGAGCGTCTGCCACGGCAGCGGAGAACTGCTCAGCCGCGGCCGGCGGGGCGTCCTGGGCTGCAGCCACTCCGGGGGCCATGAGCCCAAGCATCAGAACCCATCCTACGAGCGTCGATTTCCTAGTCACTTCGTTCCTCCGAAAAAGCATCTTGCCGCGGTCCGTAGCACGTACGGGGCCAACTACACCAAAAGGTGTCTTCGTCCGATTCCGGCGTGGGTCCGCCCCCACATCCGTGGGGCATCTCCCCCACCTCGACCGTAGGGGCCGCACCAAGAGGTTTAGGCAGCGCTGGATAGATCCTTTCTTGCTGCCCGTCCATTCGAAGCCCGTCAGGTGTTTCAACTACAAACAGGTCGTGCATCCCCCCGGACGCGCTGTCCGCTCGTGAACACCGTGCTGTGAGTGCTCGCACGGCCGAGGAGCCTCGGCGATGCCTTGTTCGGCACCATGAATGCGCCGTGAAACGTTCCGAACGGGCCGCCGGAGCCGCTGTGGTTCCCGTGGGCGCGCTGCTCGGCGCGTCGGCGTCGGCGTGGGGCCTGAACGCTGCGGAGATCCACGGTGCGGACGCGCGTTTCGTCGCCGTGCTCTTGGGGGCTCTGCTTCCGTTGTGGGCCGGGCGTGCCGTGCGCCCCCGAAGCCGTCCGCGGATGCGCGCGGCGGTGGTGGCCCTCGGCCTGCCGGCGCTCGGTCTGCTGGTCGGCGTGTTGGGTTCGGGGATCGAATCGGCTTCGATGGTGCCGTTCGTGAGTTGGCTCAGCGGTGGGGCGCTGTTGCTCGGTCTCGACGCGGTGGTGTATGCGGGCTGGACCGCGTCGCGGCTCGGTGTGGGCTGGAGCCGCGCCGCGTACGCCCTGATCGGCGGTGGGCCCGGGCTCTATTTCTGGGCCGCGATGGCGGTGGTGGTGGTGAACACCCAGCTGCTGATCGCGCCGGTGCGCCTCGGTCATCTGGCGTCGAACGAGACCGACGGTGAGCGCGCGATGTCGTTGGAGACCGCGGACGGCCTGACCGTGAAGCTGACGGAGACGCCCGCCAAGGTCGGGGCGCCCGGCGTCGTGTTGGTGCATGGCGTCGCGGACAGCCGCCGCCGCATGGCGCCTTTGGCGATGCGCTTGGCCGAGCGCGGCGCCTGGGTGGTGCGGATCGATCTGCGCGGCCACGGCCGCAGCGACGGCTCGGTGGTGACCTACGGCCAGCGTGAAGCGCACGACGTGCTGGCAGCGGTTCGCCACCTTCGCCGGGCGGGCGCGGCGCCCATCCACGTCATCGGCACGTCGATGGGAGGCGGCGTCTTGATGGCGGCTGCGCCTCAGCTTCAGGCCGCGGGCGTGGAGCGCATCGTCGCGATGGCGCCCGCGTCCGACTACCCGCCGCTCGTGCAGCAGCGCGTGGCCCTCCTCGGGCCGCTCGCACCGCCGGTTCTTCGAGGCTCGGCTGTCCTGGCGCGGTGGATGGGGCAGACGCCGATGACCCATTGGCGACCCAGAGAGGGGCTCGCGCGCTCGACGCTGCCCGTGCTGGTCCTGCATGGAACCGCGGACGACGTGATCGACCTCGCGCTCAGTGAGGCCCTCGGGGACCGCGTCGACCTGGTGCGCCTGCCCGGCGTGGGGCACGTGGACATCCCGCTCTGGGTCGCCGAGGACGAGGCGACGTGGGCGCGTGTGACGGCGTTCCTGACGGAATGATCACAACCCGCGGGCGGTCGGCTCCAGGGTGTCCAGCACGCCTCGGAATCCGGCCTGGTTCTGTCCCCAGATGAGCGTCGACACCTCGCGCGACACACCGAGGCTCCAGAGGCGCACGGGGTGTCCGTCGAGCTCCAGGCGAGCAAAGAACGCCTCGATCGGGTATCCCAGTGCGTCCTCACCGCGATAGATGAAGATACCCTTCCTTCGAAGCCGGCCGTCGCCCTCATCGATGTTGAGGTGTTCGATGTCCTGATACAGCTCGATCTCGCGGTACCCGATCTGGCCTCCGACGCGTTGCAGCTCGTCCTGCTCCGGGCGGTGTTGGACAGCGGTGTCTACGTCGAGGCTCATGAAGCCGGTGAAGCGGCCGCCGTAGTCCTTCTGAAAAAACTCCAGGCCGAAGTTGGTCTCGGTCGAGCCGGGTGTGGTGCGCGCTCGCCAGCTACGCGGTGTGTCCAATGAGAGCACTTCACCGAGCGTGTGTTGCCTCCACTCTTCGACCGTTCCCCGCTTCAAGGGACTCTCGGCGCGGAGGGTTGTCAGGACCGTCGCCCAGGTCGGGGCGTAGTGGCGTGCGTCCGCGGCGTGCGCGGTCGCGGTCACGAAGCGAGCGCGGTCCCCGTCGAGCACGAGCGTCAGGCGCTGAACGAACGGCTGCCGCCGAACGTTGATTTCAAGGATGGCATCGACGCGCGAACGCGAGCTCGCGTCCATCGCGCGGATCTTCATCTCTGCTTCCCGGGCGTAGTGAATTGCGAGGTGTTCCGCGGAGATCTCCCGGGGAACCAGGCTCGTGGCCAGCTCAAAGGCCATCGGAGCCGAGCGCTCGACCGTGTCACGCCAAACGCCGTGGGAGAGTGGTTGGTCGTACCCGACCGGCCCGCTTCCAGCCGGTCGCGCCTGTTCCCAGGTTCGCGGCACCTGCATCGTGACCGCCAGCTCCGGCGCGTCCCGAGGGGCTGCTCTAACCGGTTGGAACTCCTCCGTCACCACCTCGGGGGCCAGCGTTACGCCGTCCCCGAGCAGCTCGCGCATGATCTCGTCTTCGTTCATTCGGTGCCCCCTCGCGGAGTGGAGGGCGCGGACGCGGGTCGTGCACGCCTGGCCCGACGGCCGCGACCCCCGCCACCTGGCGTTGCCGGCGAGGGGGTGAACAGGCTCGAGAAGAAGTCCTGGATGCCCTCGCTGAACTGGAGCCCGCCGTTCACCTTCAATCCAGCGCCTGGACCGACGCCGACCTTGAAGGTTCCTCCAGCGCTGACCGACTCGTTGTTCGCCCGGGCGTGCACCTCCCCCTCCGCGCCCGCACCGAGGAACAGCTCGCCGATCGCCGAGATGACAATCTGGTTGTCTCCGAGCCAGTCTGGGAGGTCGAGTTCATCGTCGTAGAGCCAGTTCATGAGTCGGTACGCCGGCAGCGCGTTTTCGACCATCTCCTGAAAGCTGATGTTCATGGAACCATCGAGCGTTCCGCGGATCAGGTAGCCGATGAGGCCTGCTTCGGCCTTCGCCACCACTCCATCAGGACCGGCTGAGATCCCCGCGTCCGCCTTCGCCTCGCCTCCGAGGACCTCCATGGTGCCCTGGACTTTTCCCCGGTCGGACTCGTATGTCCTCCGGGTCCGCATCGTGACGACGCTCTCCGAGCCGCCGTACTTGTAGCCCCAGCTCCCGTCGTCGGCATAACCCGCCTGATGCGTGCGGGTGGACTCTCGATACCCGAAGGACGTGTTGTTGTCGTAGTCCGGGCTGCTCGCCCACAAAGAGCTCTGTTCGGTGGTCGTGGAACTCCAGTTGACAGACGACTTCGTCGACGAGCGGCTCGGTGAGTGACCGGCGGAGTCTCCGAACCCTCCGCCCCGGGTCAAGGGGCTCGACGAGCGGTTGTGGGAGCCCTTGAACGAGTGTTTTGGCCCACCGTCCTCCCCGCCCTCGGCGAGCTGCGCCTCGAGCTCCTCCGGGGTTTCCGGGAAGAAGCTGCTCGCGCTGTAGAGCGGAGGTGGATTCCGATCGACATCCATGAAAAGCAGCATGCCGATGGTGTTCCCCGGCCCTCGTGGACTCGGCGCGTTCATTTCCATCTCGTCGAGGTGTCGCACGATCTGGTGCTTTTCGGCGTAGACGTTGCTGGCATGGCAGCCGTCAACGCAGTGCGTGAAGGCGCCACCGGAACTCGTGCCGCTGGCGACTCCGCCGCCGTCTCCGGCCTCGTCTCCGATGACCCCCTCGATCGTGGAAAACCACGTGAACGTTGGGTCGCGGGTCAACAGGACCGTGTTCGCTACCTGAGAAGACGAGGGGAACTTCGCCACGATCGAGTAGGGGACCGGCGCACCACCTGTCAGACACACATCCGGTGACAGGGACACGACCGTCGGCTCCCCCGTTTTTCGTGCGGCTTCGGGGCTGCTCATACCTCGCTCCCCTCGTGAGAGATCACCTCAATCACGCGGACCTCGTCGGGCGCTTCGGCACGGACGCGGTGGGCGAGAATCACGCGCTGGGCCTCGAGATCGACGAACACCGTGTCGAGGCGCGCCTCATGCAACCGGACGACGCCGTTGAGGTAGCGGAACCGCACGTCCACCTGGGTCGACGGGAGCGTGAACGCGACCCTCCCGGACGGGCTCGCGTGAAGGATGGAGATGGAGCGCCCCCGGAGGTCTGAGTCGAACGTCATGCCGTCCGCCGCCCCGTTGTAGAACGCGAGGTCGAAATCGCGCGGCGACAACGGCCACTGGTTCTGTTTCCAGGCATCGTCGTAGGTCCCCGCCAGCGCCAGGCGAGGCTGCCAAGACCGCCCCGTGAAGCCGAAACCCGCGGCGCGAGCCGGCTCGGTGGGGGACGTGGGCGGGCGCTCAGGGTCGACGATCTGGGGCGCGACGAGGGTATCGGGAGGATCGGGGGCGTCTCCCTCCTCCGGCCAGAAGCCGACGCCGATGGGATTCTGGTCGTACCGACGGGGCCCATCCTCCGTTGGCACGGTGCCGCCGAAGGCGTACTCGTAGCGGAGCGGAACCGCGGCGACCGGAGCGGGTGACGACAGCGCCCAGCCGGACCCCACCTTCTCCCACTGCCGTGGGCCGCACACCTCGACGTCACGCTGCTGGTTGTCCACGAACACGCTGACGCGCCAGCGCTCGGTCGGCTCCCCATGCGGGGCGTGCGCAGTCGCGTGCAACGCCACGTCGCAGCGCGGCTTGTGCGGAGCGAGGTCGCTCTCGTATCGCACACTGGAGTGCCCCGTCTCGCCGACGTACTCGTCGCTGAACGCCACGGGCTCCTGCTCCTCCGCGAGCACGAGCGTGCGCTCGTCCACCAGGTCGTATGTCGCCTTCACGACGACCACGTCCGAGAGCGCACCGTCGGGATCCTTCGCCTTGAACCAGAACGGCTCGAAGGGTGTGTAGCAGCGGATGTCCATCGCCAGGCTCAGTTCAGGAAGATGTGCGCGCCTTCGACGAACACGTCCTCGGTCGCCTTGAACAGGAACTCCCGGCCCCCGATTTCGACCTTTCCGTCCTTCGTCATCTTGATGTACGCGCTCGGTCCGCACTTGATGAGGATTTCCTCTCCAGCGTACACCGACTGCGTCAGCCCGACGCGGACCTTCTGGTTCTCCCCGATGACGCTCTTCTCGTCCTTGAGGACGTTCTTCGTGCGGTTCGCGCCGATGCTCAGCGACTCGTTCGCGCCCACGCTCCGCGACCGGTTCGCGCCCACGTTCAGGGTCTCGTTCGCCCCCACTGTCTTGCTCCGGTTCGAGCCCACGGTGACCGTCTCGTTGACCCCGACGTTGCGCCTCCGGTTGTTCGACACGTGCTGCGTCTCGTCGTGGAACACCTTCCGGTCGAGGTCGTTCTCGATGACCGTGTTCCAGTCCTTCTCGCCGTGGATCCAAATCTCCTCGGCGCCCTTCGAGTCGTCGAAGCGCAGCTCGTTGTAGCCGTTGCCCCCCGGATAGGAGTTCGTCTTGAACGTGCTGATCATCTTCTTGCTGGGCTGATCGTAGGGTCCGGGGTTGTCGCCGTTGTAGACGCAGCCGGTCACGAGCGGGCGGTCGAGGTCGCCGTCCACGAAGGAGACGACGACCTCCATGCCGACCCGCGGAAGCACAAACGCGCCCCAGCCCTTGCCGGCCCACGTCTGCATGCAGCGGATCCAGCAGGTGGTCTTCTCGTCCATCTCACCGAGGCGGTCCCAGTGAAACTGCACCTTCACCCGACCGTGCTCGTCGGTGTGGATCTCCTCGCCGGCCGGTCCGGTGACGATCGCGGTCTGAATGCCGTGCACCCGGGGCCGCGCCCGGGTGCGTCGCGGGCGGTACAGGACGTCTGAGGGCACCACGACGAAGCGGTTCTTGTAGTTGGTGTCGCCGCCCGTGGCCGAGCTGCCGTAGGTGTGGGTCCCGCGGACCGTGATGTAGTCGGCGTTGAGCTCGACGATGGGGTGTCCGTGCAGCGAGATGTTCTGGCCGGCGCGGAGCCCTACGACCGTGCTCTCCGCCTGCACGCGCCGCGCGTCGCGCACCTGGGCGTCCCGCAAGAGCAGCTCTTGGTCCTTCACGTCGTACGCGGTGTAGCTCTGGCTGTACTGGTGGAGCGTCAGGGGCTCGTCGTGCTGATACGACTCGCGCTCCGGGCCAAGCGCGGCGCCGTCCGGTCCCACCCCCTCGCGCTCCCCTTCGTTCTCGCCCTCGATCATGGCGGAGGGGTGCGTCCAGTCGAAGTGGCGGGTCCGAACCGAGCTGCCCACCACGATCGAGAGCGGCTCGAACGACCGCACGTATTCCCGCGCGATGACGCCGCCTCCGCTCGTCACCACGGAGTACTCGAGCATTCCGCTCTCGATCGCGGGGTGCTGTTTGGTGGTGTCGATCAGGACCAGGCGCTCTACCCCGGTGTCGTCTGGCTCGAAGAAGTAGACGATGCCCTCCTCCTCCATGAGCCGATGCACGAAGTCGAAGTGGCTCTCCTGGTACTGCACCGTGTACTCGCGCTTCGGATAGTCGCGGGTGAGATCGATGACGGCCTCTCGCCCGTACGGCGCGAGCGCGGCTTCGAGCACCTCGCCGAGCACCTCCGGCACCGTCTTCTCTTGGAAGATGCGGGAGTCGCGCGTGTGCCGAAGCGCGGCCAGCGCGGGCTCCACGAGGATCCGGGCGCGCGGCCGCCCGTCGTGGTCGTGACGGAGCTGCACGGAGGAGACGAGCCCGCCGTAGACGTTGCTCACGAGGTTGCGCTGGAGCGTGAGGCTCGCCGAGCTGCCCAGAAGATCGAGCGGGTCGACCATCGTCTGGTCCGTGACGATCTCGATGCGCGCGAGGTACGGCTCGTTGAGGGCTGTGCCGACCGAGGCGCCCTCCACGGCCCACAGCACGGAGGGGGTCTCGTCACTCAGAAAGCTCGCTTCGACCTGGTCCATGACGTCTCCATGTAGGGAATCGTGCGCAAGGTACGGGGCGCGGCCGGGTTTGGATCGAAGTTTTTCCAGCGGGGGCCGGAACTCCTCCCGAGCGTCGGTAGACTCGAGCTTGGTATGCCCTCCATTTCCACCCTTCGCCGCGACCTGGCGCTCTTCGCCAAGTACCACCTTTGGCACCCGGTCGAGAACCACCCGGCGCGCGAGGGGGCGCTCGGCTTGGCCCCGTTGCCGTTTGATCTCGCGGAGCATCTCGCGCGGCTGCGGGCGTTCGAGGGCCCACGCTTCGAGGTGCGCGAAGAGGCCAGCCTCCTCTATCAAGGTCGGGCTCATCCGATGCTGTCGGTGTCGTCGCGTGCGCCGGCCGACAAGACGCTCCTCGTCATCGCGGGCATTCACGGCAACGAACACGCGGGGCTTCTGGCCGTGCCGCGCATCCTCGAGAAGTACGATTCGCCCACGCGGCTGGTCGTGTTGAGCCCGGCGAACCCGGTCGGCGCGGCGGCGATGTCCCGCTACAACGCGGACGGCTACGACATCAACCGCGACTTCGTGCAGTTCGAGACCGAGGAGGCGCGGGTGGTGCGATCACTCTACGACCGGGTGCGGCCGGACTTCGTGGTCTCGCTGCACGAAGGCCCTCAGGACGCGACGTTCATGTTCGCGAACCGCTTCGTCTCGATGGCGCTCGCGCGCCGATGCCTGGCCGCGCTTGAATCCGAGGGCACGGTGCTCGCAGACAAGGACTACTTCGGGCTCCGGTTGAAGCCGCCCGGATACTCGGGCTCGTCCCGTCTCGCGCGCGGCGTCAATCGACTGTGGGCGGCGTCGCTCGGGATGATGGCGTCGATCGCGTACTCGGAGGGCCGCGGCATACCCGAGCTGGTGCTCGAGAGCGCGTGGCGGAACCCCGACCTCGAGGCGCGTGTGCAGCCCCACGTGACGCTGACCCGGGTCCTTCTGGAGGCGCTCGCGCCTCCGCTTGCGTAGCGCACTAAAGAGTCGGCCGCCTCGCCCGTTATCTGCGTTGAGGAACCGGTGATCGAAGTCGTCTACGCCAGCGCCGAAAGCACCCCCTTCTCCGAGTCTGAACTCGAGGAGCTCCTCTTCGTGGCGCGGAGGAACAACGCCGCTGTGGGTGTGACCGGCATTCTCCTCTATCAGGAGGGGTCGTTCCTTCAGGTGCTCGAGGGGCCGGACGCGGCGGTGAAAACCATCATGGCCCGTGTGAGCCGGGACACGAGACACGAGCGTGTGCTGATCCTGCGCAAACGCGAGGTCGAGGAGCGGAGCTTCGCGGAGTGGCGAATGGGCTTCGTGCGACTCGGGCCCAACGAGCTGGAGGGCTTCTCCAACTTCATGGCTTCCGGTCGCATGGCGGATGTCGCGGAGAGGACAGAGGCGCTCGATTCGATCCTCGCAGGGTTCCGCCGCGGAAGATGGCGCCAGTCCGTCGCCCCCTGAGGGGATCCGTCTACGCACACCACGACCGTGGCGGACACTCGAGAAGGACAGCGCGGCGGCTTCAGCCGGTAGACTCCACCCATGCGCTGTTCCACCTTGGTGTTCGCGCTCTCCACGCTCTCCATGATGGGCTGTGGCGGCACGCTCGGCGGCGTCGACGCTGCAGGGCGAGATGGGTCGTCCCTCGACGCCGGACCCCAGCGCGACGCAGGTGCCGATGCCGGATACCTCGACGCAGGCACAGTCGACGGCGGGGCCGACGCAGGGCCTACCGACGCAGGAGCTTCCGACGCAGGACCTGCCGACGCTGGCCCTCCTCCCGGCGTACTGCTCTATCCGTCCGGTGCGCGACACAGCCCCGTGAGCGCGGAAGTGGCTGCAGCGGTGTCGGCGATCGCGACGAGCGGGAGCCTCGACGACGACGCCCTGATGAAGGTAGGCGACTCGATCACGGTGTCCCGCTCGTTCCTGCATTGCCTGCGAGGAGACGTGGACCTCGGTGGCCGCCCGCTCGGCGAGACCCAGGCTCGCTTCCGCGGGAGCTACACCCGGACGAGCCTGGCGGCGACGGTCGGCTGGTCTTCGTTCTCGGCGCTGGAGGGAAGCCCCAACCCGGTCGAGCAGGAGCACGCGGCGACCCGGGCGCGGTACGCCACCCTCATGTTCGGCAGCAACGACGCCGGCTTTCGCGACCCCCAAGCGTTTGCGCGGGACGTCTGGCGCATCGCCGAACTGCTGATCGCCCGCGGCACCGTGCCGCTCATGAGCACGATCCCGCCGCGCGACGACAGCGCAGCGGCCGACGCGCGCGTGCCGCTCTACAACCTCGCGGTGCGCGCCATCGCCCAGGGCCTCCGAGTACCGCTCGTGGACTTCCACGCGGAGCTGTTGCCGCTGCCTTCCCACGGCCTGTCGGGCGACGGCGTTCACCCGCGGGCGAGCGGCGGCGGCTGTGTTTTCGACACCGAGGCGCTCAGCGCGGGCTACAACGTGCGGAACCTGATCACACTCGAGCAGCTCGCCCGGGCGACGGGAGCGGCCGACGGTGTCGCCCTCGAACCGGGAGACGCCCGCTTGCTCGGCGCCGGCACCGCGTCCGACCCCTTCGTCGTCCCTCAGCTGCCCTTCGCCGCGATGGGGGACAGCACCGGCGGCGACCTCGGCATCGACACCTATGGCTGCGCGTCCGCGAACGAGTCGGGCCCGTCCCGCATCTACCGCGTCGAGGTTCCGCGCGCCGGGACGCTGCGTGCACTCGCGCTCAGCGACCGCGACGTCGACGTCGACGTGCACATCCTGACAGGCCTCGACGCGGCTTCATGCGTCTCGCGGGACGACACCGACGCGAGCGCCGTGGTGACCGCCGGGACGCACTACGTCGTGGTCGACACGTTCAGCGGTGCGTCCACCCGCCCCGGTCGGTTCCTGGTGACCGTGACCCTCGAGTAGCGTTCCCCTCGCAACGCGCAGACGCGGCTGCCGTTGCGGTGACGACCTCCATGCGACACACCAGCGCATGCGCGCGTGCAGAACTTTGTTCGTCGTCCTCACTCTCAGCGCTTGCGCTGGGAACGACTTCGACGACCGCGATGATTTGCCGCCTCTGCCCTCGGGCAAGGCGGACGACTATGGCGCGACCGGCGTGCGCTGCGATGGCTTCCCGCGCGTCGCGATCGACACCGAAGATGGCTACTGCGTGGGGCTCGTCGCAGGCTCCGACGAGCGCCTGTTCAAGCCGCGTGTGTTGCTCGAGCTCCCCGACCGCCCCAACGAGTTGCTTGTCACGGACCTCGGCGGCTGGCGGGTGGGAAGCGGCCGCGTCTGGTACCTCGACGCGCGCGACCCCGCGAACAGCCAGCTGACCGTCGCGCTCGATGGGTTGAGCCTGCCGCACCAGATGATCCTCGGGCCGGACGGCTGGATCTACGTGGGTCTCGACACGCACATCTTCGCGTTTCCGCCCGAAGCGGTGGGTGCGGACGGAGAGATCGACCCGTCCCAGATCGCCATCGTGCTCGACGGCCTGCCGCCGATGGACCGCGACGGCGAGCGCAACAGCTTCCACCCGCTCACGAACTTCGTCTTCGACGAGGAAGGGCACCTCTACGTCAACGTCGGGGCGTACTCGGACCACTGCGCCGGGTTCGTGGGGCGCGAGTGCCGCGAGACGGACGGGCCGCTCGACGTCGCCGGCGACGGGACGGGCGAGGCACGCGACTGGGGCGCGGTCATCCGCCGCTACGAGCACACAGGCACGCGCACCTACGATCCTGCGTACCGCGTCGTGGCCTACGGCCTCCGGAACTCCATGGGCCTCGCGTTCGCGCCGAGCGGCGATCTCCTGCAGGTCGAGAACGGTCGCGACTTCCGTGAATCCGGTCGGCCCTTCGAAGAACTCAACGTCATCGACCGCGCCGTGCTCGAGGGAGAGGCGCCGGCCATGCACTACGGCTGGCCGTACTGCTACGACGCCTACGAGACGAGCGACGAGTGGGCCGACTACGACGGCTTCCGCTGCGCGCCCGACAACCCCGACTACCGCCCGCCGCACATTCTGCTCCCACCGCACGGCGCGCCGCTCGGGCTGACGTACTATCAGGGCGACCTGTTCGAGGAACTCCAGGGGCAGCTGCTGGTGCCGCTGCACGGCTACCGCGCGCCCGGGCACCGGCTGATGGCGTACGACGTCGACCCCAACGGGCTGCCGATCCGCGTCGAAGGCGCGACCTACTTGGAGAACCCCACGGGCGAGGGCGGCTCGGTGGTGCGCGAGTTCCCCGCGCACGAGGAGGGCCCCTTCGCGGCCCACGCGACCTACCTGATCTCGTCGTGGTTCGAGGTCGATGGCGTCCGGCCCAAGGGTGCGCCGGTGGCGCCGTATGTCTCGTCGGACGGGGCCATCTGGATCGCGGACGACAAGAACCGCACCATCCTCCGCATCGCCCGCGCGCAAGGATCGCTGCCGCCGGTCCAGCGCGTCGACACCTATCCTGCCTACCGCCGCACGTTGAACGAGGACCCCGCGCTGCGCGCCCTCTACGACGACATGGTCGACAGCGTGCTTCGCAGCGACTCCTGCGTCGGCTGCCACGACGACTTCCGGCTCGTCGACGACGACAGCCAATACCCGGAGCTCCGCTACCTCTTGGCGCTCGGCAACTGGATCCGCCCCGGCGCGCCCGAGGACAGCATCCTCTACACGAAGCTGCTCCCGGTCGGCAGCGCGAGCATGCCGCCGTCCGGCCGCGAGTGGCCGAGCGTCGCGGAGGGCGAAGCGGCGGTGGCCACCATCGGGGCGTTCATCACCGCGCTCCCGGACGTGACGCCGGCGTTCAACGAAGGATGGATCGGCGGCCCGTGCAGCGTGGACGACGACTGCGACTATGACGGGGGCACCTGCGCCGCGGGCGGCTTCTGTACGCTGGCCTGCTCTCTGGAGGCTCCGTTCTGCCCGGACCGCACGGGCGCCGCGACGACCTTCTGCGTGGACCTCGGTGGCGGTGTGGCCAGCTGCGTCGCGCAGTGCGACCCGGCCGCGCCGATGTGCCTCGACGGACAGGCCTGCGTCGTCGAGGCGCGCTTCGGTCGTACCGACGAGCGCACGGTCTGCCGCTGAAGCGAGGGGCCGTTGGCGGTCGCGCCTGCCGTCCGCACGCTACTTTGAGAACAGCGTCGCCGAGAGGGTGCGCAGGATCGTTTTCGGGTTGAGCACCTTGCTCTGCCCGGCCACGCGTTTGCGCGCCGCGATCCCGACCTCGACGATCGGCACGCCCGCCGCGCGTAGGTTCTTCCGGAACCCGGTGCTGATCATCATCGTGTCGTCGTCCCGCGGCGCGTGCTTCCGCCACGCCTCGCGCGAGAACAGGTAGTTGCCACCGCTCTTCGCGACCTCTCCGCTGCGCACGCGGATGAGGGTGTTGAGGGTTTGGCTGATCACGTGCCGATAGAAGGCGTCGTCCCGCGCCGTGTAGACCGTCGTGAGCATCGGCGCCTCGTCCCTTCGGCGAAAGAGCAAGAGCACCGACGCGGGGCTGATCTGCCCGTCGGCGGGGACCCACGTGACGTAGGCGCCTTGGGCGGCGTCGAACCCGGCACGCAGCGCGCCACCGATGCCGCGGTTCTTCGGGAGCGCCTCCACCCGGATGCGAGGGTCGGCCGCCCGGAGGCGATGCATCGCGGCCAGCGTGCCATCGGTGGAGCCGTCGTCGACCAGCACGAGCTCGTGGTTGACCTCGGCCTCATCCAGCGCGCCGGACAGCTCTGTGACGACGTCTTCGAGGCACTCTTCTTCGCAGTACGCGATGACCACGACGCTGAGCGCGGGCGCGTCCGACGCGGCGTGCGGAGCGCCGAAGACGTAGAGGTCCTGCAGCACCGACACCGGCGCGAGCAACCACGAGAGCCGACCCGCTCGGACCTGTTCTTCGATCGCCAGCACCAACGGGTCGAGCCGCTCCCACACAGGAGCGACCCGTTCGAGCAGCGCGGCCCGTCCGCCGGTCATGCCGTCGGCCGCCTCTTCGGTTCCGCCGAGGAAGAACGGGATGGGGTGGGCTACGGTCGCGCGCTGATAGAGGGGCCTCAGGTGTGCGCCGAAGAGCTCGACGTAGCGTTCCCGCGGCCGGAAGTGGGCGACGTAGCCGCGCCGTCGGTCGGCGCGCGGCACGCCGTCGGTGGTGACGGGCTCCTTGAGGACCAGCCGTCCGCCGGGGGCGAGCCGGTCCGCGACGGACGCGCTCAGCGGCGCGAGCGCGTCGTCCTCCAGATGCGTGGCGAGGCCCGCGATGACGATGAGGTCATAGACCGCGTCGTCCTCCCTGAGAAACGAAAGGGCGGCGCGCTCCACGAACGAGACGTTCTCGATGCCTTCCTTGGCGGCCCGCGTGCGCGCGACCTCGAGCAGCGCCGGCGATGCGTCCACCAAGGTGACGTGCGCGACGGAGCGGGCGAGCCAGAGCGCGATGCGTCCGGCGCCGCCGCCGAGGTCGAGGACCCGCGTCGTCGGTCCCACATGCACGGCCCGCGCGATGTGGGCGCGCTCCAGTCGATCGCGCAGCCGGACGACGGCCTCTCGGTCCGTCACCGTGCCGTAGAGCGCCGGATCGGCGTCGCCCCGTTCGCCGGTGTGCTCGTCCCAGAAGCGCTTCGTATCGACCACCGGCCGAGCATACGCGAATCGCTCGCTCCCGAGCCGGGGTCGGTGCCATCATGCTCACGCCATGGTCGTCGCCTCCGATTCGCCCCGGCTGTTCGTGGTCGGGGGCGGCCCGTTTCAGCTCGACATCGTGCGCACCGCGAAGGCGCTCGGGCTCTTCGTCGTCGTCGCCGATCGCAACCCCGACGCGCCCGGTCTCAAGCTCGCGGACCGCGCGCTGACCCTCGACATCGTCGACCTCGAGCAGATGGTGCAGGCCGCCCACGCGCATGATGTCCATGGGGTGGTCACGGCGGCCTCGGACGCGGCGCTTCCCGCCGTCGCCGCGATCGCCGAGGCGCGCGGGCTGCCCGGACTGTCGCCCGCGGTCGTGCAGCGTTGCCGCGACAAGCTCGAGACCTTCCGGCGGGTTCATGACGCAGGTCTTCCGGTTCCGCGCACCGAGCGGGTCGCGAGCGAGTTGGCGGCGGCGGCGGCTGCGAGCGTGGTCGGCGGCTATCCGGTGGTGGTGAAGCCCCGCGCGGCGGCGGGCGGGCGCGGGGTCAGCGTCGTGCGCGATCGGTTTGGCTTGTCGCGCGCGTTCGCCCGCGCCGCGGGCTACGGCAACGAGGTGCTGGTGCAGCGCTTCGTCGCCGGGCATGCGGTCGGCGTCGAGGCGTTCTTTCGCGAGGGAGAGCCGATCGCGGCGTTCGTGATGGACGACCAGTTCGTCCCCGGTTTCGTCTCGCCGATCGGCCACGCGCTCCCGAGCAGCCTGCCCGCGTCCCTGCAAGACCAGATCACCGAGCAGGTGACGGCGTTCGCCAGCGCGCTCGGACTCCAGGACGGTCCGGCCAACTTCGACCTCCGCGTCGAGAGAGGCGAGGTCGTGCTGCTCGAGGTCAACGCGCGCCTCGGCGGCAACGCGATCACGGACTTGGTGCGTTCGACCTACGGTGTGGATCTGAGCAAAGCGGCGGTGCGTGGCGCACTGGGTCAGGATCCGCTCCCCGCGCTTGGCGTGTCCGCTGTCGCCCCGACGGCAAGCCGGCTCGTGGTGTCGCGCAAGCGAGGGGTGGCCTCTGTGTCTGCCGACCTAAGTGCGCTCGCGGACGCCGCCGACGTGGTCTCACTCGAGCTGACGGTCGAAGACGGGGCGCCGCTCGGTGTGATCGTCGACGACCACGCCATCCTCGGCCGTTGCGTGGTGCGCGGGGAGAGCCCGCTGCACGCGGTGTCCCGTGCCGTCGAGGTCGCGCGCGCCATCGACGGGGGCATCCGGGTCAGTTCGGCACAATGACCCCGCTTGATCGACGCGGGACCGCCGGGCGAAGCTCAGCAAATGCGCTCCTCCGCCGGGTTGGTTTCCCTCTTGCTGCTCATCGGCTGCGGGGCGCGATCGGCCCTCGAGACGCCGCCCCCCTGCGCGACCGCGTCGGACTGCGGGGAGACGAGCGAGGACGTCTGCGCGCCCCGCACCGGGTGCGTCGACGGAGCCTGCGTCGCGATTCCGCCGCTGTCGTGTGACGATGGGCTGGACTGCACGCTCGACCGCTGTGACAGCCGCCTCGCCGCCTGCGTGAACATGCCGGTGGACGCCGACGACGACACACACGTTCCGCTCGAGTGTGGCGGCCTCGACTGCGACGACGGTGACCCGAGCGTCCATCCGGGCGTCGCCGAACGCTGCGAGGGTGGCGTCGATGAAGACTGCGACGGTCGCACCGACTGCTCAGACCCGGACTGCTTTGGTGCCCCGGTCTGCGACATGTGCGAGCCGGAGCGATGCTCGGGCGGCGTCGACGACGACTGCGACGGTCTCGTCGATTGCGAGGACTCCGACTGCATGGGCAGCCCCGAGTGCTGCTTCTTCGCCGAGACGTTCTGCGACGACGGCCGGGACGACGACTGCGACGGTCTCGTCGACTGCGAGGACGTCGACTGCACGGGTCAGCCCGGTTGCTGTACGCCCGGCCCCGAGACGTGCAACGGGGAGGACGACGACTGCGACGGTGTCGCCGACGACGGAATCGCGTGTTTCACCATCGACGGCAGCCCGCTGGCCGCGGTGGAGACCAGCGCGTGCGGCGACGTCTTCTACGCGTACGACATGCCCGACGCGGCGAGCGCCAACCCCATTCCCGACGTGCGCAGCGCGGACGAGGCGGTCGTCTTCGTGCACCACAGCACGGACGGCTGCGGATCGAGCGTGACCATCATCGCAGACCTCCCGCGCGACATGAGCGGCGGCGAACTCGAGGGCGAGTACCGCATCAGCCCGGCGCGGATCGCCAACCTCTACGTCGCCGATGAGCCGGGGGAGTGCACGCTCGACGCCAGCGGCGCGGGTCGCTGCCAATGGGTCTGGCAGCCGTGCTGCACCGACGGCGTGATGATCGGCCCGTTCAATGAGGACTTCTGCGTCGAGCTCTCGGTGTCTTCGCCCGTCGGCGTTCGGCGGCTCTACGTGCTCGACGGTGCAGACGAGCGCGACGTCCCGTTCGGCGCCTCGATCCAGATCTGCGGCAGCTACGTTCCGGAGGTATGAGCCGCGTCAGGGCTCAGGCTCGCCCGGCACGGGGAGGTGCACGCCGAGCGCACTCGCGATGTGGCCCATCTCTTCCTGCACCTCGTCCATGGACTGGAAGCGGCGCTCCGGGTCCTTGTGCAGGCAGCAGAGCAACATCCACTCGAACGGCTTCGGGATGACGACCTTGGGATCGCGGCGCGACGGAGGCACGGGCGCCTCGAGGATGTGCGCCCGCACGACCGCGATCAACTCAGGGTAGGGGAAGGGGGTCTCTCCGCAGACCATCTCGTAGGTCAGCACGCCGAGGGCGTAGATGTCGGACCGGTGGTCGAGCTTGCCGCTCTGGCACTGCTCGGGGGACATGTAGTCGGGCGTGCCCAGCACCATGCCCGGGCTCGTGAGCCCAAGGCCGGCGTCCTTCGGCTTGGCCAACCCGAAGTCGAGCACCTTCACGAGATCGCGCTGCTCGCCGATGCGGGTCAGCATGACGTTCTCGGGCTTGAGATCGCGGTGGATGATGCCGAGGCGGTGCGCCGGAGTGAGTGCCGCGCACAGCTGGAGCGTGATGCGAAGCGCCCGCAGGACGTCGAGCCCGCGCGGGTGGGCCGACATCACCTCGGCGAGCGAGACGCCCTCCACGAACTCCATCACGAAGTACGCGCGCTGGTCGTCCAGCTCCCCCGACGCGATGAGCTCGACGACGTACGGGCATTGCGCTTGCTGCAGCGCGGTGAGCTCGCGCCGGAAGCGCCTGACCAGATCGTGGTCCTCGCTGAAGTCGGGCAGCAGCGTCTTGAGCGCCACCGGTCCGCGCTCGGGGTCCTCCGCGATGTAGACGCGCCCCATCCCGCCGTCGGCCAGCACCTGCGTGACCAAGAATCGCCCCCCGACGGTCTGGCCCAAGAGCGGGTCGTCGATGTGCTTCTTGGGGCGCTGGGAAAGCGTCGAGGGCCGCGCGGGAAGCGGGTCGCCCATCGGCACGTCGAAGTCGACGAATGTGGGGTCGATGGGGAAGTCGGAGTCGCTCACGCTCCCCTCCGCGAAGGGAGCGCGTGATCGTCACGGTGCCGCACGAGGCGCCAGGATAGCAAAGGTGTTGGCCTGGCGAAGGCCCGATTCACGGGTGCAGGACGGACCCGATCCCGAGCGACGCGACCCGCGCAGCCTCCGCTCCAACGAGGTATTGCTGGTTCGCGAACACGCCGCCGCGTGCAGCCCATCAGGAGCAGCGTCGCGGCGACCATGGCGCCGCCTGTACGCAATCGGACGTCCACCTCTCGGCATACGCTCCAGGCTCGGTGGACCTTCCGCGATGAGGTAGAGTCCGCCGCATGACGGACGCTCAGATTCACCTCTCTGGAAAAGTCGCCATCGTCACCGGGGCCAGCCGCGGCATCGGCGCGGAGATCGCCCGCTCGTTTGCGCGCGCGGGAGCCAAGGTCGTGCTCGCTTCGCGCAAGCTCGAGGGCCTCGAGGTCATCGCTTCGGAGATCCGCGACGCGGGCGGTGAGGCCACCGCGATCGCTGCGCACATGGGCCAGGAGGACGCGGTCAAGGCCCTCGTCCAGCAGACGGTCGACACCTACGGGCAGGTCGACGTGCTCGTGAACAACGCGGCGACCAACCCGTACTTCGGGCCGATGATGAACATCGAGTGGGGCGCGTGGGATAAGACCTTCGACGTCAACGTGAAGGGCTATTACACCGCCACGCGTGAGGTCGTGCGGCACATCCAGGGACGCAAGGGCGAGGGCTCCATCGTCAACGTCGCCTCGGTCGCCGGCTTCATGGCGATGCCGCTCCAGGGGGTCTACGCGATGACCAAGGCGGCGGTGGTGTCGATGACCAAGACGCTTTCCGTCGAGCTCGGGCCGGACATCCGCATCAACGCCATCTGTCCAGGGCTCATCGACACGAAGTTCGCGTCGGCGCTCACCAAGAACGACGAGGTGCTCCAGATGGTCATGGACAAGACCAGCCTGAAGCGCGTTGGCAAGCCCGAGGACGTCTCGGGCGTTGCGCTCCTGCTCGCGAGCGATGCGGGCGCGTACTTCACGGGCGCCGTGCTCACCGTCGACGGCGGCTGGAGCCTCGGCTGACCTCAGACGACCTCGACGCCCGGCCGCGATAGCTCTAGAGCGCCGGCAAGACTACCGCTCCGCAACGCCGGAGCCAGATGGAGACATGACCATGGCCAAGACCGCGCTCGGAGGAAACCCAGTCGATACCAACGGCGATCTGCCCAGCCCCGGAGCCGCGGCCCCCGCCGTGTCTCTGACCGGCGCCGACCTCGCGGACGTCTCGCTCGACGCGTACGAGGGCAAGACGAAGATCCTCAACATCTTCCCCAGCGTCGACACGTCCGTTTGCGCCACGAGCGTGCGCACGTTCAACGAAAAGGCGGGCCAGAAAGACGGCGTCGTCGTGCTCAACATCTCCGCCGACCTTCCCTTCGCGCAGAAGCGGTTCTGCGGCGCCGAGGGCCTCGAGGGCGTGGCGACGTTGTCCACGTTCCGCTCGAGCTTTGCGAGCGACTACGGAGTGCATCTCGAGGCCGGCCCGATGGCCGGGCTCTGCGCTCGTGCGGTCGTGGTCGTCGGCCCGGACAACGTGGTCAAGCACGCCGAGCTCGTCTCCGACATCGCCAACGAGCCCAACTACGACGACGCGCTCGCCGCCCTCGGCTGAGGCCCCACGTCTCGCGCAGACGGAACGAAACGAGCCGAGTCCGCAGCAGCGGGCTCGGCTCGAGCTTCGTCAAGCGCGGTCGGCTCAGTACCGACCCCGGCCGGCCGGGTCGGCGCACGCGCCGCCGTCCGAGTCCGTGCGTCCCGAGTACCCACGGCCGTTGCCACCCGGGTCGGCGCACGGGCCGCCGTCCGAGTCGGTGATGCCGGTGGCACGCTGTCCGCCGCGCCCGTAGCCCGCTGGGTCCGCGTACTGGCCGCCGTCTGAGTCGGTGATGCCGGTGCGAACGGCCCCCTGGACCTGCACGCCTCCGCCGCCGCCGCGCCCGCGGCGCACGGGATCGGCGCACGATCCTCCGTCGGAGTCGGTGATGCCGCTGTTGCCGCGCCCGCCGTTGGCCGGGTCAGCGCACAGTCCCCCGTCGGAGTCGGTGATGCCTGCGGTGACGGTCGTGACGCGCACGACGCGCCGGCGACCACACCCGGTCGCCACGGCCACCGCGCTCGCCGCGGCACCGACCCCCACCATGTTCATCGCAGCGCGCCGGCTGGTGCGCTTGTCGGTCGACGTGACGATTTCTTCGTCGTCGAGTGTCTTCTTCTCGGGCGTGTCCGCCATTCCATCCTCCTGCGCCGCACTCACGGCCGACGAAGGATACGTCGGCGCTCGTCGAATTTCGACAGTGACATCAATTCTCAAGTCTCGCGGTTTCGGGGCGGTTTCAGCGAGACCCACCGGCTGCGGGTCGGCATCGCCGAAGCAACCTGCTAGGCCTGTGCGGTGACGCACTCCCGCTTGGCTGTCTTGTGCCTCTTTCTCCTGCTCGGCGCGTGCGGGGGCGACCTCACCGAGACCGATGCCCGCTTCGCGACCCCGGAGCGCACGGTGACGACCTTGCTCGGAACCTACGGCCTGAACGACATGCCGCAGGAGGAGATCCACGCGCGCCTCGCACAGCGGGGGGCGTTCGAGCTTCAGGACCACGACACCTGGCGCGCGTGTTTCGTCGACATCGACCGTCCGGGCGGCGACGGCATGGCGGGCTACGTGCTGGGCCTGCTCGCGGCTGCGCGGGACGACATCCAGTACGAGACCATCGCCGATCGCGGCTACGCAAGCCCCCGCGCTGACGTCCGTGTGGTCATGCGCCGGGGCCCCGATGGCGCGTACCGGATCGTGCTCGGCGAGAGCGTGCCGGACACCGTGCGTCGAGGCTTGCTCGAGATCGAAGAGAACGCGCGCAATCGCCCGCTGCCCGAGTGAGCCGGTTCATCCCCAGGTGCGGCCCTGGTTCTCGGCGTTTTTCTTTCGGAACGCCTCTTCGATGTCGATGTCGAGCCGGTTCGCGATCGCCAGCAGGTAGTTGAGGACGTCGACCAGCTCGTCGGCCACGTCGTCCTTCCGCGAGGCGGTCGCATCATCCGGAGCGCCCTCCTGTTCGAACAGGCGGTTGTAGCGCCGGACGGCCTTGAACAGCTCGCCGACCTCCTCGCCCATCAGGAAGCAGTTGTGCACGAGGTCGACATCCAGCCAGCCCTTGTCGGACTCGAGCGCGTGGATGTAGCGCTGGTACTCGGCGATCGGGGCTCCGTCGGGCAGCTCGATGGGGTCACTCATACAGAGGCTGGTAGCAGCCGCCGGCGGGCGATCCAACGAGGCGAGCTACTCGTCCGACACGAGGGCCGGGGGGGACGCGTCCTCCGTGGCCGGCTCGTCTCTTCGAACGGCGATGTCTTCCTCCGCGTCGACCGCGGCCGGATCGACCCCGTCCCGCGCGGCTTCGTTCTCCACTTCATCGTCAGGCGCGTCCTCCGACGCCTCGAGTTCCACGCTCAGTTCGTTCGGCAGGGGATCGGCAGGCTGGACGCGGCTTGCGGCCGCTTCGTCCGGGAGGGCGACCTCATCCCCATAGCCGAGCGTCTCCGCGGCGATCTGCCGGATGCGCGCTGCACGGCGCCGGGGGATCTGCCAGTGACGCCACTCTACCCGGCGGGGATCGACGCCGGTGAGGGTGCCGTAGAGCACCAACGCCGACAGATACGTGCCCGTCACGGCGGGGTGGGTTCCGTCGTCGCGGTGCAGCTCCAGCTCGGGGTCCTCGGTGAGCGCCCGCCGCCACGCGTCGCCGACCGGCGCGACTGGTGCGTCGAGCGCCTCGCCGAGCCGGGAGTACACCGTCTCGATGCGCGCGTTCATCGCGGTCGCGTCGTCGACGTCCAGCCGGCGGTACGCGGGGCTCTCCGGGTGCCGCGCCCAGGTCTGAAACAGCACGACGTCCGCGCCGGCCGCGCTCGCGTGGGCTTGAAAGCGCGCCGCGTACTCGCTCAGCTCGTCGGTTTCGTTGAGCGGACTGAGGCTGTGCGGCTGGAGAACAACGCGCTGAAACCCGCCGTTCGCCACGAGGTCGCGCACGCGCTCGACCCGCCAGTGACGCCGTAGGTTGTAGCCCCCGTGGGTCTCGCGCTCCGCCTGCAGCCGCGGGCCTTCGGGCACCGAGTCGGCCGCGGCTTCGACCATCGCAGGGAGATCGTTGAAGCGGGTGTAGCTGTTGCCGATGAACAGGACACGAAGGGAGTCGTCGGCGTGTGCGACCGCGGGTGAGGCCGCGACGAGCAGCGCGACGCAGAGCCCCCTCCATCTTGCCGTCCGACCCATGTCCTGAGCCTAGGGCGCTTCGTCGGCGGGTCCCAGTTCGCGGCAAGTCCGAGCTGACCCCACACTGCGGCCGATGAGCGACGGACACCGTGAGGGTGACGGACACAGTGAGGTCTTCTTCGACCCGTTCGCCACCGGCCGGTGGGTGGCGCCGAAGTCCGGCCACTTCGACGGGAAGCGGTTCCTCAACGCCGAGGGCAGCGGCGGCGGCGGCGGCGTGGACTTGATCAAGTGGATGACCTCCCGGGACCAAGGCCCGTGGCGCTCCATCGACAACCCACCCGGGGAGGCGCCGCCGGAGCGGGTGGACGGCTTGCGCGTCACGTTCGTCGGCCACGCGACCTGCTTGGTGCAGATGGCGGGCCTGAACTTCCTGACCGATCCCGTCTACGGCGAACGGCTCGGGCCGGTCTCGTTCGCCGGTCCGAAGCGCTTTCGGCGACCTGGCATCCGGTTCGAGGACCTGCCGCCGATCGACGTCGTGCTGCTCAGCCACGATCACTTCGACCACCTGTGCGAGGCCACCTGCCGCCGCCTCGCCGCCGCCCACGCGCCCGTCTGGGTCACCGGTCTCGGCAACCGCGCGCTGCTTCAGCGCTACGGCGTCGAAGACGCGCGCGAGCTGGACTGGTGGGAGGCCACCGAGGTCGGCGACGCCATCGTGACCTTCGTGCCCGCCGAGCACTTCTCGGGGCGCAGCCCGCGCGATCGGGATCGCACCCTGTGGGGCGGGCTGGTGGTCAAGACGCCGGCCGGTTCGGTGTACTTCGCCGGGGACACGGGCATGGGCAGCTTCTTCGATGACATCCAGGCGCGCCTCGGCCCCCCAGACGTCGCGCTCATCCCGATCGGCGCGTTCAAGCCCGAGTGGTTCATGGCGCCTGTCCACATCTCCCCCGCCCAAGCGGTCGAGGCGGCGCGCCGGCTCGGCGCCAAGCGCTGTGTCCCGATGCACTACGGGACGTTCGCGCTCGCCGACGACGGGATGGACGAGCCGCTCGAGCAGCTGCGCGCGGCGCTGACCGACGACGACCCACCCTTCGACGTGCTCGAAGAAGGCGAGGGCCGCACCTACGTGTGAGTCAAGGCTTTGGTAGCATCGGCATTCGTGAAGACATCGCATCTCAGCCCCCTGATCGGGCGCCTGCTCGTGCTCGGCGTCGTGCTCGTCGGGATCGCTCTGTTCTCCGCCTCGCTGGCCTTTGACGCGGCTCAGTTTACCGTCGTCAACAAGTCATCGGCCGAGATGCTCATGCTGGGCTGGATGGGGCCGCTCGGTCTGCACTTCGGTTGGTACGCGAACCTGCTCTTGCCCAGCGCGTGGTTGCTCGCGCTCGTGCTCAAGCGGCCGGTCGCGATCGGGGCGATGGCCCTCGGGATCCTCACGCTCCTCGTGGGGCTGACGAGCTTCTACACCCTGGGCCACTTCAGCGTTTTCGGGCGTCACGAGAACGAGACAGCCGGTGATCTCGTCCGCTTCCTCCCCGGCATCTACCTTTGGACCGCGAGTCTCGCGACGGGGCTCTTCGCGGGCGTGGCGAGCTTCGTGCTGGCGCAGCTCGCGATCCCTCCGGGGGAGTGACGCATCCCGCGATCGCGCGGCCAGAAACAGAGCGACGAGGGCCGCCTGAGGTGGCAGGCTCGCAGGCGATGAGCTTGAGCAAGATCGACCGTCGCCTTTCCAAGAAGCTCGCCAAGCTGAGCTTCGCGCCGCCGACCGCGCACGTGTACGACCCGCTCGCGTACGCGCGCGCCCCCCACGAGGCGTTCCTCGAGCGCTACGGCCAGGGTCCGAAAGAGGTCGTGCTGCTCGGCATGAACCCTGGCCCGTTTGGCATGGCCCAGACCGGTGTGCCCTTCGGCGACCCGACCTTCGTGCGCGAATGGATGGGCATCGAAGGCAAGGTGAACAAGCCTGGGAACGAGCACCCCAAGCGCCCGATCATCGGGCTCGAGTCCACCCGCAAGGAAGTCAGCGGGACGCGGCTTTGGGGCTGGGCCAAGGACCGCTTCGGCACGGCCGACGCGTTCTTCGCGCGCTTCTTCGTGCTGAACTACTGCCCGCTGGTCTTCATGGAAGAGGGCGGCCGCAACCGCGTGCCCGAGAAGCTGCCGAAGGCCGAGCGCGAGCCGCTCTTCGCCGCCTGCGACCAGGCGCTTCGCGAGGCGATCGACCTGCTTTCGCCACAGACCGTGGTCGGCGTCGGCAAGTTCGCCGAAGACTGCGCCAAGCGCGTGCTCGGCGACCGAGAGCTCACCATCGGCCGCGTCCTCCACCCCAGCCCCGCGAGCCCGCTCGCCAACAAGGGATGGCGTGAGCCCGCAGAGAAGGCCCTGCTCGATCTCGGCATCGCCCTGTGATCTGCATCGCTCTGTGATCCGCATCGCCCTGTGACGCTCAGCTCGCGCGCAGCTCCCGCCGATACGCGGCGGGGGTCGTGTCGTGCCAGCGCCGGAACGCACGGTAGAACGACGCCCGCTCGTTGTAGCCGAGCAGGTAGGCGATCTCGCTGACCGAGAGCTCGGGACCCGCGAGGTAGCGCGCGGCGAGTCCCTGGCGGGTGGAGTCGAGCGCCTCGGCGAAGCTGAGATCGAGGTCGGCCAGACGTCGCTGGAGCGTGCGCGGGCCCATTCCCAGACGCTTGGCGACCTGACCGGTCGTGGCGCCTCCATGAGGGAGGGACTCTCGGATCGCGTCGCGCACCTCGCGGAGCAAGGGAGGGTCGTCGTCCTCGGGGGGCGCGGTGCGCTCGAGCACGCCCTTGAGGTAGGAAGCGAGCTCCGCGTCGGCCGAGGCGATCGGGGTGGCCACGATCGACGCGACCATCACGAGCTCCGCCGCCTCCGCGCCCAGCTCGATCGGCGCGCCCAGGAACGCCTCGTAGCGGGTCCGCTCGATGTCGGACATCGCGTCGCGACGGCTGCGCATGCGGCGGACCACCGGCTCGCCACCGCTCAGCCGGAGAAGGCGCAGCGCGATGAACATCGTGTAGTCCGAGATCAGTCGGCTGCCCCAGCTCACCTCGCCGAAGCGGTCTTCCCGGAGGGTGAGCTCATCGCCGTCGAGCTGTGCGCTGTAGGACGCGGTGCGGTTGGTGAGGTGCTGATAGCGATGGTGGCAGGCCATCGCATCGCCCACCGTGGGCACGGTCTTGCAGGCGAGGCCAACGGCGCCGAGGCTCGACAGCGTGTGAAGCTCCGTCGCCGCCATGACAAAATCGGCGAAGCCGGTCCGGCCGTACATCATCTCCATGTGGCGGTAGGTCGACGCCCCGCTGACGGTCGCGCCATCGCTTTCGAGCGCCTCGCGCTCCCACCCCAGCTCGCGCGCCAGCTCGGGCTCGGTGGCCCCGAAGCGCAGGGAGGCTTGGAACGCAGGCAGGACGTTCGAGGCGTCGATGTCGTGATCCGACACGGGATTGTCAGCCTCTGACACTGCCGTCCGATGCGTCAAGCGGCAGGGTGGATGGGTGGCCGAGACGGACGGCTGCCGAGACCTGGAAGGACCCCATGAAAGACAACGAGATCTCCCTGTTCAAGGGCCTGTTCATCGCCGCCGCGCTGTGGAACCTCGCTGGCGGCATCCTCGGCTACTTCAACACCGAGTTCACCTTCAACCTGCTCTTCGAGCGTGAGCTGACCGACCCGCTCTACCACGCGATCTACAAGGGGGCGTGCGGGACGACCCTCGTCTACTTCATCGGGTACTTCGTGGTCGCGCACAACCCGATCCGGCACACCGGCATCGTGCTCGTCGGCGGCATCGGCAAGGTCGGCTTCGCGATCCAGCTGACGAAGTTCTACCTCGCGGGGATCGCCAACGACAACGCCCTCGTGGTCATCGTCGGCGACTTCGCGTTCACGCTCGCCTTCCTCTACTACTACTTCCGGCTCGCTCGGACGGAACACGGCCTGTTCGGCTCGCTCGCTTCGTTGCGCGCGGCGCCGGCCGACGCGTGAGAGACGATCAGACCGGTGCGTCTCCCCACGCCGCGAGCGTGGCTTCGCCGAGCCCCCGTTCCGGATGCAGTCGAAGCGAAGCGCGGTAGCCGCCAGCCTGGCCGGCGTGCCCGACCCAGCCGTCGGCCTGCTGTTCGAAGCCGAGCCCGAACGCGGGGTTCACAGGCTCCCTCATCGCGCGCGCGGTCTCACGCTCGAGGACGCGCACCCCGTCGACGGCGCCGTCGCCGAGATGCATGCGTCCGAAGCGAACGAGATCCGCGAGGGAGCCGATGAGCCCACCGTAGGCCTCGCCCTCGAGCGCCATCGGGCAGAGGCCCACCCAGCGCCCGCGCACGTAGTCGATCATCGAGAGCGAACGCGGAAAGAACAGCGCGGTCATCGCGGCGCCGCGCGGAAACACGCTCTCGTGCCCGACTGCAGCGGGGACCGGGTCGAAGTGGGTCTCCGTCATGCGGAGGGCCTCGGTCAGGTCTGTGACGTGCGCTCGGAAGGGGCGCCCCGTCGCCTCTTCGATGTGCTCCGCGATCAGCAGGTAGTTGAGGTTCGAATAGCGCGGCGCTGGCCCCGCGCGGCGGGCCGACCTCAAGAGCTCGCGGGTCAGCTCCGACGGAGTGCGGAGCGGCGCGCCGAGCGGCTGGACCCAGCGGAGCGCCGACGGATTGGGCATGCCGGAGGCGTGGCTCAGGAGCGCGCGCAGAGACGCCCCGAGCGCGCCAGGGAGGGGTGCATCCAGATTCAGGGCGCCTGCCTCGACGAGCCGCAGGGCCACCGTCGCGGTCACCAGCTTGCTGACGCTGTACCAACGGAACCGGGTCTGAAGGTTGGGCGCTGCCTCCATGCGGAGGTCGACCCGCCCCTCGCTGCGCCACGCGATCAGCCCGCGGGTGTCGAACCGGGCGTGCACGCGTGCGGGCTTCGGCATGGTGGGCGCGCTCTACCGGGTTTCCATCGTGGACGCACGGAGCTTGATGACAGGGGGGCGCGTGGGTCAGGCTTCGGGCGAAGAAGGAGCTCTCCCATGCGGACTCGATGGATACTGACGGCGCTGGTCGCCATGACGATGGCGGTTGCCTGCGGTGAATCGCACTCCGATGACGGTGGCGTCATGGACGGCGACGTGATGGACGGCGACGTGGTGGTCGAAGATGGAGGCCCGCCGCCCCCCGACACGGGGACGCCGGATTCCGGTCCGCCGCCGCCGGACGGCGGTCCTCCCCCAGAGGACGCGGGAACCGACGCCGGCATGCCGGCCTGCGGCGGCGAAGGCATGGCCTGCTGCGAGGGAGACGTCTGCGCGATGGGCTCCAGCTGCGACGACGGCACGTGCGTGGGCTGCGGCGCGGCGGGCGAAGCGTGCTGCGTCGGCGCCACCTGCGACTCGGGCGCGAACTGCGACGAGGGCACGTGCACCGCGTGCGGCGGCGCAGGCGAAGAGTGCTGTGACGACGGGTCTTGCTCGGGCGGCTCGGTCTGCGACGAGGACGTCTGCGTCGTGTGCGGCGGCGCCGGCGAAGCGTGCTGCGAGATGGACGCCTGCGATGGCGGGGGATGTTGCGTCGACAGCACCTGCACCGGCTCCGGCAGCGACTGCCCAGACATCGGCGGGACCTGTGCGGACGGCAGCTGCGGCGGCTGCGGTGCGGTCGGGGAAGCGTGTTGCGATGGCGCGATCTGCACCGGCGGCACGTCGGTGTGCAGCAGCGGCACCTGCCAAGCGTGCGGGGGGCTCGGCCAGCCGTGTTGCGAAGGTGACTGCGATCTCGGCGGTGTCTGCCGCGGGTTCGGCGGGGGCGGTGAGGGGGTCTGCGCCGCGTGCGGCGGTCTCGGCCAGCTGTGCTGCGACGGCCGGAGCTGCGGCGACGGAGCGGCGTGCGCGGGCGGAGGCGGCGGCATCTGCGGCGTCTGCGGAGGCCCGGGGCAGCCGTGCTGCGGCGGCGACACCTGCGACAGCGGCTGCTGCGACCCGAGCGCGGGGGTCTGCCTGAACGAGGGCGCGGACTGCGAGCTCGGCGTGTGCGGATCTGGCGGGGCGTGTGAGCTCTGCGGCCTGCCGGGCACGGACTGCTGTGCGGGCGACGCGTGCAGCGGCGGCGCGTGCTGCGACGGGACCTCCTGCATCGCCTCGGGCGCCGAGAGCGCGACGGCGGGCAGCGCGTGTTTCGACGGAACGATCACGGACTGCGGCGGCGACGGCGAGCCGTGCTGCGCGGACGGCTGCGACACCGAAGGCGCGTGCTGCGCGCTCGGGCTCTGCGTCCCGCCGGGCGGGGCGTGTGAGACCGACGAGCTGTGCACCGACGGATCGTGCGCGGCCGGTGGAGAAACCAGCTGCGGCGGCGAGGGACTCATCTGCTGCCGGGACGACGACTCGGGCTTGCTCTACTGCGCCGACCCGGGGCTCAGCTGTCGCGGCAACACCTGCCAGGCATGCGGCGGCGACGGGCAGGAGTGCTGCGTCGGCGACGTTTGCGACGACGGCGGCTGTTGCGCTCGGGACTCTGAGGGCGACTCGTTCTGCGTGATGGACACCGGTGTGTGCGGGGCGGACTCGGGCACGTGCGCGTCGGGATCGTGCGAGTCGGGCGCGTGCGGCGGCTTGGGGCAGGCGTGCTGCGACGAGGGCGGCAACAGCTTCTGCACGGGCGGCAACGTGGCCTGCAACGGCGGGATCTGCGAGCCCTGCGGCGGCGAAGACCAGATCTGCTGTCGGGGGATCTTCGGCGGCGGAGGCGGTGGATTCAGCGCTCTCGGTTGTCAGCCTCCCTACGTCTGCGAGCCCCGCGGCGGTGGGTTCCGCTCGGTGTGTGAGTCCCCGGACCCGTAGCGTCGGCTCCCTCTCAGCGGAAACGCCTCGTCGGTCTCTCGGCGGGGCGTTTCGGTTTTAGGAGCGTCAGGGTCCGCTCACGTCCACGACCCGCCACTCGCCGGACTCGCGGACCAGCTCCACGGTGCCGCCCCCGGTGGTGCGCACCCGCGCGCGGTCGCCTTGGATCTCCACCTCGAGGTCGGCCTCGTCTTGGGTGCTCTCCACCAACCGGCGGACCTCGTCTTCCCACTCGGCGCGGGTCTGGCGACTCAAGGTGCGCTCGATGCCGGGCAGGTCTCGCCGCATGAGCGCGCGCCGGAAGGCGGCCACGGCGTCGAGCGGGCTGCCGAGTCCCACCGCATCGAGCACCCCACCGTCGATGCGCCAGCCCCCGTCTTCCAGCACCAAGACGACGCTCTCGCCACTGGGCAGGCGCACCTGGGCCCGCGCGGTGGTGCCTTCTTCCGCCGCCCGCGCCAGCGCTGCCCCCTGCACTTGCAGTTCCGCGGTGTTCGCCTGCATGAGCGCGCCGTGCTCTTCCTCGGTCCGCCCGCGGCGCGCCTCCTCGTCGAGCAGCGCCCACGCGGCGTCGGCATCGCCTCGGGAGAGGGCACCGGCGTAGCGCGAGACAATCGGACTCGGCCCGGCCACTTGGGGACCCTCGACGCAGCCGCCGAGGCCGATCGAGAGCACCATCCCCAGAAAAACCGCCCCGCGCCGCACGGCGGGGACCTTAGCAGCAACTGTCGCGGAGGTCGGGCCCTGTGCCGTGCCGTTCACGAGGTCTTGGCGCTCACCGTGAACGCCGGTTGACGGTGGGAGGGAATCGCGTGCGATCCGTCGGGTACTCAGGGTTGGCACGAATCCTGGTTACACTCCTCGTGGATTCGCCCCGCCCGGCCTCGCCAGCGGGAGAAAGGTTTCTCTCCGTGAGCCACCGCTCAGTATTCTTCGGTCTGCTTCTCGTCGCGGCCCTCAGCCTTACCGCTGGGTGTGCCGGCGAGGACTACTACTGTGATGACACCGGCTGCTTCTTCTGCGACGGCGTCGGCTGCCGCGAGGTCGACCCGCCCGATCGGGTCACCTGCCGCGGGGACTTCGAGTGCGCTGTGCCTGGGGAAGTCTGCACCGACCTCGGCTGCGCGTCGTTCGGCTGCACGGACGACTCCGAGTGCGCGATGGGCACGGTCTGCCGCGATGCGTTCTGCGTGGCCCCGACCGAGCCGGACCCGGATCCGAACCCCGGCGCCTGCATGACCAACGCCGATTGCGACGACGACCTCCAGTGCCTCGACGGCATGTGCGTGCCCAACGAAGCGCCGCCGGCCTGCATGTCGGACGACGACTGCGAGGGCACCGCGGTGTGCGCCGAAGGCGAGTGCCGGGAGCCCAACGACGTCTGCCGCTTCAGCAGCGAGTGCGGTGAAGGCCGCGTCTGCATCAACGAGCGTTGCGCGCTGAGCTGCCAGGCCGACCCGACGATCTGCCCCGACGGCTTCTCCTGCGGCGACGACGGTGTCTGCGTCGAAGACATGACCAGCCCCGAGTGCGTGACCAACGACACCTGCGAGGGTGACCAGATCTGCCTCGACGGCTCCTGTGTCGACGAGTGCATGACCGACGCCGAGTGCGGAGAACTCGAGTACTGCTACTTCGGCAGCTGCCGCTTCGATGACCGTCCGAACCACTTCTGTGAGTCCGACACCGACTGCAACGAGGGCGCGGTCTGCCGCAACTTCGTCTGTCGCTCGCCCTGCGTCGAGAACGCCGAGTGCCCGCGCTTCGACGTGTCGCTGACCTTCTGTCTCGACATGGTCTGCGCGACCACGAACGAGGCGACGAGCGACTGCTCGCAGGCATCGGACTGCATGTCGGGTCAGAACTGCATCGACGGCGTCTGCCGCGACTGACCGCTACCGTCAGGTGAATCCATGGGCCTCGGCGCTTCGGCGTCGGGGCCTTCTCCAATTCGTGAGGCGCCCGTTCGACCTACTCTTTGGCCCACCGACGCACGAGCATCACCGTGGCCCCAAACGCACCGGGCAGCTCGCCCGTCTTCTGAAAGCCGACCTTCTTGAGTACGCGGAGCGACGCGGTGTTCGGCGCGTCGACGGCCGAGACCACCTCGGAGAACCCGACCTCGCGCGCCAACTCGAGGAGCGCTCGCGCGATCTCGGTCGCGAGCCCCATCCCGGTGTGCGGTTCGAGCAGGGCGTACAAGAGTTGCGGCTCGGGCCCGAGCTCATTGAACACGTGGAAGCCAGCAAAGCCGATCGCGTCGTCGGCGCCGTCCCGGAAGACGAGGAACAGCCCGGCCCCGTGCGTCTCGAAGCAGGCCTCGCTCGCCGAGAGACTCGCCTCGCACCAGGCCATGTCCATGAGCTCGCCGTCGAGCAGGTAGCGGCGAATGTGCGCGTCTTGAGCCAGCTGCAAGAGCGTCGGAAGCGCGTCGCTCGTCAGGCGCTCATAGCGCAGTCGTTCGGATCGGGGCACGGTCACATCTTACACTCAGCGCCTCCCTCGGACGCGTCGCCGTCCAACGGCGAGCAGACCGAGCAGCAGCAGGGCTGGCAAGCCCCCCCGAGTCGCCGCACCCGGCGCGCTGCAGCCGCAGCCGCCGTCCCCGTCGGCCCCCACGCCGGCGTCCGGCCCCGGCCCGTCCGTGAGTCCGCCGTCCGCGCCGGCCATCGCGTCCAGGCGCATGCCAGCGTCGCTCTCGTTGCGCGGTTGGCAGTCGTTGTCGACGCAGCTCTCCGATGGAGCGCAGTCGTCGTCCACATCGCAGCAGTCCCGCGCAATCTCAGCGCGGCAGGCGCCGTCCTCGCAAGCGTTGGTCGTACACAGCAAGCCGTCTTCGCAGTCCCGATCGATCACGCAGCAGCCTGGCACGGCGACCGTGGCGCAGCGGTTGGATTCGCAGCGGTCCTCCGTGCACGCGTTCCCGTCGTCGCAGTCCGTGGCGTTCTCGCAGTAGTCGGGGGCCGGGATGAACTCGCATCGGTTGGTGAGGGCCGAGCAGCTGTCGTCGGTCGTCGCGTCTTCGTCGTCGCACTCCGCCTCGGTCCGGCAGCAGTCGGCGATCGGGACGAAGCCGCAGCCCCCTCCAGGTCCGCTGCAGGTGTCCTGTGTGCACACATCACCATCGTCGCAGTCTCCGTCCGAGACGCAGCAGTCGGCGTCCAGCGTGAACGTACAGGTCCGACTCTCGCAGCGATCCGACGAGCACACATTGGCGTCGTCGCAGTCCGAGTCGGCTTCGCAGCAGTCCGGAACGCCGGTCACCACACATCGGTTGGAAGCCAGATCGCAGCGCGTCGCGGTGCATGCGTTGCTGTCCTCGCAGTCGGAGTCGGTCACGCAGCACCCGGTGATCGGAGCTTGGGTACATGTCCCCCCCGGACCGGAGCAGCGGCCTGACGTGCAGACGTCGCTGTCCTCGCAGCCCACATCGGCATTGCAGCAGCTCGGATCGACCGCGTTGGTGCAGCCGCTTGGCTCCATGCACGAGTCGGTCGTGCAAAGGTTGCGGTCGTCGCAGGTGAACGCGGCCTCGTCCACGCACACGCCCCTCTGACAGGTTTCGGCGCCATTGCACATGAGCGAGTCGCCGCAGGCGCTCCCGTCCGATCGTACGCCGTCCAGCGGACACACGGCAGTGGAGCCAAGGCACACCTCAGCCTCGTCGCACTCGCCAGTGCTGGCTCGGCACTCCGTGCCCGCGGTCGCGACCGCGTCCGTCCCGCACGCGTCGCTCGACCCATCGCAGGTCTCCGCCGCGTCGCACAAGCCCGACGCGGGCCGACACACGGTCCCGGTTGCACGGGTGCAGAGCCCGTCTTCGCTACCACCCTCGGCCGTGCTGCACGCGAGGCAGTCGGTGCTCACACCCCCCCCGCATGCGCTCTCGCAGCACACGCCGTCGATACATGTACCCTCACGGCACCCCGCGTCGAGCATGCATGGTCCTCCCATCGCGCTGCGCCCATCGATCCGTGAGGTGACGATGCGGTGGTGCCCCATGGGGTGACCGACGAAGCGCGAGTAGAAGACGAGCGGCTCAGTCCCAGGGCCGGGCGCAATCTGCACGTACTCACTCCAACGAGTGGTGGCGACCGGGAACGCGGGTACGTCGAGGGCCACACCTTCGGCGGACAGTCGCATCGCGTAGGCGTCGAGCGCGTTGTCGCTCGAGTGGTTGATCAGCCAGTATGCGCCGCCGTGGTAGGCGAGCTCCGGGATGCGCAGGCTCTCCGTGCCGGCCGTTCGCGCAACGCCGAGCGTCCCGTCTGCGAAGACGGCGCGGCGGCCCCCGTCGCTCCGCACCGTCACACCCCAGGCGACCATGAAGTTGGTCCCGTCGGACGCGACCGAAGGGAGGAACACGGTGGTGCTCGGCACCCGTATGATCTCGATCGGCGTCAGATCCAGGACCGTCCCATCGGGTAAGAAGCGCACGCCCTCGAGCACCAACTCGCCGAGCGCGCCCGAGGTCCAGTCCACGGCCAGTAGCTGTGTGCTCGATGCCGCGAACCGGCTCGGGGAGAAGCCCGCAGGCCAGGAGACGGAGATGCTCGGCTCGAGGATGGCGCCGCTCGTTCCGACCCGGGCAAACTCGCCGTTGTCAATCCGCACGAGGTAGCTCTCCCCCACGAACAGCACGGTGCCGGCGCTCAGCGGTCGTCCGCCGCTGACGGTCAGCTCCACGTCCGAGGCCGTCGTGCCGTCGGCCCGGACCAGCCTGCCCACCACATCGATACCCGAGGCCCGCTGCTCCAACCAGGTCACGAAGAAATGGGTACCGTCAGTCGCGACCTTGGGCTGAAACTCGATGCGCTCGGCCGTCGCCACGCCGATTCCACCAGGATCGAGGACGGTGCCGTCAGCCGCGATGCGGGTGGCCCAGACGTCTGAGCCTGCGGGGTTCCTGTCGTCGCGCCAGACCGTGAGCCACTGGCTCGCGCTCGCAGCCGCGTCGGGTTCGCGCTGGCGTTGAGCGCGGGTCGCGATGCGCGTTGGTTCGCCCAGAGGGGGGGCGGCCCAGAACGCCTGCCGAAGCGCTCCGTCGGGTGACGTCCGGAAGACGAAGCCCGTGTCGGTCGCGTCGAACGTCGGTCGCGTCACAGTGAGCGTGGTGTCCACGACGCTGGTCGTGGGTGAGGCGGCCAGGTGGTCTCGTGCACGGATCCCCAGGCTGCGTTCGACCCAAGCCACCTGACCGCTGGCGCTGACCCAGGCGCCGTCGACCCGCGTTGGTGCGGGTAGATCCACCAGCGTCGTCTCGGCCAGCACTGTTCCGGTAGCCGCGAGCTCGTAGCTCACGACGAGGCCCGCGGCCTCATGATGGAACGCGGCGATGAAGCGGTCAGAACGCCAGGTGAGATCGCCGCCGGTGGCCCCAGCGGGCAGCACGACCGGCGCCCCGAGCAGCGATCCGCGGTCGTCGATCCGCTGGATCGCGGCCCGGTCATCGGAGCCGACGCGGGTGCTGAACGCAAGGACGTAGGTCGCGTCCCCAAACGCGAGGCCCCACTGCGGCGTGCCCTCCGCCAACACCAGGCGCGCCGTCGTGATGCGACTCGCGTCCGGGCGCACGCGATGCCCCACCACCGCCGTTGACCCTGCCGCCTCCCAGGCGACCAGGAAGTCGCTGCCCGTGAACGCGATGTCGAGGTTCTGCGCGAAGGGCGAGGCGGCGGTGTCATACAGCAGCGCGGTGTCCACGGGCGCTCCGTCGTCGCCGACCACCTGCCCGTAGACCTCACCCTCTTCGAGCGTCCACGCCACGAGCCAGCCGCCCACCCCGTAGTGAACCCCGAGGCTGCGCACTTCGCTGGTGGGTGAAGCGAGCAAGTAAGGGCCCCCGTCGATCGCCGCGCCCGTGGCGTCGTACCGCGCGCAATAGAGCTCAGGCTCCGCGACCTCGGACGCGACCTCCTGTCTCCAGACGACCAAGGTCGACGCCGGGCCGTCCGCTGCCGCCATGACGTCCACGCCCTCGTCGGGAAGGTACACGGGGGTTCCGGTGCCGCTCGGTGGCGTCACGGTCTGAGCCCGTCCTGTGGACGCCATCGAGAGTACGATCATCGAGGCGAGGAGCATCGGACCGCAGATGGGTGAGCGCATCTGGCCGCGCGCCTCGTTCCTCGGGTGGGGAACGGAGACGCCATCATGACTGGAAACAAGCAAGGTATGGCCCTCTGGTGCAGCGCACAGGATGCGATGTTCAATGCGCCTCGGCGCGGCGGGGTTCATTTAGTCTACGCAGGCAGCCAAAGAAGGCTCCCGCGAATGGCCTTCCGCGGTCGTCATGCCAGAACGTAGGGGAAGCCATGCTCGAACCCGAAACACTGCGACCCCACTACGCTCGATTTCTGAGCGCCGACCGCGTGCTCCTGACGGGCCACTCTCACCAAGCGTGGCCAGACGTCGCGCGGGACGCGGTGCTCGAGGCGTGGGACGACGCCGCGGCGCACGTCGACGACAAGTGGGGGCATGCGTCTCGGGCGGCGGACGACGTGCGCGCCAGCGTGGCGCGCTGGATCCGAGCGGACGCCGATGAGATCGCGCTCGCGTCCAACACCCACGAGCTGCTGACCCGGTTTCTGAGTGCGGTGGATCTGCGGGCTCGACCGCACATCGTCACCACCCGCGGTGAGTTTCACAGCATGCATCGGCAGCTCTCGCGGCTGGTGGAGGAAGGGCTCGAGGTGAGCTTCGTGGACCCCGCGCCGCTCTCCAGCTTGAGCGAACGCCTCGCGGCGGCGGTGACCGAGAAGACGGCGGCGCTGATGGTCTCGACGGTGCTGTTCGAGACGTCCTCCGTCGTGCCCGCGCTCGACACCGCAGTGAAGGCCGCGCGGGCCGTCGGGGCCGAGGTGCTGCTCGACGCGTACCACGCGTTCGGCGTGATGCCGCTTTCGTGCGGGGACTACGGCGAGGACGTGTTCGTCACGGGGGGCGGCTACAAATACGCCCAGTGGGGCGAGGGGGTGTGCTTCTTGCGCGTTCCGGCGAGTTCGACCCTCCGGCCCGTCTACACGGGGTGGTTCAGTGACTTCGCCTCGCTGGCCGATCCACGCACCGGCGGCGTCGTGCGATACGGGCCGCGCCCCGCGGACCGCTTTGCGGGGTCGACCTACGACCCGACAAGCCACTACCGGGCGCGCGCCGTGAGCCGCTTCTTCGACGCACACGGGATGGATCTACCGGCTCTTCGCGCGCTGTCGCTGCGCCAGACGGGTCGCCTCATCAGCCGGTTCGACGCGCTCGGTCTCGAGGTGAAGAGCCCGCGCGATCCTGCCCGCCGCGGCGGGTTCGTGGCCATCGCGCTCGAGGACGCCCACGCCGTATCGACCCGGCTCCGCGAGCGCGGGGTCTTCACCGACGCGCGCGGCGCGATGCTGCGGTTCGGGCCCGCGCCGTACGTCACGGATGCCGAGCTCGACCGCGCCGTCGAGACGCTCGAAGACCTGCTCTGAAGGTCGGGCAACCGACCCGCCGAGGCTGTTACGCTCCCCTCCATGAGCTTCATTCTCGACCCCGTAGACAGCCCCTACCGCGTCCCGTTCGACGGATCGTTCGCGGTGGCCAACGCCGACACCACGCCGAACGAGGCGATGGCGAAGGCCGGCAAAAAGGCGCACAAGAAGGCGCTCAAGAACACCATCGAGCGCATGAGCGAGCTCCAGCAGGCGCTGTATGCGCATGACCGCTGGTCCCTGCTCTTGGTCTTCCAAGCGATGGACGCCGCCGGCAAGGACGGCACCATCCGCCGAGTGATGACCGGCCTCAATCCAGCGGGCTGCCAGGTGTCGTCCTTCAAGAAGCCGTCGTCCGAAGACCTCGACCACGACTTCCTCTGGCGCGTGAACAAGCGTCTCCCCGAGCGAGGGCGGATCGGCATCTTCAACCGCAGCCACTACGAAGATGTGCTCGTCGTGCGCGTGCACCCCGAGTACCTCGGTGGCCATCGCCTCCCACGCGACCCGAGCCCCGAGAGCGTGTTCGAGGGGCGCTACGCGTCCATCCGCGATTGGGAGCACCACCTCGCGCGAAGCGGCACGGTGGTCCTGAAGTTCTGGTTGAACGTCAGCTACGAAGAGCAGCGCGGCCGGTTCCTCGACCGCATCGCCGAGCCCGAATCGCGCTGGAAGTTCAACGCGGGAGACGTCGCCGAGCGCCGCCGCTGGAAGGACTACATGAGCGCATACGAGAAGGCGCTCAACGAAACGAGCCGCCCTTGGGCCCCGTGGTTCTCCATCCCCGCCGACGACAAGCCGTTCATGCGGCGCGCCGTCTCGGACATCATCGTTTCGACGATGGAGCGCATGGCGCCGACGTTCCCGAGCGTCGACAAAGACGACGCGGCGGAGATGAAGCGCCTCGCCAAGGAGCTTGCAGGCGACTGAGCCCGTCGCGGCGCCGCGCTCGGCGGGCCTCCGCGCTGGACGTGACGCTCACTTCTGGAACTTCGTCTTCCATTCCTCGTACGGCATGCCGTAGACGATCTCTCTGGCGGCGAGCTTCTCGAGGGTGTGCCCCTCCTCGGCGGCGGCGGCGGCGTACCACTTCGAGAGGCAGTTCCGACAGAATCCGGAAAGCTCCATCAGGTCGATGTTCTGCACGTCTGTGCGCTCCTGAAGGTGCGCTACCAGACGCCGAAACGCGGCGGCCTCGACACGGGTGCGGGTCTTTTCGTCCATGCTCATGTTCGTTCCTCCGGTGGAGGTCGTGGGCTCTCCGGCCGCGCGACGCAACCGTGATGCCGCTACCGCCCGAGAGGAGACACCGGGATGCGCGGCGCTCGCACTTCAGCGACCCCGTTGCGCTCGAGCTGGGCGAGCACCGACAAGACGGTCGCTTCGTCGAACGCGTCGCCGATGACCTGCAGGCCGACAGGGAGGTCGGCGGCGCCGCTCCCGACGGGCGCGGTCGCGCAGGGCAGCCCGGTGAGGTTGCCGAGGAAGGCGTACCGGCAGACGTCCGCTAGCGCGGGCGTGTCGGCGAAGCCTTGCAGCATGTCTTGATCGCTCACCTTCACCGCGGCGGCCGCGGTGGTCGGCAAGACGAGAACGTCGACCTCGCGGAGCAGCTCCGCGGTGGAGACGCGCAGCCGCTGGCGGAGCGCCTGCGCGTCGAGGTAGTCGTCCGCGTCGAAGGTCGAGAGCATACGCATCAAGAGCTGCAGGCTCGGACCGATTCGGTCCCAATGATGCCGGCGCGCCTCGAGCAGCGCCGCGTGCGTCTCGAGGCCGATGGTCATGTAGCCGATGCCCGCCGCGTGCCGAGCCAGCGGAAGGCTCACGTCCACGAGCGTCGCGCCGTCCGCCGAGAGGGCCGAGAGGGCCTCGGAGCACGCGGATTGGACCGCGTCGGTCGCGTCCGCCCACTCGTCGCGCAGGACGCCGATGCGCAGCCCCTCAACACCGCGCCCGAGGGCGCTCACGAGCGCGCCGGGCGCAAACGACTCCGTGTCGTGGGTCAGCCAGTCTTCCGGGTCCGGACCCGAGACGGCCTCCAGGAAGATCGCGAGGTCATGTGTGCTCGCCCCGATCGGACCGAGGTGATCGACCGTGCCGCCGAAGCCATCGCCGTGGCGTGAGACGCGCCCAAACGTCGGCTTGATGCCGAACACCCCGTTGAGCGCCGCCGGGATGCGGATCGAGCCGCCGCCGTCGGTGCCGAGCGCGAGCGGGGCGAGGCCGCTCGCCACCGCGATTGCGCTGCCGGTGGAGCTGCCGCCCGGTGCACGGTCGGCGGCGTGCGCGTTCCGGGGCATCTTGCGGTGCACATTGACCCCGAGCGGGCTCATGCCCATCTCGGTCATCGGGGTGTGTCCGACGATGATGGCGCCGGCGGCGCGCAGCCGATGCACGACCGTGCCATCGTGCACATCGTCTTCCCCGTCGACGAAGTCGGTCCCGAGGCGGTAGCCGATGCCCTCGAGGTTCACCTCTTCTTTGATGGGCACCGCGACGCCATCGAGGGGCCCGAGCGGCTCACCGTTGGCCCAACGCGCCGCGCTCGCCTCGGCGTCCCGCAGCGCGTTGTCGACATCCGGGGTACACAAACACGCCATGGTCGGCGTGGCCCCCTCGAGCCGGCGTGCCTCTGCGAAGACGCGTTCGATCACCTCGACGGGTGTCGCGCTTCCGTCGCGGTACTTCGCCTGCCAAGAACGGGCGTCGCCGATGGCGGTGGGTGACGTCGGCGCCTCGAGGCCCCCGTCCACCGTGCTGTGCCGGTCGCGCGCCTTCATCGGGCGGATGTGTGGGGCGATCTCGCCCCGCTGCGACGCGGGGAGGGCCCGCGCGGCCTCAATACCCAGGTCTTTCCGCATGAACGCGGCCAGCGCCCGACGCACGGGCTCCGCGGAGGTGGCGGCGACGACCGAGCGGAGGACGGCGCCCGTCAGGCGCGGGGCGGCGGGGAGTTCGAACATGGCGCGCATGGTGATCGCGAGGGGGAGGCCGGGTCAACACGCCGCGCGCTCAGCGCGCAAAGGACGGCTGATTCCAAGCCCGCCGCCCTTCGTCGTCCTCCACCACCGCGCGTACATATCCTTGGTTGACGCGGCAGCTGGCGCGCGTGCCTTCCACGATCGACAGGACCCCGTCCGGACCCACGAAGCGAATCGTCGCTGCGCGGTCGACCCGCACGTGCAGGGTTCCGTCCCTCCGCTTGACCTCCGCCAATACGAGACCGTTGCTCGCGTAGAAGTCGCCGTCCTCGAGCGCGCGCCGGATGGCTGCGGGTCCGACCGGGCCTGCAGGGACCCGAACTGAGACCCACCCGCGGTTGCCCACGTGTGCAATCGCGCCGCCCGCCCGCGCACGGTCGGCGTCGGCGTAGTGGTGAGCATCGTCGGTGGCCGTCGCGAACGCTCCGGCGGAGCCCCGCTGCGTCAGGGCGGCGTCCCACAGTGACTCCACCGAGGGGTGCCGAGCGTCGCCTCGATTGCCGGAGTCGACCGCCTCGTTGGCGAGTTCGAACAGATCGGCGCCGCCGGGTCCGCCGAGCTCGGCGAGCAGTGGCGCATCGAGCGCGTGGTGGAAGTTCGGGTGGTTGATCTGAGCGAGGCCGCCGAGCGCATGGGCTCGACGTATGGCTGCCCGAAAGCGCCCCCGCCGAGATCGATCGCTCGGGGGGACATGCACGACCCCGGCGCGGAGCGGGTCGACGAAGAGCGCGTTGACGTGGAGCAAACATAGCTCGCCGGGCTCCGGCGAAGGGTCACAGTCGCGATCGTTCTGGGTCAGCTCGACGCCTGGGATGACGAGGATGTCGTCACGCGGAGCCAGCGTCGTGACGTAGTCATGGTCGGTGAACACCAGGAAATCGAATCCGTGCGCGGCGTACCAGTCGGCGACTTCGCTCGGGTTCGTCTCGCTGTCGCCGGAGCGGGCCGAGTGGGCATGGAGTTGGCCACGAAGCCAGCGAACTTCAGGCCGCGGCGGGGCGGACGGCGTAGGTCCGCAGCCGAGGACGCAGACGATGACGGTCAACCAGCGGGCGTACACCTGACGAGTCTGAACACTCGACGGTCACGGGAGCGTAAGGGTCTGGCAAAGAGTCGTGTTGACGGCTCTCGCGCCGCCGAGCGATCGTGGCCCCCACGATGAGCGGACACAGCAAATGGTCGACCATCAAGCGCAAGAAGGGCGCGGCCGACGCCAAGCGCGGGAAGATCTTCTCGAAGATCATCAAGGAGATCACCGTCGCGGCGCGCCTAGGCGGCGGTGATCCAGGCGGCAATCCGCGCCTTCGGCACGCGCTCTTGGAAGCGCGCGCGGCCAACATGCCGGCCGACAACATGGAGCGCGCCATCAAGAAGGGCACCGGCGAGCTCGAGGGCATCGAGTACGAGGAGCTGCTGTACGAGGGCGTGGGCATCGCTGGCACGCTGGTGCTCGTCGAGACGATGACCGACAACCGAAACCGAACGAACCCCGAGCTTCGGCGGGTGTTCGAGAAGAACGGCGGCCAGCTCGGCGCTGGCGGTTCGGCCGCGTGGGCGTTCGACCAGAAAGGGCAAGTGCGTCTGGATGCCAACGCCGCGGACGAGGAGACGCTCTTCGAGGTCGCGGTGGGCGCGGGCGCCGAGGACGTTGTCTTGGAGGGAGACGAGTGGCTGATCACCACCGCGCGCGAGAGCCTCGATGCGGTCGGGACGGCGCTCGAAGAGGCGGAGGTGTCGGTGAAGAAGTCCGCGCTCGCACGGATCGCGAAGACGTCGAAGACCCTTCTGGGGGACGATGGCCGTCGCATGCTCGCCCTGCTCGAGGCGCTCGAGGACCACGACGACGTGCAGAACGTCTTCAGCGACTTCGAGCCGAGCGACGCGCTGCTCGCCGAGCTCGCGGCGGAGTGAAGGTCCTCGGCATCGACCCCGGCACCCGCAAGACCGGGTGGGGGGTCGCCACGCGGCGTCGGTCCAAGCTCGTCGCCCTCGCGCACGGGGTGATCCGTCCACCGGCGAAGGCACCGCTCGCCGACCGCCTCGAGCTCATCTACGACGGTCTCGAAGCGGCCATCGAGGCTCATCAGCCCGACGTCGTGGCGGTCGAGGACGTGTTCTTCGCCAAGTTCGCGAACGCCGCGATCAAGCTGGGGCACGTCCGTGGTGTCGTGCTCCTTCTCGTCGCCAAACGCGGGCTCGGCCTGGCCGAGTACCCGCCCGCGCTGGTCAAGCGCACCGTGGCCGGTCGGGGCGCGGCGGACAAGGACCAGATGACGCGCATCGTGACGGCGATGCTCGGGCTGGACGAGGCGCCTAAGGAAGACGCGGCGGACGCGCTTGCAGTGGCCGTCACGCACCTCGCGGCGGCGCGTTGATCAGGGTCAGCGGCCCGCGAGCGTCCGGCGAACGAGCGCGACGAGCCCGGTCGGGTCGATCGGTTTGACCAGGAACCCATCGGCGCCAAGCGATGACAGGAGGCGCCAGTCCGGGGCACCGCCGGTCGCCGTAACGACGAGAATGGGCATGGACTCGAGCCCTTTGGTGCCGCGGAACGCAGCCGTCAGCTCCACACCGTTGAGGCCAGGCATGTCGAGATCCAGGAGCGCGAGGTCGGCGGGGTTCGAGGTCATCGCCTCGAGCGCCGCGTCGCCGTCCGCTACTGCAACCACGTTGGCGTCGGGGAACGCGTAGCTGAGCGTCGCGGCCAACAGATCCCGGAAATCCTCGTCGTCGTCCGCGACCAGGAACCGCCGCCGGCGCTTGGGCGCGTTGGCCTGCGCGCGCGCGTCGGCGAGCTGGCGCCGGAAGGCCTCCGCGCTCGCGGTGCGCTGCGCCGGCTTCTTGTCCATCGCGGCGAGGATCACCTCGTCGAACACCTCTGGGAGGTCGGCGCGCAGCTCGCTCGGCAGCGGCGGGATGTCCTGGACGTGCGCAGCCATCATCTGCGACGGATGGTCGTACTGGTATGGCAACCGCCCCGTGAACATCTCGAACGCCATCACCCCCAACGAGTAGATGTCGGCCGCCGCGTCGAGCTCCGGTGGCAGCGTCGTGCCGAGAACGAGCTCGGGCGCCATGTACGCGGGCGTGCCGCTCACGGTGTCTCCGATCTCGCGGTTCACGCGGTCCAGCTTGCGCGCGAGCCCGAGGTCGGTGACGCACACGCGAAACGCCGTACCGATCAGGACGTTGGTCGGCTTGAGGTCGCGGTGCACCGCCCCTGCGGCGTGGATCGCGGTGACGCCTCGACAGGTCTGGTCCAGGATGCCCACCGCCTCGTCGATCGCGAGGTGGGGCCGCGCGTGCGTCCGTATCCAATCCTCGACGGTCTCGCCGTCGACGAACTCCATCACGAAGTAGGGGCTGCCGTGGTAGTCGCCGTACGCGTGGATCTCGACCACGTTGACGTGGCGGACCCGCGCCATCAGGCGGGCCTCACTCAGGAAACGGTCTTGCGAATCGTCGCTCTCGACGAGATCGGGCTGGATGAACTTGATGGCGACTCGACGGTCGAGGCGCGTGTCCCGTGCGAGGTACACCATGCCCATCGCACCTTCGCCGAGGTGCGACTCCAGCTCGTAGACGCCGTCCAGCACGGTCCCGATGCCGAGTGACGCCGGCATGACGCTGTCCGTCCCGGCCCCCTTGGGTTGCGTGGTCCCACGGCTCGACTTCGGGTCCTCCATGCGTGTTCGCCAGGGTGCCGGACGCCCTTCAGACGTGCAACAATCCCGCGTGGCCGAACCCCCCTTGTCGGGCCTCGAAGCTCATCTGGCGAAGGTGAAAGAGCGCGCGCGTGCGCGGCTCGTGGACCGCGCAACTGCCCTGGATGCCGCGGCGACGTCGGTCGACGACGGAGATCCCGAAGGGCGTGAGACGGTGCTGCGGCTCGCACACAAGCTTCGCGGGATCGGTGGCTCCATCGGCCGGGACGATCTGACCGACCGTGCTGGCCGGCTGGAGGACGCGATCCGTGCGGACGCGGGGCAGACGGCGATCGCCGAGGGTGCTCGACGGTTGGCGCGCGCGTGCCGCGAACCTCGTCAATCGGTGACCGCCCGTGCCCCTCAGGCTCTCGCCGCGAGCCCTCTGAACTGGCGTGTGCTGGTCATTGATGACGCACCGGCGACCGGCCAGCTGCTCGCGCTCACGCTCCGCGCGGTGGGGTGCGATGTGGAGCCCACCGATGACCCGGAGGTGTTCCTTCGGCTCGCACGCGAGCGGCGGCCCGACCTGGTGATCGTCGACGCGATGATGCCGCGGACCAACGGTCTGACGCTGCACGGGCAGATCCGTTCGTTGGCCGGCCCGCCCATCCCGGTCGTCATTCTCTCGGCCGCGAGCGCCGCCGACCTCGGCTGGGAGCTACCCGACGATCCGAAGCTGCAGTGGATGCGGAAGCCCTTCCGCCGCGGCCCGCTGATCGCCGCGCTCAGCCGGTTTGTCGGCGCCGACGCGCCCTGACACGCACGCCGAAGAGCACCGCAAACACGAGGGTGAACAGCGGCGTCGTCGCGCCCCCGGGGCTCGCTCTGCACGAACCCATCAAACCCTCACCGTCGATGTCCGGCGCGCCGGGGGTCGGGCCGCGCAGCGGGTAGATCGTGCACACCCCGTCGACCTCGTCTTGCGAGAGCGTGCGCTTGTCGATGTCGCCGGGAGGGCTGGCTTCGAACATGGTCGCGCCGGGATCGATCACGTGGGCGAGACCGATCAGGTGGCCGAGCTCGTGGGTGAGCGTGTTCTCGGTGTCCGTGAGCCCCATCGGAGGTGTGGGCGCGGTCGACCATCCGTGGTTGACCCCGTTGAGGTCGATGTCCGCGTCGAGGATCTGCCCCGACTGCCTTCGGAAGACCAACGTGGTCAACGCCAGCGTCTCGGTGCCTGCCTCTTCAGGCCATCCCGACTCGCGCCACACGATGCGGTTCTCACCGTCGTGCTCACCGCCGCCGAGGTTGGTTGCAAAGCCGGTCCCCATCCCGCCGTCCACGAGCAGCATGTCGCTGCACCCCTGGGATGCCTGGTTCCATGCCGCGATGGAACGCGAGAGGGCGCTCGCGACCTCGACGCCCGGGACGTCATCCGAGCTGTCGTAGAGGGGGCGCACGGTGACCGTACGGAATCGCCAGAACAGCCTCGCGTCCGAGCCGGAGACCGCTGTGCGCTCGAACGCCGCGGCGGGGGAGGCCACGAGACAGAGCAAGAGGGCGAGCATGAACCGGCGGCCCATCGGGATCATCTTCGCACGAATCGCGCCCTGAAACCCGTCCGGAGACACCCCGTCACCCAGGAACGTCGCGCGTTCCGCCACCTGGCTCCCAGGCTGGCCGGATCATCGAGCGCGGAGGTCCGGCACGGTCTCTGCAAATCCGGAGGGCATGAAGTTCACGATGCAGTCGAGCCCCTGGTTGGCTTTTGCCTTCTCGCTCGCGGCTCTCCCCGCATGCCAGGGCTCGTTTGGCACGACGCCGGACGGCGAGCGCTTCCAGCAGCCGGAGTACGGAGAGACCGGGGTCGTGCCGACGCCGGCGTGCCCGATCGATCCGGACTGCAGCATCGGCGGGGACTGCAGCCTCTACGAGTGCCCGGACTATTGGATCTGCGAAGAGGAGTCCGACGGCAAGACGCGCTGCATCAACCCGGGGCCGGACTACCCCGACGATGGCGACTGGGACTGCGAGGACGTGGCGGGCGAGACGATCTGCCGACGGCCTGGCGACTATCCGGACGACGGTGGTGGCACAGCCTGGAACTGCGAGTTGCAAGGGGAGTTCGTGGTCTGCACCGACACCACCCCGAACTACCCGGACGACGGCGGCGGCGGCCCGTACAACTGCTGGTTCGACGAGTTCCGCATCTGCGAGACCATCCCCGGCGACGGTGGAGGGTGGAGCTGCTACGACGCGGACGACGGCTCGCGTGAGTGCCGGAACAACGAGCCCGACCTCCCGGACGACGGGGAGTGGGCATGCTGGGACGACGCGGGGCAGACGCACTGCCGGCGGCCAGGCGACTTCCCCGATGACGGCGGAGGCGGTGACTGGAACTGCGAGCGGGCGGGCGAGTTCGTGGTCTGCAGTGACGACACGCCGGACTACCCGGACGACGGCGGAGACACGCCCTGGGACTGCCGCTTCGGCGATGAGTTCCGTGTCTGCACGCCCGACCGTCCGGACCTGCCAGGCGACGGCGGCAGCGAGTGCGTGCCGGGCGTGCAGCGCTGGTGCGACGACGCGACCTACTGCTCGTGGGGCAAGCAGACCTGCCTGCCGGACGGAACGTGGGGGGCGTGCATCGAGCCGCGGGTGACCTCGACCGGGCTGACGGACCGGCCGGCGACCGAGTGCGGCTGCCGCTTCTTCTACTTCAACTGGGACTGCTGCGAGGACCAGGAAGACCGCGACGGAGACGGAAACCCGGACTGTCTCATCCCGAGCGAGCACACGCCGCCCGCGTGCCCCTCGGACGGTGGCCTCTGCAGCTACTGCGACGCGCAGAGCGACTGCGGTGGACCAAACGACGTGTGTGTCTTCCGCCGCGACGGATACGCGATGTGCGGGCAGGACTGCAGCACCACGGGCTGCCCGTCGGGGTACGGCTGCCAGACGATCCGCACCCGCACGGGGACCATGCATCAGTGCACGCCCACGAGCGGAAGCTGCGAGTGAGCGGCCGGATGATGAAGGAGAACGCCATGACCCATCGAACCCTGCAGCTCGCCGCTCCAATGGTCGTCAGCCTCTTGTTGGTGTCGAGCGCCAACGCGTTCTACGTCGAGTCCCGTGGGCCGATGGGCGCGGAGGTCCCGGTGCGCTTCATCGACGCGGACGACACCACCCCGGCCATCGACGTCGAGTACCGCATCAACCTCTCGAGTCTGCCGAGCGGGATCGACACCACGCCGATCGACGCCGCGATGGCGAGTTGGTCGTCGGTTGACTGCGGAAGCCTCGCGCTGACGCGCGGAGAGGACAGCGCGTCGGTGGACCGCGCGCACTGGATGAGCGACGCCGGAGCACGCTACGTGCTCGTCTACTTCACCGACAGCGCCGAGGAGTGGACGGGTGGCCCGGCAGTCGGCCACTACTACTTCGCGCATGACGGCAACGGCGTGCTCGTGGGAGCGACGGTCGTGTTGAACACGCGCGACCACGCGTGGGCGATCGACGGGAGCGCGAGCGCGATCGACGTGCAGGGAACGGTCACCGCGCTGCTCGGGCGTGCGCTCGGAATTACGTCTGCGACGGAGGGCAACGCCACGTTCCCACGCTACGCCCCCGGCGATCTCGACAAGCGCGCGCTCGGCGCCGACGACCGCGCCGCGCTCGCGTTCCTCTACGGCGATGAGACGTGCGCCGCGCCGATGACGCCGGAAGACGAGTGCGATGGATTCATGTCCCCCGGTGAGGCGGCGTGCCCCCCGCGCCCCGAGACGAGCCCGGGCGACGGTGGCACCGCGACACCGGACAGCGGGCCGGCCTTCGGCACGGACGGGGGTGCGCCGGTGCCCGGAAGCGACGCAGGCGCGGAGCCGATGCCGACCGAAGGTGGCTGTACCGTCTCGACGCGCGGATCGATGGGCGCTGGGATCGCCTGGATCGGGGTGGTGGCGCTGTTCATGCGCCGTCGGCGCCGAGCTTGATGCGCGGGAGCGTCGCCGTGAGTCGACCTCCTCCCGCGGAAGACTCGGTTGCGACCGGGAGCACGCCACGACCACGTCAACGCGCCGTGTCTTGTAAGCAAAGGCCCATGTAGTCTGCGGTGCAGGTCTGTGAATCCAGGCCCGGGTAACGAGAAATCTTGAGACAGTCAACGTCGTCTTCTGCGGGTTCTGGCCCGACAGCGCCAAAGTTCAATGTGTGGTAACGGATCTGCCATTCGCTCGTACGCTAAAATAGCAGGCTTGGCGAGTCTGCTGTGCATACATCGATGCCGAATAGAGGGCCTGGCTTTGACACGAGTGTCGTTTGTCACACAAGCCTTTTAGGCTTTTCATGTGTCTTGTGACTCGCCTTTGGTTGCCAGCAAATTCTGGTTGAAAGTCAGCGCAAGTGTGTGTGGATTCGCCGAGTGCGACGCCAGAAGGCGCACCGTTAGTACCAAACGCGCCGCCAAGCGAGCCCCGCAGCACCTCCGCCGGCGCATGTCGGTCAGCGGACGACACATCCGGACAGGTGCGTGAATGTGCTTTGATACGTGTGCATTCGGGGTGGTCGACGGACCCGAAGTTGGTGTTAGTCTCCGCCGCGATGGTCCGTACGCGGATCGGGTCCCCGCCGGCCTCGGCGGAGGCGACCTCCTCCCCGCATGCCACATCCCCCAGCGGGAGCGTGGCGGGGTTGCACGCGCCTTGGGCACGACCGGAAGGAACAGCTCTCCGGGTGGTCGAAGCCCCAAAAACGCCCCGTACGGGGCTGATCGACCGCCTTCTCGCTCCGTTCCGCAGCGCGCCCGAGCCCGCCCCCGAGCGCTCGCCGTTTCGGCTCATGCTGGACGTGATTTTCGGCCGTCGAGCGCGGTCCTTGGCCCTCGGTTGCATGGTCGCGTTGGGCGGCTGTGAGGGCGAGCGGATCGAGGTCGAAGGGGTGGTGCGCGATGGCCGCACCGGGCGCCCGATCGCGGGTGCGGTGGTGTCCACGCACGATGGACGGCGCACCGAGACCGACGATGAGGGCCGTTTTGCGGTCGAGGTCGAAGAGGGCCACGCGATCACGGCGGAGGCCAGCGAGCGCTGCCCCGCCACCGAAGCCGTCGGTGCGCGCACCCCTCGGGTGACGCTCAACCTGTTCGACGCGCTCGAGCTTGAGACGGAACACGACCAGGTCGGCTTCGACAGCGATGTGCGCATCGAGGTGCGCGCGCGTTGTGAGCTCGGCGGCCCGCTTCGCTGGAGTCAGGTCGCGGGTCCGACGCTGCCTGACGGGGCGATGCGAGTGGAAGATGACGGGCACCTGCTCGTCGTGCACACCCACGCGCTCGACCAGCGAGTGCCTCTGGACGACCGTGTGGGGATCGTGCCGCTCGACCGAGACGCGCGCGCCGAGTACCGGTTCCGGATGGAGTGGGACGGCGCGCCTCGGGACGTCCGGGTGACGGCGGCACCGGTTTCGGCGGGTCTCTATCAGGTGCCCACCGGCGCAGACCTGTACCTCAACGGGGGCGCCGGCGAGACGCACGACTGGGTGATCCTGAACCGCCCCGACAACAGCGAAGCGGCGCTCTCGGATGCGCGCTCACGTACGCCACACTTCCGGCCGGATGAATTCGGGACGTATCTGGTCGAGCACCGCCCCACGCACACGCAGATGAGCATCCAGGCGGGCGCCTACGAGGACGTGCCCCGCGACTGCGGTCGCGAGGGCTGCCACGGCGCCGAAGCCGAGGGATGGACCACCACCGCCCACGCGCGCACCTTCGAGCGCGGCCTCCGCGGTGAGCTCGGCCCGGAGTTCGCGCCCGCGTGCTGGAGCTGCCACGCGACGGGCGTGGACGTCGGCGTCGACAACGGCGGCCTGCATCAGACGGCGTCGCAGCTCGGCTGGAGCCAGCCCGCGCCCGACGCCGGGGTCTGGGAGAGCGCGCCGCGCCGCATGCGTCGCCACGGCTCGGTGTGGTGCTCCGCCTGCCACGGCCCGGGGCGCATCGTTCCGCCGCCCTATCGCTGGCAGTACGGCGCCAAGCTTCAGGTGGGCGTGTGCGCGCGCTGCCACGACGTCGACGACGACGACCCGGCGGCCAACCACGTCTCGCCGCACGTCGACGAGTGGGAGCGCGCGGCCATGAGCTCGTTCGTGCGTGACCTCCGCGAAGACGACCCGGCCCGCCGCGCGGGCTGCGCCAGCTGCCACAGCGCGCAGGGGTTCGTGGAGTGGCGCCGCCGGAGCACCCACGCGGCACCCGACCCGCTGACCGTGCAGCCCATCACGTGCGGCGCGTGCCACGACGCGCACGACGCGTCCCGTCCGTTCGCCGTGCGGGTGCACGACACCTCGGACCCGATCGACGGACAGCCCGGCGCGCACATGGGAACCGGCGCGCTCTGCGCGAGCTGCCACCGCGCCGCGTCGTTCGAAGACACGCCGCCCGTCGATCGCGCGCCCCACGCGCCGCAGGCCAACGTGCTGATGGGGCGCGGCGCCCGCCTCGCGTCCGACGACCCCAACGGCGCACACCGCTGGATCGCCGACACCTGCGTGCGCTGCCACATGGCGCGCCCGGCTGCGGGTGACGCGCTCCGCGGCCGCGCCGGAGGTCACACGTTCGCGATGCGTGGACGGAACGGCGCGCCGGAGTTCAACGCCGCGTCGTGCGCGGGCTGTCATGGAGACGCCGCTCCGGAGACGATCGGCGCGCGAGACTGGGACGGCGACGGACAGAGCGGCGCGATCGCCGAGGAGTTCGACCGCGCCATGGCGCAGGTGAGCGCGCGCCTGTCCGAGCGGGTGCAGGCCGCCTCGATCGAAGACGCCTGCGGCCGCGTCGCGGTGGACGTGACCGACTTCGACGCGCGCCTGGTTCTGGTGGCCTCGAGCGGCGCGCTGCTCGGCGACTGCGACGAGGACGGACGCTTCGGGCAGGGCGAGACCGCGGTCACGGTGACTGCGCTGAGCAACCCGGTTCGAGAAGCGGCGTACGATCTGGCGATGATTCGGAGAGACGGATCTCGAGGCGTGCACCACCCCAACTACGCGTTCGCCGTGCTCGCATCCGTCGCTGACTCTCTCTGATCAACGCAAGCGGAGACGCTTCGATGGCGGCGAAATACACACGATCGTGCTGTCGTCCATTTGCAATAAGTGTAGTGTCTTCTGCAGTCGCGGAGGAGTGATGAAATACGTTCTCGTATCATGATTGTCGTCGGTGACTTCTTCGTAAGGCACCTCCAGAGCCGAACTCCAACGCCGGAGTTTCGGCCTCATGAGGCGTTGCCGGGTCCCGCCGGTACACTCCAAGCTGGAGATCGGGTCGATCTGACGATTGGACTTCGAACCGCTCTTGAACGGGTTTTCGCTCTCAGGCGACGGATGGCTGCCGACGCGGGCCAGCCCCGATCCGTCCTGGAATCCATCGATTCGGAACGAGAGCTCGCGCTCAAGCTGGTGCGTGGATTCCTACCCAGCGCGACTGGTGAGTATTTGCTTTCAGTGAAGGAGCTCAGCAGCGGGGTAGGCCTTCGCCGTGGCCGTACTTCAAGCTGGGAGCTGCGTCGTTTGATCGAGGTGGTGGAGTCGCCCATGCAAGTGGCTCTCGGGTTTGAGCGGCCAGAGCCAGACAATTTCCAGTCACCGCGTCTGCATCATGAGCGCGATGTGGTGCGCACGCTTATCGAATCCAGGAATGATGTGGGCCAGAACTATCCCCTTCCACATCTGAGCCGGTTCGTGTGTGCGATCGTGGTCAACGCTGTGCTTCAGAACCGGCAGGGGGGAATGGCTGCACGGTCGATGCGGGCCTACAACGAGCGCATCGGGTGGGTGCTGCTCCATGAGCTGCTCGGCCACGCCACGGCGCGCATCCGAGGCCGCCGGGAGGCGCACGCTCCTTCCGGAGCGCGTCCTTTGCCGGCGGACTACATCACCACATGGCTGACGAGGGCAATGGCCGCTCCGCCGCGTGTCGTGGTGCGCGATGTTCCCGTGGCGTGGAACTGGGACCCCGACACGGGCACACACGACCCCTCGGCGGCGGCGTGAGGCGAACGGTCTTCGCGCTCCTCGTCGTGGGGTGCGCGCATGTCCATCCCCTCCTGGACCAGCCGCTCGCAGCGAGCGAACCCCCGTCGCCGCCCCTCGCTCTCGTTGGGCGCGAAGCCAGCCCACCGGAGGTGCTCGTCGGGTGCGGAACGATCCGTGACCTCGTTCGCTGGCGCGGTGCGGTCTACGCGATCACGCAGGTGAGTTCCCGCGCGCGGTGCCTGATCGAACTCTCCCGCGCGGGTGAGTACGTGCGCCGAGTGCGGCTGCCCGCACCCGTGATGGCTGTCGGCGTGGTGGCAGGGAGCTGGGTGTTCGTGCCGCCGGCCACCGCGAGGGGGACCACGGTCTGCGTGGGGCTGCCGATGCGGTGCCGACGCGTCACCCGGGCGCGCGGTCTCCAGCATGCACACTTTGGCCGCCGTGAGCTGCTCCTCGACTTCGGAGATCAGGGACTCCTGACGTTTCGGCCGGGGCTGTCGGGCGGGGCCGTCCGCTACTTCGCGGAGGCGCGGCTCCTGAGTGGCCAATCTACGGGCATCTTGCGGTCGCTCGGGCCGTGCGGCGATCGGTGGCTCGCCGTCGACAGGGAGGGCGCGCTGCGAGATCTCGAGACGTGGGCGCGCGTGCGCGGACAAGTCTCTGTGTTGCGCCCGTTCTTCTTCGAGGCGCGCGCGGAGCGCGCATACTGGATCGCGCACGACGGTCGCACGGCAGTGGATCTGTGTGCGGCGCGCGAGGTGAACGTCCCGCGGTGGCCAGGCCGACGGAGCCGCGACGCCTGGCTGAGGGTGGTCGGCGCGCGAGGGATGGCCACCCTCACGCCGTACCGCGACCGCTACCTCTACCAGTACGAAGCGGCCTCCGCGCGGCTCGACCTGGACCCCCCGTCGGGGGCGTTCCCTCCGATGGACATCTCCGGCGGGTTCGTGGAGGACCCCTCGTTCGGCGCGTTTCGTCCGGTGGCGGCCGTGTTCGGCGACACGCTTTGGCTGGTTCGCCACCTCGACGAGGGGTTCGACGTGCATCTCTTCCGGTCGGCGCATGCGGGCGCAGACTCGGGTGCCGAGCGCGTCAGCGCGCGAAGCAGCGCAGATGCGGGTCTCCGTCGGTCGCCATCCAGAGCCGGCCGTCCGCGTCGAAGGTGAGGCCCTCGGGCTTTTCGCGCTTGCCCACGTCGACACGAAACGCGTCGAGATGCGCGAGCTCGCCATCTTCGTAGCGCAGCTCCGCGATGCGCGCGGACTCATCGCTGAGCACGAGCCAGTGGCCGGTCTCGGGGTCGACGGTCAGGTCGCTGAGGTCGGCGAGCGCGCGCCGCGTGGCCTTCGGCAGGCGCAGGATCGCCACGGTCGACAGCGTCACGGGATCGAACACGCCCAGACGCCGGGGGCTGCGCTCGTGGCACGCGATGAAGTGCGGTCCCCCGAAGCGCGCCGGCCGATAGGCGAGGCCCTCCCAGCCCTTGTTTCTCTTGCGTCCGATCGAGGCCAGCGTCCCGCAGGTCGTGACCTCGCCGTCTTCGATGCGGCTCACGTCGCCGGTCCGCTCCGAGACCACGAACAGCGCACCGGACGGGTCACGGCAGATGCCCTCGAGGTCGTCCAGCGCGGGCGCGGCGACCCAGAGCTCCGCGCTTCCGTCGCGGTTCGCGCGGTAGACACCGCCTTCGTCGCTCACCACCGCGAACGTGCCGTCATCGAGCGCCGTCAGCCCGCTGGCCTGTGGCACCTCGAGCGGAACGCAGACGCGCTCACGCCACGCCAAGGCGGGCGCCCCACGCTTTTCCCCTCGGCGACTCACAATGGGCCGCAGTAGTAGAGCGGGGGCTCAGGGGAGTTGGTCGAGTTGCAGAGCCCGGTCGCCTGGGCTTCGTCGAGCGCCCCGGGGGTCGAGATGCAGACCCTGGGAAAGCCCGTACAGAACGCGTCGAGGGTGTCTTCGGGGGCCGGGTCGAGCGTGGCTCGGCAGCTGAACATCGGGGGCGCGTCGGCTTCCTGCTCGAGCGTGAAGCAGGCCACCAGTGCTTCGCACCGCCCCCCCGGCTCGATGGGCCCGCTGTCGTTGGACCCGAAGAAGAAACGCTGCAGGTCGCAGTCCGAGCCCCGGGTGCGGCAGTAGGCCTCGTTGGGATCGTGGCAGTGGCCGACGTTGATCGCCCGGTTGCAGCTGCCTGACGCGCAGTCGGTCTGCTCGTTGCACGACTCTCCCGCCATTAGCCGTTCCGTGCCGCATCTGCCCTGTTGGAACGGGGCGGCGGCGTCGTGGCCGACGCACGTGAGGCCGGCCTCACACTGCCCTGCGTAGCACGCTTGACCTTCCGAAAGCCGGGTCTGGCAGCGCCAACCGGTGGCGGCCTGCTGGCACACGTCGGTGCCCTGACAGGAGAACAGGCGTGGCACGTCGGCGCGTTGGTTGGTTTCCATGAACTCGGGGTCGCATGCGCCGCCCGTGGGCACTGTCCCTGTAAACCCAGCGAACAGTCCGTCGGCGCTGTTGGCCCACTCCCAGAAGGTCGCGTCGCAGGCCGTGAGGAGGCGCCGGCCGACGGCGAGCTGGCGGCCCATCGCTTCGGCGTCGTACCCCGTGCGCGAGTCCGTCAGCAGAAGGCCGTACTCCTGCCGGCAGAAATTGCTGAAGCCCGTCACGCAGTTGTCGCGAGGGTCTTCGCCTGGCGTCTCCATGCACGAACCGCAGTCCAACGATTCGCAGAAGAGCTCCGAGAATCGGTCGCAGAACTCATCGGATTCGACGGGAGGCGCTTCATGCGCTGCTGGATCATTGACCGCGAAACACCCCGACAGCAGGCCGGCCGACAGCAGGCCGGCTGACAGCAGGCGCAACGCCCCACGCATCTCGAGCGTCACATCGCCCCCCTCACCACGACGCCTGCAGCGGAGTCGCTCACGGCGGGCAGCACCGTGACGTCCACCGGTTCCCCAGGCCGGAGCGCCTCCGCGATCACCACGAGCAACCCCGCGGTCACACCGAGGCTCGCCGCCGAGATCCAGCTGACGTCAGCGGCCAAGTTCCAGCTGCGGAGCGCTTCCAGGTCTTCGGGGGCACAGAAGCGGCCTGCGTCTCGTCCGCAGCTCGCGGCGACCGATCCATCCTCGGCCTCCGACACGGCCGCGAAGGCACCGAAGGAGACAAGGCCCACCCCCGCGGCGACGGCGACGACCACACCCGTCATGACGATCGCGTCCGAGGTCGCGTGCGCCGATGCGAGTTGCATTGTCCGCCTCTCTCTCGCCTCGGCCTCCGATGCTTGCGCTGCCTCTCGCGCCTGTTCTGCTTCATCCAGCTGCGCGGCCTGCGCGGCCCGCTCTCGCTCTTGACGGGCGGCCTCCTCCGCGGCCTCGATACGTCGCTCGGTGATCCGCACCTGCAGCCGCTCGGAGCGGATCTCCAGCGCCTCGCGCCGCGCTACGGTGGGGCTTCCGTGGCGGAGATACCCCTCGAGCGCCTGCACTGCGACCTCGAGCTCCCCACCCCGTTCGGCTGCGCTGTAGAGGTTGTAGAGCAAGTCGGGGTGCGAGGTGATGTCGTACGCCGCCTGGAACGCGGCCTGCGCCTCGGCGTAGTTGCCCCGCTCGTACGCGGTGGATCCCCGTTCGAAGTGCCCGGCGGCGATCTGCCGCTGCTCTTCGGTGAGCTCCTGGGCCTCCACCAACCCCGCAGAACCGAAGGACAGGCTCACGAGCCCGAGGGCGAAACAGATCAGGCGCACCCTCACGTCATGTCCGGGCCGACGCCCTCGATCAAGCAGTCGCTCGGCTCACGGAAGCTCATCGGATACACGTACCCGCTGGGCGTGTATTCGTCGGGAAGAGGCGCTCCGTCGAGGTTGATGTCTCCGCCCTCCGCGTCCCATGCGTCGAAGACGAGCTGGTTGGCCGCGCCCGCTTCCCGAAGTTGCGTGATCCAGTCGTCGTCCGAGACCGCGACGCCCTCGGGCAGGATGTCCTGAATCACGCGGCGGCGAACGTCACGCACCCAGGCGTCGTCCAGTACCGCGACGTTGAGCTCACCCTCGTAGACGATGCCGCGGTTGTTCTTGTTGGCGCTCCCGACGCTCAAGAAGCGGTCGTCGACGATGATCAGCTTCGAGTGGATGTCGAGGTCGGCGAAGAACTCCCGCGTCTCGTCCGGGCCAAGGTCGTCGCGCGTGAAGTCGAAGGCGCGCAGCGTGTACAGCTCGTAGCGATCGCCGAACAGGGTCTTGAGCTGCTGGTGCGTGCGGTGGGTCCACTCGCAGCCGGGGTCGACGAGCTCGCTGATGGGCTTGGTGACGACGACCAAACGCAGATCCGGTACCTCAGTCATGCGCTCGACGATGACGTCGACGAGCATCGGCACACGGAAGTACTGGTCCTCGATGAAGATGTAGTCCTCGGCTTGGCCAACCGCGTTGAACCAGGTCTCGGCGATCGCGTACTCGTTGAACGGCTCGGGGAGGGTGGCGGTCACCTGCGCCATCACGCCGCCTTCGATGGGGGCCTGGTCGCGGCGCACGGTGTAGTCGCTGGCGTACTCCGAGTACTCCGCGGTCTGGTCGAGCAGGTATGCCCAGCGCTGATGGAATACGTCTTCCGCGTCCTGCACGATGGGGCCTTCGATGCGCGTCATGTAGTCCTTGCGCGGGCCGAGGTCGGGGAGGGCCTCACGGTTCACCACGGCGAGCCGGTCCTCCGCGCTCGCGTCGAAGTTCATCCGCCGCGGGTCGAAGACCGCCCAGCCCTCCGCGTCCCAATCCTGCGGGCGGAAGTTCATCCCGCCGATGAACGCGACGTCGCCGTCCACGACCACGAACTTCTGGTGGTAGGACGCGTGTGGGAAGTCCACGTCGATGGGCCAGTCGGTCAGGTTGAGGGTGCGCGGCGGCACGATGGATTCGATCGGCGACTCGGCGTCGAACGTGCGGCCGTCGACGTCGCGGGTCATGTCCAGCACGTCGCGGAACGCGAACGGCGGGACCTCGAAGTCGATCATGCCGCGGGACGGGTTGGCCTGACCCATGTGCTCGAAGTTGTCGCCCGGGGTCATGGCGCGGTCTTGGAGCGGCGCGTCGACGGTGATGGGCGAGATCAGGCCGTCCTGGCTGTACAGCTGGCCGACGAGCACACGGACTTCCGCCGGCGTGCGGTCCAGGCGCGCCAACACGGTGTTCTGGGCGCGTTCCGTCTCGGAAAGATACGGGTGTGTGCCGCTCGGCCGGACCAGCTCGAAGTCGGATCCCCACCACCAGGTTCCCACGTGCCCGGAGTCCGTGGCGTCGTCGTTCTCCTCGGCGTCGCGTCCCCACGCCTCTTCGCCGGTGTAGAGCATCTCGATGCGGTTGCCGCCGCGCGGAGGGCGGCTCGCCGTGCTGAACCAGAGATGCGGCAGGCCGAGGTAGAGGGTGTGCACGGGGAGAGTGACGCCATCGATGGTGCGCACGTCGTGGCTGAGCGAGATGCCCTGCCCCGCTCCGCCACCCGAGATGGTCAGCCCATCGAGCTCGCTGCCGCCGGCGTACTCCGCGGTGAGCGCGATCGGTGCGTGGTCAGGTGCGGACAGGCTCACCTCGAACGTCCCGGCCGACTCCAGCAGCACGAGCGCCTCGGGCCAGCCATACGTCGTCTCGGCGGTGCCGCCGCGGGTCACTTCGAGCGTCGCCACGTCGGCAGCGAGCGCGCGGCCCCAGATGTCGAGCGCCACCACCTCGAGCAGCGCCTCGGGCTCGGTGCCGGGAGGCAGCCGCGGCCCCGCGTCCATGCCGGCGTCGATGGGCACGCCCGCCTCGTTGCGCGGGATGCTGCTGTCCGCGTCCGGAGGGGACATGGTGCCGGGGTCACAGGCGACGAGCGCCAACGCAAGCAGGAGTACCGAGGTCCGCATCCGTAGTGTTTAGCGCATCGGCGGCCACCGTGCGTGTCTTTGCGCGGTTCCGGGCTCCCGCGTGTGCGGCACGCGGGTGGCGGTTTGGCCCATCCGCGTCCGGGGAGGTAGCATCCCCCGATGCGACGCTTCGTCCCTGCCTTGATGCTCCTCGCCCTCGCTTGTGATCCGTCGCCGATGGTGCCCGACACCGGCACGCCTCGCGACGCCAGCTTGCCGCCGCGCGACACGGGCACGCCGCCGCGCGATACCGGGACGCCGAGCGATTCAGGCAACCCGCCCAGCGGGAGCTTCTGCGACGCGCTCGACGCGTTCATGACGCGCTGCGGGAGCGACGTGACGGCGTGCGACGGCACCCTGCAGACGAACTGCGATGCCATTGTGGAGCAGCTCGACCCGGATTTCGTGTCCGCGGTCGACACCTGCCTCGCGAACGACAACCCCACCAACTGCTTCTTCCAGGCGCTCGACGGACTCAGCCCGAGCACCGCACAGCGCGACTTCGGCGACGCGTTCTGCGCGGGCTGCCGCTCCGACGACGCCAGCTGCAGCACGCAGTTCTTCACCGGCGGTGAGGCCGCCAGCGCGCTCGCTCGCGCCGTGGATGACGACGCGGCGGGGCAGTTCGAGGAGCGATGCGCTTCGGGCGTGCTGTGCGGAGACCGCGTTGGCGAGTGCGCGGGTGAGACGCTCGCGTTGCTCGGTCTGCCGGCCGGCGCCGCGACCTGCTTCGTCGAGACCCTGCTGGCCGAGAATGAGCTCCCGCTGGACTGCGGCGGCGAGATGCCCGACGGCGGCATGCCGGACGGCGGACCGGTGGACGGCGGACCGGTGGACGGCGGCCCGGTCGACGGTGGCCCGGTCGACGGCGGCGGCGTGCCTGCGCGCTGCACCTCGTTCGAGCCCAACGAAAACGCCTCCGGTGCGCGCGCGATCGGCGCCATCAACGATCGCAGAGCGTTCCCGGCGGGCAACGTCAGCTCGGGGATCTCGAACGGAGACGAGGACTGGTTCAGCTACACGGTGGAGGACGTGACCGGCGGCCTGATCCGCCCCCGCGTCGACCTGGTGACCGAGGCCCCGGGCTCGGAGAACCTGCAGCTCTGCGCCTTCTACGAATGCGACTCCGAGGGCGACAGCACCATCTCGTGCCGCGAGGGCGAGGAAGCCACGTTGGGCGGCCTCGACGGGTGCTGCAGCGAGAACGCGTCGGGCACCGAGATGGTCGAGCTCAGCCCCAACTGCACCAGCTTCAACGAGTCGGGCACCGTGTTCGTGCGCGTCTTCCCCGAAGGCGCGGTCAGCGCGTGCCAGCCTTACTTCATCGCTTGGGGCGACGACTGAAAGCCGTTCGGCGAGCGGTGCTTACGATCGGCCCGAGTCAACGGTCCGCTCGAGCGCGGTGCGAGCGGCGGAAAGACGCTTCTTCAGGTCTCGATGCCGCAGTGCAGCCGCGAGCGCCGTGGACGCCTGCGACAGAGTGAGCCGCTCCTCCACCTTCCACCTTCGAGGGCGCTGGCAGTCGTCGAACCCCACGAACCCCCAGACCTCCTCCGCGACGCGAATCGGGCAGACGAAGATGGACTGAATGTCCTGCGGTACGAGGATCTCCTGCTCCGCCGCCGGGAGCTCGGCGACGATGCCGAAGTACACGTCACCTCGATCGAACGCTTCGAGCCATGCCGGGAGCAGCTCGGTCATCGAGAGCCCCTGAAGCTCCGGGTTGTCGATCTGCGCCTCCGCCGCGCCGCTGTTCCATTCGAAGCGCTGCGATGTGAGCACCTCACCGCTCGCCATGGTTTCGTTCTCGAACACATAGGCGCGATCCACGTTCGCGCTGGACCCCAACTCGGCAAGGTATCGGACGACGGCCGAGGAGTCGTACCGGCTCCGAAGAAAGGCGCGCGACGCGATCACCAGTCGCTCGTGATCCATGGGGAAGCATACTCGGCGAACGCAGGGCGGGGCCAGCCGGAGCGTGTCGGCCGAGGTATCGTCAGCCCGATTCGGGAAAGAACCGGTTCCCGCCGTCGCCGGCGGTCACACAGGCCCGCTCCGCGGTCTCGGCGGTGAACGGACGTGGACCCGACCCGTAGTAGTGGGTCACGACGCCGTCCGGGCTGCCACACCGGCCGACTCGGGCCTCCGAAGGACAGTGCCCCTCGCTCGACCACGTGCCGCCTCCGCCACGGCAGACCTCGGCTGCCATCTCCGCGCCGAGGTTTCGGATGTACCTGCCGCTCATCGAGAACGTCTGGCAGGCCGAGGTCTGTGCCTGCCCGTCGCAGGAGGCCAGCACGACCGATGACGCGCTTGGGGCGGGGGCTTCCGCTGCGCCCTCCTGCAGCATCGTGCTCGCCCAGCGCCCGACGTCGTCCAGCGTAGGGCGGGACCCTTCCAACTCGTCCTCGGTCTCGTCCGCCCCGCCGACGGACCCCACCGGGATCGGCCCGACGCGAATGCCCACGCCGCCGCCGCCGGTGGAGAAGGAAGCGGGGCACGGTGCTGGCGCCGTCCCCGCCATGTGCGTGTCCATGAGAGCCGTCCCCGACTCCGCCGCGGCCACCCGGACATGCCTTCGGTACTGCGTGCGGGTCACCGAATGACCCCCTTCGTAGCGGCACGTCTCGAGCTGAACCGGCTCGATCTCTTGGACGCAGAGCACCACGCTGACCTCTTCGGTGGTCTCGGCGTAGGGAACCGCGTCGCCCAGATACTGGGTCCAGCTCCATCCTTCGCGGTCGGGCTCGAAGAAGGCGAAGTGTTGTGGGCCGCCCGCGCGGTACGAGGCCGATCCTGACACGGCCTGGCCCTCGCAAGCGTCTCCGGCGGCGGAGATCCCCTCTCGCATCGCCGTACCCTGGAACCAGGCAAACACGAGGCACCCGCAGCAGGAGATCATGACCAGCAGGACCGCGGCGGCCACGATCAATTTCGTCGGATTGCTCTTCTTCGTCATGGTGTCCTCCTCGGTGGCCGGCGCCCCGTGCCTCGGGTCAGGAGCAAGACTACGGTGGCTGCGGGACGACCTTCCCTACGGTTGAAGATCGCTTCCGCCGAAGTCGCGCGGTCCCGCCCGGACGTGCGTGCATTCGCGGGAGCGTCTAGGCATGATGGCGGCGTGACCGCACGACTGCTCCGCTTGCTTCCCCTGCTGATCGCCCTCGGCCTCGGCGCCTGCGACCCCGATCCGGTCGAGCCCGACGCCGGTCCCGAGCCCGACACGGGTCCGCCCGTGCCTTCGTCGCTGGCTCACTGCGAGACCACCGAGGTGCCGGAGACCGGCGGCACCGGCGGCATGGTGGAGTCGGGCTCGCTCGAAGCGGGGGTTGCCGAGATCGCAATGGACGTGCCGCTCGGGGCCACGCTCGGCGCGTACACGGGGCGCTCGGAGGGCACCGGGCGCGAGGGCTTCTTGCCCGCGCCGGACGAGCGCCGCACCCGCCTGGGCGAGTCGTTCGCGCCGTCGGTCGGCATCGAGACCATCCCGCGCATCAAGGTGCTCGCACTCCGCGCCGGCGGTGAGACCGTCCTGCTGATCAAGATCGATCTCGCGAGCTCCTACCAGGGCTTCGTACACGACCTCGAGGCGGAACTCGGCGCCACCTTCAGCGGCAAGGTGATCATCGCGAGCAGCCACTCGCACTCGTCGTTCGGCAACTACTCCGGCCACGGTGCGCTCGCCGTCGGCTTTGGGCAGTTCCGGCAGACGGTGTACGACATGATGCTGGCGCAGCTCGTGTCGACCTCGCAGGCGGCCATCGACAACCTCCAGCCGGCCCGCATCGGGTTCGCGCTCAACGACGGCTTCGACCCGGACGACCGCGTCAACCGCGACCGACGCCCCGAGAACGACGATCTCGCCGGCGGCAGCCAGGACGACGACGACCTCTACATGGTCCGCGTCGACGCGATGGACGGAACGCCCATGGCGATGATCCCCGTGTTCGGCATTCACGGCACCGTGCACGGTGGCCGCAACGTGCTGGCGTCGACCGACTCGATCGGCGGCCTCGAGCGTGTGCTCGAGGAGAGTTTCGACGAGAACGTGATGGTCATGCACCTGCAGGGCGCGGGCGGCGACGTTTCGCCCGCCGGCATGGGCGTCGTCGACTGCACCGACCGCAGCTTCTGCCATGACTACGGCCGCCCCGAGACGATCGGCCTTGCGGCGGTCGACGAGATTCGCGCCGCCTACGACGCGGCCGGGGAGGACATGGAGGAGGAGCTCGCGCTCGAGATGATCACGCGGACCGTGCCGCTCGGGCCCGACTGGACGACGTTCACCGTGCGGGACGGAGAGCTCGAGTACGCCCCGTGGGACGGGACGACCGAGTCAGACGGGCGCATCTTTGCCGACGACGGATCCGTCCTGTCGCCCATCGATGAGTTCAACGCGCCCTTCGGCGCGGCGCTCTGCGGCACGGGTGACCTCGGCTTCCGCATCCCGCGCTCGAGCCTCGCTGGCTCCCAGAACCCGGACCTCCGTGACAGTGCCTACTTCTTCTGCAACCGCATCGAGAACGCGACCCGCATCATCGAACTGACGGTCGGTGTCGAGCTCGGGGAGGCCCCTGTCTGCGGCACGACGCAGACAACATTGACGGCGCTCCGCATGGGCGACTGGATGCTCGCCACGTTGCCGGGCGAGCCAACCACGCTGCTCGTCGACCACCTGCGGGAGATCTCGCCGATGCCCGCCGCGCAGACCATTGTCGTCGGCTACGCGCAGGATCACGGTGGGTACCTTCTTCGCCCCGAGGATTGGCTGAGCGGCGGCTACGAGCCGAGCATCACCTTCTGGGGGCCGCTCGAGGGCGAGTACGTGGCCGAGCAGAGCGCGGCGCTCATGAACGCGGCCATGACGCCCGAGCGTGAGAACGGCAACGAGGCCGGCATCGACCGCATCGCGACGCCGATGGTCGACGACGGCATCCCGCTCGACAACGCCCAGGACGTCGGCACGGTGCCGGCCGCGCTCCCCGAGTACCTCCTGACCCGACTGTTCAACCGCCCCCCGAGCGTGCAGCCGGCCACGAGCGTCGAGCGCATCCAGACCGTCTACTTCACCTTCATCGGCGACGACCCGATCCGCGGCACGCCGCGCATCACGCTCCAGCGCGAGACGGAAGATCCGGGCGTCTACGAGGATGTGCTGCGGAGCAGCGGCCGACCGGTCATGGACGGCGACCTGCTGCTGACCTGGACGCCCAACCCGATCTTCCGCGAGGAAGGCACGCCGCGCACGCACTACTACACGGTCGAGTTCCAGGCCGCCGCCCCGATGGGCATGCCCGACCTCGAGGCCGTCCAGGACCGCGTTGGCCTGCCGCTCGGCAACTACCGTTTCCGCGTCGAGGCGCCCACCTACGAGCTGACGAGCGATCCGTTCGAGGTCACGCCGGCCACGCTCATCGCGAACTCCTCCGCGTCGGGCGCCGACCTCTCGGTCACGTTGGGCGTCGAGAACGCGAACGGCTTCCGGCTGCTCGACCGCCAGGTTCGCTCGAACCTGCTCGTACCGCTCCGGAGCGCGGCCATCATGGTCGCCGTCGACGGGGCGGACGCGACCGAGATCACGACCGACGCCGACGGCACCCTCACCGTGCCGGGCGCCGCGAGCGCGAGCTCGGTGGTCCTCACCGATCGCTTCGGCAACACCGCGACCGTCACACCATAGATGACCTCCTGCGCCGTGCCGGTGCACAGACGCGTCTGACCTCGGCACGGACTGTGCTGTGTGCTCGGGCATGCTTAGTCTGAACAAGAAGCGCGCGTGGGGTGTGGTCGCGATGTTGTGCGTGGCGGCGTCTCTCGCCCTCGCCAGTCCATCTCCGGCGGAAGCACAGGACGACGACGGCGGATACGAGATGTTGGTCCTTGAGCTCTTCGTCGCCATGCCTGCCTCGTTGTTCGCCGGCGCACACTCACTGAGCGTGCTCGGCTACGACCTCGCGATTCTCGGCAGCGGTCGCTGGCTGACGCCGGGCGCGTCCTGGCTCAACCTGATCACCGGGGCCCTGTCGGTCGCTGGAGGGCTCACCGTGGCGCTGCTCGCCGGCAGGAACGACCTGTACACGATCGTTGGCGTGGCAGCCATGGCGTACGGGGGGCTGGCGGTCCTCATCGGGAGTCTCAGCTTCGCGTTCTGGGAGGACGAGCCGCCTCCGGATTCGTCGGGGTTCCAGGTCGGCAGCCTGGGGTTCGCCCCGCTGGACGGAGGCGGGATGCTGACGGTGGGCGGCCGCCTGTAGAAGCCCACCATGTCCCACTGCGTGTCCCACTGAGACTCTCCCTGGTCAGAGACGTCACCCAGCCCCCATACTCGGTCGTCATGAGCGACCCGAACGATCGGCTCGAGGCGCTGCTTCCGTCCGTGGTCAGCGTGGTCACGGTCTCCGACGCGCCCGACTACGAGCAACCCTGGCAGACCACCGGTCCGCGGCAGTCGAGCGGCTCGGGCGCCATCATCGAGACCGCACACGGGAAGCGCGTGCTCACCAACGCACACTGCGCCGAAAACGCGGTGTTCATCGAGGTGCGGCGCTACGGCCGCTCGACGCGGTTCGTCGCGCACGTCGAAGCCATCGGGCACGAGTGCGACCTGGCGATCTTGAAGGTCGACGACGCGGCGTTCTACGAGGGCGCCAACCCGCTGCCCATCGGGGCGCTCCCACACCTCGGCGACAAGGTCCAGGTGTGCGGCTTCCCCATCGGCGGCGAGCGCCTCTCCGTGACGGAGGGGCTGGTCTCGCGCATCGAGCTCGTCCACTACGCCCAGGCGCAGCGACGATTGCTCGCCGTGCAGATCGACGCGGCCATCAACAGCGGCAACTCCGGCGGACCGGTGCTCAAGGACGGCGTGCTCGTCGGTGTCGCGTTCCAGTCGCTCGTGGGCGCGGACCGGATCGGCCAGAGCATCGCCGCGCCGGTTGTGAAGCACTTCATCGAAGACGTCGCCGACGGGGTGTACGACGGCTTCCCGGCGGTGGGCGTCACGATCCAGCGGCTCGAGTCCAAGTCACATCGCCGTTTCCTCGGCCTGCCCGACGACCTCGAGGGCGGCGTGATCGTGCTCGACGTCGTCTACGGCGGTTCGGCCTGGGGCATCCTCGAGAAGGGCGACGTGCTGCTCGAGGTCAGCGGCGTACCCATCGCGAGCGACGGCACGGTGCCGCTTCGAGGGGGTGAGCGCGTCGGCTTCGACTACGTCGTGTCGCGCGCGCAGATCGGCGAGGCGCTCTCGTTGAAGGTGTCGCGAGCGGGCGAGCTGCATGACTGCGCGTTGACCCTCAAGGACGCGAGCCAGCTCGTCGCTGAAGACCGCTACGAGGTCCCGCCGTCGTACTACGTGGTTGGGGGCCTCTTGCTCGTGCCGTTGACGCGCGACTACCTCAAGACCTGGGGCACGCACTTCTGGCACGACGCGCCGCGCGACCTGGTCCTGCTCTACGAGCGCGGCCTCAAGACGCCCGACCGCTTCCAGCCCGTGGTGCTCCAGAAGGTGCTCGCCGACCGCCTCAACCAGGGCTACCACGACTTCGCGAATCTTCTCGTGGAGAAGGCCCAGGGCGAGCCCGTGCGTTCGCTGACCCACCTCGTCGAGCTCATCGAGGATGGCGACGCCCCCTACATCGAGCTCGATCTGGCCGGCGGCCGACGTGTGGTGCTCGCCCGTGACGAGGCGCTCGAGCGGCACGAGGTCATCCTCGAGCGCTTCGGCGTGCCCGCCGACCGCTCCGCGGATCTGCCGCGCCTCGCCTGAGGTGCTCGCGTTACAGGCCGCGGCCACGCTCCGGGCGGAGCGGGATCTCGCCGCGGAGGGCGGCGTCGATGGCGCCGACGATGCGCGGTGTGTCCTCGGGCAGCCGCCCTCCGAGCGGGAGGTAGTTCGACGCATGGTTCGTGCGGAAGAGCGCGTTCGTCGGCGCCGCCTGTTCGACCATGGTGCGCAGCTCGCGGAGGAGCTCTGGCACGGCGGGGACCTCGAACTTGCCCTTCTTCTTCAGCGTCGCGAGCGGCGTGCCGGGCACGACGGTGACGGTGAGCGCGGCGAAGAAGGCCGGGTCCATCGCGGTCACCAGGCGCGCGGTCGCCTCGGCGTGCTCCTGGCTTCGTTCGGGCGCGATGCCCAGGAGCGCGATCACGCTCAGCTTCATCCCGGCCGCGTGCGCGCGCTCCGCCGCGTCGACGTGGCCCTGGAACGTGTCGCCCTTGGCGATGCGCTTGAGGGTGACGTCGTCGCCTGACTCGGGGCCCATGTAGAGCGTCGTGAGCCCGAGGTCGCGGAGGGTCTTCAGCTCGGCGTCGGTCTTCTCGGCGACGTTGCGCGCCATCGCGTAGCAGGACACACGTCGCAGCCTCGGGAAGCGGTCACGGCAGCGCTCGAGGATCGGCTCCCAGTGGTCCATCGGCAGGATGAGCGCGTCCCCATCGGCGACGAACACCTTCTCGACGCGGTCGCCGACCTGCTCGGCCGCGCGGTCGAGATCCTCGAGGCTCTCCTCCAGCGCGCGCACGCGAAACGACTTGTCGCGGTACATGTCGCAGTAGGTGCAGTGATTCCACGAGCAGCCGATCGTGGCCTGCAAGATCAGCGCGTCGGCTTCCGACGGTGGCCGGTACAGGCGTCCTTCGTAGCGCATGCTCGGCCATGGCACGCTCTTGGGCGCTGGGCCAATGGTGTGCTTCACTCGGCCCATGCGTGGTGCTGGACGTCTGTCGTGGGGGTGGCTTCCCATGGTCCTGGTCTTCGGGGCCTGCACCCCCGCGCGGGTCGGCGGGCCGGGACCGATGGATGGCGGGCCCGGCGACGCGGGATCGATCGACGCGGGGCCCTCTTGCACCGGCTGCATCAACGACGACGGCACATGCGTGCGGGGCACCTCGCTCACGGGCTGCGGGCAGGGTGGCGTTATGTGCGTCGCGTGCGAGGCCAGCCAGCTTTGCGCCGAGGGTGCCTGCGTCACGCGTGACGGCTGCGGCCCCGAGGACTGCGAAGGGTGCTGCGATGGCGCTGAGTGCATCACGGCGGATCGGGACGACGCGTGTGGCGGCAGCGGCTTGGCCTGCATGGCGTGCGAGGCCGAGCAGACCTGCGTGGATGGCGAGTGCGTGACCCCGCCCGCCTGCAATCCGGACAACTGCGCGGGTTGCTGCGACGGGACCGACTGCGTCACTGGCTCGGACGAGACGATGTGCGGCGCCGGAGGCGCGACGTGCGTGGCCTGCGAGACGGGCTGGACCTGTGAGGCCGGCACGTGCGTGCCCCCTTGCGCCGAGCGCTGCGACGGATGCTGTGCTGGCGAGACCTGCCTCGCGGGGGACGTTGACGTCTCGTGTGGTTTCGGCGGTGCCTCGTGCGTGAGCTGCGGCACGTTGGGTGTGTGTTCTGCGGGAGTCTGCGCTGACCGAGGCTGCAGCGACACCTGCGACGGGTGCTGTGACGGCGACGCCTGCCTGTCGGGCTCCCTGTCCGGTGCCTGCGGCGCGACCGGCGGCGCGTGCGTCGACTGCGGAGCGGGCTTCGACTGCCCCTCGGGCGAGTGCCAGGTTGACCCCGCGTCGCGCTGGAACCTGCGCGTCGTCCTCGCGACGTTCTCGTCCATCAACGCCGACGGCGGAACCTGGGACTCGGGCTCAGGGGCGGCCGACCCGTACGCGATCGTGACGGTCGAGAGCGGCGGCAGCAGCGCCGAGGAGCGCACCGAGCGCATCGACGACACCAACAGCCCGACGTGGAACGAGGTCGTGCACACTGACATCCGCGCCGATGACCTGATGCGCGGCGTGATCATCGACATTCAGGACTACGACCCGATCACCCGGGACGACGACGTCGTCTACTGCTCGTGGACGCCCAGCAACAACGCCTTCGTCTGGGGCCGGCTCACGCTGACCTGCCCCGCGTCGGGCAGCCGAGACACGGTCGAAGGCCAAGTCACGGTCGCGCTCGAACGGAACTAATCCGGCCGCGCCGCCGGAGGTCGGCCGCCCGGTCCTGCCGTGGTTCGCGTGGTTAGTGCAGTACGGGTGCGCCGTTGGCACCGACGGGCGGGGGGCGCTGCACGGGCGGACGAACGCGGGGCGCGGTGTGCTGGATCGGTGTGCGCGTGGGGCGGATCACCGGGTTCCGTTGTGGCTGCAAGCGGCCGCTTCCGCGAACCCGACGCCGGCCGGTGGGGCGCGGCGGTCGGTTCTCGATCGTTGGCGCCTCTTCGGTCGTGCCATCGGCAACCTCGGCCGTCGCGTCGACGTCGGTCCCCTCCTCGGCCGTGTCGACCTCAGGTGCGGCGACGAGCGTGAGCGTCGCGGGCATCTCTTGTCCGGCCGTGATCTCGCGCTCGAGCGTCTCGAAGCCGGGCGCGGAGATGCGAAGAGTGTGGGTCTCCCCGTCCAATGCGAGGGTCGTCGTGCCGGTGCCCACGGGCTCTCCGTCCCACTCGATGGTGGCGGTCTCGGGGGTGATTTGCAGCGACGCGATTGGCGTCTCCGGTACCTCGGCGGGCTGTTCGGTTGGCTCCGCAGCGGCGGTCGGCTCTGCCGTGACCGTGGGCTCCACCGGCCTCACGGCGGCCCAGTACGCAGCGGCGCCCCCTCCAGTGACCAGGAGGGCCAGCAGGCCGAGCATCAGGGGGGCCCATGAACGCTTCTTTGCCGGCACGGCCGTACCGACCGGCGCGCTGAACGTCGGCTCCTCCACGCGCGGCATCGACATGCGGGTCTCGGGCATGACCAGCCCGGGCTGCTGGGCGGGCATCGCGGCGCGCGTGGGAACGAAGCCAACGTCCTGCGCCGCACTTCGCGGGGGGGCCCCGAAAGCGACGCGGAACCGGGCGTGGGTGTCGTCGCTGGCGAGCGTGATCAGCGCACGACCGAGCTCCCGCAGATCGGCGTACCGCTCGTCGGCCTCGAAGCGCATGGACCGCTCGACGACTTCGACGAGGCCGGGATGCCACGTGTTCCGAAGGGTGTGGAACGGCGTGATCTCCCCGCACACGATCGCGGTCAGCACCTCGAACGGAGTCTTGCCCTCCACCGGCAGCTTGCCGCTGGCCAGCTGATAGAGAATCGCTCCGATCGAGAATTGGTCGCTGCGCGCGTCCGCGGCGCTCCCGTTGGTCGCTTGCTCCGGCGACGCGTAGTACGGCGTGCCCACGAACGCGCCCTGCTGCGTGAGGCGAATCCGGTCGTTGCCCTGCTCGTGCAGCATGCGCGCGATGCCGAAGTCGAGGACCTTCGGGACTTCGGTCCCGCGTCCGTCGCGCGCCAGAAAGATGTTCGAGGGCTTGAGGTCCCGGTGGATCACGCCGGCGTCGTGCGCCGTCGCCACCGCGTCGATCACCGGCAGCATGATCTCGACCAGCCGCGACGCCTCGAGGGAGCCGCAGCGATCGAGGTACTGCTCGAGGTCCTCTCCGTCCAGCTTCTCCATGACGAGGAACGGGATGCCGTCGTGGGATCCGACATCGGTCACGTCGACGACGTGAGGGTGGCGGATGCGAGACGCGGCGCGGCCCTCCCGCACGAAGCGCTTCACGGACTTTTCTTGCACCGCGAACGTGCGGTGCAGAGCCTTGAGCGCGACGGGTTTGTCCAAGCCGATGTGGGTGGCCGCATACACGGCGCCCATGCCCCCGCTCCCGAGACGCCGCTCGATGAGATAGCTGCCCGCCCTCACGCCAGGCTTGAGGGGCCCGTCCTCCAGTGAGAACCCGGTCGATACTTCGGCGACAGTCACCTTCAGGGGGAGTGTGCGTGATCCGAGCCCCCGAGGCCAAGTCGCTAGAACCGGCCGTGGCAGGAGACGCCGCCGAGGCCGGGGGCGCACGCGACGGAGGCTTGACCGGAGTCCGAGCCGCCCGCGAACACCAGGCCCAGCCCGACCCCCACCAGGACCGCCGCGCCAACACCGAGCCCGATGGTCAGGCCGGTCAGGGTGTCGATCTCGCCGCGTAGCTCGCCGCACGTTCGACCGTCGGGGAGCGCGACCTCGTTGATCGTCTGGCCCACTTCGGGCACACACTCATCCCCCACGTAGCGCTGCGCACCCTCCTCCCGGAGGATCCATGTGATGGTCATGCCGACGGCGGACGCCAGCCCGAGACCGGCCACGGTCGCGCCGACGATCGGCAGCGCGCTGGGTCCGCCTCCTCCGGCCGCGCCTGGCCCGAGCGTCACGGACTCGCGGCTGGTCTGCCCGATCTGGATCACGACGCTGCGGTCGACGACGACCCCGTTCTTCTCGATGCGGAGTGGCACGGTGCCGGCGGTCACCCACAGCGGGGGCAGCGGCGTGACACCGAGATCTTCACCGCCGACGGAGACACGAGCGCCCGCGTGATCGACGGTGACCTCGAGCCGGCCCGTGTGGCGCTGGACCTCCGCGAGCGCCTGGTCGAGCGGCGCGCGATTGGAGGTGACCCATGCGTCGGGCTGAGAGAGCGCGCGCTCGAGGTGGCGATGTGCGGCACCCCAGCGCCCCAGGGCCTGCTCGGCCAGGCCCACCTGCGCGAGCGAAGCCATCCGCCCGCCCTCACGATAGTCCGCCTCGAAGGCTTCGAGCGCGGCGCTGTCTTGCCCGGCACCACGGGCGGCGACCCCACGCTCCCACAGCGCTCCGGTCTGCGCAGACGCGGGCGCGGCGGTGCCGAGCGTGAGCAGCACGAGACAGGCGAAGGATCGACGCACGACGGATCGATATCACACTACGGCTGGCAGGTGCCGGTCCCCGGATCGCAGCGCAGCTCAGGCTGGCACTGGGCGTCGTCGTCACAGGGATCGTACGGCCGCAGACTTCCGGGCTCGATGCAGGCGATGCGGTCCTCGCCCACAACGCTGCGACAGAGCCGCCCCGCCGGGCAGGCGTCACAGCTGCTGACGTCACGTCGCGCGCAGAAGGGAGGAGAACCGTTGAGGGAGGCCACGCATCGGAAGGGGCAGGCGCACTCGTCCGCGACGCCACAGCCACCGCCTTCCGGGCTCGGGTACTCCGGCGGGCGGTGCACGCACCAGCCCCAGCGAGCGTTCTCGGTCGGGCCCTCGCACACCTCGTCGTCCGCGCACTCAGCGCTCGTGCTCGTGCAGTGGCCGCTGCTTCCCGCGACCCCCATGAAGTCGCCCCGGCACAGGCGTACGCAGCGCCCTGTCCGGCAGGCGAGGCCCGGACCGCACCTTCGCTCGGCGCCGGCGAGCTCACGACACGACTCCCCGACGTCCGCGAGCCCGCCGCGAGCGCAGAAGCCGCCGCCCCCAGGCAGGCCGATGCACTCGTCCCCGGCCGCGCAGCCCGGGGTCGCAACGCAGGGGTCGCACGCCGATGCACACGTCGCGCGGTCCGTTGTGTACTGAAGCTCCTCCTCGGTCCCCACGGGACGGAGCGCCCCCACGCAAGCGAGGCCGGCTGCGCAGTCGTCGTGACCGCCGCAGCGCACCCCGAGCAAGGCTTCCCCGTCGGCGCTGGGGGGCAGCGGGCACGATTCTGCGGGGCGTGGACGGCATTCGCCGCTCTCCAGGTCGCAGAGCTCCCCCGCGGGGCAGTCGGAGGGGCCCGTGCAGGGAATCGCCTCGAGCGCAGGCGGCGCCTCGCAGCGAGGCTCGCCGTCTTCGGCTTCGACGCACTCGAACCCCGGCTCGCAGCCGCAGCTCGTCGCCGGGTCGCAGACCCCGACGAGGTCGGGGCACTCTCCGGTGGGAAGCGAGGGCACGCACACCGCGTCGCGGCAGGTGAACCCGTCGCGGCAGAGCACGTCCCGGCAGGCCCGCTCGAACAGGAACTCCACTCGGTTCTGTCCCGAGAAGCCGAGTCGCGCGCCCACCTGCACGGTGCCATCGGCGTCTTGCAACGTCGCCTCGAACTCGAAGCGACGGGACGTGTCGCGGTCCCGCGGGTGGAACGCGAGCGTGTGCGGCCAGAACCCCAGGCCCGTCTCGAAGACCTCTGTCATCGGAACAGGAATGTCATCCGGTTGGTAGCGGACCGTGAGCGTCGCCTCGCCACGCAGCTCCGGGTCGGCGTTCAGGATCACGAACGTCTCTGTCGCAGGAACGCAGCCCGCACAGAGCAATCCGAGGAGCAAGGGAATCCACGCGATCGCGGCTCGACTCATGGGAGTGCCTCCCGGAGGATCTCGATGCTGCCCGCCGAGGTCGGGCCTTCCAACGTCGTCGCCGCCCATCCGATCGCGACGCCGCCGCCGGCAAGCACGAGCCCGATGGCGACCCACAGCCAAGGGCTCTCGTAGATCGGCGTGACGCGCGGCTCCAGATAGAGGCGGACCGCACGTCCGGCGGGCACGTCCACGCGGCTCGTCTGGCTGTTGCCCCCGCCGCTCACCCGAACGCGGTACCGCTGCGGGGCGAGCTCGAGTCGCAACGAGCCGGTGCCCGTCCCGTAGCCCTCCACCTGAATCTGGGCGTCGGGCAGCGACTCGACGGTGAGCACGCCAGGGCGGGCGTCGTCCAACGCCCGCAGATGGAACCCGACCGCGGCCTCGCCGCCGGGGGTTACGACCACGGCTTCCCGCCCGTCCTGATGGTCGACCGCCGTTGCGCGGACCACGTGGTCACCCGGGTCGACGCGGCAGGAGGCGACGCCGCGCTGCTCCAACCGCGCGCACCGATCGCCGTCGACCAGAATCTCGATGCCGCTCACCGGTCGTTCCCCGCTGTGGGTGACAGAGACCCGCACGGTGCCGAGGGACGCCTCGGCCTCACTCCGAAGCGCCGCCACCTCGAGCGTTCCGATCGCGCCGTACTCGCCTGCCTCGAGCGCGCGCACCACGTCGAGCGCAGCGAGCGCATGCCCGATCCTCTGCGCGACACTCGCCAGGTTGAAGGCGGTCGTGGCGCGTGGGGCGAGCGCGAGCGACCGCCGAAAGGCCCTCTCAGCTTCGGCGAACTCCGATGCGTCGAAATGCGCCCTGCCCTCGGTGAACAGCCTGCGCGCCTCGGCGATGTCCGCCTCGGAGGGCGTGTCCGTCGCAGCGGCCTCGCTTGATTCGGTCGGTTGGGCGAGCACCGCCGCTGGGAAAGACAGCGAAGCCAGGCACATGAACACCGCGCGAAGGGCGCTCGCTCGCCCTACCATTCGACGAGCACCCCATCGGACCGCCGCGCGGGCCTCTCCGGCTGGGGGGCGCGGCGTCGCGCTCGCCGCGGACGTGCGCTCGGGGTCTCGACGGGCGCCTCCGCCGCGGGCACCACGGGCTCGGGCGCTGGCTCGGGTTCCGCGGGTGTGGGCGTCGCGATCTCCTCCCGCGGCACGAACTGAACGGCGATCGGAGCAGGGTCGTCGCTGGGCGGATCGTCCGCGACGAGCTGCGTCACGCCGAAGCCCGCGCCGGCGACCCCGGCGACGAGCGCGATGAGCGCGATCGCCCACGGTATTCGGCGGCGAAGCGTGGACGCGCGTCGGAGGGCCGCCGCGGTCTCTTCTCCGTGCTCCTGAATCGCCGTCGCGATGGCGTCGCGCCGCGCCTCCCGCGCGTCTGCGTACTCCGCGAGCATGAACTCCGACACGGACTCTCGCTGCTCCTCGGGCAGCTCGTGAATCGCCGTCTCGAGCACCTCGGCGACGTCTTTGGCTTCGAGCGCGCGGTGCTCCGGGTCCTTCGCGAGCAGCCGGAACAGGAGGCCGATGACCGCGGGGCTCACGTCTTCTCGGATGTCCGCGAGGTCCGGCGGCGGCTCGTGCAGGATGCGCCGCGCCGCGCTGACGCCTCCGCCTCCGTACAGACGCTTGGCTGAGAGCGTCTCGAACAAGACGACGCCGAGCGAAAACAGGTCGGCGCGCTGAGTCAGCTCCTCGAAGCGAAGCTGCTCGGGCGAGAAGTAGCCCATTTTGCCCTTGAGCACCCCGGTCTGCGTCTTGGTGAATCGGTCCGACGCCTTCGCGATCCCGAAGTCCGTCAGGCGCGCGCAGCCGGAGTGACTCACCAAGATGTTCTGCGGCGAGACGTCCCGGTGGATGAGCCCCACGGAGTCGCCCTGAGAGTCGACCAGCTCATGGGCGGCCTGCAGCCCGAGCGCGGCCTGTCGCACGATGTCGTAGGCCACGCTCAGGGGCAGCTGCACTCCCGCTCGCGAGCCGTCCGAGATGATGCGTGACAGCGGGAGCCCCTCCACGTACTCCATGACCAAGAACGAGCCGGCTTCGTCATGTCCCACGTCGACGACGTGCACCACGTTCGGATGGCGAATGAGCCCGGCGATGCGCGCTTCATCCAGGAACATCGTCCGCGCCGCGGTGTCGGCGGCGAAGTGGGCGTGCAGGCGCTTGACCGCGAACAGGCGCTCGAAGTGGGCCTCCTTGCGCATCGCCACCTCGACCCGACCCATGCCACCGCTCGCGAGGTCGAACAGGTGGACGAGGGAGTCGGACTGCATCCAGTCGAGCTTACCAGTCCCCGAGGCGCGCGCGCCCCAGGGCTTGGATCGACGCCGTGTCGCTGCTGCGGTCATCGGGTTACCGCGTCAGGCGGATCTCGGTGTCCGCGTCCGGGTTCAGGCTGACGCCCTCGAGCGTCACCAGGCCGTGGCGGTCCGCGGTGACCGTCCCGCTGAGAACCTCCTCGCCCCCGCGTCGAAGGGAGTACGAGACGCTCTCGCCGGCCGTCGGCAAGAACGCCTGCGTGTCTCGCGGCGTCACGTCGACGGTCATCGGAGCGGGGGCCAGTTCGTTGCGAAGCTCGATCGTCCAGCGGTCAGCGGTGTCCTCCACCAGAGTCCACACGAACCCGAGGTTGATCCCGCCCTCCGGGTCGCCGGTGTCGAGGTCGCCGGTGCCGAGGTCGTCGTTGATCGAGCTGTTGCCAAACGCGGGGTAGCTCAGGTTTCGCGCGAACAACTCCGGCGGGTACCACCGCCGGATGCGGGCGCTGCTGGCCAACCCCTCGGAGTGGCCGCCGTCGTTCCAGGCGAAGGCGAAGCCCCAGTGTGCCTCTTCGAGGGCCTCCACCATGTCGATGCTGTCCGCGAAGCGCTGGAACGTGTCGCGGCGCCCGGTGTTCCAGCCGATGAACGGGAGCTGGTCCGGCTCGCTCCGCACGTACCGGGCGGCGTCGTTGTACTCTGTCCATGGCGTGCCGTCGGACAAGACCACGTCGTCGTCCGCGTCGTAGTAGTACGCGTCGAGGTCGGTCAGGTTCCCCTGCACGATGCGCGGCCGGTCGGGGTAGACCGCGGCGAAGAGCTCCGGGTGGCGGATGCCGAACATCATGCAGCCCCACGCGCCCATCGAGCCGCCCTCGCAGATCACGCGGTTGTCGTCGACCGAGTAGCGCTCGATCACCCACGGGATGGTCCAGAGCAGCCGCCGCTCGGTGAACGGGTGCGCGATGGGGTCGCCGTCCTCGTCGGGGAGCACGTAGCCGAACCAGAACGTCTCGAGGGTCCGGGACCCGTCGGGGCGCCAGACCCGGTCGGTGCCCGACAGCTCGAGATGTTTGTCGAAGTTGCTGTTGCGCGACTGCTGAACCGCAAACACGCCCGGCACGCCGTCTTGGTACGCCATCGTCGAATCGACGGCGTATTCGTAGAGGTCACCCCACGCGCCCACCAGCCCACCGCTCGCGTGCAGGCGGACACGCAGCGGCAGGTCGGGATCGCCCGTCACGATGGTCGGTGTGGCCCCGGCGGCGCGCTCCTCGGAGGTCCACCGCTGGATCGGCTCGCGGGGCGCGACGAGCTCCGCCACGGGTTCGGTCGTCGCGTTCTCGCCGGGTGCGATCGCCTCGATGGGAGCGCCGTCGAGGTCGGTGGCTTGCACCGCGTAGTACATGCACCCGTTCTGCTCGGCGGTCGCCGCCCACATCCCGGACCACGGGGCGAGCGGCTCCTCGTCATTGGCCATCCGGCGCATGTCGCGCGTCGGGTCGAGGCGCTCGGCGATCCGAAGCGCCGCGCCATAGAGCTGCCCCGAGTGGTTGAAGATCCCCGCCGCCACGACCTCGGCGTCGTCCAGGTTGGCGTTCGTGATGGGGGAGCTCGAGCGCAACAAGCGGTAGCGGATGTCCGCACCAGCAGCGCCCTCCTCCCGGTCGCGCCAGCTCACGAACGACTGTCCGTCGTGATGCAGCACGCGCATGCCAGACGCGAGCATCGTCTCCACCTCGGTCGCGTCGGCGCAGGGTGGGCCGGCGTCGGGAACGACGTTCGCGTCGGTGGAGGCGTCCCGTCCCGCGTCGCGGGCGCCGCCGTCTCCGGGCGGGTCCCCCGCGTCGGACATCCCCGCGTCGGGATCTGCCGCCGCGTCCGGCATCGGCATCGTTTCGTCACACCCGGTCAGGGCGAGCAAGACCAAGCAGGTCACGCCCCCGCGCATCACGCGCTCCGCCGTACGTGAGCCACGAGGCCGACGTCGCCGCCGCACGACCCAAAGGGCGAAGAGGACCCAGAGCGCCCACGGCGCGCCGCTCTGTCGTCCGCCCACGCGGCAGCCGCAGCCGTCCGTCACGCCGGTCCCCGGGCCGCCGTCGGTGCTGGGGAGCGGTCCTCCTCCACCGTCGGAGAAGACCCCGCCGTCGGGTCGCACCGGCGGGGGCGGAGGCTCGGGCGGGCTCCGAAGCAGCCAGCGCACCGTGCGTCGGATCTCGGTGATGTTGCCCGCGAGGTCGGCCACGCGCGCGAGCACCTCGGCGTCCGGGTCCATGAGCCGAATGGGCATCTCCACCACGCCGGCCATCGACGCGGGGGGCGCGATGTTGTCGCACGCGTCCTCGGGACCGAGCACGCAGACGGTCAGCGAGCTCGGATCGATGCCGTCGCCCATGTCGGCGGTCCCGACGCGCAGCGCGGTCACCGCCTCGCCGTCGAGGATCGCCGCCAGGTTCAGCGTCGGCCGCTGCGTGTCGTGCGGCGCGATGAGACCGCCCGGTGAACCGATGTCGATCCAGCGCGAAATGAGCCCCAGCTCCTCCGGCGTGATGTCGGTCGGATGGTCGGCGCCGAAGTCGATGTCGCGGTCCACGGACGGGCTGCTCGCGTCGAAGGTCGCGTCGGTGTGGTTGTCGGTGCGCTCGTTGGCGGCCTTCCAATAGAGGAGGCTGGCGCGTGAGTTGTAGGCGCGGATGTAGCGCGTCAGCTGGGGCCGCCGGAACCCGCGCGGGTCGTGGGTCTCTGTGCGGAGCCCCGGGGCCACGCACTCCTGGGTCGCGTCCTGGACCAAGCAGTGCCACGTCGCCGGCTCGCCCGTCGCAGTCACGACGTCGCGCAGCCCGGTGACGTCGGCGGCAGCGCGGTCGAGCGAGAGACCAGCGTCGGGGGTCGCGCCGCCATGGCAGCTCACGCACCGCGCCTCGAAGATGGGCATGATGTCCGTCTCGAAGTCGATGTTGAGCCCGTACCCTTCGACCTCCCGGGTTTGGGCGGCTCCGTCGCTTCCGGTGCCGGTCAAGAGCGGCACCTGCCCCTCACCGAGGCGCGGCACGACGTAGGCGTCGCTCGCAGCGTAGGTTTCCGCGAACGTGGTCGCGGGCTCGCGGGAGTGCACGTGGCAGCCGCCGCAGGTCTTGGTCTCGCCGGGCCGCAGCGCCTGCCAGCTCTGATCGGTGTTCAGCGTCCGGCCGTCGCAGTCGATGCCCTGCATGAAGTAGGCGACGTCGGCGGGGAAACGCACCAGGAAGCTCGTGTCCTGGTCTCCGCCGGTGCCTCCCGGCCCTGCGATGGGACCGGACCCGTCGCGGTTGCGGACGGGGATCTCCCCCAGGATGGTCAGGCGCTCGCCCGCCGGGTTGGTGCGCATCTCGCGCCAGACCTCCTGCCGCGTGCCTCGATTCGGCATCGCACCGAGGATGCGCACACCACAGAGTTCCTCGTCGCTGTAGTCGATGGTGTCGGTGCCCTGCTGATGGAACTGATGCAGTCCGTCGAAGTGCAGCCCCTCGAGGGGATGCGTCTCGCGGTCCACGATGGAGGCCGCCCCGAGCAGCCCGAACGGCGTGCCCACGTCGAGCTCGGAGTGCGACTCCTGCACGTCCGATCGCGGGATGTTGGCGGGTGCCTCCATACCGTGGATCGCGCTGTACGGGACGACCGCCCGACCCATCAGCTCGTGCCAGTCGGGGGAGTCGACGACGACCTCGAGGTCGTTCGGATGCATCGACGGAATCGGCGAGAGGTAGAGACCGAGGTCGCAGCCCGGCGTGTTGGGGAGCCCCGTGTCACTCAGTCGGCCGAGAGCCTGGGGGAGACGGAAGCAGTAGCCCTTGCCCCACGCGACCATCAGCCGGGAGGAATCGGTGACCGCGGCCGGATGCCCAAGCTTGCCCACGAACGGGAGCGGGTCGTCGTACCCCGCGACGGTGAGCGGCGGCGCGGGCATCGGGCGGGAGCCGACGTCCTCGTTGCGTGACCACGCCGCGAGGTTGATCGTGCCGCCGGGCAGGAAGGCGTTGGCGCGATCTTCGGAGGGCGCCCCCTCGATTCCGTGTCGCTCCGGCAGGAACCCCACGACGGCGCCGAGCGCGCCGTTGTTGCCGCGGTAGTAGTCGGCGAACCACACGCGCCCGTCGCCGGTCTGCGTCATGAAGTGGGCCGCGTCGTGGTCTTCTCCGTAGCTCGAGACCTGGTGGTCCCCGCTGTGCATCCCGAATATGGCGAAGTTCTCGGCTCCGTCCGGCTCCTGCGCGAACAGGTGGAACAGGTTGTGGAGCGTGTCCGTCCCTCGGATCGATCCGTTCGTGTAGCGGAACGGACGGCTCATGCCGATCTGCCAGCTGGAGTACGCCAGGCGACCGTCCTGGAGCACCATGGGGTGCTGCTCTTGCGACAGAGAGTGATGGCTGTTGAGCTCGATGTTCCGTCCGTCGAGGTCCATCGACCAGATGCGGTTGGCGAGGGAGTGCTGGGTCGTCTGCCACACCAGGGTCGAGCGGTTCTGATCGCGGGTGGAGGTGAAGGCGAGTCGGCCATTGGGGAGGAACGCCGGCGCCGCGTCGAACACGCCGGGCACCCACGGAAGGTCCGTCACCACCCCGGTCGCGACATCCACGAGATGCAGCCGCGCGTGGGTGGTCCGGAGCACCCGGTTTGGCAGGTCCATCCAGCCGAGCGCGACACGGTCAGCCGCGGGATCGAGATCCGTGCTGAGCGGGTTGAACTCCACGCGGTCCAGCTGACCGTGAAACACCGCGAACGCGATGGTCTGGCCGTCGAACGACACCGACGGCTCCATGGCCGCACAGGCGTTGTCGTCGGTGGATGTGCTCGAGCAGTCGTAGAGCACGCGCTCGGCTCCAGACGGCTCGCGGTACACGAGGTCACAGGGCCCCGCGAAGTCTCCGAAGAAGTTCACCACGTCGGGCATCGCGTCGAGCACATCGAGCGAGTGCAGGGTCCGTGACGCGCTGCGGGTGACGCCTCCGACGGTCACGTCCGCGGTCAGCTCGAACGTGTCTGTCGTGCGCGCGCATCGGGCGTAGACGATGGGGTCCTGCGCTTGGGCGGCCAACGGTGCGAGGGCCGAGAGCACCAGTGCGAGGGCGAGCGTCGAAGAGCGAAGCATCGGCGGGCCTTTCCGCCGGGTCCCGCGAACGCGACCCGACCCTCAGACGATTCGCGATCTCGCGTCGACCTGCGTTAACCGCGATTGCGCACAAGCGCGCTGCCTCGCTCAGCCGGCTCGGAACTCGCCCGTCGGGTCCTGAAACGTCGTGTCGGTCAGCACGTAGTGGGTCTTCCTGCCCGATTTCACGCGCTCGCACGCGCCGTCCTCGACCAGCTCGGTCAGCGCTTGTTGCGCGCTCCGCAGCGAGACCCCCAGCGACGCGCCGGCTTCCTTGGCGCTCGCGGCGTCCTGTTTGGCCAGGAACCGGGTCACCTGCTCGGACAGCGCGCGGGCGGTCTTCGAGTCGGGGATGACGAACGGCCGCTTCGGCCGCAGCACCAGCCGCTGCGAGCGCTCGATGTCGGCCGCGTCGCCGAGCCACTGGCGCATGCGCTGGACGAGCACCCCGAGCACCCCACGGTGAATTGCTCGGTCGTATACGAGACCGTAGAGCCGCAGGAAGAAGTCCGCCTCCTCGAGTCCGTCCGGGCCCGCCAGCGCCAAGGTCGCGAGGCCGGCCTCGGTGCGACCGACCCGCTTTCGCGCGACTGCTGCACGAACCTGCTCGGGGCCAACAAACAGCCCCGCGCCCGCGAACACGATCCGGGTCGCCTTCTTGCCGGGTGCTGCGCAAAGGGCGGCTGAGGGAGCCGGACCCTCCTCCATGGACAGCCCCGCGAGACCCAATGGCAGGGGCTCGCTCGTGTTGCGAAGCGCGTACAGCTCATGTTCGGGGGGCAACCGCACCCGTGGGTCGACCGCGGAGACGACGCGCTCCAGATCGCGCGCGAAGGGGGCGAACACGACCGACTCGGTGAGCGCCGCGGCCTCGGCGTCGAACGCGGCGCGGTCCCCAACGTGTGCCGCGGACAGAAGACGCATCAGACCTCGCGCGGGGCTCGCCGGTGGCAGCTGCCCGAGCAGGTCCGCGGCGTTTCGGCCCCCGCTCAGGACAGCCTCCCAGCCGATCCACCTCCTCCAGGCGGCGGGCGCGACCCGGGCCAACCCGCGCACGATGCGGAGCGCCAGGTCGGGGTGACTGGAGAGGCGTCGGTAGCGCGCGAGCACCAAGCCGGCGAGATACTGCGACTGAGGCAGCCCCTCGGCGCGCGCCATGCGAAAGGCCTGCCGCGCGCTCGTCCGGGCCGCCTCCCAGTCGCCGCTGGCCATCGCGTCGAGCGCGCGAAAGACGACCCGATCGACCCGGATCGCCATCCCATCGGGTGAGGCGTCGTCCTCCGGGACCCGCCCGACGGACTGGCCGCGCATCAGCGCCCGCCACGCCTCGGCGGTCGGTGACGGCGAAGTCTCGCGTTCGAGCAACGTCGTGTCCCCACGAAGGACCGCGGACAGCGCCCAGCGGCGGCTCGCCATGGCGCCTGCCACGGGCGAACGCGCGCAGAGCACGGCGATCTCTGCGGCCGACGGAGTCGGCGGAGCGTCGTCCAGGCCGGCCGACCAGCGCGCGAAGCCGACTGGCAGCGCCCACTGCGGGTCGCGCTGGCGCAGCGCGTTGGCGAGCGTGAACTCTCCCCGGAGGAGTGCGTCGATCGCCGCCGTCGCTTCCAACACCGGTTGTGCCTATCAAGAAGCGCGTCCCCTCACCAGGGAGAACAAAGAAGAGGGGCGCCCCGATACCCGGAGCGCCCCTCGGTCCACGTCCGTCGCTGCCAGGTTGCTGCAGCCAGCATCCGTCAGCGCGATGACCGTTCGGGGCGATCAGGCACGGGGCCCTCGGACACCCGTGGCCGCGAACACGCGGTGTGGCACCCGCATCGGGTCCAAATCGTCGGCCAGGATCGCCGCGAGGTCACGGTCGAAGCGCTCGACCCGGTCGTCGGGCATCGACGCGCCGACCAATGCACTCGCCCGCACCCGACCGCGCCATCCGACGTGCGAGTAGCGGAGGTTCACATCGTAGCTGAAGCTCTCGATGGACTCGAAGCCGGCGTCGGCGAGGTCGGCCAGCCAGGGGCCGTAGAGCGAGTTCAGCTGCCGCTCCTGGATCTTCGGAGACACGAACGAGCCGTAGGCGTTGGCGAGCTCGACGGTCCGGGCTGGCACGGAGCCGGGGCGCGCGATCCAGTCGAGGTGGGCGATGATGAGGCTGCCACCCGGCGCGAGCACGCGCGCAGCCTCCGCGGCGGCGCGGGGGCGATCGAACCAGTGCCAGCATTGGCCGGCGAACACCAGATCGAAGCTCGCCGTCTCGAGGCCTGTCTGCTCCGCCGGCCGCCGTATGTATGCGACCTTCTTCCCTGCGCGCCGGCGCGCTTCGTTCAGCTGCCCCTCGGCGATGTCCACGCCGACGACGGAGAGGCCGCGGTGGGCGAGGGGCAGCGCGATGGCACCTGTCCCCGTCCCGAGGTCCAGCGCGCGCCGGCCCGGGACCAGGAGGCCCCGTGCAGCCAAGCGGGAGAAGAACGAAGACGGGAAGGGCTGACGGTGCTCCGCGTAGTCCGCAGAGGTGCGTGACCATGCAGGGTTACAACTTGATTCTTGATCAATGTGTTTGGGTTCGGCGTTGCTCATGACCCAACGTTGTGTCGGTCCATCGGCGCATGGTAGACGGATTCGTCAATCCATCTGTCCAAGCTCGCGGTCGGGGCGCCGGTCGATGGAGTACCTGGAGGTTCCCATGTCGCTCGTTCGCATCGCCCCCGCCCTTTCGCTCGTGGCCGGCCTGTTGATGGCCGTGCCTTCGCTCGCCTCGGCCGACATCGCGCCGCCGCCGGCCGAAGACCTGAACTGCCGCCCGGGCACCGTCGCGACGACCCCCACCATCCCGGCGGGCGCGACCGATCCGCGCGGACGGCCCGCGCGTCCGTACCCGTACTGCGCTGCCGGGCCCGCCTGCACGAGCGACGACGCGTGCAGCGGCGGGCAGGTCTGCTCTGCGGCCCCGATCGGCCTCTGCCTCGAGGAGCGGGAGGTGGCGCCCGGTCAGCGTGTGGGTGTGCCGCGTTCCCGCGGATGTGAGCCGGACGGCACGTGCCTGAACATCAACTCCACCTGCGAGAACGTCCGTCGCTGCGTGCCCGCGGACAGCCCGCAAGCCGCAGCCGCACCAACGGCGGAGGAGCCCGCCGCCGAAACGCCCGCGGTGGAGGAGCCGGAGTCCGATCCGCCGGCCGACGAGCCCGCCGCGGGCGAGCCCGCTGAGCCTGCCGCGGAGGAGCCCGCGTCGTCCGGTGGCTGCAGCGCCTCGTTGGGCGCGGCGTCAGGTGGGTGGTTGATGGGCCTGCCGCTCGCTTGGTTGTTCGTTCGCCGTCGGCGCGCGTGATGCGGCGGCTTCTCGGAACGGCTTCCTTGCTGGCCGTGCTGCTCACGGGGATCGCCCCGCCTGCGAGCGCCGATATGGCTGGGCTGCGCTGGCCTTGCGCGTCCGGCACGGTCGAGCGAGAGAGGACGTTCCCGCCGGGCACGCTCGATCCGATGGGCCGACCGCAGCGTCCGGTTTCGTACTGCGCGATCACCACGTGCGAGTCCGACGCGGATTGCGATGGCGGCGCGGTCTGCTCGCAGCAGGAAGTCGGCCTCTGTGTGCAGGGGGCCGAGCCCATGCCGCCGGTCATCCGCGTCGTGAACTGCGATCCGAGCGGCCAGTGCCCGGCCGAGAACGCGGTGTGTGAGCGGGCGCGCCGCTGCGTCGAGCCGGGGTCGGAAGCGACGCGGGCGGAGCCGACGCAGGCGCCATCGACAGCGGAGGGATCGTCTCCACCCGCGCCGCGATCATCCGGCCTCTGCACCGTGGGCCACACGTCATCGTTCGTCCTGTGGGCCGTGCCGCTCATGTTCCTCGCGCTCCTCTGGCGCCGCCGCTGAACGATGGCGGAGTCAGGTCTGATCGGCGCCCGGGAGGCGTGTCGTCGGCTGGGGGTGAAGCGCGCCACGCTCTACAGCTACGTCAGCCGTGGGAAGGTGCGTTGTGTGGCGCGCGGCGGCCGAGAGAAGCTCTACTCTGCGGCCGACGTGGAGCGTCTCGCGCTCCGTAGCGCGGCTCGCCGAGGCCACGCGGCGGTGGCGGTCGGGGCCCTTCGGTTCGGCGAGCCTGTGCTCGACTCGGCCATCACGTCAGTGCACCCCGAGCTCACCTACCGAGGTCGCAGCGTGGCCGCGCTCCTCCGGGACCGCGTGCCCTACGAGAAGGTGGCGGAGCACCTCTGGCAGGCCGACCCCGTGTCGCCCTGGCCGGCCACCGACGTGCCTGACCCCGGCGACCTGCCGCTGGTGTGGCGCATGGTGCAGTCGCTGCCCCCGCTGGCGCTGCGCGATCCGTCCCGGCACGTCTCGAGCCCGCGGGCCGAGCTCACCCGAGCGCGCGGGTTGCTGCGCGCGTTGGGCGCCGCGCTCGCTCGGCAGCCCACGCTCCACGACCGACTGGCGCCTTCGCTCGCCGCGCACTTCGGCGGCCTGGAGCACACCGACATCGTCAACGCGGTGCTGGTCGCGTGCGCTGATCACGAGCTCAACGTGTCCACCTTCGCCGCGCGTGTCGCCGCGTCTTCCGGCGCCGACCTCTACGCGTGCGTGGGTGCGGCCCTCTATGCGTTCACCGGACCGCGACACGGCGCGGCAGGCGACCGCGTCGAAGCGCTCGTCGATGCCTGCCGCGCCCGTGGGGTCCGGCGGGAGGTCAACGCTCGCCTCGCCCGCGGCGAGAGCCTCCCGGGGTTCGGCCATCCCCTCTATCCCGACGGCGATCCCCGCACCCCGCCCCTGTTGGACCTGGTGCGCGAGACCGCTGCGCTTCCCCCGCGCGCCGCGGTGCTGCTCGAGATCGTCGACTGCGTCGAGCGGGAGACCGGCGTTGGCGCGACGGTGGACCTCGGCGGTGTCGCCGTCGCGCTCGCGATGCGAGGGCCAGCCGGGCTGGGCTCCGCGCTCTTCGGCCTCGGTCGTGTCGCCGGCTGGGTCGCGCACACGCTCGAGCAGCGCGCGCGCCCCGAGTTGCTGCGACCCCGCGCCCGCTACGTCGGGCGCTGAGCGCGCCGCGGCCGATCAGCGCCGCTTCATGCGTCGGCGGATCTCGCTCCGCGCCACGCCCGCGACGCGCTCGGCGAGCGGAGCGTCGGTGGCGCTGCTGAGGACGGCCGCCCCGATCGCCATGACCGTGATCGCGATCGCGTCGTCTTCACGTGAATCGCCAACCACATCGGTGACCGCGTCCACGAGGGAGGCGACCTGCGCCGCGTACCGCTCCGCGCGCCCCGGGCCTCCTCGCCGTGCGTCCATCGGGTGCGCGACCAGCGGGCACTGCACGAGCTCGTCCCGGTGCTCGGGGTCGAGGTAGGCCTCGAACGCCTGCGCTGCGAGTTCCTTCTTCGACCGCTTGCCGGCGGCTTCGCGCAGCGCTTCGAGCAAGCCGGCTTCGATCTCGAGGACCTCGGAGACGAGCGCCTCCTTGGAGGCGAAGTGCACGTAAAAGGCGCCGCGCGTGAGCCCCGCGGCGGCGGTGAGCTTGTCGATGGAGAGTGCATCGAAGCCGTGGAGCCGGAACTCGCGGCGCGCCGTTTCGAGGAGATGCGCCCGGGTCTTGTCTCGATGTTCTTTGCTGTATCTCGCCACGCCTTGACCTTTTGGATGTTGTACGACATTTTATAAGCATGATGAGTGACATTCAATTTGAGTCCGGCCCGACTCCCCTCTGGCGATGGGTCCTGCTCGCGGTGACCTTGATGCTTGCGGGACGTGCGATGACGCTCGCGTTCTTGGCCCGCGTCGGAGGCGGCGCCGAGGGTGACCCGCCGGCCGGCTGGCTGATGCCGCTGGTCGGTGACGCGGTGATCGGGGTGACGGCGCTCGTCGTGGCCGCACTGGTTCTGAAGGGCCGTGGCGTTGCGGCCTGGACGCTCATCGTCGTCTGGAACGCCATCGCCATCTGGGACGCGTTGTCGGCATTCCTCGTGCACACGAGCGTGCCGTGGCCGTCGTTCTTCATGATCGAGACCTTCGGCGCGAGCATGTTCTTCATGGCCGCCGGCATGCACGCGCTCTGCATCTTCCTCGTCGCGCGTCCGACGGGTCGAGCGCGCTTCTTCGCCGCGGCGTGAGAGACGTCCGCGTACCATGCGGCGATGGTCGGACCCCACCGCGTCTTCATGATCACGCTCTCCATCGCGCTCACGGCGTGCGGCGGCCGGACCCCCGCGCCCACCGCGTCTGTGGAGCCGGCGGTCGCCTCTCCTCCCGCGCCGCGCATGCGGATCGGGATCCCGCGCGAGCTGCGTCCCACGGAGGAGGGCCCGACGCCGACGGAACCCACGCAGGCCGATCCCACGCCGACGGAACCCACGCCCGCCGAACCCACGCCCGCCGAACCCACGCCGACGTACCCAACACCGACGGAGCCCCCGCCCGCCGAACCCCCGCCCGCCGAGCCCCCGCCCGCCGAGGCCCCCGCAGCCCCAGCCCAGAACGAGAGCGCCGGCTGGGTCTACCTGCGGGACGCGCGCCGCCACGTGGCGCATACCTATCGCGAGCAGATCCAGGCCTGCTTCAACGAAGGAGGCGCGCGCAGTGGCCCGCTGTCCGGCCGGCTCGTGGTGGCGATGGTCCCGCACGAGGATGGGCGCGTCGCGTCGAGCCGGGTCATCGAGAACGAAACGGCGGACTCGGAGCTCGGGGAGTGCGTCGTGCAGGCGGCCCGGGGGTGGGAACTGCCCCCGCCTCCGCGCCGCACGCTCGAGGTGCAGCTCCGCTTCGCGATCTGATTCTTGTAGTCTCATCGACCATGACGGCCACTCCCGATGACGTTCTCCAGTTCTGGCTCGGCGACCTCGACGCGGACGGATGCGCGTCCGAGGAGGCAGCCAAGCGCTGGTGGTTGAAGAGCGACGCATTCGATGGTGAGTGCACGACGCGCTTTCGTGCCACGCACCAGGCGCTCCGTGCGGGCACGCTCGACGACTGGCTCGAGAGGCCGCGCGGCCGGCTCGCCTACGTGATCGTCGCCGACCAGCTGTCCCGCAACATGTTCCGCGGCAGCGGCGAGATGTACTCCGCGGACACGCTCGCGACCCAGGCGAGCCTCGACGCAATGGACGCCGGTGTCGACCAGGACTTCGGCTACCACGAGCGCTACTTCCTCTACATGCCCTTCATGCACGCCGAAGACGTGGCCCTCCAGGATCGATGCGTTGCGCTGTTCGAGGGGCTCGTGCAGGCGTTCCCGAGCATGGCGAAGAACGCCGCGATGGCGCACGACTACGCGATCAAGCACCGCGACATCGTCGCCCGATTTGGCCGCTTCCCTCACCGCAACGCCCTGCTCGGCCGGGACAGCAGCGAGGAGGAGAAGGCGTTCCTGCAGCAGCCGGGCAGCAGTTTCTGACCGCCGTGTCGATCAGGGCTCGGTGTCCAGCGGGATGGCGATCCGCTCCCGCCCGCCCGCGCGCACATGCACTGCCACGGGGCGCCCAGGCCGCCGACCGAACGGGCGTACTTCCAGCATGTGGCGTCCGGCGGGCAACGTGAGCCGGACGGGGGTCTCCCCGAGTGGACGGCCGTCCTCGAAGACCAGCGCCCACCCGCCGACGGTCACCAGGTTCACGGTCCCCTCGCCGCTCGGCTCGACGATGGGCTCCGTGGCCGGCGCCTCCGTGCGGATGCGTTCTGGGCGGGTCCGCTCCGGTCGCCTCTCCGTCGATCGGGTCGCGGTCCGTGGGGTCGTCTCGACGGCCGGCTCGGTCGGCGCCGCCGGAGGCGACGGATCGACGGGTTCCGCCACGTCCTCCCGCGACCGCGCCTCTTCTCCGGCGGGGCTCGGAGGCACGTCCACCCCGAGCGGCGGAAGCTCGGGGGAGTCGTCCTCCGCGCGGACCGACGCGGCCGCCGACACCGGTAGAGGTGGGCTCACGGGGGGGGATTCGGAGAAGAGAGGCACGCTGGCGGCGCCCCCCGCCAGCCCCACCGCCGCGACGGCCACCAGGATGATCCCGCGGCGGGCCCAGGGACTGCGCGCCTCGGGCACGGCCTGGAGCGGAGGGGCCGAGGGAGACGACACGACCGACACCGACGGCGGGGAGGCGACCGCGATCTCCGGAACCGGCGGTCCATCGCGCGGCGACAGATCCGGGGCGGGTGTCCGCTTGCGCACCCGCACGGGGCGATCGCGCACCGTCGAGACCGACGGCTTGCGAGTCCGGCGCCCCGACGGCGCCGTCATCTTGTCCAGCCGCTCGACGAGGTGACTGGGGAGCATCTCCATGGTCTCGATGCTCTCGTTGGGATCCGGCAGCGACGGTCGCTCCGCCAGCGCGCCGACGAGCGCCTGCTTTCGGTCGCGGATCCCGGGAAAGAGCTCCTCCATCCACTCGGCGATCTCGGCCAGCCCGACCGGGCTGCCCCTCGATGCCAAGAAGTGCCGGATCGCCCGCCCCATCGCTCGCGCGGACGGCCATCGCATGTCGGCGTCGCGGCTCAGGGCGCGCATGCAGATCTCGTCGATCTCCGATGGCACGGAGGGCTCCACCTCGGACGGACGCGGGATCGGGTCGTTGACGAGCGCCAACACGGTCTCGGTCTGGCTCTTTCGCCGGAACAGCCGCCGCCCGGTCGCGCCCTCCCACAGCACCACCCCCAGCGCCCAGACGTCGACGCGGCGGTCCATCGCGTTCCCGCGGGCCTGCTCGGGCGCCATGTACGCCCACTTGCCTTTGACGGCCCCGGTCGTGGTCTCGTGCAGCTGGTCGGCAGCGCGCGCGATGCCGAAGTCCACGACCTTCACGCCGCCGTCGTACGTGACGAAGATGTTGTGCGGCGACACGTCTCGGTGCACGACGCCGAGCGGGTTGCCGTCCCCGTCCTCCAGCTCGTGCGCCGCGTGCAGCCCTTCGCAGGCGTCCGCGAGGATCCGCGCGATGTGCGGGATGCGCCGCGGGTCCTGCTTGTCGTAGCGGAGCGAGCCGCGAATCACGTGCGACAAGGGTTCGCCGAACAGGTACTCCATCGCCAGGTAGTACGTGCCGCCCTCGTGCCCGAAGTCGAAGACCGAGCAGACATTCGGGTGCGCGATCCGCGACGTGATGCGCGCCTCGTCGAGGAACATGTCGACGAACAGCTTCTTCTCGGCGAGATGCGGGTGGATCCGCTTGAGCGCCACCAGCTTCTCGAAGCTGCGCGCCCCCTCGGACCGCGCGAGGAACACCTTGCCCATGCCGCCGGACGCGAGCTCGTAGCACAAGCGGTAGCGTCCGAAGCGCTGTTCCACTTCGGGGACGATGGACGAACGCTCTTCCTCGTCGAGCTCGTCGGGGGGTAGGACGGCCGTGACCACGCGCCCCGCAGGGTACCCCGAATCTTGATAGAGTCTCACGGCGTGAGCTACGACGACCTCCCCCGCTACGACGACGAGCCCACGCTCGAAGCCACCGTTCTGGGTGATGACGCCCTGCTCGTTCAGCGCTTCTCGCTCACCGCCGAGGATGACCCCTCGACGCGATTCGAGTCGGAGACCGACCGCTGCAGCATTGGGTCTCATCCATCCAATGACCTCGTGCTCGACGACCCGACCGTGTCGCGCTTCCACTGCGAGGTGTGGATCACCGACGAGGGCGCGCGGGTGCGTGATCTGGGGAGTCGCAACGGAACCCGGGTCGATGGCGTGCGGGTCGGCGAGGCGTGGCTCAAGGACGGCAGCCGGCTGCGTGTGGGCCGGCCCAACCTCCGGTTCGCCGTCGGCGTGCAGAGAAACCGTCTGCCGATCTCGGATCGTCGCCAGCTCGGGTCCATGGTGGGTGTCTCCGTCCCGATGCGCGCCGCCTTCGCGCAGATCGAGCGCGTGGCGCCCACCGACGTCACCGTGCTGCTGAACGGGGAGACGGGTACCGGCAAAGAGGAGGCGGCGTCCACGATCCACGAGCTCAGCCGCCGCGCGGACGGGCCCTTCGTGGTGGTCGACTGCGGTTCGATCCCGCCGAACCTCCTCGAGAGCCACTTGTTCGGACACGAGAAGGGCGCGTTCACCGGCGCGACGCAGGACCGCGCGGGGGCGTTCGAGGCGGCGGACGGGGGCACGATCTTCCTCGACGAGATCGGCGAGCTCCCGCTCGACATGCAGCCTGCGCTCCTCCGCGTTCTCGAGCGCATGGAGGTCCGACGGGTCGGCGCCAACGACATGCGCTCGCTCTCGGTCCGAGTCATCGCCGCCACCCACCGCGACCTCCGCGTCCAGGTCGGGGCGGGGCGCTTCCGCGAGGATCTCTACTACCGGCTGGCGGTGGTCCGCGTCGTACTGCCGCCGTTGCGCGAGCGCCCCGATGACATTGCGCCGTTGGTGACGCGCTTCGTGGACGAGCTTCCCATCGACCCCGATGCGCGAGGCCGTCTGATGGAACCGGCGTTCCTGGCCGAGCTCCGACGCGCCGCGTGGCCGGGCAACGTGCGCGAGCTGCGAAACCACCTCCAGCGCGCCGCGATCCTCGAAGAGCCGGGTCCGTTGCCTCCGCGCGCCGAGGCCTCGCTGCTGGATCTGGTCGACGTTGAGGTGCCCTACGCCGAAGCCCGACGGCGGCTCGTCGAGCACTTCGAGCGTGCGTACGCGACGCGGATTGTCGAGCGACACAAAGGCAACGTGAGCGCGGCGGCGCGCGCGGCCGGCATCGGGCGGAGCTACCTTCACCGGCTGCTGAAGCGAGGGGGCTGACGATGAAGCGAGCCGGGATCATCCTCTTGTTCGTTGCATCGATTTTCGGATGTGCTGACACGGAAGAGACCGACTCCGGGACCCCAGCCGCCTTTGACGCGGGGCCAGCGCGGATGCCCACGACCGAGGCAGGGGTGCCCCCCGACGCCGGGTGCTTGCAGTCGCGGGTGACGACGTACTGGCAGTCCGGGCCCGAAACCGTTCTTGCATGGGACACGGGCAGGCGACCGATTCGTTTTCGGGCCGGCTACGAGCAGAGGGCCGACGGTCCTGGCGAGGTCCGCCTCAACGTCGGCAGTGCCCTGTACCAGCGTGTGGGAGATGGACGGGCCGGATGGGGTGGGGTTCAGGGGGCGCGCGACGTCGTCTTCGAAGCTCGTGATGTGATGCAAGCTGGGAACGGCGAGCCGATCTCGGCCGATGTGCTCGTCTCGGGCTTGGGGATGGTCGGGGGCCTCTTCGGCGCGGAACTCCGCACCCTCGAGGCCGGTCGATTCAGGTTCACGGGGCCCGCGATCCCCGTGCGCACGGACGACGAAAGATCGGTCCCGTTTCGGCCACGAAATCTATCCTGGTTCATGCTTGGTGCGCTTGAGATCCAGCTGGCCGTGACGGAGCAGGGCGAGCCTCTTTTGGGAAGCGGTCCAGGGCCGTACGCGCCTGGGGTTCTCTCCGCCATCGACTGGTGCCCGAGCGCCGGGCGAAGCGAGCGGCTGGCTTATCGAGGCGCCGTGATGCTCGGAACGGACGCGTTCGTGTCCGGTGGTTCGCGCAACCTCGGCGGCCACGATGACGGCGTGGAGGTGTGGCTCGATCTCGCCGCCTCCGATGGAGGCGTCCCCCGCGCTCACATGGCTCGAGCGGTCTCCCTGCCTCCTCTCTACTGTCTCGAATCCCCAGTCGAGCTCCGGCGGCCGTTGGCGCCGGGTGAAGGGAACCCGGATGAGTGGGTCGTCGTGGAACCGCGCGCCCTGTTCTCGGTTCGCGTAGGCACGGGGGGCGCTTCTGCATCTGCGACCCTGGTCGTGCTCAGTGAGGGGCCGTGCGTGGAGGCACTCAAGTGAGCCTCCGATGGTGCGCCTTGGCCGTGTTGGCAGTGGGCTGCCAGGCCGGCTGGACCGTGGACCGTGAGGGGATCGACGTCGGAGATGCGTCGCTCGAAGGGCGCGCGCTCGTCCGGGAACTCGTCGATGGGGGGTGTGCTTCCGACGCGGAGGTCGTCTCTTGGGCCGCCATCAATCAGGAGGCTTCCGGTCTCGACCTGGAGGTGGAAGCGGGCAGCTTCTGTTTCGAGGTGTTGGCATGGTCGGATGACTGCTCCCTGATGATGCGCGGGGGCGAGTCCGAGTCCCTGCCTCGTCTCGATGGGATCGCCACGCGGCTGGAGGTCGTCGAGGGCGAGTTGCCTCCCACCCTCGTGGCGGCGTGCGAGCCGCCCGAGCTCACTTGGCCTCAGAACTCCGCGACGGTCCAGGACGGCGCGTCGTTGCGGGCCCGGGTCCCCTTCCGAGCGGCGCCCCACCACCCGCGTCCCGACGCCATTCGGTTCGAGGCGCGTCCTTGCGACGAGCGCGGCGACCACTGCGCGAGAGATACGGACGGAGAAGACGGCTTTGGATGGTCTGCCACCATCCCGGTCGACGAAGAACGCGATCGCTATGTTCTGCCGCTCACGCAGATCCCAGAGCCCACAGGTGGGTGGAGCGGGAGGATCGCGTGGCGGGTCCGTGCCTTCTACGGCCGTCGCGAACGGGCTTCGTCGGCACGCAGCTTCTTCCTCGAGCAGAGCCCGCGGGACCTCAACGGCGACGCGGAGGACGACCTCATCGTCGGAGAAGGGGACATGGTGTTCTTGTTCGCGAGCGGAGGGCCGAACGAGTTTTGGCAGAGCGCGGCGTTGTGCGAGGGAGCTGGATCCAACGCTGTTGCCGCGATCGGGGACACGGACGGGGACGGCGCAAACGAGTTGGTGGTGTCGGGCCCGGACTGCGGCGAACTGCCTCGATTCGTCCCCCTCGGGTCCGCTCCCGTGGACCAAGAGTGGACGATACCGGCGAGGCGCGTGGCCGCGGCAGGTGACCTGGACGGGGACGGATTCGCCGACGCGCTGCTCGACGGCGCCGACGGGCCTCGCGTTCGGTACGGCGGCGACCCCGTGGAGGTCTTGCCTCTCGATGCTGCCCTGACGGGGTTCACCCAGGTCGCCTCCGGCGGCGACCTGGACGGGGACGGGGACGACGACGCAGCGCTGATTGTCGGGGAACGCCTGTTCGTGTTGCGAGGGGGTCCACGCAGCGCGCCTCCCGCCACGAGGGGGTTCGGCATCGAAGGGGTGTCCTCCATCGCTCTCGCGCGCGACGGGAACGGCGATGACCTGGCCGACCTCGCGGTGCTGGGTGAGGAGGGCGTGTTTGTCTTGGCAGGAGTAGACGGTTTGCTCGAGTCCCGCTTGCTCTCGGACCGTTCCGCCGCGTCCGTCGTGACGGGAGACCTGAACCGAGACGGGCGCGATGACTTGCTTGTCGTCGTGCAGGAAGGCGGGGAGCGAAGCGGGCTCGAGGTGTATCTCGGTGCGGATGCAGATGCCCCGTGGGACGCCGTATCCTTGGCTTACGACGCCCGCGACGACTTCGGCATCACACAGAACTTCGCCGCTCAAATAAGGGTGCTTCACGGTAGCTTCGGCTTGCTCGACTACGATCTCGTGTTGTCTGGCGGCGAGGAACGGGGCGGCGGCGTGCCCTTCGTCTACCTCTTCGAGCTGCGTGGGGAGACGCTCCTCAACCCCCTCGTGCTCACTTCGCCACAGGGCCCGCGCCCCGGCTCCGGGTTCGGAGATGTGCTGTGAGGACCTCGCTCTCGTTCTTGGTGGTGCTTTCAGCGGTCTTCGCGCCTCTCGTCGCGCATGCTCAGGATGCGTCTGCGTCCGAGCTTGCCGAGCCGTCGTCCGAAGGTCCGTCCCCTTCCGCTACGCAGGCGCCTCCAGCCCCTGGGCCTCTGGCGCGCGCGCATGCGCTCTACGACAGCGCCTCGTTCGAGGAGGTGCTTCAGGCGTTGGCGCGCGCCGAAGCGTCCGACCAGCTCGACCGCGACCAGTTGATCGAGTTGCTCTTCCTGCGGGCGCTCACTCACCGCGCGATGGGCAGCGAGGAGCCGATGCGCGCGGACCTTTCGCGCATCGCGTACATCGCGCCGAACCTCCGCCCTCCGTCCGAGCTCCCGCCTTCGATGCGGCGCGCGTTCGAGACTGCGCGAGCCGACATCGCGCCGCTCCGTCTTCTGGGCGACATCGAGCGCATCCCGACCGGAGTACGCTACGCGGTGCGCGCGAGCGGAGACCCACAAGGGCTCGTCCGGCGGACCGACGCGGGATGTCGTGCAGGCAGCGAGGCCTGGTCGGAAGGCGAGGGCGGGGTGGTGGAGTTGGCCGCTGGAGAAGGCGCCGCTGTGCAGTGCTACGCGTCGCTTGTGGGCCTCGGCGGCGCAGAGCTCATGACGCGCGGCACGCGGCAGGATCCGCTCGAGCTCGAGGTGCCGCCCCTGTCGGAGATCGGGGGCGGCTCCGGCGTCGATCCCGAGGTGCCGTTTGTGCTCGCGGGGGTCGGCGTCGGCCTCGCGGCCGCGGTGGCGGCCATCGTCGTCCTGGTCCTGGCGCCCCCGCCCAGCTCGGTCGGGGTGCCCTCACTCTGAACGCTCGCGAGGCCAACCGCGCATGCAGCCGGCCTCGCGAAGCCGCTCTGACGGCTCGGTTCAGCGACGCCCGCAGGCTGCGTCGTCGGTCACCTCGACGCCCGCCGCGTGGGCTTCGCACGCGCTCGAGTAGGTCTGCCCGTCGCACCCGCAGACGGGCATCCACTCATCCGTGCAGCCGCCCGGCAGGGGGTGGCACGCGCCGCCTTCGGGGTACTGGTCGGGGTCGCAGCCCAGGCTGCAGGCGACGGGCGCGTGGACTTCACACTCCCCCCGCTGGAGGACCTCGACGCCGGCCGCGTGCGCCTCGCAGCGGTTCCCGTAGGTGACGTCGTCGCAGCCACAGACGGGGTTCCAGTCATCGGTGCAGCGATCGGGGAGCGGGAAGCACTCGCCGCCCTCGGGGTACGAGTCGGGGGCGCAGACGAGACTGCAGGACGGCGCGGGCGCGCATTCACTGCGGGCGCTGATCTCGACGCCGGCGGCGTGGGCTTCACAGCGGTTTCCGTACGTCATGCCGTCGCAGCCGCAGACGGGATCCCACTCGTCCGTGCAGACGGTGGGGCGGGCCAGACACACGTCGCCGGCGGGATACGCGTCGGGCGGACACGCGAGGGTGCACGCGGCCGGCGCTGGGCATTCAGCACCGTCGAGGATCTCGACGCCGGCGGCGCGCGCCTCGCATGGGTTGCCATAGGTCTCGCCGTCGCATCCGCACACGGGATCCCACTCGTCGGTGCAGACGGTGGGGCGAGGCAAGCACAGGTCGCCCTCGGGGTACTCGTCCAGGGCGCAGCGCAGGCTGCACACGGCGGCGGACCCGCAGTGGGCCTTTTCGGCTTCGCACGACGCAGCGTCGGCGTAGAGCGCGCCGCAGTCGGCACCGACACACTCGCAGCCGTTCAGCGCGACGCAGGCTTCTCCGTTGAACGCCCACCCGATCTCGAAGTCGCACTCGCCGACCGCTCGGGCCGCGGCCGGCTCGCAGCAGTCAGGGTCACCGCTCGTGCAGCGCGCGGCGGGCGGGCGACAGTCGTCGTCACCGGGGGCGCAGTCGCCTCCCAAACGGAGGTGCGCGCTGCCGCTCTCGGAGACGCAGCCGGCCAGGGTGAACAGGGCGAGCAAAAGGCTTGGGACGATACGGTGCATGACAGGCTCCTCGGTGGTTGAGCTCGGAAAGGGGTGTCCCGGTCCACAGCGACGACCGTGCCAACGCGCAATGTGCGCGCCCGAGCGTGGGCCTGTGCACGCGCGGTGAACACGTCCCCCGAGCGCTGCGCCGGTCTGTGCACAGGGGGTGAACAGACGCTCGTGCAGCGCGCCGGGCGAGAACGAGAAACGGGCGGGCTGGAGGTCCAGCCCGCCCGCTCGCTCCTCCCGCCCGCGCGCTACACGAAGAAGCCGGGGATCCCGCCCGTGCCCGGGTCCATCGGACCGAACGTCTCGATGTCCGGGCGTCCGAGCGCCTGGCACAGCGACACGAGCAGCCGGTTGTGCTGCATGCCACCCAGCTGGAGGTAGCGTCCCGTGTCGACCCCCAGACCGCCCCCTCCCGCAACGACGAACGGCACGTTGTTGAAGGAGTGGTTGTAGCCCACGCCGAGTTCCGATCCCCACACGACAAGCGTGTGGTCCAGCATGGTGCCGCCGCCTTCGGGGATCGCGTCGAGCATGCCCACCAGGGAGGCGAACTGCTCCGCGTACCATCGGTAGATCAGGGCCAGGTCGGCTTGCCCGGCGGCATCCGACTCGTGGCTGATCAGGTGGTGCGCGCCGCGGCCGACACCCGCCCAGGGGTAGACGATCCCATCGTTTTCCGCGATCGACATCTGAACGCTCCCGACGCGGGTCATGTCGCAGCGCATCGCCCCAACGAGGATCTGCATGTTCCGATGCAGGATGCCGGGCACGTTGGCGCTCGACAGCGCGGGACCGGGCAACCCCGCGGGGGCTTCGCAGATCTCCCCAGAGAGCGACATCTCGACGTCGCGCACCGACTCGAGGTGATGGTCGAGCTTCTCGCGGTCGCCCGCCGCTACGCGGCCACGAATGGAGCTCAGCTCGGCGCGAAGAACGTCGAGTACGGAGCGTCGCTCGAGTCGGAGCTGCTCGAGCTCAGAGACCGGACGGCCATCGCCGAAGACCCGGTGAAACGCAACCGCGGGGTCATCGATCGGGGTCACCGGTTGGGCCGGTCCGCGGTAGATCGTTCGGGAGCCGGGGAACGCGTATCCCCCTGTGCGTGCGCCCACCTCCAGGTTGCGGTCGCGGAGGCCCTCGCCGAGCGTCCGACCGAGGCCCTGGTCGACGGACGGAGCGCTGTCCCACCCGAGGTAGCTCATGTCCCCCATCTGGTTGCCCTCGCAGGTCTGGTCCTCGAGCAGCGGGGCAGCCGTCCACAGCAGCGCGGGGCCTTTCGTGTGCGAAGCGCCGATCGAGATCGTCGGATCAATGTCCACGCCGTCCAGGATCAGGAGCTTCTCTTCGAAGCCGGCGAGCGGCGCGA
>JBGCFC010000087.1:0-59956 GCA_045106715.1 Sandaracinaceae bacterium
GCCATCGGGGACGACGCGGTCATCTGCGTGGCGAGTTCCCCTCACCGGGACGCCGCGTTCACGGCGGGTCGTGCGCTCATCGATCGCATCAAGGACCGGGTGCCGATCTGGAAGTATGAGACGCACCCGGACGGCCGCGCGCATTGGGTGCGGTGGGATGATCCGTCCGACTGATTCAGCGCTGAGGTAGGTTCCGGTGATGAAGTCCTTCTGCCTCTTTGGCGCGCTCTGTCTCCTGCTCCTGCCCCGCGCCGCGAACGCCGACGCAGTGATGCCGCCCCCGGACCACTGTCCGCCTGGCTTGATGCCGCGCACCAGCCACCAAGGACCGCGGTGCGAGCCGACGGGGTGCGGCGCAGAGCAGGCGTGTCCGGATGGCTCGGCGTGTCGCGACGTCGGACTGTGCCAGCGACAGCAGCCGGCCTTCCGCGGCACCTACACCGTGGTGCAAGGCTTGTGCGACGCAGACGGAACGTGTCCCGCCCCCAGCGAGGGAGAGCCCTTCGCGTGTCGGCAGTTCCGTCGGTGCGAGCCTTCGGCGCCGCATCCGGCGTGGGACGCGACGGCCCGGCGTTGGCTCCCCGACGCCCCTAGCGGTGCGGTCACTCCGCCCTCGAACCCTCCTGCGCCCGAGGCGGAGCCCCCCTCCGTCGATGAGCCCACCGTGGAGCCGGATGAGCCCATCGGGGCCACCGACCCGGCAACGGAAGAAGAGTCGTCGTCCGGTGGGTGCGCTGTCCGTCCGCAGACCGGCGGCAGCCCGCCGTATGGGGTCGTCTTCTTCTTGGCCGCGCTGGGGATGCGGCGCCTGCGAACCCGCTGAAGACCCCGGGCCACACACGCGCTACGTCGGGCGAGATGCGACACTCCGCGTCATGCACCTCCGCTCCTTGCTCGGCTTCGTGACCCTGGTCGCACTTCCTGGGTTGATGTGCCCCGGTTCTGCGCAGGCGGATGTGATCCGCCGCTCGCCCAACACTCCCGATTGCCCCGCCGGGTCGCGCTTGCAGTACAGCCACCGCGGCCCGCGATGCGAACCGATAGCGTGTGAAGCCGGGGCCGGCTGCCCCCCGGGATCGCAGTGCGAGGAGCGCTTCGTCTGCATGGGCTGGGCGCGGCGCCGCCGTGGAGGCAGCTACCGACTCATCGTCGGCGACTGCGACGCGGACCGGCAATGTCCAGAACCACCGTCGGAAGGACGCGGACCCACGCCGCGCCCCGCGACATGTGAGCGCATCGAGCGCTGTCAACCGACGGAGACCAATCCGACCGCGACGCCCTCCACTGAGCCTCCCGCCGAACATCCGCCCCCCATCGCGGAGCCTGCCGAGATCGCGGAGCCTGCCGTCCAAGATCCGCCCGAGGTGGCAGAGCCGGTCACAACGGCGCCACCCGCCTCTCGGGCCTCAACGCCCGCGCGGCACGTGGGTGGGTGCACGGCGACCGGCTCCCACGGTGGCTTCCCCCCAAGTGCGTGGGTTCTTTTGGGGCTTCTCGGGCTCGCGTTCGGCGTCCGCCGAGCTCGCGTTCGGCATCCGCAGAGCACCCGTTCGGCATTGAGAGCACCGTTCGGCATCCGCAGAGGACACAGCCGAATCAAGAACGAGACAGAAGAGCACGATCGTACTAATATAAACGGGTGAAGAAGGGCGAGAAGACACGCGCGGCCATCCTCCAGGACGCGCTCTCCTTGGCGAGTCGAATCGGTTTGGAGGGCCTCACGATCGGCTCGCTCGCCAAGCGGAACGGGATGTCGAAGAGCGGGCTGTTCGCTCACTTCGCGAGCAAAGAGGGGCTGCAGATCCAGGTGCTCGAGGCGGCGCGGGTTCGATTCGTGCGCGCGGTCGTGTCTCCGGCGCTGCGGCAGCCGCGCGGCGAGGCTCGTGTCCGGGCGCTGTTCGACGGATGGCTCGCGTGGTCCGAGTCGGAGCTGCTGCCCGGCGGCTGCCCTCTGGTCTCCGCAGCATGCGAGCTCGATGACCGCCCCGGGGGCGCCCGCGACGCGCTGGTCTCGATCCAGCGCGATTGGTTCGACACGCTGCAGCACGCGGTGCGGACCGCGGTGGAGGAGGGGCAGTTCGCGGCGACGGTCGACCCGGCCGACTGGGCTTTCGAGCTGTGGGGCATCGCGCTCGCCTACCATCACCACCGGCGCTTGATGAGGGACCCCAACGCCGCGGCCCGGGCGAGGCGCGCCTTCGCCCGGCAGCTCGAACACGCGCGCCTCGTACTCGAATAGAACGTCCGTTCGTGAGTATTTGGCGGGCTCTCTCGGCTTGCGGCGCGCGGCCGGTTGACGTGCCGAGCCACGGAGGGAGGATCCCCGGGTGGCTCACCTTCCCGTCATCGATTCGCGCATGGCCCGGCCCGCGTCGGTGCCGCGGGCGCCCGACGGGTTCGGAGAGCCCACGTTGCCCCCGCTCGTCGATAAGATGGGGCGCGTCACCACATACCTTCGCCTGTCGCTGACCGATCGCTGCAACATGGCCTGCACGTACTGCATGCCCCCGGGCGGCGAGCACGAGCACGCGATGCGCCCCGAGTTGCTCACCTTCGAGGAGGCGACGCGCCTCTTGCGGGTGTTCGCCGCGGGTGGCGTTCGGCGGGTGCGGCTTACGGGCGGCGAGCCGCTCGTGCGCAAGGACATCGTTCGGCTCGTGGAGATGGTCAAGCGCGACACGCCCATCGACGAGCTCGTGATGACGACCAATGCGTCTCGCCTTCCCGAGCTCGCGCGCCCGCTCCGGGACGGCGGCCTGGACGCGGTCAACGTCTCGATCGACTCGCTCGACGCGGATCGCTTCCGCGCGATCACACGCGGGGGAGACCTGGCGTCAGTGCTGGCCGGCATCCACGCGGCGCTCGACGTCGGGCTCGAGGTGAAGATCAACGCGGTCGCGCTCGGCGGCGTCAACGACGACGAGATCGGCGACCTCGTGGAGTGGGCGTGGGGGCTCGGCATCACGCCGCGGTTCATCGAACTCATGCCGATCGGGGAGGCCGCCCGTCTGCCGAAGACCCAGTTCCTGAGCGCCGACACGATCCGCCGTCGGTTGGGCTCCCTCCTCGTCTCGGACGGCGCGCGCTCGGACGCGGGCAAGGGCCCCGCCCGTTACCTTTTGGCAGCGGACGGTTCAGGCCGTCGCGTCGGCTTCATCACCGCGGTCAGCGACGACTTCTGCGCTGACTGCAACCGCGTTCGAGTGACCGCGCAGGGAGACGTGCGTGCCTGCCTCGCCGACCGCCGCGCCGTCTCGCTTCGGGACGCGATGCGCGCGGGCGCCGACGACCGCGAGCTGGCCTGGTCGATTCACTGGGCGATGGCCACCAAGGACGCGAGCCACCACTTCAACGACGCCAGCGCCGACGAGCACGAGAACGTCGGGATGAGCTTGATCGGCGGATGACCACGCCGCGGGCTACAGCAGCCCGCCACAGAAGATGTCCGGGACGACACCGCGGTTGTTGCCGCCGCGGCACTCGAAGACCTCGCCGTCTGGGTCGACGACCACGGTGACGCTGCGCGCGACGTCTTCGCCGTCCGGCACGGTCCAGTCACAGGTGACCTCGGTGCAGGTGGCCGGGTCGAGCAAGCGGGGCAGGGTGGTCTCGCACGCGATGTCGGCGCCGCCGTCGGGGTCCCCGGCGTAGAACACGACACGCGCTCCGTCGGGCACGGGGTTGGTGCCGCGGTTGCATACGTTCGCGGCGAGCGTGACCTCGCCGGTGAGTGAATCGCAGAGGTCCGCCGCGCGGGCGAGCGACACCGTGAGGTCGGCCGCGCCGCGCAGCTCGAGGCTGCCTTGCGCGTTCTGTCGGAAATTGTTGAGCGTGCTGTCGGTGTGGTTGGCCACCCAGGCGCTGGTGCGCGGGATGGTGCCGTCGTCGTTCACGTGCGTGACGGAGTAGGCGTGCTGGTTCCAAATCGGGCGGGAGGCGGCCCAGCGGTCCATCACGTCGCGCAGGACTCGGATGCCGCTCCCGCCGGGCTCGAACGTGGACGTGCCGCGCGTGAAGATAGGGTCCGTGGCGGGGCACGGCAGGCCGTTGGTGAGCGCGAACACGATCTCACTGTTGAAGTCGCCGTCCACGTCGGCGATGACCGGGAGTTCGTAGCCCGTGCCGCTCGAGGCGCTCACGCTGAAGAGCACTTCGCCGTCGGTGCCGCGGTAGATGCGCACGAAGCACTCGTCGCCGTAGACCACCTCGGCTTGCCCGTCGCCGTCGAAGTCGAAGATGCTCGAGCCGGTCACGTTGCTGCTGAAGTCCTGGCTCGGCCGACTCCAGAGTACCCCCCGGGTCGTCTCGGTGCGCGCGCATCCGCTGGCCGTACCGCTGTCGATGTCGCAGTCCAGATCGAACACCGTGTAGCGGCTGCCCCCGGCCACCGCGAACTCACGCCGCCCGTCTCCATCGAAGTCGGCGACCGTCGGCGGCCCGCCACGCCCGGAGACCTCGCTGCCCTCGGCCGGCAGCGGGTAGGGGCCGAACACGATGTCGCCCGCGAGCGTCATCACGCGCACCGTGCCGGTCTGGAACCGGTCGGAGTCGACTGCGGGCGCCGACGCCACGATGATCTCGGCGTTGCCCGGTGCGTCACCCACGGCCCCGGGGAACTCGCCCATGTCGGCGACCGCCACGTGACCGATGCGCACCGCCTCGACCGCGTCTTCGACGGGCGGCGCCCAGCTGCTCTCGAGCACCCAGTCGTTGTCGACCCACTCGAACACCCCGTTCGGGCGAACGAGCTCGGGTCGCCCGTCCGCGTCCACGTCGACGACCACCGCGAACAACCCGAGACCCAGGTAGTTCTGATACGTCCCTCCCGGGTTCAGCAGGCAGCCCTCGTTGTCGTACACGAAGCCGTCGAGCAGGACCTCCGGCACACCGTCGTCGTCGAGGTCGTAGAGTGACGGGCCGTTGTTGTTGGCCCAGCCGTTGGGGCTGTGGCGCGGCGCTCCCTCGAGGTCGCATCGCCGCCCGTACCAGAGACGCTCGAACGTGGCTTCGTCCGGGTTGTACTTGAACGCGACCAGGCCGCCCGCCGAGCTCGGCGCCGCCAGCGCAGTGCCGACGATCTCCGGGCGCCCGTCCGGGGCGCCGTCGAGGTCGCCGATGGCCTGGTTGGACGCGTAGATGAGCCGGTCCGCCACGTCCGTGAGGGCCAGCTGCTCTTCGCAGGTTCGACCGTCGAGCAACCGGAGAATGCCGCCCGTGCTCGCCGCCGCGAACGTCGAGATCACGATCGACGGCGCGAGCACCGCGTCGTCGTCGTCCAGGTTGAAGTCCGCGACCATCGGCGCGCTGTACACCGCCCGCCAGTCCTCGAAGGCGTCCCCACTCGGCGGCCCCTCCCAGCGACACTGTTCGTCCGGGGTGAAGTCGCCGACCGTGATCGGGCGAGCGCAGTCCTCGTCGCGCGTCACATCGGGCGGGGTGCCGTACGGCGTGCATCGCAGGTCGGCGTCGCAGTAGCTGTCGCCCGCGCAGTCGTCGTTCGTCTCACACGGCCCGAAGTCGATCGTGCAGGCGCCGTATGCGCACCGCCGGTTCTCGCCGCAGCACTCCCCCTCGCAGGTCACGCCGGAGTCGCAGACCTCGATCTGGCCCGCGTCCCTCCCGGCGTCGATCGGCGGCGCCGCGTCCATCGGAGTCCCGGCATCGGGCGCAGGCACGCACATGCCGTCGACGCACCGCTCCCCAGGACACTCACCGTCGCTCGTGCACAGCTCGGGGTCCTCCCCGGCGCAATCGCACCCGGTCGCATAGAGGACGAGAACCGAGCAGCCGAGGAGAAACACGCGTCGCATGCCTGATGGTCGAGGCCTCCGGTGGACCGGTCAAGCGCGGGGGTCATGTCTGCGCGGTACAGCACGCTACGCTCGCCCAATGCCCATCACCGGACAGTGCTTCTGCGGCGCCGTGACCTACCGCGTCGAAGCTCGGCTGACCTCCGCACGCTCCTGCCATTGTTCGCGCTGTCGCCGCGCGTTCGGGGGTGCCGCCTCGGCGTACGCGCTCGTCGAGCCGGGGTCGTTCGCCTGGGTAGAGGGCGAGGAACTGCTGACCTCGTACGTCGGGAAACACGGAGCCGGCAAGCAGTTCTGCCGTCGATGCGGGTCGATGCTCACCGGGGTGTTCAAGGGAGAGGTGCACGGCGTCGCGCTCGGCTGCGTCGACGGAGACCCTGGAGTGACGATCGAGAACCACCTGTTCGTCGGCTCGAAAGCCGCCTGGGACGTACTCCCGGAAGGGGTCGTCGGGCACCACGCGTTCCCTCCCGACTGGTGAGCCCGAGCTCCTCGCGGCGTCAGAGCCCGATCCAGTGCGGGAAGTGCGCCTGGATGGCCTCGCGAAGGAGGCGGTCGACCGAGAGCACCACGAAGTCGCGCTCGGTTGCGATGTGGTCGCTGAACCGCGACGGGTACACGGTGCGCACCAGGATGCGGGACTCTGGGTAGCGGGCGCGGAGCGCGACGGCCGTTCGCAGGTTGGCCTGATCGTTGTCGGTGGCGAGCACATACACGGGCGAGACATCCGCGTCCTCCACGGCGCGATCAACGGCCGCCCACGTCCTCGGCGCCTCGAGATCGCCCTCGATGGTCACCAGCTCGCAGCTCTCGAAGCCCTCCACCTGTGCCCGAAAGAGCGAGGCCTGTCGCACAGCGCTCGTGTCGACGAGCACGGCCCGCTGGATCTCGTCGGCGGCCTCCCGCTGGAGGTACTCGAGGATCGTCTGTCCGAAGCGCCCGAAGCCGCCGAGCACGATCACGTCCTCGGGCCCGGTCTCTGCGAAGTAGAGCTTGAGGTGTTCTCGATAGAGACGCTCGGCCGCGATGGCGTGGCTGTTGAACAGCTGCACCGTGGGGTGCGCTTCCACCGACGCGACTGTTCGGTGCAGGCCCAGGTTCGTGACATGCGCGAGCACGCGCGCGTCTGAACGCGCGGCGACATCCCAGGCCGCTTCGAGGTTCGCCAGGTCATCGTCGGTCAGCAGCACGACCGCTTTGGCGCGCTCGACTGCCAGCGCGCCGAGCACCGCCGCGTTGCGGACATCGCCCTGGAGAAAACGTGCCTTGAACCGACGCTGCGCGACGGCGACGTTGGGGTGGCTCGCGTCGCGATCGACCAGCACGATGCGCCGACCGGGGTCCCGCTCGCGGAGCAGCTCGAGGAACTGGATGCCGAGCCGCCCCGCACCGACGACGACGATGTGACCGCGGAGTGCGCGCCGCTCGAGCCACGCGGGGCGGAACACACGCAGCAAGCCCTCGGCCAATGCGCTCGTCGTCACCACCGGGCCGAGGAAGTACGCGACCCACATCATCGCGCGCCCGGCGAGCGGCCCGCCCGTGGGCACACCGAGGTCCAGGCCGCCCAACACGAACACGCCGAGGGAGTAATAGAGGTGCGTCAGGAGATCGGCGTCTTCGACCCCGGGCCGCGCATCGGTGCCCACGCCCATGCGAAAGGCGGCGAAGCTCAACGCGTACGCGCCGAGCAGCACGACACCCCGAACGATCCACCCGCTCTGTTGCCGGAGCATCGCGGGAGTATAGGAGGGGCGCGCGGTCTCCGCGCATTCGGTGCAGGTCGGAGAGCGGTCTCGGGTTGCCCCGCCTGGACGGCCCGCGCATACCAGGGCCGTGCGGCGCTTTGCCCCCATCGCCTTCTGCCTCGCGTGCCTGACCCTCAGCGCGTGCGGCGATGAGCCCCGAAACCTGCGTGAGTGGACCCCAGCGGACCACGCGCAGCCCAGTCAGCCCGATCCGGCGCGGACTCCGTCGACGGACGAGTCCCCGGAGATGACCATCGCGCGCGCGGCGGCGACGCTGTTCAACAGGTCGTGCGCCAGTTGCCACGGAACGGACGGACGCGGCGGGGGCCCGGGTGCCCCTCCCGGCGCCCAGATGCCGGACTTGACCGTGCCCGCGTGGCACGACGGGAACACCGACGCCGACATCACAGCGGTGATCTCCAACGGGCGCAACATGATGCCCGCGTTTGGCGAGCAGTTGAACGACCGCGGGATCGCAGCGTTGGTGCAGCACGTGCGCACGCTCAGGGCGAACTGACATGGGCCCCAGCAGAGTCCTCTCGACGGGTGTGACGGCGGTTGTGCGACGCACCGTCTCGAACCAGGTCCTCTCGGGACTGATCGCGTTTGGGAGCTGCGGCTTCGTCGCTTGCGACGATCCCGGCGAGCCTCCGGTGCAGCCGTCCATGCCGCCGATGGCCGTGAACGCGCCCACGCCGGATCCCGAGATCGGCGACGAGCCCGCGGCCACGGTTCCAGAGGAGCCCGCGACCGACTCCGACACATCGCAGCTCGGGACGCTGGAGCTGCAGCCGGGCTTCACGCCCGACCCGCTGAGCCGCGTGGGCACCGCCGAGGGGGGGCCGATCGACGCACACCTCTGGGACGATCGCTGCGACGGATGGATCGCCGAGCACCCGGACGCGCAGGTGGACGTGGTGCGCCCGTTTGCCGAGCTGGCCATCATGGCGGCGTCGGACGCCGACACGACGCTCGTCGTCGTGGGCCCGGATGGCGAGGCCCGCTGCTCGAACGACGAAGAGGGCCACGACCCGCTCTTGAGAGCGGCGGTCGAGCCTGGGACGCACCGCATCTGGGTGGGCACGGCAGAACCCGGAGAACCCGCGCGATTCGTACTGTCCTTCAGCGAGTTCGACGCGACGCTGCCAGCCGAAACCCTCTGAGGTGCTCGAGCACTGGCCGACCCCGCATCATTCCGGCGCGGCGTGGCGAACCTGAACCCGCGTGCTGTGACTTCGCCGTGCGTTCAAGGAGCGCAGGTGCCGCTGCTGAGTTCGGCGTCCGGACCGGGGCCGGTGAGTCGGACCGCCCAGTTCCGGACCGGGTCGAGCAGCTCTGCGATCACGACCTCTTCGAACGCGCGGTCTTCTCGCGTGAGCCTTCGCTGGAGCTCCTGGGCGCGCCGCCGCTCCTCTGGAGAATCGGAGTGAGGCGAGGCCCAGATCCAGCCAACGCGCATTGCTGTGCTCATCGGAACCCCAGGGCGAGGCCCAGGGTGGGGGAGGCGTACCAGCGCGGTGCCGTTCCGCGATCGCCTGATGTGTGGAGCAGGGCACCTCCGGACAAGCCAAGGCGCGCGCTTAGCGTGGCGCCTCCAAAGGCGCCGCCAAGCCCGACCCAGCCCGCCACGTCTGCCCCAGCGACCGCGTTGGTGCGCTCCTGGGTCGCGACTTCGCCGAAACGCCCGCACACGCGCAGTGCGAGCTCCAGGCGCAGGTCCGATGCGAAGGTGGACCCGCCTTCTGCGCAGAGCGCCCCGAGCGGCGCGAAACGGGACGCGTCGGCGCCCGGTTGGTGAACCGTGGCGATTCCCGCCGCGACGCCCAAGAAGCCGTCGCCGCGATACCAGCGCCCGGCTGCGTCGACATGCAGGGCGCCTTCCGCGGTCCGCCGAACCACCCCGCGACCGCGGTGTGCACGACAAGGCCGAGCGCGGTCGGCTCGGTCGTCTCGGGGTCGGGGACCGAGGACCTGGGCGCGCTCGCGGTCTGCGCAGGGGGGGCGTCGGCGGAGGGAGGTCCGATGGCAGCCACCGAGGCGGACGCGTTCGGAACGGGCTCCGTCCAACGCTCACTGCTGCGCAGCCAGGACGAGACGATGATGCCTGCGGCGCGTGCGTCGTCGAGGGCGGCTAGGCCGACGACCACGTCTCCGGGTTGCGTGAGGTCCGCGCACCGCAGTTGGTGGTCTCCACTCCGGCTCCCCCGCTCCACCCACACGGCGTACCGAGCGCCATGCGTCGCCATGGCGGCGCGCGGGGGACCGTCGTCCAGCACGAGGGTCGGCGCCTCGCTCCCCATCTCGACCCGGAGCGCGGTTGCCCAGCCAAGCGTCTGTTCGCGATCTCCGGAGAGCACCAGGGTCGGCCCACCGTCCGCCTGCGAAGAGACGGGGACGAGCAGAGACGCCCACAAGAGAAGGGCGGAGGGAAGCAAGAGCCGGAGCTGCCCCGAGCCCCGCGAGGGGTTCCGCCTGCCCTCCTCCCAATGCTGCTGCGCGTCCCGCATGCGCCTCCAGTGTCGTTGGAGGAGAGCATCATTACTACGCGATCTTGCTTTACTCGGTTCGTAACGCTGCGCGTTCGTCCGCCCACTTCTCCTCCGTGTTGCCCACTCAGGAGACGTGACGATGACAGACGAGAACAGTGCGCGATGGACGATGGATCAGGGAGCTCGGCGCGGCGGATTGCTGCTGATGACGCTCGTGCTGGCGGGCTGTCAGTCGCCCTCGCCGCCGCTCGGGGTGCGACCCGGAGGACCCATTCAGCCGAGCGGGGTCGTGAACGGGAATCTCATCGAGACGCGGAGCGATGTGCAGACGTGGTTCGAGGGGGCGCTGCCGGCTCGGCTCACGGCGTACACGGTCCTTTTCGAGGCGGGCGATGTGCACGTGTCGCCGACGGTGGCGATGCCGAGCGGTGTACTCGTGGTCCTGAACCTGGCGGTATTCCCGCTCGATGGCGAGTGCCTCTGGGGCGAGGTCGAGGGGCGGCGAACCGCCCAGCTAAGAGTCACAGACGAGGCGAGCGCGCGCGACGGGATCTACGAGCCGAGCATCGAGACGTCGGTGGAGATCATGCGGGAGGCAGACCGAACGGTGTTCGTGCTCGCGGTCCCCTCGAGAGCGGCGCCGGACCTCGTGGAGAGGGAGTTCGAGGTGGAGGTGCGGATCCCCCCCATTGCTTGCTTCGAGTCATGAACCGGCAGGACGGGGCCACGTGCCATGAACCGCTCCAGCTGAACGGCTCTGCTTCTGCCGTGCCATCCGCGAGGTCAGCGTGGCACTTGCTGGCACACGGGCTTGGCTCCTCAGCTGAACTGCGGGTCGTGATGAGGGGGTCAAGGGGCACCGGAACGGGTGGATCCACGGTTGGCACAAAAGCTGATTACTACGGCGGACATGCGCCCGACCGTTCCCGCTGCCCCCCGCTACGAGCCGCTCGCCGAGGGGCCTTTTCAGAAGGCCCACGCCGCGTTCACCGAGGTGGACACGTTCGACTGGGAGGCGCTGGAGCGCGCGTCCTACGCGCCGGCGGTGCGGGAACGGGGCCGACGGGCCTTTGTGCTCCGGGGCCTCGACGAGCAGCGCTCGTTGCTCGCGTTCACCGAGCTGCTCGGTGAGCTCTGCGAGTCGGGCGCGCCCATCGATGTCATCGGCTCGCTGACGCGGGTCGTACGCGACGAGGCGCTGCACGTCGACCTCTGTGATCGCGTGGTGAAGCGCTTGGGCGGCTGGGACGAGAAGACGCCCGAGCCACGCTGGGTCCGGACGAACAAGAAGGCGCCGCTCAAGCGCCGCATCCTCGGCACGGTGATCGGTTCGCTCTGCGTGGGGGAGACGGTCAGCGTGCATATGATCCGCGCGGTCCGGGACGAGGCCAGTGACCCGGTCGTGCACGCGGTGTTGACCAAGATGCTGGCCGACGAGTCCTTCCACTCGCGCTTCGGCTGGTACTGGCTCGAGTCCATGCCGCTCGACGAGGCTGACCGCACGTTCGCCACACGCTACCTCGCGCGGCTGCTGCCCAACCTCAAGAAGCAGCTGGCCCCGATGCAGCGCCCCCGCGCGTACACCGCGAGCCCCTTCGGCAGTGCCTCGCCCGAGGCGCGAGCCGAGGCGTACCGCGCGGCCATGGAGAAGACGATCCTTCCCGGCTTCGACCGGGCGGGCCTGGATGCGAGCGCCCTCTACGCGTCCATCGCGGCCTGACCCCCGGCTCTCTCACCCGATTCCCACACGCGGCGTCTCGCCGCGGGGCACCCGTGTGCCCTCTCGACCCGAACGACAACAGGAGCGAACGACATGCAGCATGCGATCAACCGAGCGATTCTCGTGGCCAAGGCCGGCTGTGCCCGCGTGGGCCAGCACGTGGGGGTCGGAGCCGTCACGACCGCGCTCGCGCTGATGCTCTCCATCGGCGGCGTCGGCTGCAGCTCGAGCCACAGCTCCACCGGCATCGACGCCGATGGCGACGGCTACACGTCGGAGGTGGACTGCGACGATTCGCGCGCGGACATCTACCCGGGCGCTCCGCCCCCGCCGATGGACTGTCCCGGGGGCGAGCCCGCGCTCGACTACGACTGCGACGGCGTCCCGGAGCCGAGCATCATTTGCAACCCCATCCCGGAGGACTTCGACGGCGACGGGTACTTTTCGTACGAGGACTGCAACGACGCTGACCCGACGATCTACCCCGGCGCGCCGGAAGACCCGTGCGACATCGGCGGACCCGACCGCGACTGCGACGGCATGCCGCCCGGCTTGGCGTGCAACCCCTTCCCCGACGACGCGGACGGCGACGGATTCCCGGCGGCCGAGGACTGCGATGACACCGATCCGCTGACCTACCCGGGCGCGCCCGAGGACCCGTGCGAGGGCGTCGACCGCAACTGCGACGGGGAGGTCGAGCTCATCATCTGCAACCCGTTCTTCGAGGACGCCGACGGCGACGGACACTTCAGCGACGTCGACTGCGATGACACCGACGGCAACATCTACCCCGGCGCCGATGAGCCGGACTGCCCGGACGGCGCGGACCAGAACTGCGACGGCATCGACGGATCGCTCGCGGCGCCGGCCTGCCCGCTGGCCGACGCCGATGGCGACGGCTACCCGTCCTACTACGACTGCGACGACACGGTGGACTGGATCCACCCGGGTGCCGACGAGGGCGCCTGTCCGGACGGCACCGACCAGGACTGCGATGGTCTGGACGGGGACCCCGACCTGATCTGCAACGGCATGGCCGACCCGATCGAGCCCGTCGATCTCATGAGCGCGTAGTTGCGCGCCGCCGCTTGCGTCACGTACACCGCGACGATGAGCGGCGGCCACACCATCGTGCTCGCGGGCCACAAGCCGGGGCTGGCGACCTACCTGGGTGGGCAGTCGCGTTACCCGATCCCGGAGTTCGGCGACGCCTGCGTGTGTTGCGGCGTGACCCCGGCTGCGCCGCGCCCATACGACCCGTCGCTGGACCGGCAGAACGCGCAGCCGCTCGAGGTCCCGACGTGCCACGCGTGTGAACGACACGTCGTGCCCGATGGCCGGCTCTGGCAGCTCGCGCTCCTCAGCAGTGTGCTCGCCGCGGCGGCCACGGTGCTCGGCGGACTGGCGTGGCTCTTGGGGATGCAGGCGGCGGATGTGTTCCCGGTCGCCGGCTCCCTTTCGGGGCTCGGATTCGCGATCGGCGGCGGGGTGTTCATGCGTCTTCGGCGCCGGCGCGCTCGGCTGCTCGCCGTCGGGCATCACCCGTTCGACGCGATCGTTGGGGCGAACAGCTGCGTGGTGCGCACGACGAGCGACCAGCTCGCAGACACCTTGCTCGCGCTCAATCCCAAAGCGAAGCGACGCTGATCACGTCCGCCGGTCTCGGATCAGGCCCTCCTGCATGGTCGAGGCCACGAGCTTGCCGTCCCGCGTGAACCAGCGCCCGCGCGTCAGGCCGCGAGAGCCGCTGGCCGAGGGGGCGTCGAGGTCGTAGAGCAGCCAGTCGTCGAACCGGAACGACCGGTGGAACCACATCGCGTGGTCGAGGCTGGCGACCTGCATCTTCGGCGTCAGCCACGTCACGCCGTGCGGAAGCAGGCTCGTCGACAAGAGGTGAAAGTCCGACGCGTAGGCGAGCAAGTATTGGTGGATCGAGCGCGTGTCGGGCAGGGCACTCGCGGCGCGGAACCACACCTGCTTCTTCGGCTCGTGCAGGCCGGGGTGCATCGGGTCGACGGGCGTCACCGGGCGGATCTCGATCGGCCGCTCCGCGATCACCCGGTCCCGCATCGCTTGCGGGATGCTCTTGACGACGGCCTCCGGGAGCTTCGCGAGGTAGCGCTGTCCCAGCTCGCGCTCCGAACGCAGCCCGTCCGGCCCCGGCACGTCGTCGGGCATGGTGTCCGCCTGGTGGTCGAAGCCGGTCTCCTCGATCTGAAAGCTCGCCGACAGATTGAAGATGGCTTTCCCGTCCTGGACCGCGACAACGCGGCGGGTCGTGAAGCTGCGCCCGTCGCGGATCGGGTCCACGGTGAACACGATGGGTTTGTTCGCGTCGCCCGGCCGCATGAAGTAGCCGTGCAGAGAGTGCACTGAGCGGTCTTCCGGCACGGTCTGCTCCGCGGCGGAGAGCGCCTGGCCCAGCACCTGTCCTCCGAACACGCGCCCCCAGCCGAGGTTCTGGCTCGGGCCGCGGAAGATGTTCTCCTCGATCCGCTCCAGGCTGAGGATGTCGATCAACTCGGTCAGGACGTCGCGCATGGTCGGAGCCTGCCGCGCTCCTCCGCAAGGTGCCAGAGCCGACACGGTTTCCTACAGGCAGCAAGAGCGATAGGCTCTCAACCGATGTTTCGGTACGTGGCGCTGTGCTTGACGCTCCTGTCACTCGTGGGGTGCGTGGAACTTCCATAGGGCCGCATCGCCTGCGGCCCCGCGCCCGATCGATGCCCGGAGGGGTGGTTCTGCCATCCGAGCGACAATCTCTGCCGTCGCACGCCTCCGGATGCGTCGACGCGCGACGCCGGAAGAGACGCGATGGAAGCCGGGCCCCCCGACGCTGGGCCGATCGAATCCGGACCGGTGGACGCGGGGCCCCTGGACGCGGGGCCCCTGGACGCTGGGCCCCTGGACGCTGGGCCCGTCGACGCTGGACCCGATCCGGGGCCGCTCGGTCTCTCGGTGATCGCGACACTCGCCTCTCCGGCTACGGTGAGGGTCCAGGGCATCGAGGCCGCCGACACGACTTCCGCCTACCTCGTCGGATACTTTGATGGCGAGCTCACGATCCCGGGGGACGCAACAATCGACACGGAGGTCCGTAGAGGCTTCCTCCTGCGCATGGATACGTCGGGCGCCGTGCCCTGGTCTCACGTCCTCGAAGGCAGGCTGGCCAACGGCTTGGAGCAGGTGGACGGCGACAACACAGGCGTGGTTGTCGCCGGGACCTTCCGAGAGCAGGTCTCGATCGCCGGCGGCCGAATCGAGACGGGAGATGACAGCGACACTCCCGACGTGCTCGTCGCGGCGTTGCTTCCCGACGGAGGGTTTCGATGGTCCGCCGCACTCACCAGTCCGGAGACCCTCACGACGTCGGCGCTGCGTCGCTGGCACGACCGAGTCCGCATGGGTGGGCAGTACCGTGGGACTGTCGCCGACGCCATGCTGCCCACCGCCTCGACCCTGGACGCCTACGTCGTCACCCTCTCCGCCGGAACCGGGGCGATCGAGACGAGTCGCTCGTTCGCTCTTTCCAGCCCCGGGCGGGATGACGTCTTTGCCATCGAGCCGTCCGACCCTACTAGCGAGGCCGCTTACTGGGTCGCCGGCGAACACGGGGGTACGTCCGACGCTGGCGTCATCGGGGTGCTCGGCGAGCCGACCCGTTCCCGAGACGGCTTCGTGCATTCGAGGCGGGTCGCGACCGACGAGGAGTTCTGGGGGATCACCATCGGCGGCTCGAGCAGCGACCTGGTAACTGGCCTCGCGCGGATCTCAAACTCGGAGGTCGTCCTGGGAATGACGGCGAGCGGGAACATCATGACAGGCGGCGAAAGCGGCGGACTTTCGGGGGGGCTCAACGTGGGGGTCGTGCAGCGCCGCGGAGGGGACCAAGGAACGGTGATCGACTGGACGAGGCTGTTTGGCGAGGATGGGGGTGGCGTCGAAGTGGTCGACGTGGTGGCCCAGGGGGGCTCGGTGTGGGTCGCCGGCACGTTCACGACCGCCACGGACTTTGGACTCGGCTCCGTTGCCGTCACGGGCTCGAGAGACTCGTTCCTCGTCGAGCTCGCCGCGGCCGACGGGAGCACGCTCAATGTGCACCAGATTCAGGGGGTCATGGACGAGGTGGTCACCGACATCGACATCGACACCGCAGGAAACGTCTGGGTCTCCGGATGGTTCACTGGCCGCCTCGACAGGCCGGGCGACACTCCACTCGAGGCCATGGGCGTCGACGGCTTCGTCGCGCGGGTCCGCGTGCCATGACCGTCGCTTACCGTCGAGCACTTGGCCTGCTGGCCCTCCCTCTCGCGCTCTGGTTCGTGGGCCCCTTCGGGCACGCCGGGCTGGCGGCGGCTCAGGAGGAGACGACGGGGAGTCCGACGGCGGAAGACGCTCGCCGCATGTTCGAGGAGGGCATGCAGGCCTACGAGCAGGGGGAGTTCGAGCTCGCCCTCGAGCGCTTCGAGCGCAGCAACGAGATCGTCAACTCGTCGGAGCTGGTCTTCAACATCGCCCGCGCCGCGGAGCAGCTCGGGCGCCATCAGCACGCGCTCGATTCCTATCTCCTCTACCTCGAGGTCGAGCCGGAGGCCGAGAATCGCGGATGGGTCGAGCGCCGGATCGCGTTCCTCGAGACGCAGATCGGGCCCGACGCGACGGAGCCGGAAGACACCGCGCCGGCAGACCCTGCGCTGGCAGACCCTGCGCTGGCAGACTCTGCGCCGGCAGACCCTGCGCTGGCAGACCCCGACGCCCCGGTCGCGCAGGCCTCAGTGCCTGAGCCGGCGGACCCGACCGCCGCGATCGCGCTCGGCGTCTCCGGCGGCGCCCTCCTCGTGGCGGGGGCCGTGCTCTTGTCCGTCGGGTTGGTCGAGCGTGGGGAGGTCGAGGGCCTCGAGACCGTCACCCCATGGCCCGAGGTCCGCGACCGGGCCGAGCGAGCACCTGTGTTCATGGGCGTCGGCGGCGCCTTGCTCGGCGTCGGAGCGCTCGCCTTGGGTGTCTCGGTCGTTCTTCTCTTCGCCGCGGAGGGCAGCGACGACGTCGTCGCGGACGCGGACGGGGTGGGCGCGCGCTTCTGAGCCCCGCTACGGCGGAGGGTGCAGCAAGCCGGCGCGGATCGGGGCGCGCAGCAGCCGGGTGTCGCCAACCCGGACGCGGTAGTGGTTGTCGGTGACGATCCACGCTTCGTCGTCGACGAAGGCCAGGCCCTCCGGGTTGGGCTGCCCCGGTACGCGCCCCGCGAGATCGCTCGCGACCTGCGGCATGGCCAGCTGGCCCGGTTCAGGGAGGGCGAACCAGAGCACCCGCGCGACCCACTCCTCGCCGAACAGCGACCGGTCGATCCCGCGCTCGATGGCCCACACCCGGATGCCGCCCCGCGCGCGATGGCAGGAGAGGGCGCTCAGCTTCCCGATCGAGGTCGTGAGCCGCATGTCCCGCCCGCTCCAGGTGCCGTCCGGGTCACGAACGGCCAGCGTGGCGAGGCCTTCGTGCGGATGCTCGAGCGCGGCGATCCACGTTCCGTCCACCACACAGAGCCCCTCGATCCCGTCGTTGTCGTCCGGCGTGGCGCCCACCGCGGCGTACGGCATCGACACCGTCTCGGTCACCCGCGCGCGGCCGGCTTCCAGCTCGACCACGAACAGCAAGTCCTCCGTGCGGTCCGCGTCGGCCGACTCGCTCGCGAGCACGAACCGCGACCCCTCCAGCCAGGCGATCGCTTCGAGGTCGACCTCACGCGGCACCCCGGACAGCGGGATCTCGCGCGGCTGTCCGTCTTCGATGGCCACGAGGACGCGGTCGCGCTCGGCGACGCTGTACACTGTTCCCGCTCCATCGACCGTCAGGCCGGAGAGTCCCGTCGCCGACACCGCCACCGTCGATTCCTCCACCGGGGGGCGCTCCGAGAGCGGACCACACCCGGACAAGAGGAGCAGGAAGAGCCCGCGTCTCAGAGCCATCCCTGCTCGCGGTAGAACGAGAAGGCGTCCGCGAACGAGGTGTCCATGGGTCGCAGGGTGAAGCCGAGCTCGCGTGTGGCTTTGTCTCGACAGACAGAGACGTTGCTCACCGCCGCGCGCAACGTTCCGGCAGTGAACACGGGGGTCTCGCCGCGCAGCCGTCCCGCCGCCAGCGTGAGCGGGAGCGCCGCCCACCCGACCCAGAGCGGGAGCACGGTCTTCGGCATGCGCTTTTGGGTGACCCGCCCGAGCAACGCGAGCATCGCGCGCATGTCGAGCACGTCGCCGGTGAGCAGGTAGCGCTCTCCGCGCCTCCCGTGCTCCGCGGCGGCGAGCGTCGCGGCAGCCACGTCGCGCACGTCGGCGTAGTCCGTGATGGCGTCGAGCAGGAGCGGGATCTTGCCGCGGTGGAGATCCATCAGCGCCCGGCCGAGAAGCGAGGGCTCGAAGTCCAGCGGGCCGGTCAGCGTCCCTGGGTTCACGACGGTCGCGTCGAGTCCATCGTCGGCGAGCTGCAGCACGAGGCGCTCGGCGTGGGCTTTGCTGCGGTGGTAGTCGCACTTGTCGCGGAGTGCGAGCGGTCGGCGCTCGTCCAGCGGCTCGGTCCACGGGAGGCGGTCGAGCGCGGCGTGGCTGCTGACATGCACCATCCGCGCGCCGAACGCGCGGCAGGCCTCGGCCACCACGCGTGTGCCTTCGACGTTCACGCGCCAGGTGGAGCCGTCGCGGTCGCGTTCGAGATCGATCTTCGCCGCGACATGGAACACACGGTCCACTCCGTCGACCAGCGCGTCGACCTCCGCGCGATCCGTGACCGAGCCCTGCCTCAGATCGACGCCGAGTCCCGCGAGCGAACGCGGGTCCCCAAGGTCCAGCACCCGCACTTCGTCGCCGCGCTTCGACAGCGCGCGCACCAGCGCGTTGCCCAGCCTGCCCGCGCCTCCTGTGACCGCCACCCGCATCGGCCGCAGCGTACCGCGACGCCGCCGGGGCTCAACGCATGCGTTCGGCGCGGATGCGAAACCGGATCGTGCAGGGTTCACACGAGGGCTCGAGGTGCCACGTGCTCGACAGTTCGCCCACCAGCACGTCCGGGCCTCGCTGCCGGAGCTCCCAGCGTTCGTAGAGCTGGGTTCCGGCGCACGCGAAGTCGGCGTCGAACTGGCCTTCGGCGACGCGGAGATCTCCGCGGCGCTCGTATTGATACAGGCGGTTCACCACGTCCCCGAACATGGTGCTGGCCGTGAAGCGGAGGTGCTGCACGACGAGCACGATGCGGCCGCCGCAACCGTCGGCGCTGGGCGCGCCGGTGATGCGCCAGTGCTCGCTGCCGGGCTCGGGCTCCGACGGACGGGCCACTGGCGCGGCCGCCGCGGTGACGCTCAGGGCCAACGTCGCGGCGAGCACGAGGGCGACGGTTCCGGCCTTCTTCGCTCGGCGCATGGGCGCATCCTACCGCATCCCGCGACTCACGCCGTCCGCAGTACGGCCCCCACGCCTCGCGGTCCTCCTCGGTAGCCGCGCACGGCACCACGGGCTTCGGCGACGGAGTCGAGCATCTCGGCGATCCCGCGCTTCTCCGCACCGAGGCGCTCCTGGATGCGCGCGTCGGAGGCCGCCAGCGTTTCGAGGGCGCGCTTGAGTCGCGCCTTCTCCAACGACGTCAGCACGAACGTGTCGAGCTGGGCCAGCTGGGCGAACACGGGCGCCCGCTTCGCCATCCCGGCCTGCAGCTCGGCAAGGCTCTCGGCCTGCCCCAAGTCGGCCGCCTCGATCGCGCGGATCAGCGCGTCGACGTCCGGCTTCACGAACGACCCGCCAGCTGAGACCAGGCTGCTTCCAGCGTCTGCATGACCTCGATGGCCGACACCAAGTGCGAGCCGTCCGCCTGGACGTTGGCCTCGGTGATCTGGTGGAGCACGAAGTCGTAGAGGCGGTCGAGGTCCTCGCACAACACGGGCGCCTGGTCGTGGTCGAGGGTCGCCTGGAGCTCCGCGACGATCGCGTGTGCCCGCGACAGGACCTTGCCCCGAGAGGCGGTGTCCCCGTCCCCATCGAACACGATGGCCTGCCGCATGAAGCGGATGGCCCCCGCGTAGAGGTCGACGACCAGCTGCACCGGTGAGGCGGTCTGCACGCGAGCGGTGCGATACTGAGCAACTGCAAATGACATCGAAGAACTCCTGGGCTTACTAACCGCCGAGCGAGGTGAGCGCGGCAAGAATCTGGTTTCCCTGCGACTGCATTCCGCTGACGGTCTGCTCGAGCACAGAGAACTGGTTGCGAAGACGGGTCTCGGTGTCGTCGAGCCGAAGCTCGAGACGATCGATCTGGTCGTCGAGATCGCTCGAACGTCCTTCGAGAGAGTCGATGCGGGAGTTCAGCGCTCCGTCGCTTCCGGCGAGTGCCTCGATCAGGTCATCGAAGCCCGAGACGAACCCCTCCACGCCGCTTCCGTTGCCGGCGAACAGAGCGGTGACGGCCTCCGCGTCCGAGTTCATTGCGTCGGTGAGCTCTCCCGCGTCGAGCTCGAGGGTGCCGTCTTGCTTGGTCTCGATCCCGATGGAGGCCAGCGTCTGAAACGCGCCTGACGTCCCCGCCACGGAAGTCCCCACGAAGCTCCGGAGGCGGCTCTGCACGCTGCGCAGGGTGAAGTCACCGGAAAGGCTCTCCGGGCCACGCGGGCTCCCCGTGTAGGTGAACTCGGCGTTGAGCGACGTCATCACGGAGTTGTAGGCGTCCACAAACGCCTGCACCGACTCCTGCTGTGCGCTGTCGTCGCGCTCGACGTTGACCTGGGTTGTGGTCGCCCCATCCGAGACACCGTTGAGCGTCATGGAGAGGCCCGGCACCGCATCCGAGAACGAGTTGCTCGATCGCGTCATCGGGAGTCCGTCGACGGTGAACACCGCATCGCTCGCCGCTTGCAACTCGTTCGCGGGGTTGTCGAGCCCCAGCACCGAAGTGGACTCTGCGAAGGTGATGCCCCGGTCGAGGCCCGTGTCGTTTCCTGCGACGCGCAGTCGGTAGTCGGTTCCGTCGAACACGATCCCCGCGGTGACGTCCGCCCCCGAGTCGTTGATCTTGCCCACGAGACTCTCGAGGGTGTCTGTGTCGTCGATGGCGATGTCCACGGCGTCGTCGGTGCCGACTGTGATGGACAGCGTCGAGCTGAGCCCTGACCCGAGCAATGTGGCGGAGGCGTCGGCGACCCCATCGGAGAAGGTCTTCTCGGAGGCGGCGAGCGCGGTAACGTTGATCTCCGTGGGTCCCACCGACGCGCCTGATGTGATCGACGCTTTGACGACGCTCTCGTCGGCGCTCGACACCTGCATGGGGCGGATGCCCTCGCCCTCGCCGAGCTTCTCGGCGGCGTCTTGCAGGGCCTTCATCTTGGTCTCGAACGAGCGGAGCTTACTCGCCTGGGAGCTGTAGATTCGCTGCTTGTCTTCGAGCCGCGCGATGGGCTGGCGCTCGAGCTGCATCAACTGCGAGATGATGCTCGCGCTGTCGATCCCGGTGGCGAGGCCGCTGAAGCTGATACCCGATGACACGTGAAGACCATCGGGCGTCCCGGGTCACCTCTTGAGGAAAAAACCGTCCGCAAGGAGTGAGGCGCGTCGTTTCTGGAGAGCTGATCCATTAAGCGACGACGCGCCCGCCGAGGGCGGACGCGTCGTCTGGGTGCGCTTGGCTAGGCGCGGACTTAGCCGAGCAGAGACAGAGCGATCTGCGGGGCCTGGTTGGCCTGAGCGAGGACGGAGACACCCGCCTGCGTCAGGATGTTGTTGCGTGTGAGCGCGGCGGTTTCGGACGCCACATCGACATCTCGGATGCGCGAGTTCGCGGCGCTAAGGTTTTCCCTCGCGCTGCCGAGGTTGGCGACGGTGACGTTCAGGCGGTTCTGCGAAGCGCCGATCGTCGCTCGTCGAGACGAGATGTCGTTGATCGCCGTGTCGATGACCGCGAGCGCGTCCGTCGCACCCGTCGAGGTCGAGATGTTGACCGCCGCCAGCCCACCGGTGACTCCGCCGAGGTCGGCGGCCGCAGTTCCGGCGATGGTGGTGGTGATCTGGTCGTTGCTGGTCGCACCGGTGCCCACCTGGAAGGTGAACGCCGTGCCGGTGGCTCCGCCGGTCAGGAGCTTGGCGCCGTTGAATTCGGTCACCTGCGAGATGCGGTCGAGCTCACTCCGAAGTGCGGTGACCTCCTGGTTGAGGAAGCCGCGCTCGGTGCTGCCGACCGTGTCGTTGGCGGATTGGATGGAGAGCTCGCGCATCCGGGTCAGGATGCCGCTCACCTCGTTCATAGCGCCCTCCGCGGTCTGCAGAAGGCTGACCCCGTCGTTGGCGTTTCGCTCCGCCTGGCCGAGGCTGCGGATCTGAGACTTCAGCTTCTCGCTGATGGCCAGGCCCGCGGCGTCGTCCGACGCGCTGTTGATGCGCAGACCCGTGGACAGGCGACCCAAGTTGCCCGCGAGGGCGTTCTGCGTCTTGCCGAGGTTGCGCTGCGCGTTGAGGGACGCGACGTTCGTGTTGATGGTGATAGCCATGATGTTCTCCTCCGTGAGCTGTCAATGCAGGTCGTCCAGACCTGCGATGCGTCGTCCGGGGGAGGTGCCAGCCCCACCCGGGGACACCCATCCGATCGGGCGAACGAAGCAGACTCTTGAGGGCTTGGCGTCGGAATTCTGACATCAGGCGAAATTCGAGGTTCTTCGGGGTCAAAAGGGATCCGGCTACGCGATCCGTCAGGGAGATGACACACGCATCACGCACGGTCGGGTTGGTGGGACGGACGGAACGAAAACACGCGACGACCCGCCCTCGAGAGGGGCGAGCCGTCGCACCGTGAATCGTTGCTATCAAAGCGCCGTGCCGTGCGCTACGGCGGGGAGAGGCGGGGAGCCACGGTTTCGTGGCCTGCCTCGTTCACGCGGCCTACCGCCGCCGGTCGGTGGGCCGCTCCCGAATCAGCCGCCGCCGAGCAGGGACAGGGCGACCTGAGGCTGCTGGTTGGCCTGCGACAAGACGGAGACGCCGGCCTGCATGAGGATGTTGTTTCGCGTCATCTCCGCGGTCTCGGCGGCGACGTCCACGTCGCGGATGCGCGAGTTCGCGGCGCTCAGGTTTTCACGCGCCGTGCCCAGGTTGGCGACCGTCACGTTGAGCCGGTTCTGCGAGGCGCCGATGTCCGCCCGTCGCGCCGAGATGTCGCTGATCGCCTGGTCGATGACGGCCAGCGAGTCGACCGCTCCGGTCTGCGTCGTGACGTCGATGCCCGCCACGCTGCTGACCGTGCCGCCGGTGATGACGCCGAGGTCCACCGACTTGGTGCCGCGGATGACGGTGGCGATGCGGTCGGCGCTGGTCGCGCCGATGCCCACCTGGAACTCGAAGCTGGTGCCGGTCGCGCCTCCGTCGAGCAGCTTGGTGCCGTTGAACTCAGTGACGTTGGCGATGCGGTCGAGCTCCGCCTGAAGCGAGTTGATCTCCTGGTTCAGGAAGCCCCGCTCCGTCGTGCCCATCGTGTCCGTGGCGGACTGAACCGACAGTTCGCGCATCCGCGTCAGGATGCCGCTCACCTCGTTCATGGCGCCCTCGGCGACCTGAAGCAGGCTGACGCCGTCCTGGGCGTTGCGCTCCGCCTGGCTGAGGCTGCGGATCTGCGACTTCAGTCGCTCGCTGATGGCGAGCCCGGCCGCGTCGTCGGCCGCCGTGTTGATGCGGAGGCCCGTGGAGAGGCGACCGAGGTTGTTGTTCAACCGCATCTGGGTGTGGTTGAGGGCGCGTTGCGCCTTGATGGATGCGATGTTGGTGTTGATCGTGATGGCCATGAGACTCCTCCTTGAGTTGCGGCCTGTGGGTCATCCTGACCCTGTCTCAGTGCGGCGTGCGCCGCGTTCGAGAGGGAGGACGGACGCTCGGTCGCGCTTCTTGAGGAGGAGTTCCGGCTTCGTCTTGGCTCCGGCCGAGGATGCCTCGATCAGACCAAGAGATAGGCCAGGTTGGCCGTCGCCGTGAGGATCAACGAGGCGACTACGGGGGTGCCCAGCCCCTTGATCTCGAGGCGGTCGCTCAGAAGATCGGTGAGCTTGAGCACCACGGCGCCGACCAACACCTGGCCGAGGAAGCCGAACACCCAGGTGAGCCCGAAGCTCATCACGCCGAGCGCGAGATGGATCGCCCAGCCCGTGACGCCGAGCAGCAGGCCGTAGAGACCGCTCACCACCACGAAGCTCACCGCGCCGCCCTCGACCTTCATGCGGTCGAGGAACATCGAGGCGAAGAAGATTCCGACCGCGAGGGCCGCCCAGCTTGCGAGAATGCTCATCAGAGGTCCCTACGCTGTGGGTGGCAGCGGTATTTCAGCGCGCTCGAGATCGGCGCCGGGCGCGCTTCTTCTTCTGAGGTTTCCGGGCCCGTGACCCGGCGAGGGAGCTCACCCGCCGCGCGGAGCGCGCCACCGTTTCGAAGGTCCGCACGGTGCGCGCTTTCTGCTCGAGGCGGTCGTCGTCCATGATGTGGAGCAGCTCGGCGGCCGCGTGCGCGTCGCACAACGGACTCAGCTCCGCCGCGGCGCGAACCTGCTCGGCGTCCCGTGTCGTGTCGTGTCCCGCGCGGGCCCGCTTGGCGGTCCGTGTCGCTGCCTTCACCAGCCGCTCCGCGCGGGTCGCGATCCCTCGACGAACGCGGGCGACGTGCTCCGAACTGAGGGTCGTCCCGGCGTCCATCGCCTCGTGAAGCAGGTGTGTGCGCTCCGGGAGCCGGGCGAGCAGAGACTCGAGCCGCTCCTCCGAGAACCCTTCGATTGAGGCGCCGCCCTCGGTGGCATTGACGAGCTCCACCCGACCCCGGTAAGCGCGCGCGGCGTCCTCGAACCAGCGGCGGAACAGGACGAGCTCGTGGGTGCTCCAGACGGTTCCCTCGCCGCCCCACGCGGGGACGTCGACGGCAGGCCGGCGCTTGCTCGGGACCCGAAGGCCGCCCGCTTCCGTCATCTCGTCCCACTTCTTGGCGCGGTCGATGATGAGGTGGGGCCCGTCCCGGCGCACGGTCGTGGACTCGAACAACGTGCCTGACGCGTATCCGCGCCCGTCGGTGTAGGCGAGGTCCTGCCCGAGCAACACGATCGGGTCGGCCCCGAGCCGGTACGCGAGCGCGAAGGCCGCCGTCGCCACCGAACCGCCGTACGCGAGGTTGTCATGGCCGATCGCCTCCGCGAGGCCGTGAAACTGCGGCGAGACCGGCAAGAACGTCGTGCGACGCGGGACGCCGATGTCGAAGTTGTTCGGGTGCGCCGTCAGGTCCACGGCCACCGCCCGCGAGATGGCGGCGGCGGCGCGCATGGGTTCGGTGACGTCCAGCGCTTCGATCGCGACGAGCAGATCGATCGGGACGTCGACGGCGGCGACGGCCGGCGCCGAGGTGTTGACGGCGAACACGGCGCCGCGCTTGCTCGCGGCCTCGAGGAGGTGCCGGTTCTTGTCGAGCGAAGGTCCGGCGGCCACGAGGAATGCAGGCACGCCCTCGAGCGGCCGGCCCAGGGTCTCCATCAGCGGCACCGATTCGAGCCGGGGGAGGTTCTCGATGACGCGCTCCACGAGCATCGAGGAGCGGTCGGAGATCGTGTTGCGCTTGAGTTTGGCGATGCCCTGCACTTCAGAGAGGACCGCCGTCACGGCGTGGAGCGCCTCGGGGAAGGCGCGCGCGTACGGCGGTGGGGTGAGCAGCACCGTCTCCTGGCCGTCGACGGTCTCCCGCGCGAGGTGCTGCTGCAGCGCGTGTACGTCGTCGAACACCGTGCAGCCCTCGGGAAGGCCCGGGCCGTGCCGTCCCGCCAGCGCGAGCACGTCGACCGAGGGCTCGAACACGATCGGGTCGACGCCGAGGTCGACGAGCCGCCGAGCGCGGTAGCCCAGCCCCGCCCCGAACAAGACCACATGGTGACGCTCGGCCAGCTGCTCTGGCGCTATGAATGCCTGCGCGCCCGCCTCGGGGTCGACCGGGTCTTCGAGGGGGTGGTCGCCCGCGAGCAGGGTCGGGGGGCCAGCGACGCTGTTGCGCACCGTGAGGGCGGGAGAGGCGGTGGTCATGCGGTCTCTCTGAGCAATCCGCGCACCAACCGACGCGGCCTGCGATCACGACACCCAGGCCGGGGAGGGTGTCGGAGCACCGACGCCCGGGCCGTCGGAGCCTTGGCGATCGGCGACGTCGGCGTGGGCTCCCGCGCCCCAGCGGGCCCTGGCACCGAACGTGCTGAAGCGAACACTCGTGTCGAAGCGAACACCAGTATTGACGCCCCTCCCCTCCCTCGCGCCGAACGAGCCTTGGGCCGACCCCGCCCATCATGAGCATGCGGCCTGCCCGGTGTGCGACACCGACTCCAGTCCGCTGGTCGTCGGCACCCGCGCGCGCTTCGGAATGCGGGTCCGCAACGTCGCCTGCCGCACCTGCGGCCTGGTGCGCGTGGACCCCCGCCCGAGCCCCGAAGCGATGGACGCCTACTACCGGGGTCCGTACCGCTCGCAGTACCGGACGGTGAAGCTCCCGACGGGGGACGGCCGCGCGCTCGGCCCGGACGACCCTGGCTACATGGAGCTTCGCGCCGCCCGCTACCGCGATCAGGCGAGCCTCGCTCTGCGCCTCGGCCAGCTCGACAAGGGCGCGCGGGTGCTCGAGGTCGGATGCCGCGATGGGCAGACCCTCTCTCACATGGCGCGGCGCGAGGTGTCGGTCTTCGGCGTCGAGCCCGGTCCGGAAGAGGCCGCCCAGGCGGCGGCGCGCGGAGTGGATGTCTTCGTCGGCTTGCTCGAGGAGTACACGCCCGACGCGCCGTTCGACCAAGTGCAGATGTTCCACGTGCTCGAGCACCTGCACGACCCTCGCGGCGCGCTCGAGACCCTTGCGAGCTGGCTGCGTCCTGGCGGCAAGCTGATCGTCGAGGTGCCCAACCTCGCGCAGCCGTACGGGCCGCTCGAGGGCAACTTCTTTCAGAACGCGCACCTCTACAGCTTCACGGCGAACACCCTCAAAGCGCTCTTCCGGCGCGTGGGCCTCACACCGAAGCGCGTCGTCGACGGCGGCACGCTGTTCCTGGTAGGCGAGCGCGACGCACTGTCCCGACCGTACGCCGAAGAACTCCTCGATGCCCCGGAGCAAGACGGAGCGTGGGTCGCAACGCGGCTCGACACCTACCGGCATCTCGAGAGCCTGCGCCGCGAGGTGTTCGAGGGCGGCACCAGCATGGACCGGCTGGGCTCGCTCGTCGGTGTTCTGCACCGCCCCGGCTTCGACGCGCACATCAGCAAGACCGTCCGTGACCTGCTCGCTTTCTTCGGCCGTGCGCGGGCTCCCCGTGCCGCCCTCGCCGTGGCCTACGCGGCCGCCAAGGGTCCCCACTCCACCGCTTTGGCTTCGCAGTGCATGCGGGCCGCCGCTCTCTACCAAGCCCAGCTCGGCGCACGAGCTGCCTGAAGGAAACGTTCGATGACCTCACACAAACGCGTTCTTGTCCTCAACGGGTTCGGTAACAACCTCGGTGACCAGGCCATCTTCACCGGTTTCATCGAGGCCTTTGGCCAAGCCACCGAGGCGGCCGAGGTCGAGGTCGCGCTCGACCAGAGCTTCATCTACGACTTCCCGTTCCGGCAGAGCACCATCGAGACCCTCAACGCGGAGTACGACCTCATCGTGCTCGGCGGCGGCGGCTTCATTTATCACCGCGACCACGACCAGACGGCGTCCGGCTGGGGCTTCGACATACCCGAGCCGTTGATCCGCTCGCTCACGACGCCGTTTGCGGTCTACGCGACGGGCTACAACTACCGCGCCTACGCCGACTCGCACTTCCCGGCCCACACCGCGAGCCACGTTCGCGAGACGATCCGGCGTGCGGCCCACTTCTCCGTCCGAGAGCACGGCTCGGTCGCGATGCTCCAGAAGGAGTTCGGCGTGCGGGACGAGATCGACATCGTACCGGACTGCGCGCTTCACCTGCAGCCTTCCCGCGCCCATCTCCCGGAACTTCGGCGGGACAGCCGTCCGGTCGGCTTGTGCCTTCGCCTCGACAAGGCGCAGGAGCGCTTCGGAGAGCCCTTCGGCCCGCGCTTCGAGTACTTCATCGCGAACTTGCTCGAGTCGCTGCGCGCGCTGGTCGCAGAAGGGCGGCAGATCGTGTTCACGCCGCACCTGCTCACGCAGACGGATATCGAGGTCGGTCAGCTGCTCAAGGCGAGCTTGCCCGAGGGGTCGGTCATCCTGCTCCACGAGCACATCCCTTCGCTCTACACGAGCGCGTCGCTGGAGCTTCCGTCGGTGCTCGCGGCGGTGTACCGGCAGCTCGACGTCGTGATCGGCCAGCGGCTGCACTCGGTGGTCATCCCGTTCGCGGTCGGCACGCCGGTCGTGAGCATGTCGAGCACCGCTTCGAACGGGTGGATGCAGGACGAGCTCGGCGTCTCTCGCGACTTCCACATCGATCTCTGCGAGCTGGAGACCGCGTTCACCGCCCAGGCGCTCACCGAGAAGGTGCAGCGACTCAGCCGCGAGCGCGAAGAGTGGCGTCACAGCGCGTTCCTTCGCCGTTCGGAGCTGCTTCGCGTGGCGCGCGAAAAGACGCTGGCCTTGGTGCACAAGACGCTCGCCCCGTCCGCGATGGCTCCGCTGGAGACGCCGTCGTCCGCCCGGCCCAACCTGCGGCTGGCGGCGTCCTGATGGAGGTGCTCGCCATCGTGCCGGCGCGCGGCGGCTCGACCGGGATCGTACGAAAGAACGTGCGGCCGCTCGGGGGACGCCCGCTGATCGCCTGGACCCTCGCGCAGGCGCGGCGGACCCCGGCGATCACCCGGCTGGTCGTCTCCACGGACGACACGGAGATCGCCGATGTGTCGCGAGCGTGGGGCGCAGAAGTGGTCGAGCGTCCCGAGCATCTCGCTGGAGCCACCGCGAGCAGTGAGTCGGCCTTGATCCACACCCTCACCGTGCTCGAGGAGGAGGAGGGCTACGTCCCCGACGCGGTCGTGTTCCTGCAGTGCACATCGCCTTTCCGGCAGCCCGACGACATCCAGAGGGCGGTCGAGACCTTCATCGCGACCGGCGCCGATTCGCTCTTCAGCGCCTGCCCCACCCACGGCTTCGTGTGGCGGGTCGACCCGCTGCGGGGCCCGACGGCACTCAACTACGAGCCCACCGCGCGCCCTCGTCGCCAGGACGCGCCGACCGATGTGGTCGAGAACGGCTCGATCTACGTCTTCTCGCCCTCCTTGCTCCGCGACACGGGGAGCCGGCTCGGTGGTCGCATCGCGGTGCACACGATGCGCATGGACGACTCGTTCCAGGTCGATGAGCCGGACGACTTACCGCGCCTCGAAGCGCTCCTCGCCCATCGCGCGCCGGCCGAGCTCCCGCGGACGCGCCTGGCGGGCCTCTCGCTGGTCTGCCTGGACTTCGATGGGGTGCTCACGCCCAACCGCGTGATGGTCGACCAATTCGGCATCGAGTCGGTGACGTGCCACCGGGGAGACGGCTGGGGGATCGCCCGGCTCCGTGAGGCGGGCGTCTCGGTGGTGGTCGTGTCCACCGAAGAGAACCCCGTGGTGTCCGCGCGCTGCAGGAAGCTCGGCATCCCGTGTGAGCAGGGGGTGCGCGACAAACGCGCGCTCGTCTCCCACATGATCCGGGACCGCGGCCTCGACCCAGCGCGGGTCGCGTTTGTGGGCAACGACGTGAACGACCTGGGCGCGATGGATGAGGTCGGCGTGCCGATCGCGGTCGCCGACGCGACCGAACCCGCGCGCGCCGCCGCGGTGTGGGTGACGAACGCCGTGGGTGGTGACGGGGCGGTACGCGAGGTCGCGGACCGGATCCTCGACGCGCGGGCGGCACGCGCGGTGCGCCGGGTGGCGTGAATGGTCGAGTTTCGAGAGGAGCGACGATGTGGAGTGAACTGACACAAGCCAACGAGTGGGAGGCCATCGAGCAGCGCTGGCGGAGCCGTCCGTTCGACGCGGTGGTTCGAGGGCGCTCCCACCTGATGGAGCTCGCGCGGATCGCCGAAGAGGCCGCAAAGGTACTGCCCGAACTCGTGGCGCTGGCCGGTCTCGAGACCGCGCGCCGCCTGCGTCGCGGGGGCAAGGTGCTCGTCTGTGGCAACGGGGGCTCCGCCGCCGACGCCGCTCACTTGGCCGGCGAGCTGGTGGGGCGGATGGGTCGGGAGCGCCGCTCGTTGCCCGCCGTCGCACTGACCGCCGACGCGGCCATCGTGACGTGCATCGGCAACGACTACGGCTTCGACCAGGTGTTCGCGCGCCAGGTGGAGGGGCTCGGCCAGCCGGACGATGTGCTCGTTGGCATCACGACCAGCGGGACGAGCAAGAACGTGCTCGCGGCCCTCGACGTCGGGCGGGAGAAGGGCCTCGCCACGGTCGTGCTCACCGGGCGCGGCGGCGACCCCTCCCTCGAGGCCGCCGATCATCTCATCCGTGTGCCCTCGGGCGACACGGCCCGAGTTCAGGAGATTCACACCGCTCTCCTCCACGCCTACTGCGACGTGGTCGAGCGCACCTTGTTTGGAGAAGAGAAATGAGCATCGACAGCGTGAACATCGGGGGCCGCGCCGTCGGTCCCGGCGAGCCCTGCTACGTCATCAGCGAGATCGGAATCAACCACAACGGGGAGCCTCAGGTCCTCTGTGATCTCATCGAAGCCTCGGCCACCGGCGGCGCCGACGCGGTGAAGTTCCAGAAGCGCACGCTCTCGGCGGTCTACACCGAAGAGGAACTGGCGCGCCCTCGAGAGACGCCCTTCGGCACCACGAACGGCGACCTCAAGCGACACCTCGAGCTCGGGCCCGACGCGTACCATGCCATCGGGCGTCAGTGCGCCGAGCTCGGGATTCAGTGGTTCGCCTCGTGTTGGGACGAGGCGGCCGTGGCGGACATCGAGCCGTTCGACCCGCCCGCCTACAAGGTCGCCTCCGCGTCGCTGACCGATCATGCGCTGCTCCGCGCCAAGCGGGCGACGGGCAAGCCGATCATCCTCAGCACCGGAATGAGCACGATCGCCGAGATCGACGCCGCGGTGGAGGTGCTCGGGACCGATGACCTCGTGATCTTGCACTGCACGAGCACCTATCCATCTCAGAACGAAGAACTCAACCTGCGCTGCATCCCGATGTTGAAGGAGCGGTACGGCGTGCCCATCGGCTACTCCGGGCACGAACTCGGGCTGGCCACCACGGTTGCGGCGGTCGCGCTCGGCGCCTGCGTTGTGGAGCGGCACATCACGCTCGATCGCGCGATGTTCGGCAGCGACCAGGCGGCCTCGGTCGAGCCCCAGGGATTCGCGCGCATGGTGCGGGATCTGCGCGCCGTGGAAGCGGCGCTCGGCGATGGGATCAAGCGCATCTACGACACCGAGAAGCCGATCCTCAAGAAGCTCCGTCGCGTCGGTTTGTCTCTGTAGCACGCCCTTCAAGCCCCTGCTGACCGGTCGTTCTTTCCCCCTCGAATCCAACCCCCGCTTGCGCGCCCCTCCCTCGGAACTCCCCGGGGGAGGGGCATTCATTTGTGGAGGGGGCGTCGGGTCATCCGGGTGTCTCAGAACGATCCGCTCCCTAAAGATCACGTCACTTCGTCCGAGTCCTCTCTCGTCACCGCGCGTCGTCTCGGCGCGCGAAGGAGGATGTGTGAAGAAGGTCATCGCCAAGGCTCAGGATCTCTCGGCGCCGCTGTTGATGGGTGTTCTCGGGGCGTTGCTCTGGGCCAACCTCGACCACGAGGGCTACGAAGCGGTCATTCACATGGAGCCGTTTGGCATTCATGCGCTGTCACCTCACTTCTTGGTCAACGACCTGTTCATGGTCTTCTTCTTCGGCATCGCGGCCAAGGAGATCACCGAGGCGGTGCTGCCGGGAGGCGCGCTCGATCCACCGCGCAAAGCCATCAACCCGCTTCTCGGCACGATCGGCGGCGTCGCCGGGCCCGTGCTCGTCTACCTCGCGTACGTGCACTTCGTCGGTCGCTCCGACCTCGTCGGCGGCTGGGGCATCCCGACCGCGACCGACATCGCGCTGGCCTGGCTCGTCGCGCGGATCGCGTTCGGGCCGCAGCACCCCGCAGTGAGCTTCCTGTTGCTCCTGGCCGTGGCTGACGACGCGATCGGGCTCGTCATCATCGGCGTCTTCTACCCGGACCCCAACCACCCGATCGAGCCGGCGTGGCTCGCCCTGGTCGGGGTGGCGCTGGTGTTGGCCTACGCCCTGCGGCGCAAGAAGGTGAAGAGCTTCTGGGCCTATCTCCTCATCCCCGGCGCGCTCAGCTGGGCAGGCTTGTTCCTCGCGCACGTGCACCCGGCGCTCGCCCTCGTCCCCATCGTCCCGTTCATGCCGGCCGCTGACCACGACCAGGGGCTCTTCGCCGAGCTCGGTGACGACGGCCACCTGAAAGACACGCTCAACAAGTTCGAGCACTTCTTCAAGGGCCCCGTGGACTTCGGCTTGTTCGCGTTCGGTCTCGCCAACGCGGGCGTGGTCTTCAACTCCGTCGGCGACGCGAGCTGGGCGGTGCTCGTCGCGCTGCTCGTGGGCAAGACGCTGGGCATCTTCTGCTTCTCGATGGGCGGCCACCTCGCGGGCTTCTCGTTGCCCGAGGGAATGGACGCGCGCAGCCTGCTGCTCTCCGGTGCCATCGCGGGCCTCGGCCTCACCGTCGCGCTCTTCGTCGCGGGGGTGGCGTTTACCGACCCGGTCCTCGTCGGCTCGGCCAAGATGGGGGCGCTCTTCAGCGCGGTCATCGGCCCGGTGGTCATCCTCATCGCGTGGGCCACGCGCCCCTCGACGGCGCCCGTGCCGACCTTGTCAGTGCCTCCGCAGCGCCGATCGCTCCGCCCCGCGCCGATGTCGTTGGCGCCGCCGCCGAAGGACGACGTGCGTACCTCGATCCCGCCGGGCATCCCGTCGGTGCCACCTCCGCCGATGGGAGTTTGAGATGACGAGTGACGGTCCGGTGATCATCGCGGTGGGCGGTGGCAAGGGTGGCGTAGGCAAGAGCGTGGTGGCGACCAACGTCGCGGTCGCGTCTTCCCAAGCTGGCATGCGGACCGTGCTCGTGGACATGGATCTCGGCGCGGCCAACCAGCACACCTTGCTGGGCATCGATCGCCCGGGCTCAACGGTGCAGTCGTTCCTGGATCGCTCTGTCGATACCCTCGAGGAGGTCGCCACCCCCACCGGCGTCGCGCGGCTGTTTCTGATTCCGGGCGTAGGGGCGATCCCGGGGGCCGCGAACCTCGCGCACTCCCAGAAGCTCAAGCTGCTCCGCCACTTGCGCAAGGTCGACTGCGACGTCCTCGTGGTCGATGTCGGCGCGGGGGTGAGCTTCAACGTGCTCGACTTCTTCGCGCTCGGCGACCATCGCCTCGTCGTGACGTCGCCCCAGCTCGCCTCGATGCAGAACGCGTACTGCTTCGCCAAGGCCTCGGTTCACCGTCAGCTGCGCGCGCGCATCGAGAACCACGCCCAGCGCGAGGCGTTTCGGGCGGCGCAGCGCCACAGCGAGACCGACCGCGTGAGCGAGCTGCGATCCCGCCTTCGTGTCGAGGGGGCCGAGCTCGACGTGGCCTTCGACCAAGTTCTCCGTGGCTTCGGGGGCCATCTCCTGGGCAACATGCTCGAGTCGCCGGCGCAGCGCCCGGTGCTGACGGCGCTTTCGCGCATGTGCCGCGACTTCCTCGACCTCCCGCTCCCCGTGTCCGCGGCCCTGCCGATGAGCCGGCAGATTCACGAGTCCGTGAGCCGCCGCCGCCCGATGCTCCTCAGCCAGCCCAATCACGCCGCGAGCCGCAGTCTTCGCTCGTTCGTGGAGACGCTCTTGATGGCCGATGTCGCGGCGCTGCGCGCGTTGAGACACCAGTCCCGGCCGGTCTCGATTCGCGCGTCCCAGGCCCCGCCGGTGGGACCGGGAGAGGCGCCGCTCGTCGGCTACCTGCGAAGCGAGGAGCGCGTCGAGGTCTGCCACGCCGCGCGCGTCAGCTCGTGCGATGCCCCGGTCCCTGCGCGCGTGAGCGACATCTCGCTCAAGGGCGTGCAGTTGACGGGCGACCTCGTCGCCACCGAGGGCGATCGCCTGACCATTCGACTCGTGGGCTTTCCAGATCGACCCTCCATCCACGGCGTGGTGCGGCACGTGGCCGTCTCTGGGCAGTCGTTTGGTGTCCAGCTGGACTCGGAGAGCGCCGAAGTGGCGGCGCGTCTGCTCGACACCGAGACGCCTCGAAGGACCTCGACGCTTCCGCCGAGCGCAGCGAGGCCGTCCACGATGGCGAAGGCCGTTTAGCTGTCCGCTGAAGAACCGTTGTGCCGCACCTCAAACCCGGGACGCACCGCCCCCGCCGCCTACCGCTCCTCCAACATCCTCAAGGATGCACGTCGTCCTTATACGACGCGCACGGCACGTCGCGGGCCCGATCCATCGACGTCGGTTCTTCAACGGCCAGTTAGAACACGTCGATTGTCCTCAAGAGGACAGGGCCCTCGTCCGATGAAGCGATGGAGGAAGGACTCTCCCCTTGGACATCGCGACCCTCATCGGCATCGTGCTCGGCTTTGGCCTCATCATCGGGTCCATCTTGATCGGTGGATCGCTCGGGGCGTTCATCGACATCCCGAGCCTTCTGATCGTCATCGGCGGGACCATCGCGGCGACCCTCATCATGGAGCGTCTCCAACACGTGTTGGGCGCCGTGAAGGTCGCGATGAATGCGTTCAAGGGCGGCAAGACCGTCAGCACCTCCGACACGATCAAGCGCATCGTCGAGTTGAGCGCCATCGCCCGGCGCGAGGGGGTTTTGGCGCTGGAGAAGGAGGAGGTCGAAGACGTCTTCCTGGCCAAGGGCATCCGCATGGCGGTCGACGGAATGCCCGAAGAGGAGATCGTGCACACCCTGCAGGCCGAGCTGGTCAGCATGAAGGACCGGCACAGCCGCGGGAAGAACCTCTTCAAGTTCATGAGCGCGACGGCCCCCTCAATGGGGATGATCGGGACGCTGATCGGCCTGGTGCAGATGCTCCAGTCGCTCGACGACCCTGCCTCCATCGGCCCGGCCATGGCGGTCGCGCTCCTCACGACGATGTACGGCGCGGTCGTCGCATTCCTCGTGACGGGGCCGATCGCCGACAAGCTCGGCCTGCGCTCCAAGGAAGAAGCAGCTCGAATGGTGGTCATCATCGAGGGCATTCAGTCCATCGTGCGCGGCCAAAACGCCACCATCATCCAGGAGAAGCTGGAGGCGCGTCTGGCGCCGGCCGAGCGTGAATCCGAAGAGAAGAAGGCGGCCTAGATGGCTGAGGCGGAAGTCGCGACGCGCCTCGCCGCCGCGACTTCCGCCGAGGACATCTAGCCGTGCGTAGCGCCGGGGAGCAGACATGGACGAGGAAGCGGAGTGCGAATGCGAGGAAGGCGCCCCAGCGTGGATGTCGACCTTCAGCGACATGGCGACGCTGCTGCTCACGTTCTTCGTGCTGCTCCTGAGTTTCGCCAACATGGACGTCGTCGAGTTCCGCACGATGATGGGCTCGGTTCGGGACGCGTTTGGCGTGCAGCACGAGAGCCCGGGTGAGTTCATGGCGCGCTCCAACAGTCCGATCTCCGTGGCGCCAGGGGGCTCTCCGTCGAACCCGTCGATCCTCCAGCAGGCAACCACGGTCGAGCGAATCCGGACGCGCCTGAACTCCGAGGGGCTCGGCGAGTCCGTCGAGGTGTCGGACACGGAGCGCGGCATCGTCATGCGGATCCGCGAGGCGGTGCTCTTCGGGAGCGGATCGGCGACGCTCGTGGCCGATGGGCTTCCGATCCTCGAGCGCATCGCGTCTATCGCCATGGAGTTCGCACGTCAGATTCGCATCGAAGGGCACACCGACGACCGACCGATCGCGACGGGTCGCTTCCCGTCCAACTGGGAGCTGTCCGCCGCGCGGGCGACGGCGGTCCTACGGCACCTCGAGCGGAGCGGCACGGCGGCGGACGCGATGAGCATCGCGGGGTACGCGGACACTCGACCGGTGGCGGCCAACACCGAAGGTGCAGGGCGCGCGCAGAATCGCCGGGTCGAGTTTGTCCTGGTCGACGCGACCGGCTCGCCCGTACGGAACGAGGAGGCCGAGGCGGAGACGGCCGAGGCAGAGACGGCCGAGGCGGAGACGGCCGAGGCGGAGACGGCCGAGCAAGCGGACGCGGAGGGAGCTTCGAGCACGGACGGACCTCCTGAGCCCAGCCCAGAGGAAACGGCACCATGAGCATCCGACGCAGTTGGCGCGGCAAGCGCAAGAACGAAGAAGACCTCCCGGATCTCGCCCCCAGCCGTCCCCGCCGTCCTGGCGCGGGTCGCGGCCGACGAGAAGAGGACCCGAGCTTGCCGGACCTGGTGCCAGGCGCGCGGCGCCTCTCGGGGACAGGGCACGAGCGACCGCGGGGACTGCCGGGCGCACGCCAGGCGCACGCACCCGCTCCGGACCCGGCCATGCGGGACGCGCTGGTGCAGGCGGTGCGGCTCGTCCGGAGGGCCGGGCCGCCGGACGCCGAGGGCCTCGCCGCGCTCGAGCAGGTGGCGGAGAGCGCCCGACGGCACTCGGAGTTCGAGTCGCTCGGGCGGCAGCTCCGGGAAGTGCGCGCGCACTCGCCGGGCCAGGAGGAGCAGGCTTCGTGGTTCGGGCGGGTCGTGGCGGGAGTCGAGTCGCTGGCGCGGGTGTTCGGGCAGCACGGAGCGGCGCACGACTTGGCGTCGATCGCGCACGGCCCACCCCACAAGACCGCGGTGCGCGCGCTGCTCGCCAGCCTGGAGCGGGTGGTCGGAGCGGCGACGGAGGGGCGCGCGGCGGCCGCCCTCATGCGCGAGTGCGTGAGCGAGCTGATCGAAGCGCTCGCGAGGCTCGGAGACGGGGAGCTCGACCATCGCAACCGGCTCGACGAGATCCGGCGCCGACTGGTGACCACCGATGAGGTCCACGATTTGGAAGAGCTCCGCCAGCTCCTGGTCATGCATGCGACGTCGCTCGTGGACGCGGCCACCACGCGCGAGAGCGCGGTCCGGGAAGCGCTCGACGTCGCCAAGGCCAGCCAGGCGCGCGCCGAGGAGCTCGAGGCGGCGCTCACGGACGAGCGTACGCAGGCGCGCACCGATCCGCTCACCGGTCTCGGCAATCGGCGGGCGCTCACCGAGCTGGTCAGCGCGGTCGAACCGGACCACGACACGGGTGTCTTGGTCATCGATCTCGACCACTTCAAGAGGGTCAACGACCGCTACGGCCACAGCGCGGGAGACACCGTGCTCCGGCAGGTGGCGCGCCTTCTCCGGAGCGAGCTGCGCGGCGACGACCAGGCCTTTCGCGTCGGCGGCGAGGAGGTGGTCGTTCTCCTGCCCGAGGTGAGCTGGCAGGGCATGCGGGTCACGGCGGAGCGGCTGAGGTCCCGTCTCGCCCGGGCGCCGATCTCGCTCGGTGCAGGAGCGGAGGTCGCGGTGACAATGTCGATCGGTCTCTCGCTGTGGTCTTCCGGAACGCGCTTCGAGGATGCGCTCTCGACGGCCGACGAGGCTCTCTACCGCGCCAAAGACAGCGGTCGCAACCGGGTGGTGGGATAGCCATCGGAGGCGCGAAGGGGGCTCGACACGCGGGGGGCACGACCCCAGGAAGGAAGGGTCCCGGAGGCTCCTCCGGGGCTCCTGCCCTCATCCCCAACCTGGGAGCGAACGCGACTCCACTTGCACCCCGACCGGGGTGCCTCATGCTTGGCCCCAACGCGCGACGGTAGCGGTCTGCACGACGCTCCCTTGGGGGAGAGAGCGCCAACCGAGTCAGGTTTCATCGCCCCGATGAACACTGGCTCGGGCCCTCCCCTCGCCGGCCGGTCAGGCCGCCGCACGAGACACCAACGATGAAGAAGACGACTGCCACCGCAGCGCGCCCCCGCGCTCGCACCAGTCGCGGTATCCGCGACTCCTTTGACCTGTATCTCGCTGGACTCGGTGGCCTCACGCCTCCGCTCACACGGGCGGGGGAGGTCAGCGCGTCGTCCGCGATCGAGGCGGCGGAGCGCGCATGCCTGGATGTGTTCCTCAACGCGGGCCTCGCGCTGCCGGAACTCAACGACTGGGACACGCGGTTCGCGGCCGAAGAGATGGACGTGCTCACGCTGGCGTGCCTGGGCCGCTACGAGGAGCGCAAGGCGCTGGGGCGTCGGCTGCGAAAGGTGTCCAACCTGGAGACCCGCATCGATCGGTTGAGCCGCAGTCGCTCGGGCACGGCGGCCGAGCGCCGCGTGCAGCGGGAGAGGCTCTGGTCGGACCGCGGCGCGAAGCTGCGTGAGCTGGAGCTCAACCGGGAGCGCATCCAGGAGCTCATCGAGCGGTTCCAGCGCGACCTCGACGCGTTCGAGTTGGCGCGGTTGTCCGAGGAGGCGGGCGAGATCCGTCGGCTCGAGGAGAAGCTCGGGCGTCGTCGACCGGTCCTCATCCGAGTGCGCCCGGAGCTCGCGAAAGCCCGCCGTCGGCTCGACCGCGCACGCAACCACCTGGCGGAGGCGAACCTCCGCCTCGTCGTCATGCTGGCCAAGGCCTACCGCGGCTCTGGCGTGGCCTTCCCCGATCTCGTCCAGGAGGGGAACCTCGGCCTGATGCGCGCGGTCGACAAGTTCGACCACCGGGTGGGCACGCGGTTCTCGACGTACGCGACCTGGTGGATCCGCCAGTCCATCGCGCGCGAAGTCACCCGACACGCCGAGACGGTGCGGGTCCCGTTCGGGATGACCGAGCGCCGCAAGCGCCTGCGCCGGGTCGAGCGCGAGCTGACGCAGAGGTTCGGCCGCAAGCCCAGCGAGGCGGAGCTGGCCGAAGAGTCCGGGCTCACGCCAGAGCAGGTCCGGCGCTCCCTCGAAGCGACCACGCGCTCGATCTCGCTGCACTCGCCGGTGAGCGACGACGGCGACCGGTCTCTCAACGACGTGCTCTCCGACGCGGAGGCCACGAGCGCCGACGATGTAGTCATCGCACGCGAGCGGGAGGGTACGGCGACCAAGCTGCTGTCTTGTCTAGACGCACGCGAGCAGCTCATCCTGCGCCGGCGTTTCGGCCTGGGCGGGTCGGCCGACGGGCTCACTCTCCGGGAGATCGGCGAGGAGCTTCACCTCAGCCGCGAGCGGGTGCGTCAGCTGGAAGCGATCGCGCTCAAGAAGCTGCGCGCGGTCCTCGAGAAGTAGTCACGGCGCCGTCGAGTGAGGCCAGTAGCGGGGTGAGCGCTCGGCGTCACTCGGCACGAACCGCGCTGGCACCCACTGCCAGAACGGCCGACGGTCTTCACAGGTGTCGTCGCCGGCGGGGCAGTACACGCGAACATGGAAGTGGTCGTCGTGCGCGGCCACGCCCTCGGGCGGCAGGAGCACCCACTCGGCGCGCTCGATGAGCGCGGTGGGCAGGCGGCGGGCGCGTGCGTGCCGGATCAGCCGGCGTCGCAGCGGCGCCGCGACGAAGATCAGCTGGACGGGGGTCTCGGCGTCGGTGATCAGCGCCTCCACCAGCGCCCAGTTGCGCTCGGTGTCGAATGTCACGCGGCGTCCCTCACCCAGCCAGCCGCGCCCGGCGCCATGGATGCGCACGAAGCGGCTCGGCTCGACCGACGCGCCGTCGTCGTCTTGCAGGTAGAAGCCGATGTCCACGTCCCGCCCGCTCTCGTGGGAGCGATGCCCGACGACGTCGCCGCCTCCCGCCTGGCTCAGCTCGCCGACATTGAGGCGCGCGTCGCCGTGGGCTTGGGCGACCGTGTTGCTGACCCGGTGCAACAGCCCCACGAGCCCGGGCGTGCCGTAGTGGCGTCCGGCCTCCACGAAGGACTCGACCTGATGGATGAGCGGCGAGTCGGTCAAGGCCACGCCGCCGTCGAGGCGCCCTCGATACACCCACCCGCGGGAATGAACCGTGGCGGCGTCGGTGGTGGGAGCGTCGCCCATGTCGGCTCCGACCGGCCAGGCGGCCACGGAGATCAACGCGGTGGCGAGGAAGGCGACGTTGCGGGCGCGGAGCACATCGCACCATGCGGATCCCGAGGCGCGGCCGGCAAGTTTCGCGCGCAAACAGAGGGGCGCCTCGAAAAAGAGTGCGGAGGGCAGCCGACGGGATGGAGGAGGGTCGCCGGCTGCCCCCCGCGGGGGGAGGAGGAGGATTCAGCGCCCGGGGTTCACGGCGACCCGAAGACCCAGGCCGAGCAGCTCGGACAGCACGTCGCTGGCGCGGTCCGAGCGCGGGGGAACGCGTGCCTCACGGCTTTGCGTCCGGGCCTCGCGACGCTCCTGGGCCGCCTCACGGGGGGAGCGCTCCGCGGCGAGCAGCGCGTTCGCGATGTCCAGTACCGCGGGGAGCGCCGCCGTCACCACGGCCTCGGCGTCGACCTCGCCGCCTTCGAGCGCGGGCGCGAGCTCGGCCGCGGTCGCCACGAGGCTCGGCACCACCGTCGGGGGGAGGGCCTCGAGCTCGGGCGCGTCGGCCAGCTCCGCGCCGGCTGCGATCAACACCGGCAGTGCCTCGACGGGCAGCTCTGTGGGGATGGGGGCCGCAGCGGCTTCGGGAAGCACGACGAGCTCGGGGGTGTCGGTCTCCGCGAGCGCTCCGGGGGTGCTGTCCGCTCGCTCATAGGCGGCGCGCAAGGTGGGCAGGGCCGACAGGATCGCCGGCAGGTTGGCCTGGACGACGGGGTCCGCGAGCGCCTCCGGAGTCACCTGGCGAAGCGCGATGGCCTCCAGGACGGCGGGCCGGGTGAGCACCGCAGGGTCGACGTCCTCCAGCGCGCGCTGGACCTCGGCGTCGGAGAGAACGGACACGACCCGAGGGTCACGGAGCGCGGCGGCGACTTCGGGGTCCGAGAGAACGGAGGGGTCGACGCGAGACAGCAGGCTCGCCATCCCGGGGTCGGTCGCCTCGGGGTCGGTCGCCTCGGAGGGGGTGGCGAACGCGACCGAAGTCATCGTCGGCGCGGAGGGTGGCGACACCGGAGCCTCGGGGGCGACCGTGAAGAGCCCCGCTCCGCCCAGGGCGGCGGACAGTCCAGCGGCGATCAGCTTGCTCAGAATCGGGGTCGTCATCGGGGCCTCCATCTCTCGGGTGCGCGTCCTCGCTACATGGGCTCCGACGGGGAGGGTCTGAAGCACCTCTGAAGCGATGTGAGAAATCCCGAGTCCGTTTTTCTGAATTAGAACCGTTGACAGAAAATAAACCCGATCTATCTTCTGGGGGTGCGAACCGACCGAAAAGCCGACCGCGTCGCCGACGTGTTGCTCCGCGGAATCGTGCAGGGAGAGCTCGAGGTGGGTTCGCTGCTGCCGCGGGAGGCAGAGCTGGCCGAGACGCACGGCGTGAACCGGTCGGTGGTGCGGGAGGCCATCAAGCTGCTCGAGGTGCACCGCCTGGTGCGTCCGATCAGGCGTCGCGGCACCGAGGTGCTCGACCCCATGGCGTCGCTGAGCCCAGAGGTCCTCGAGGCCATGCTCCACCCCACGCCGGGCGACACCGACCTCGAGGTGCTCCGGGACTTCCTCGAGGTGCGGAGCACGCTGGACACGCAGATGACCGTATTGGTCGCGACGCGCCGAACGGACGCCGATCTGGCGGCGTTCGACGCGCACTTGGTGACGATGGAGGCGGCTCTCACGGACGCGTCTCGTTACCGGACGCTCATCGACGAGATGGCGGTGTTGTTCGCCCGCGCCACGCAGAACCGCATCTTTCAGATGCTCATCTGGTGGAACCAAGAGGTGGCCAGGACGATGCCGGAGGTCTTTGCCTCGGCGCGGCCGGTCGGCCCACCCCATCTCGCGGGGCTCAAATTGATGATCGACCTGATTCGGCGGCAAGAAGCCGAGCAGGTCCAGACCTTGGTGGCGGCGTACCACGAGTGGGCCACTCCGCGGATTCTCGCGGGGGCGGCGCTTCGCTCGGGGGCGTCGCTCGACGACGTGTTGGGGAGACTGTGATGCAGGCGATGGTGAGTGCGGGGGATTCGGGACGGCAGGCGACGCCGGTGGTGGCCAGGAGCGGGCGCGGCTGGCTCAAGCGCGTGGGCGATGTGTCGGTGCTCAAGGTGGCCGGCAGCGACTACGAGATGGGCCGCCAGCACGGCGCCTTGTTGAGCGCCGAGGTCGCTGATGGCCCGGTCCCGTACTTCCGCACGGTCGTCGAGAAGCTGGTGGGTCCCGGCGCGCTGGGACCCGCTGGGCGCCTGACCTGGCCCTTGCTTCAGCAGACCGTGGGCCGCCGCGTCGCCAAGCAGATCCCGGAGCACGTCCGGGCGACCGTCGAGGGCATCGCCGACGGTGCGGGCCTCGACCGCCAGAGCATGCTGGACGGCTGCACCATGCCGGACTCGCTGATGTGGGTGGCCGCGCGCATGATGAAGCTGCGTGGGCACGGCCCGGCGGTCGCGCATCGCCTCGCGCTCGGTCTCGAGATGGGCTGCACCTCGGCCATCGCTTGGGGCGACGCGACGACGGACGGCGCGATGCTGCACGCCCGGAACTTCGACTACCACGGCGTCGGGTGCTGGGCGGGCAACAAGGCGCTCATCTTCCACGAGCCGGACGACGGCCAGCGGTATGTCTCGATGGCGGCGGCGGGGATCGGCCTCGGCGGCGTGACGGCGATGAACGCGGCCGGCCTGACGCTCACCGTGCACCAGCACATGTTCACCGACCGCACCCGCCTCGGCGGCTTGCCCATCGGCATCGCCGGCGACCTCGTCATGCGGCACGCCACGAACCTCGACGAGGCGCAGGAGATCCTCGAAGCGCACCGTCCGATCGGCTGCTGGACGTATGTCATGACCGACGGGAAGCGCCGCGAGACGCTCTTGTTCGAGGAGAACCCCGAGCGCCGCGTCGCGCATCGCACCCGGCAGCAGAGCGGCACGCTGGGCTACGCCAACATTTACCTCGACCGCGAGCTCGGCGAGACCGAGATCAACCTCTATGGCTCCTACTGGCGTCACAACGAGGGACGGCACCGCCGCACGGAGGCGCTGCTCGAGGAGAACGCCGGCTCGCTCGACCCGCTCGGGATGGCGAACATCCTCGGCGACGTTGGCTCCACCGACTGCCGCGTCCGGGACTCGATCGCGATGGTCATGACAGTGGGCTCGGTGGTCTTCCGGCCTGAAGACGGGATGGTTTGGGTCGGCACGGGCGAAGCGCCGACGAGCCACGGGGTCTTCGAGCCCTTCTCCCTCGTCACCGAGGACCACGCGCCCGAATACGGCGCGCTCCCCGTCGGTGGCCCCGAGAGCGCGCCCGACCGCCGCGCCTTCGAGCACTTCCGCACCGCGTACATCAGCTACACCGACGAGCACGCCATCAACGACGCGCGCTCAGCGATGGGCGCCGCGTGTGAGCTCGCCCCCACGCAGACGCTGTACTGGTTCCTCGCCGGCTTGCTCGCGTTGAACGGCGGTGACGCGGGCGGCGCCGAGGCTCACTTCGACCAGTCCATCGCGTTGGGCCACCCCGACGCGGAGCGGGTGGCCGCGTTCCATCTGTGGCGGGGTCGCGCGCGGGACGTGCTCGGACGCCGAGACGGCGCGCGTGAGGACTATCGCGCCTGCCTCGGTCACTACGCGGACCCGCCGGTGCACAAGGCCGCCAAACGGGGCCTGCGCTCGGCCTATACCAAGAAGGCCGCCGCGCGCTTCCACATCGACGTGGGCCTCACCGACGTCGTCTCACCCTGAGCCGGCGATCCGCGTCCGTCCGCCGCGCTGACTCACATCCCCGTCGGGCTGGGGCACTCGGCGACGTGGTCGGTCGAGATGGACGGCGCGGACTCGTGGAGCTCCGACAGCTGCGTACGGCACTCCCCGGGGCTCCTCCGGGGCTCGCTCCCGCTGGGGCAAAGCGCGGTGAGCTTCAGGTACTGAGAGCGATCGGTGAGGGCGTGTTGATGCTGCGGGTAGGAGACCGGGTGCTCCTCTGTGTCGTCGATCCACGTGTGCGGGAACACGACGCAGCCGGAGCCAGGCATGTAGGTGCCGAGGCTGTCGACTCCCCATCCTCCGCGCTGGAGAAGAACCGGATCGTGAAGAGGCGTGCCGGCCGGGTCGACCTCGACCACGTGATATTCGTTGGTCCGGCCGGGGTGTGTGACCGCGGGGCTGTAGCCCAACAGAACGCGACCGCTGTCTTCGCCTCCGAGCCCCCAGTTGTGGATCTGCGCCATCCCCACCCGCGGGTCTCGCCCTCGCGTGGGCGCGCATAGATCATCCTGGTCGACCCAGTTCCATTCGTAGTCGCCTTCGTTCTCGACGAACTCCTCGATCGTGAGCGGGAGCCTGCGGAACCCGATCTGCTGGTCGACCAGCCGCTCCGGCCGCTCGTTGCGCTGGGATGTGCCGTCGAAGATGTCGAATGGGCCGAGCCCCGCCGCGAGCCAGCCGTCGCCACCCAGGCTGATCATGTTGGCCACGCCGCCGGCGGCGACGCCGATCTCCCCCCACGTGGAGAACTGCCCGATGGTCACGATGGAGACTCGGTCCCCCTGCTCGATGCCGAGGTCGGGCCGGTCGACCGTCGAGACGTAGTTCTGGTTCGGGACGGGGTGCCAGCGCATCCGTCGGTTGTCCAAGCTGCAGAACACAGACCAGCTGTCAGCCTGGGCGTTGCGCGTGATGCGGTTCGAAATCGTGTGTCCACCGCCGCAGTTGGAGCCGTCCGTCCACCGGCCAGCGACCTTGGCGTAGCCGTCCATTCGGTCGATGGCGTAGTGAAGCTCCGTCTCGTGACCGCCCCCGGTCGCCTTCTGCTCGACGAAATAGTGAGCCAGGTCGTTGCTGAGCGACAGGTCCCAGTGGCCGTAGTTCCAGCCGCCGGCCCGCTGGCTCAGCCTCACGATCGTATCCGGCTGCTGCGTGATCTCCCCGCCCGTCCACTCGAACAAGTACATGTCCATCTGGTTGTCGGCGAGCTCCGGGTCAGCGGGCTCCTCGTTGAGGTAGTCGCCGATGAGGGCGTCGTCCCGAGCCAGGCAGAGCGCGCCGATCACGCCGCCGTCTTCCGACACGGCGACAGATCCCATGTCGAAGTTGCAGCCTTCGTAGTGGAAGTCGTTGATCTGCTGGAAGCCCGCATCCTCGGTGAACGTGAAGGTCGAGAGGTGACCGTAGGCCATCCTCTGTGGCTCCTCCGCACCCGTGCCAGTGTAGTTGGCGGCCCCGACCCAGCTCACGATCAGGGTGTCGCCAAACGCCGCGGAGCTCATGCGTGAGGGCACACCACAGCCCGCGCACCGGCCCGCCTGGAAGATGCTCCAGCGCCGCTGCGCCTGGGGCCGGTGCAGCGTGGTGCACTCGTCTCGTTCGACCGGCATCATGAACTCGGAGAAGTACTCTCGAATCGGTGCGGGGCCCTGGGGGGGCCGGGAGCCGTCACACCCCCAGCAGGGGCCTCCGCAATCGGTCTCCTCTTCCTCGCCGTTGAGCACTCCGTCGCTGCAGGTTGCCGGACAGCCCGGACAGGCGTCGTCGTCGCCGCTGCCCACACCGTCGTTGTTGCAGCTGGTCAGAAGCACCAAGACCCCGAGGGCGAAGAAGGGGCGCCAGCCTGACCCGTAGGCTCCCTGAGGCGCTCCGACCGTGGATTCTGGGGTAACCCCGAGGCGCTCCGGAGGAGGTGTACGAAAGTTGCTCACCTCCCGAGTGTACACCCACCCCACCATGTCGAGGAGGGGGGTGCGAAAGTCGGACGCGAGCGGAGCACGAGTGCGGTAGCGTGGCGCCGATGCGTGGCCGTCCGATGTTCCACTCGATCGTGCTGGCGGCGCTGGCGCTGGGCTGCGGGACGACCCGAACCGAAGAGGCGCCACCCCCGCCGGTCGAGCCGGAGCCCGCCCCCTCACCGCCGCCGTCCATCTTGCTCATCACGAGCGACACGACCCGCGCCGACCACCTCGGCGCGTGGGGCTATGGGCGCGCGACGAGCCCGACGATCGATCGGCTGGCGCGTGAAGGGGTGCGCGCCGAGAACGCCATCACGACGATGCCCACCACCGACCCGGCGCACCTGTCCATCCTGACGGGGCTCTACCCACGCTCGCACGGGGTGCGTCGAAACGGGGTGCGTGCGGTGCCCGACCTCGACAACCTCGCGCGCTGGGCGGGCGCAAGAGGGCGCACGACGGCGGCGTTCGTCTCACGCCAGCATGTGCGTCCGTCCGAGCTGGGCCTCGCCGGATTCGATCACGAGGACGGGCCGAGCACGCCGCAGCGACCCGGCGGCGAGACGCTGGCGCGCGCGCTCGAGTGGCTCGCGGACCACGGGGAGTCTCCCTACTTCCTCTGGGTGCATTTCTTCGACCCACATCGCCCCTACGCCGCGCCCGAGCCGTTTGCCCGGAGGTTCGTGCCTGAAGGCGTGACGGAGGTCCCGGCCACGCAGCGCACGGCGCACCTCACGCCCGACCGAGCGCGGCTGTTCGAGGCCCAGTACGACGCGGAGATCGCCTACACCGACAGCCTGGTGGCCCGGCTGCTCGCGGCGGCGCGCGACGACGACCAGAACCCGCTCGTCGTCTTGGCCGCCGATCACGGCGAGCACATGGACGAACTCTGGGAGCGGCACCGGTTCGTGTTCGGGCACGGGAAGTTCCTGCACGCGGGCAGTCTGCATGTCCCGCTGGTCTTTCATTGGCCGGGCCACCTCACGCCGCGGGTCGTCTCGACGCCGGTCAGCCTGGTCGACGTGAGCGCCACGGTCTTCGCGGCGCTGGGCGAGCCAGGGTTCGAGGCGTCGGGTCGCGACATCCTCGAAGGACCGCCCCGCGCGCGCACGTTCATCGAACGGTGCGAGCTGGACGAGGACTACCGGACGAGGAGAGGGCTTCCCGTGGCGGAAGTGGCGGTGCGCGACGCGCAGTACCATCTGATTCTTTCGTCGCCCGGAGACCGAGTGCAGCTGTACGACCACCGGGCCGACCCGCTCGAGGAGCGCAACCTGGCCGAGGCCCAACCCGAAGTCGTCAGCCGGATGCGGGCCGCGCTCGACGCCTGGCATCGGGAGACGCCCGCGGTGGGCACGGCCGCGCTCGACCCACAGCGCATCGAGGCGCTCCGCGCGCTGGGCTACATCGAGTAGCGCGCGCAGAGGGCCTCGACGGGGGCTCTCAGAACATGAACTTGCGCTTGTAGCCGACGGCGCCGGCCAAGAGCATCAGCACGAGGACCGGCAGGCTGTTGCCTTCGCTCGAGGGCGGCGAACCGAAGTTGACGTCGTTCTCGACCTGGATCCGGTTGCCCAGAAAGTCGTTTCCTGAAGAGGCCATCAGCACGAGGTCTTCGCGAAGCGCGTCGCGGGGCAGCTCCGCGCGCATCCGGGTGACGTAGACGGAGCGGCCCAGCGTGGACAGAACGAAGCCGGAGTCCTCCATGGCGTTGAGCGTCTCCCCGTCTGCGGTGACCACGCTGGCCAGCGCCGCCGGGTCGAGAGGGATCGCCACCTCGGTGAGCCAGCCGCCGCCCGCGCTCTCGTCGAGGACCGCCTGGGCGAGCGTGTCGTAGTTGAACGAGGCGGTCGCGTAGTCGTAGACGAGCTGCTCGCGCGGCACCTCGAGGTTGTCGAAGTTGGCCGCTTCGTAGCGTCCCTCGCCGAGCACGAACAGCTCGAGCGCGACGCTGCCCACCACGCCCGCGCCGACCATGCGGAGCGGGAACGCCGTGTTGATGCCCGGCGTGGTGATGCGTACCGGCTGCATGCGGTCGACGGTCTCGTCGGGCGAGAGGCGGAGCGCGACGAAGTTCATGCCGGATTCGACGTAGCTCTCGATGACGGGGAGCATGTCGGTGGGCACGCCGTAGCCGTTGTCCTGCAGCCACGTCACGAGGGCGTCCGGGTCTTCGGGCCCCAGGGTCACCGCCTCGTAGGGGCCGACGACCTCCTGGCCGTAGATCGTCACCGTGGACTGGGCGCCGCCCGCCTCCGAAGACAGCGGCGCGGCGCCGCTGCACCCGAAACCTCCGCCGCCACCGCCGCCGGTCGAGCGGAACGGGGCCTGAAGGGTGATGGCCGTCGCGCTCGTGAGCGAGGTGAAGAAGTTGTTCGAGGACAGCTCGATCTGGACGTCTTGGTCACCCGCGACGGGGAGCACCCAAACGAAGTCCTCGGGCGCGCCGGTGTACTCGAACTGGTCCCAGAGCGTGGTGCTCTCGGCGCCGAACATCACCGCCATTCGGTGAGCTGTGACCTGGGTCGGCTGGCCGGTGGGACCGAAGCAACCCCCGCACGCGGAGGCCCGGAGGGGCATGGCGGTGAGCGCCAGGCAGCAGAGCAGAAAAGAAAATCGTTGCATGCACTCAGTCATCGCAGGATGCGTGCCGGCCCCGGTCTTACGGGCTCGAGGGCCGGTGGGCGCAGGTTGGCACAGGGCTCGATGGCCCGCGCGCAACGGGTGTCGGACACCCGTTTGAGACGGGTCAGAAGCCGATGAATAGGTCGGTCGAACCCGTCGTCAGTCACCGCTTCGCGCACGCGGGCGAGGCCGCCGTCAGCCGAAAGTCGAACCCTGCGAGCCGGAGCGTCGAGCCGACGGAAACCCTCGTCGGCACGCCAGCGACCAGCGGCACGTCATCGATCGTCGTGCCGTTGGTCGAGCCGAGGTCGACCGCGAAGACCGCTTCGTCGTCGGTCTGGTAGAGGAGGAGGTGCCGAGGTGCGACGACCGCCGAGGCCACGCGGACGCAGTTGCGGGCGCGACGCCCGAGCCGCATGGCGCCGATGTGCTCGGCCGGGAGCGGATCGCTCTCCCCCGGATGACGGACCGTGGGGGCCGAGCGGAAGCACGCTCCCGCCGTCAGGTCGACCGAGGCTCCCGTGAAGTAGCTGAGCGGTACCCCGTCGAGGTGACCGAGGTACTCGAGCGTGAACGCCATGAAGACAGCGTAGCAATGGAACCTCTGTCGTTCCGGGGTGTCGGGTTCGCATGCGAACCTGGATTCTTGCTGCCTGCGCGTCTGCCGTCTTGTTGTTCGCGCCGGCCTCGTCGAGCGCGTGCCTCAACGTGGTCGAGCGCGATCGCGTCCCGGAGATCCGCCCGACCCAGATGGCCGAGCAGCAGTTGTCCAGAGGGCGCGTCCGCCGTGCCGTCCGCGTCGCCCGGCGGGCCCTGGCCGGCGTGGAGCGGCGGCGGCGCGGTGACAGTCGGAGGCGCCAGCTGCACCCGCGGCTCATTCGGGTGCTGGCCGTCGCGACCGTGCGCCTCGAAGGCGGCGTCGAGCGACCCGGCTGGCGGACCCCCATGTCGATGCCCGCGCATGAGCGAAGCGCCAACCTGCGATGGGCGCTCGACCGGCTCTATGTCACCTCCCGCTCGACGCCGGTCGAGCGCGCGCATTACGGCGAAGCGCTGGCGGCGCTCGGTCGCCACGCCGCAGCCCGTGACGTCCTCCGGGCTCTGTCGCGAGCGGACCTGATGCCCGACGCGCACGCCTTCGCCGCGCTGGCGCGCGCCGAGGCCGCGCTGGGGAACCTCACCGAAGCCGAGCAAGCCTGGGTGGGGTGCCGCGCCGTCGCGTCGCGCCGGCAGCGAAGCCTGTGTCGAGGGGACGGAGCGTCCTGAGCCTCACTGCTCGAGGAGCGTGACGTCGTCGCCGAGCGCGCGCTGAACGAGCGGCCAGCGCTCCCCGCGCACGTCGTCGGCCGTGGCCGCGAGCGGGCTGACGGTGATGCGGTGCGGAACCTGCTGGCGTCGGTGTGCGAGCCAGTTGTTCTCGGTCCACAGGGGCACGGCTTCGACGGAGTCGATGCGCACGGTCTCGCCGACGACGGTCACCGCGAGCCGTACGACCGCGCCGTCCCGCGCTTCCGGTGTGACGTTGGCGGGGTGGATGAAGCCGCGCGGAGGATGGCCGATCCGGTAGGTACGACCCATTCCGCTGATGACGTTGCCGAGCGAGTACGCGACCACGGCTTGTCCCCGCGGGCTCTCGAGCCGCTCGACGGAGTGGAGGACGTGAGGGCCCGTGCCGAGGATGACGTCCGCGCCCATGTCGACCAGCTCGCGCGCCCGCCGGCGCTGCTGCCGACCGGGGCGCGTCACGAAGTCCCGGTTCCAGTGCACCGCAGCGACGACGACGTCGGCCTGTTCACGCGCCGCCGCGAGCGACGCCTCGACGCGCTCCTCGCTCCCCAGTCGGGCGGCCGCCGCGTCGCCCCGATCGCGCGCCTGCCGGTTGAAGAAGTCCGTGAATCCCACGAACGCGACGCGCACGCCGTCTCGCTCGATCACGACCGGGGCGTAGGCGTCGTCGCGCGTGGCGCCGGCCCCGACCCCGCGCATCCCGACGCGCGTCAGCTCCTCGAGGGTCCGCAACAGGCCCCGGCGGCCTTGGTCGTAGGCGTGGTTGTTGGCCAGGCCTGCGACGTGCACTCCGGCCTCTGCGAGCGCGTCCGCGAGCGCGGGATCGGTGCCGAGGATGGGCGAGCGGCGCGGGCGGCTGGTGTCCTGCCGCGGCCAGCCCGGGTCCAGCTCGTTGACGTCCCGGACGAGGGGCTGCTCGAGGTTTACGAAGTTGATGGCGTCTTCCGACAGCACGCTCCCGTAGCCGCGGACGAGGTTCCGGTAGCCGGCTTCGCCGTCGTCCTCGATCGCCGCCATCGCGTGCGGGTTGAGCACGAGGTCTCCCGCCGCGCTGATGCGCACGGTGCGGGGCTCGGCCGTGGGCGCGGCGGGCTGCGCCGACGCGGACTGCGCAAACGTGAGAAGGAGAACGACAACACAGAGGCGGGTCACGGCCACAAGGGTAGTGCGCGCCCGCGCCTGCCCGTAGAAAGCGTCAGGTGCGCCGCCAGAAGAACAGGAACGAGACGGTGAGCAGGAGCGCGCCCGCGCCGGCCATCGCGTAGCTCGCGCCGTGGAAGAAGCCGAGGCGGCTCAGGCTCGACTCTCCGAAATCCTTGTACAGCTGCGCGGCCACCGACCCGGTGTAGCCCAGCGCGTCGGCGACGTAGATCGCGAACACCGCGGTGCCCGGCGTCCGCGTCGCGGCGATCATGCGGTCGAACAGCACCGTGTTGAAGGGGACGTAGATCAGATAGGAGCCGAAGCCGACGGCGACCATCCAGACCATGCCGTCGATCCACGCGGCGTCGAGCATGAGCGTAGAGCCGAGCAGGATGCCAGCCCCGGCGAGCATCACGGCGAAGGCGCCGGCCAGCCCGCGCCGGTTGTCCCGCACGAGGGTGAGCGCCGCCATCGTCGCCAGCACGCCGAGGGCGACGGGCAGCTCCGTGGCGGTGAACAGACCCGGCTCGTCCGCGTAGCCCAGGTCGCGGAAGATCTCGACGCCGTAGTTGTCGCGGAAGTCGCGGTACGCGGTCGCGCCGACATAGACGAAAAAGAGCGGGATGAGACCGCCCAGGAACCGTCGGAGGAACGCGCGCCGCGCGCTGCCGTCCATGGGCGTGCGTTCGCTCCGGTGCGCGATGTCGTCCGCGGTCGGCGGGGGCAGTTGGTCGAGCAGCCAGACTGAGACGACGAACGGGACAAAGAACAGCAGCCCGACCGTCGCCGGCATCCAGGCCTCGCTCACATGCCCGTCGCGCATGAGCCAGCGCCCGACGTCCTTGACCGCCCCGCTCGCGACGATGAACGAGGTGCTCAGCCCTGCGAGCAGCAGCTCGGAGCTTCGGCGGCCCTCGAGGTAGCGGACGACCAGCCCCCAGATCATGCCGAGACAGAGGCCGTTGACGAGCAGGGCGGCCGCCATGCTCCAGGGAGGAAGGACCGCGAACGCCACGAGCGCGAGCTCCGCGACGAAGACGAGCAGGACGAGCGCGGCAGCACGGCCGGTGTCCCGCAGCTCCGACACGACCTTGATGCCGGCGTACTTACTGATCGTGTAGCCCACGATCTGGCTGATCACGAAGGCCGTCTTGAGGTCGAGCCCGGTTCCCAGGAAGCTCTGGCCGTCGAAGCTCGCGGCCGCGAACGGCTTTCGGAACGCGTACATGCAGAAGTACGTCGCGAACGAGGCGCCCACCGCGTACATCACAAACAGCGCGCGCGGTGCGCGGGTGAGCCAAGGCCGCAGCGGCCTCATCCGTTGCCCAGGTCGTGCTTGTCGAGCTTCTCGTAGAGGGTCGCGCGCCCAATCCCGAGGCGCTTGGCGGCCTCGGTGCGGTTGCCGCCGGCGCTCGCGAGCGCGTCGACCAAGATGCCGCGTTCGAACGCAGCCATGCGTGCGGCCAGCGTCGCGCCCGGTCGGTCGGGCGTCGGCGCTTCCGGCAGCAGCGAGACGTCGAGCGCGCCCGGCGGTGACAGCGCGACGAGGCTCTCGATGGTGTTGCGCAGCTCGCGGACGTTGCCGGGCCAGCGCCGCTGCAGGAGGACGCGACGCGACGCGTCGTCGAGCTGCTGTTGCTCCGTTCCGAAACGCTCGGCCGCGTCGTGAAGAAAATGCGTGGCGAGCGAGAGGATGTCCTCGGGGCGCTCGCGAAGCGGCGGCAAGCTCAGCTCCACCACGCGGAGCCGGTAGTAGAGGTCCTCCCGGAACCGTCCGTCTTGAACCCATGCTTCGAGGTCGCGGTGGGTGGCGGCGAGGATGCGCACATCGACGGGAACGGGGGCGTCTGCGCCGACGGGTCGAACCTCGCCCTCCTGCAACACCCGGAGCAACGACGCTTGTGTACCGACGTCGAGCTCCGCGACCTCGTCGAGGAACAGGGTGCCCCCGTGCGCGCGTCGGAACAGCCCAGGGCGCTCGCCGACCGCGCCGGTGAAGGCCCCGCGTCGATGGCCGAACAACTCGGCTTCGGCGAGGTCACGGGAAAGCGCGCCGCAGTTGAACCGCACAAAAGGCGCGTCGGCCCGCGGGCTCTGGCGCACGAGGGCCTCGGCGAGCCGCTCCTTGCCCGTCCCGCTCTCGCCCGTGATCAGCACGGTCACGTCGCGGCCGGCGACGCGTCGGACCAGCACGGAGAGCGCCCGCATCGCGGGGGATGCGAACACCATCGACCGGGATAGCGCCAGCTCCGCTGCGAGCCGCTCGTTGTCCTTGCTGAGGCGCACCGACTCCACCGCGCGCTCCACCGCGGCGATGAGCGCGTCGATGTCGAACGGTTTCCGGAAGTAGTCGTAGGCGCCGAGCTTCATGGCGTCGACGGCGGCGCGCTCCGAGCCGTGCGCGGTGACGAGGATGAGCCGGGGTGGGTGGGGGCGCGCCTGCAACCGACGCAGCAGCGACAGCCCGTCGAGCTTCGGCATGCGGAGATCGGAAACCACCAGGTGAAAGGTCTGCGCATCGAGCTGCGCCAGCGCTGCCTCGCCATCTTCGGCCTGCACGACCTCGAGTCCGGCGTCCTCGAGCAGACTGGACAGGGTGTAGCGAACGCCCTCGTCGTCATCGACGACAAGCACACGCGGCGTCACGAGGCGTCCTCTGCTGCCGGGCCCGCTGTCGGCAAGCGCATCGTCGCCACGCAGCCGCCGCCCTCCCGCGGCGCGAGCGTGAGGTCGCCGCCGTGTTGCTGGACCAGCGAGCGGCAGACCGAGAGGCCCAGCCCGGAGCCGGTGTCCTTGTCGGTCACGCCGGCCTCGAACACGCGGTCGGCCAGCGACTCGGACAGCCCACGTCCCCGGTCTTGCACGCGGAGCACGGCGTGATCGCCTCGGGCCGAGACCGCGATCTCGAGGCTGCCCCCTTCGGGGCTCGCCTCCATGGCGTTCTGGATCAAGTTGATGGCCACCTGCCGCACCTTGCGCGGATCGCAGCGCAGGGTCACGGGCGCGACGTTTGACACGAACTCGATGGAGCGGGTTTCCGCCTCCGCCTCGAAGAGCTGCGCGACGTCCAGCGCGAGCTGCGCGAGCGAAACGGACTCGAGGGAAAGCGGGACCAGTGGGCGCGAGAACGTCAGCAGCTCTTCGAGGATGCCCTCCATCCGGTCGGCTTCGCGCCCGAGCACGCCGAGCCGCTCTCGGCTCGGCCCCTCCGACGTGCGGGCCACCAGCGCGGCCAGCCCCTTGATGCTGGCCAACGGGTTCTTGAGCTCGTGCGCCAGCTCGGCGCTCAACGCGCTGAGTGCCCGGCTGTGTTCGGCGTGCATCGAGAGCGTTCGATCGCGAGCGGCGATGCCCTCGTCGTAGAGCTCCTCGAAGATCGAGCGCAGCAGATGGCCGAGCCGCTGGATGGCGAGCAGCATGGCCGCGTAGGTGCCGGCCAGCACCCAGGGGCCCGCGCCCCGCTCGAACGACGTGACCCCGCCGAACAGCTCTGGGACCAGTGAGGGCGTGGGCCAGCCCTGGGTGTGCACGGTCGCGAGGGCGAAGAGAAACGGGATCTGGACGACGAGCGGCATCGCAGCCCAGCGCCGGTCTTCGAAGAGAAAGCTCGAGGTGAGGCTGATGCCCAACAGTCCCGGCAACACCGGGCTCATCAGGCCTCCGGTCGCGCTGACCACCCCGAGCTGTGCGATGGCCATCAGGATGAGGTTGGCCGCCAACGCGGTGGCCCGAGACCCGGCCCGCGCTTCGCGCCGGATGCGGACGAACTCCTCCACGGACAGCACACCGATCCCCACGATCGTCACCGCGAGCACGAGACGTCGCCAGGGCGTGGGCTCGAAGAACGCAAATGTCCCGGCGACGAGGGCGAGCACCGGAGCGAAGAAGACGCGCAAGACCACCAGGCGCGCGAAGGACCGGTCGCGCGCGCGATGAAGCAGGGGACGGGCGGGTTCGCTCTCGGTCGACCGGATCACGTCGAAGACCCATCGGAGAGGGGAAGGCTCCGTCAGAGTAGGCGTCCTCAGGGTACCACCGCGGGGTTCGGTCACGGCCAGCACACAAGCAAGCCGGAGACCAGCGCGGCTTCTTGCTGTCCCCTGCCCGTCCGGCGTCTGGATGCCCGGACGAGCGGTGTCCGGATTCCCAGACACACGGGGTGAGAAGCGGGGAGCGTGGGCGATGGCACGCGGGTCGCAGTGCCGGAAGGCATGAAGCGAGTCGTCGTTGCCGTCGTTGTGCTCGCCGTCGGGTTGAGCGCGGCCATCGCGTGGAAGATCCGCGCGCAGCAGGAGTCGGAGGCCGGGCCGCCGACCGGCTCGGGCGTCATCGAGGGCGAGGGCGTGGATCTGTCCAGTCGGATCGGCGCCCGTGTGATCGAGGTGCACGCGCACGAAGGCGACACCGTCGAGGCGGGCGCGGTGCTCCTGACGCTGAACTGCGACGAGCCACGGCTTCGGATGGTGGAGGCGGAAGCGCGCTTGGCGGCGACGCAGGCCCAAGCCGCGAGCGCATCGGCGTTGGCCGAAGCGGCGGTCCGGCAGACCTCGGCCGCACGGGCGGCGGCCCAGGCGGCGGGGGCACAGGCGTCGGCGCTCGAGAGCCAGCGCGACGTCGCGACCCGCCAGGCGGAACGTCTCGAGTCGATGGGGGAGCACGCGTCCACGTCGCGGCGCGATCAAGCCCGCTCGACGGCGGCCGGGCTGGAGGCGCAAGCGCGCGCGGCCCGTGGGAGTCGAAGCGCGCAGCGTCGACAAGCGTCGGCCGCTCGGTCCCAGGCATCGGCGGCAGCGTCGCAAGCGGAGGCGGCGGCGCGATCGGTCGAGGCCATCGACTCCGTGGTCCAGGCCGCGCGCCTCGCCGTCGAGGAGTGCCGCATTGTCGCGCCCCAGGCAGGGGTGGTCGAGCGGCTCTACTACGAGGAGGGCGAGCTGGTCATGCCCGGCGCTCGGGTGGCGCGCCTCGTGGACCGTGCGTTCGTTCGGGCCACCTTCTACATCCCCAACCGCGATGTCGACGAAGCGAGCGTGGGTCAACCGGTGTCGCTCGCCGCGGACGCCTACCCGGAACGCGCGTTCGAGGGGGTCGTGCACCGTGTTGGGCTGGAGGCGGAGTTCACCCCGCGCAACGTGCAGACCCGGAGCGACCGCGACCGGCTCGTCTATCCCGTCGAAGTTCGGCTCGCGAACCCCGACGGCGCCCTGCGTGTCGGCATGCCCGTGCAGGTCACCTTGGATCCGGCGTCGTGAGCGCGCTCCGTGCCGAGAACCTCGTTCGCGCCTACGGCGACACCGAGGCCGTCCGTGGGCTGAGCCTCGCGGTCAAGCCCGGTGAACTCTACGGGTTGGTGGGACCGGACGGCGCGGGGAAGTCCACTGCGATCGGCTGCCTCGCGGGGCTCATGCACCCAACGTCGGGCGTCGTCCGCGTGCGGGGCGAAGACCCGATGGCGCGCGGCTCGCGTGCCAGGGAACAGCTGGGCTTGATGCCCCAAGAGTACAGTCTCTACGGCGACCTCACCATCGACGAGAACCTCAGGTTCTTCGGCCGCCTGTTCGGTCTTCCGCGGGCGCTGTTTCGTGAGCGCGCCGACCAGCTCCTGTCCATCACGCGCCTGTCGCCGTTCCGGGGTCGGCGCGCCGATGCCCTGAGCGGAGGCATGTACAAGAAGCTCGCGCTGAGCTGCGCGCTCCTGCACCAGCCGCGCGTGTTGATCCTCGACGAGCCCACGAACGGGGTCGACCCGGTCAGTCGCCGCGAGCTGTGGGACCTCGTGTACACCTTCGTCGACGGCGGCATGGCGGTGCTGCTGTCCACCCCGTACATGGACGAGGCCGCACGCTGCCACCGCGTCGGGCTGATGCACGAGGGCGCGCTGATCGCGGAGGGGCCGCCGGGCGCGTTGGTCGACGGGCTGACGCACGATGTCTGCGAGGTCGAGGGGGGCGACCGCGGGGCCCTGCTCCCCTGGCTCGAGGCGCGTCCGGAGGCCGTGGATGTCTCGCCCGCCGGGGCTCGCCTCCGGGTCGTGCTCACCCCTTCCGGCAAGTCGGTGCTGGACCCGCTGCTCGCCCCCTTCGGCGCGGTGCTGCGCTCGGTGCGTCCCGGGTTCGAAGACCTTTTCCTGGCCCGCCTTCATGAGCTCCGTGATCGCCCCGCCGAAGAGGAAGCCGCGTGAGCGCGCCGATCCTCGAGGCACGCGGCTTGCGCAAGACGTTCGGTGACTTCGTCGCGGTCAACGATGTCGACTTCCACGTGGAGCGTGGTGAGATCTTCGGCTACCTCGGCGCCAACGGGGCCGGCAAGAGCACCACCATTCGCATGCTTTGCGGGCTGCTCGAACCGAGCGGTGGGCGGGCGACGGTCGTGGGCCACGATGTCGGGCGACACCCGCAGCGGGTGAAGGCGTCCATCGGCTACATGTCGCAGCGCTTCAGCCTGTATCTGGATCTCCCCGCCGAGGACAATCTCCGCTTCTTCAGCGGCATCTACGGCTTCATGGGGGGCGCGCGCCGGCGGGCCATCGAGTCGGTCTGCGAGCGGGCTGGGCTCGATCGCGCGACCCGTCGGTCCGTCACGGGCGACCTCCCTGGCGGTGTACGGCAGCGTCTGGCGCTCGCCTGCGCGCTGATCCACTCGCCGCGTCTCGTGTTCCTGGACGAACCCACCGCGGGCGTGGCGCCGGCGTCGAGGAGGGACTTCTGGCGCCTGATTCGCGGGCTCGCGGATGCGGGCACGACGGTGTTCGTCACCACCCACTACATGGACGAGGCCGAGTACTGCGGTCGCATCGGCTTGATGGTCGACGGGGAGCTGGTCGCGGTCGACACCCCTGCGGCGCTGAAGGCGCAGTGGGTTCCCGGCGAGGTGGTGGCGTTCGAGGGCGTGGGCCTGCGCGATGGCTATCACGCGGTCCGAGAGCTGCCCGAGGTGATCGCGGCGACCCCGTTCGGCGCGCGCATGCACGTGCGATTCCGGGAAGGGCAAGTCGACCCGAACGCGGTTCGGCGCGCGCTGGCGGGCGTGGGAGCGGTCGTCGAGCGTACCGAGCCCGTGGAGGCCTCGCTCGAAGACGTCTTCCTCGAGGTGGTCGGCGGCGCCGAGAAGGAGGCCGCGTGATCTCGTTCGGGCGGGTCTGGGCGCTCTCCGAGAAAGAAGTGCGCCACGTGCTGCGGGACCCGCGCACGCTCTACCTCGCGCTCGGCATGCCCGTCGTGATGCTGCTGCTGTTTGGCTTTGGCGTCAGCTTCGACCTCGACCATGTGCCGGTCGCGTTTGTCGACGTGGACCGTTCGGAGGCCAGCCGAACCCTGCGCCGTCGGTTGATGGCCTCCGATGACTTCCGCGACGTGGGCACGCTCGCGTCGGCCCAAGCCGGGGCGGCGTTCCTCGTGGGGGGCGGCGCCACCGCGGTGGTGATCGTGGAGCGCGGCTGGAGCGAAGCCGTGGCGCGCGGCGAGTCGGCGCCCGTCCAGGTGTTGATCGACGGGGCGGACAGCAACACCGCCGTGCAGACGCGGGCCAAGCTCGAAGCCGCGATCCAACGGCTCGGCGGCTCCGTGGACGGCTCGTTTCAGCCGCCGATCGAGACGCGCACGTGGACGCGCTTCAACCCCGAGGGGCGGAGCGCCGTGTTCCTCGTCCCCGGCATCGCGGCGTACGTGCTGGCGATCGTCGCCGTGCTGCTGACGGCGCTCACGGTCGCGCGGGAGTGGGAGCGCGGCTCGATGGCCCAGCTCTTCGCGACCCCGGTCAGCCGCCTCGAGATCGTGCTGGGAAAGCTGCTGCCCTACATGGCGCTCGGCACGCTCGCGGTGATGCTCGTCTTGTCCGTCGGGATGTGGGTGTTCGACGTGCCCTTCCGCGGGGACGTCCTCACGCTGATCGTGCTCAGCGTGTTGTTCATCGCGGGCATGCTCGGGCAGGGCCTGTTCATCAGCATCGCGACCCGCAATCAAATGGCGGCGACGCAGATCGCGACGATGACGTCGATGCTGCCGTCGATGCTGCTCAGTGGCTTCATGTTTCCCATCGAGAACATGCCGCGTGTGCTGCAGGCGATCACGCTGGTGATCCCCGCGCGCTACTACGTGGAGGGCCTTCGCGGCGTGCTCCTGCGCGGCAACTCGCTGGCGGAGCAGTGGCCTCAGGTGCTCGCACTCGCCGCGTTCGCGTGCGTCATGCTCGCGCTGAGCACGGCGAAGTTCCGGCGGACCATCGCGTGAGGCGCCTGCTCGCGATGTTCCTCGCGGTGGTCGAGAAGGAGGTCCGCCAGACCGCGCGCGACAAGATGATGATCGGCCTGCTGGTTGTCGTGCCGGTGGTCCAGCTCTTCGTCTTCGGGCACGCGGTGAACCTGGACGTCGACCGCGTGCCGAGCGTCGTGGTGGACCTCGACCGGAGCCACTCTTCGCGCACGCACCTCCGCCGCCTCTTCGCCGACGGCACGCTGCGCCTCGTCGCGGCGGTGCCCGACCCCGAGGAGGCCGACGGCTACATGACACGCGGTGAGGCGGCGGTGGTCCTCGTCATCCCCCGTGACTTCGAGCGGGACCTCGTGCGCGCCCGCGGCACCACGGTGCAGGCGGTCGTCGATGGCTCGGACCCCAACCGCGCGGGTGTCGCCTCGGCCGCGGTCTCCGGCTATTTCGCACGCGCTTCGGCGCAGCAGATCCGGGTCCAGCTCCAACAACGCGCGGCCCTCGGGCAACCGGTGCCGCGCGTCGCCGAGACCCCCGCGCGCTCCCGCGTCCTGTTCAACCCGCAGCTCGAAACCGCGATCTACATGGTCCCCGGCGTCGCGGCGATCCTGCTCCTGCTCATCACGACCATCGTCACCGCCATGGGGCTCGCCAGGGAGCGGGAACGCGGCACGCTGGAGCAGATCCTCGTCACGCCCGTGCCCAGCGCGGTCCTCATCGCGGGCAAGATCCTCCCGTTCGCGGTGTTTGGGCTCGTCGACTTCGGGCTCGCGATGGTCGTGGGCAGCTATGGCTTCGACATGCCGATGCGCGGCAGCTTCGGCGTGCTCTTGTTGGCGACGCTGCTCTATCTCACGGCCACGCTGGGCATGGGGCTGCTCATCTCGACGCTCAGCGGCTCACAGCAGCAGGCGTTCATGGGCGGGTTCCTCTTCATGCTGCCCGCGGCGCTCCTCAGCGGGATCATGACGCCCGTCGGCTCGATGCCCGAGTGGCTCCAGCCGCTGACCTTGATCAACCCGGTTCGCCACTACGCCGAGGTGCTGCGCGCTGTTCTGCTCCGCGGGGCTGGCGTGGCGGACGTGACGCTCCAGCTCGTCGTGCTCGCCGTGATGGGAGCCGCCGTCTTTGTGTTCGCCACGCTGCGCTTCCGTTCGACCCTGCGCTGACCCCCCGCGCGGACTGCCATGGAGGGACTCATGATCCGTATCGTCGTCTTCGTTCTGCTGGCTC
>JBGCFC010000088.1:0-3427 GCA_045106715.1 Sandaracinaceae bacterium
TTCTTGCCGTACGCCTTGCGCACGCCCTTTAGAACCGCGACGTCCTCCCCCGAGCGTGGCGGCTTGGCAAAGTCGAAGTCGACGACCTCGCGCCTGCGCGGCGGCTCGACCTTGTCGATCTTCTCGACCTTCTTCACCCGCGACTGCACCTGGGCGGCGTGGCTCGCCCTGGCCTTGAACCGAGCGATGAACTCCCTCTCCTTGGCGAGCATGGCCTGCTGACGGGCGTAGTGCGCCTCGTGCTGCGCCGACATCATCGCCCGCTGCTGTTCGTAGAAGTCGTAGTTGCCGCCGTGGGTGACGAGGTCGCCACTGTCGATCTCGATGATCTTCGTGACGAGGCGGTTGAGAAGCTCCTTGTCGTGCGAGGTCATCATGACCGCACCGCGAAACTCCATCAGCCACTTCTCGAGCCAGAGGATCGACTCGATGTCGAGGTGGTTGGTCGGCTCGTCCAACAGCAAGACGTCCGGCTGCATCAGCAGGATGCGGGCGAGCGCGACCCGCATCTTCCATCCACCGGACAGCTTGCCGACATCGTCCGCGACGACCTCGGGCGGAAAGCCGAGGCCAGCGAGGATCTCCTGTGCCCGCGGTTCGAGTTCGAACCCTCCGAGCTCAGCGTAGCGGGACTGCACATCGCCGTAGCGCTCGATGATCTTGTCCAGTTCGTCTGCGCGGTCCGGGTCCGCCATCGCGGCCTCAAGCTCCCGCACCTCGGTCGCCAGCGCCGAGACCTCCCCGGCGCCGGCCATCACCTCGTCCAGAACCGAGCGTCCCGACATCTCGCCGACGTCTTGGTCGAAGTAGCCGATGGTCACGCCGCGATCGACAGCAACGCGACCTTCGTCCGGCTGCTCCTCCCCGACGATCATCCGAAAGATCGTGGACTTCCCGGCCCCGTTGGGACCGACCAGGCCCGCTTTCTCCCCCCCCGTAGAGGTTCATGGACGCGCCCGTGTAGAGGATCTGCGATCCGTGACTCAGTGCGATGTTGTCGACCGTGATCATCGGAGCGCGGAGGGTAACAGAGCCAGAAGACAACCCCTGTGCGAGGTCGCAGAGGTGGGTACGGGTAGACTTAGGCGATGCAGTTGGAGCTGGACCGCTACCGTCAGATTGTCGTGCTCACCGGAGCCGGGGTCTCGGTCGCGTCCGGCCTGCGTCCGTACCGGGGTCCCGGCGGATGGTGGACCGACCACCCCGAACACCGAGAGATGGCGACCGCCAAGGCCGCGCAAGCGGACCCCATGTCGAGCTGGCACGCGTTTGCGTCCCTTCGGGGCGCCGTCGCTCAGGCCTCCCCCAACCCCGCCCACCTCGCCCTCGCCCAGGCCGAAGCCGGACGCCCCGCCGGCACGATGCTCACGGTGATCACCCAGAACATCGACGGGCTTCACCGTGCCGCGGGCAGCACTCGCGTCATCGAGCTGCACGGCAACCTGTCACGAACCCGGTGTACGAACCCGACCTGCGATCTGGACCCGTTCGACGATCATGCCGTCCCCGAAACGCTGCCGCGGTGCACCCGCTGCGATGCCCCGCTGCGGCCCGACGTGGTGTTGTTCGACGAACCCATGGCCGCCCGTCCCGAGTGGGAGTCCAAGCAAGTCCTGCGCGACTGCGACCTGTTCTTGGCCGTGGGAACCTCCGGCACGGTCAGTCCAGCCGCCAACTTCGTGCGCTCGGCCGAGTACGCAGGCGCGCGCACGATCTTCGTCAACGTCGAGCCGCTGGTCCCACCCAACCCCGCGTTCTCCGAGACCGTGCTCGGCCCGGCCGAGTCCGTGCTCCCCCGGCTGTTGGGCACGTCCAAGACCTGAGCCGTCCTCACGACCGCAGGAGACGAAGCTCACGAAATTCATCTGATCGTTCGCGCGATTGGGAGCACCACCCTCCCGATGAACGACCTACGACATCTCGGGCTTGTCCTGTGCCTCGCCTCGGGGTGCGCTGCGGCAGTCGACGCACCCACCGTCGATGAGGCGACGCCGCAGGAGGCGGCACAGACCGTCGCGGACGTCAGCTGCGAGAAGGCCGACGAGTGCAGGTACATCTCGGCCTCCTGCACCGCCTGCCCGGTCGGTGAGTCCAACTGCGAGCCCACGTGCACAGTCGAACGCCAACCGTACTCGGCAGCGGAGTGTTTCGAAGACATCCAGGAAGACCTGGAGCGGGGCTTCGCATGCCAAGACCTCACGCCAGCCGAGGTCGCACTCGTGGACGCATGTTTGGCAGCCACCCCGGATGAGGAGTGCCCAAAGGTGGACGACGTGCAGGCATGGGTCGATGGCGGCCGACAAGGAAGGGACCCTCGCGACCCCATCGAGGCCTGCGACGTCCTGTTCGACGACATCATCTATCGCTGTGAGGGCGGGGAATGACGCGCCGCTCGGTCATCGCCCCAGCCAACGCAGCCCGATGTGACCGAAGAGCAGCAGCGTGAACGCGATGTTTCGCGGAATGGCGGCGACCCAACGCTGTCGTGGCGGAGGTGTTCCTTCGGCGACGCTTCGGGCCAGCGCGTGAATCTCGGGCACGGTCAGCGGCCAGTCCGAGAGTCCCTCGACCCACGACGAGGGCAGCCCGCCGACGCCGTGCCGCGCGCCCACGATCGCGCCCACGATCGCACCGGTCGTGTCCGTGTCGCCGCCCAACCGAATCGCCGCCTCGATCGCGTCGCGGGCACCCCGATGTCGACGCACGCAGTGGACCACGGCGGGGATCGTATGCACCACAAAGCCCGAAACCCCGCGTTCGAAGCCCGCCTCGACTCGAAACGCCTCCCGGTCTGCCTCGCTCGACCAGGCCTGTGCCACCCGCTCGCGGAACGCATCATCCCGGATGTCTTCGATGATGGCGGCGTCGAGGACCTGCTCCGCTTCCTGTCGGGCCACCCGAGCAACGAAAACCGCGCCATCGAGCGCACGGGGGTCAGTGTGGGTCATGCATGTGGACGCACGCACGAGGTCGACGAGGTGTACATCGTCGCGCGCGCAGACCCCCAGCAGCGCTGAGCGCATCGCGGGGCCGTTCCCGGCCGAGAACACCCCGCTGCGGTCTGGGGAAACGCCGAGCAAAAGACGCAGGGTTCCGCGAGCCGTCGCAAACCCGACACCGGGCGGGACCGACAACATCCAGCACCGGAACTGTCGTGCAAGCGACGCCGTGAAGCCCTCGAGGTCGCCGTCTGCCTCCGACAGTGCGCGAGCCACCATGCAGGTGTGCTCCGTGTCGTCGCTGAGCAGCCCACGGCCGAACACCATGCCGTGCCCGAGCTCAGCCGAGCCCAGCCTCCGCGCAATGCGAGCCGGCCCAAGCCCTTCGTGCGGCAGCCCGATTGCGTCTCCCAACGCGGTCCCCAGCAGCACCCCCGTGATCGTGTCCAGTGATGGCATCACCGGTGAACAACGCAACGAGTGTGCCA
>JBGCFC010000089.1:0-5378 GCA_045106715.1 Sandaracinaceae bacterium
GCTGCGGTCACCGACCTGGCACAGCGCCACGACCTCCGCCTTGAACTCCGGCGTGAACGTCCTTCTCTTCCTTCGAGCCATGAACACCTCCTACCCCATGAGGGGCTTGTTGGGGTGTCCACGAAACCGGGGGAGCCTCAACCAGAAGCTATTCGAACCAACGCAGACCAACCGAGCGCGCCTGGCGGCCTGACCGAGCGCCCCGCGCGATCGTGGAGAAGCTGCTCGTGGCCCGTCGGGAGCTCGAGCTCGAACGCATGCTCCGCCGGCTCGATGGCTTCGACGTCGTGGTGCTCGACGACATCGGGTACGTGCAGCAGGACCGCGACGAGATGGAGGTGCTCTTCACCCTCTTCGCCCAGCGCTACGAGCGGCGCAGCGTGGTGATCACCTCGAACCTCGTGTTCAGCCAGTGGGACCGGATCTTCAAGGATCCGATGACGACGGCGGCGGCCATCGACCGGCTCGTCCACCACGCGACGATCCTTGAGATGACCGGGCCGAGCCGACGCACCGAGGCGGCCAAGAAGCGGGCCTCAGCGACAGCGACGAAGGGGGCCAACGACAACTAAGAACAGGGGCTCACCAGGCCCCAGTGACAACTACCCCGATGGGGAGAAGTAGTTGTCGCCGATGGGGAGAAATAGTTGACGTCAAGCACAAGGGCAAATCAGCGCCACATAGAGCCGATAGCGTCCAGCCTCGGCTGCAAAGCCACCGTCACCTGTGGGTCCGGCGCTTCCATCGGGGGTGATCCAGTTGCGAAAGCTCGACACTTGGCGCACAAAACGGCCCTTTTCGTCGGCTTTCTGCACTGGTTGCCAGTTTTTCATCCATTTTCCGTCAATAAGCATCGGGTTTCTCCTTAGGCGGTGTGAAAGACAAAGAACCGCATCGAGATCGATCCAAGATCAATGCTGTCGGTCATAAAGCTAAAGTCATCGCGGGCGTCTGACGCCCCAGCGACGGTAGGCGCGGGCAGATAGCAGCCCGTTGAAGAACCGACGCCGATGGATCGGGCCCGCGACGTGCTGTCCGCGTCGTATGGCGCGACGACGAAATCCTTGAGGGTTTTGGAGGAGCGGCAGGCGGCGTCGGCGGCACGTCCCGGGTTCGAGGCGCGGCGAGAGGTTTTTCAACGGGCTGATAGGGGTCCACCGTGGGGTGGGCCGCGTTCAGCAGCTGCCCCAACCCGGCGCGGTCGGCCAGTGCGGAAGTCGCGTCTGGATCCGTCCGACGTGCTCCAAAGTCTGCCCAACGCGCCGCTCGAGATTCGTGGGTGTCCTCTATGTGGCACCAGAGCGCATGAACTCCGACAGCCCGTCGGCGTCGCTCGGCGTGACGGTCGTGTGCCGGAGACGCGGCGAGTCATTTCAGGGAGTCGCGGGGGCCGACCGGCGAGAGTGGCGGCGGGTCGCCGGCGGCCGCCGATCAGGACGAGAGCGTCGTGGGCAGATTATCGAGCACGTGGTGGGCAGATTATCGAGCACGTGGGACGGATCCCATATCCCCACGGAGCCAAGCGGCGCTCAGGCGAGTCAGCGCGGGCATGATTGCGTAGGTCATCAGAAGGACGATGCTGGCGACGGAGAGCATCACGCCGATGAGCCGGCGGCCCGGCAAGACCGCTTCGAACACGGGCGGTATGAAGTACACGGGTGCCAGCAGCCCCAGGAAGGTGAGCGCCGCCATCTTGTGCCGCGAGGGCAGCCGATGGCGGCGCGGGTCGGCGTCGCAGGGCACGCTACTGCGCCGCCGCCAGACTCGAGGTCGCGGCGCTGGTTCGCACCTGCCCGACGAGGGTCGACCAATCCATGCCCAGCGCCGCGTACACGTCGGCCGCTTCGGGCCGGCCGTTGTCGGCGAGGATTTCGACCATCAGGCTCGAGCCGTCCGCGACCACCACCCCGCTCTGGGCGAGACGGATCATGCCGGTTTCCCGCTTGGTCACATTGAAGGTACCGCTCGCGTCCACCGCCACGTAGGCCTCGAAGCCTTCGCGAACCGCACGCATCGCGGGGAAGGCGGCGCAGACTTCCAGCGAGACGCCCGCGAAGATGAGCTTGTCGCGACCGGTTGCGCGGATCGCCGCGGCGACGCGAGGGTCATCCCAGGCGTTCACGGTCGTGCGATCGATGAACGCCTGATCGGGCAGGGCCGTCTTCAGCTCGGGGAACGTCGGCCCCCAGAGCGTATCCGAAGAGGTCGTCGTGGCCACGATGGGCAAGCCCATCACCCGCGCGGCCCTCGCGAGGCCAACGACATTGTGCTTCAGCTCCGCGACGGTGTAGTCGCGAATGCCCGTCATGAGGCCCACCTGGTGGTCGACGAGGACCAAGGCGGCATTGTTCTGAGTGAGAGGTTCTGGATTGTACTGACGGATGTTCATGGTTCTTGTCCTTGGGTTGAATGCCGTCACACCCGAACGCGTGACGTCGAATCGCAAGTCGAGCGTGATGAGCTCTGGTCGCCGTGTGTCCCGACCCATTCGCCGGGCGTTCAGTCGATCGATCCCAAGCGCCCGGCGGCGTGGTCGGCGGCAACGGCTCTGAGCTCGTCCCGGGTGCTCATGACAAAGGGGCCCTGCTGCACGAAGGGCTCGTCGATCGGCGTGCCTTGCAAGAGCACCACCTGGCTGCGTGCGGTGCTGTGAAGCTCGATCTGCGTCTTGGTGGCGCCGTTCCGGAGGGCCACCGCCTCGTGCTCGGCCAGCCGCGTCGTCCGGCCCCCGACGCGGACGCTGACGTCGCCGCGCACGGTATGCAGCCATGCGCTGCGGCCAGCCGGTAGCTCGTGCGCGTAGCCGCCCCCCGCCTCGAGATTTGCGTCCAGGATGGTGACCGGCAGCGCAGGCGATGATGCTCCGACGATGCCCTGCGTCTCGCCGAGCACCACACGCACCCGGGCTCCGGCACGCTCGATCACCGGCATCGTGGCGCTGGGGACGTGCAGGGAACCAGGCGCATCCTGCTTCATGCGAGCCGGGAGGTTGACGAAGATCTGAAGCGCGTGTGTTCGCGCCCCCGACAACGGGGCTTCGTCATGCACCGCGCCGCGCCCCGCCTTGAGCCAGTAGAGATCACCCGGGAGCAGGTCAACGGAGTGGCCGAGCGAGTCACGGTTGCGGAATCGGCCCTCACTGTCCTCGAAGAGCACCGACACCGCCGACATGCCGGCATGCGGGTGGGCGCCGAAGGTCGGCTCGGTCATGGTGAAGTGGTCGACCATCACCAGCGGATCCATGAGCCCGTGAAACTGATTGTGTTTGAAGCTCAACGCCTCGAACCCATCGCGGATGCGAAGCGGTTGCGGGTGTGTGGGCTCCGACAGCTCGACCGCGTGAACGGGTGTGGTGTTGGCTCCGCGACATGGGGAGCGGGTTTCGGTCTGCGGACTCATGTCGGCCTCCTTGGTGCGCTCGATACATAGCGATGGAACGGTGGGCGCCGAAAGTGGCAATATCAACCCGCATCGTTCTGTATGTGGAACGATGGGCTGGGTGAATCATGCTGGGGAGGTCGGATGGACCTGAACGACTACTTCTATTTCGTGCATGTCGTGGAGAAGCGGGGGTTTGCACCCGCGGGGCGCGCGCTCGGCGTTCCGAAGTCACGGTTGAGCCGTCATGTTCGGCAGCTCGAGGACCGCCTCGGTGCCCGGCTGATCCAGCGCACTTCGCGTCAGTTCGCCGTCACCGATGTCGGGAAGACCTTCTACCGCTTCGCGCGTGCCGCATTGGACGAAGTCGACTCCGCCGAAGCCATGGTGAAACGGCGAACGAACACGCTCGCCGGACAAGTGCGCTTGACGTGTTCTGTGGGCATGGCGCAGTTCGCCCTCCGCGAAGCGCTGGTGCAGTTCCTCGCGGACAACCCTCGGGTCGACGTCCTTCAGCAGGTCACGAACCGCGCGGTCGACCTGGTCGAGGGGGGCTTCGACATGGCGATTCGGGCGCACACCGGCCCTCTCCCGGACTCCAGCTTGATTCGGCGCCGACTCGCGCCGGCTCCGTGGCATCTCTTTGCCGGCCCCGCCTACCTGGAGCGCAGAGGGGTTCCTACCTCGCCGCAAGCCCTGGACGGGCACACGGGTTTGAAGCTCGGCTGCAAGCCCGAACGGGGAAGCTGGTCACTGCGCGGTCCCGACGGCGTGACCGCCACCGTGCGCTACCAACCTCGCGTTTGCAGCGACGACATGGTCACGCTCAAGCATGCGGCGACCGAGGGCTTGGGCATCGTGGGCCTGCCCGGCTACGTCTGCCGTGACGAAGTCGAATCCGGGCGTTTGTTTCGTGTCCTTCCGGAGTGGACCGCGGGCGACGCCGAGATCAGCCTCCTGTTGCCGTCTCGCCGCGGGGTCATGCCGGCCGTGCAGGCGTTGGCAGCGCATCTTCAAGCGGTCTACCCGCACGTCACCCGTTTGCGTGATGTCGGGACCGAACATCAGACCTGAGGGCCGTGTTCAGCGCCGAGGCGCTCGACTCCGTGCTGGAGCGACGGCCTCGCTGGGGAATCGATGAGACGTCTCGCCGGGCCTGGAGCACGCCTGGGACATCGAGGCCAGAGCGCGCTTTGCGAAGAAGTGTTGCGTTGGACTCGTCAGTCCAACGTGATGCCGTGTTTGGCGGCTTCAAGGCGTTCCTCTTCGCCGATCGAAGCGCCCCTCTCCACGAGCAGATGAGCGACCTCGCCCCGTCCCCGCGTCAACGCCCACATGAGCGGTGGCGGGATCTTCGACGGGCGTGGGTTCGGGGATGCGCCCGCGTCCAGCGCCGCACGGACGAGCGGCGTCCACCCCATGGCGCAGAGTTCGCGGAAGGTCTTGGCGCTCTTCAATGGCTTGCCCCCGCACGCGTTGGCGATCGCGATTGCCGTGGCGAAGTGCTCGATTCCTGGGCCGCCGTATCGGTGCCTCTTCTCGGTCCGGTGGCAGCGCGCGAGGGCTTCGGCGAAGGGGGGCGTCATCTTGGGCCCAATGCGCAGTCGAGACGGGAACTTCGCCTTGGGATTGTATCCGGCATCGAGCAGGAGGCGGACAACCTCGACGGTGGTTGCAGAACAGAGGGCGCGGTTTTCTCGCACATGCTCGACTTCGAGCAATCGCGCGACGACCTCGGCCTGTCCCTCGGCTGCGGCGCGCGCCAGAGCGAGCGCGACGTGTGACCGCCGCTCGTCCGCGGGGTAGTCCGGCTGCGAGAGCAACGCCTCCACCTGCGCCATGCAGCCGCGCTCGGATGCGATTTCGAGGGGGACCCCCCTGATTCCCTCGACGCCCGTTGTAAGAAGCGGCCGCCAGAGGCCCCGACCCGCGTCAGGGGACCAGGCTTCTCCGTTCGCGAGCGCGTTCGCGAGCGGGGCGTGCCAGGCCGGCAGGCTCGG
>JBGCFC010000009.1:0-355422 GCA_045106715.1 Sandaracinaceae bacterium
TGCACGGTGGGTCTTTGCGCGGGCGGGAGCTGCGATACGAGCTTGGTCTGCGCGGGGACGACCGGGAGCTGCGGCTGCGACACGTGCGAAGACTGCGCGGCGCAGGACGGCTTCTACAACGTGGGCGCGCCGTACGCGTGCTGCTCGGGGAGCTCGGCCTGCACCTGCCAGGACCGAGAGCAGCGTGCGTACAGCTGCAGCGGGACGAGCTGCACGTTCACGGTAGTCGGGACAGATACGCAGACGTCGGGGTGCAGCGCGTGCGCAGACGGCGACCAGTGCACGCTCGACCAGTGTTCCGGCGGCAGCTGCACGTTCCCGCCGGCGCCGATCGACACGGCCTGCCCCGGCGGAATCTGCGACGGCGGCGGCACGTGCGTGGCGTGCACGCCAGGGGCGAGCTGCACGCCGCCGGGGGTGTGCCAGGTCGGCCAGATTCAATGCTCTGGGGGCGGTCCGAACTGCGTGGCGACCGGCAATGCGCCCAACGGGACATCGTGCGTCGGCCCCACGTGCGCGATCAACGAGTGCGCCGGCGGGTCGTGTGACCAGAGCCCGAACTGCAACGGGACCGCGACGAGCTGCGGCTGCGACACGTGCCAGGACTGCACGGCGCAGGACGGGTTCTACAACGTGGGCGCACCGTACGCGTGCTGCTCGGGGAGCTCGGCGTGCACGTGCCAGGACCGCGAGCTGCGCTCGTTCAGCTGCAGCGGGACGAGCTGTTCGTTCACCGTGGTCAGCAGCGACACGGTGACCTCCGGGTGTTCGGCGTGCGGCGACGGAAACAGCTGCACGCTCGACCAGTGCTCCGGCGGGAGCTGCCAGTTCCCGTCGGCGCCGATCGACACCGCGTGCCCGGGCGGCGTGTGTGACGGCGGCGGGACGTGCGTGCCCTGCACCCCCGGGGCGAGCTGCAACGCAGGGGCGTGCCAGCTCGGCCAGATCCAATGCTCTGGCGGCGGTCCAAACTGCGTCGCGACCGGAAACGCGCCCGACGGGACGACCTGTCCCGGCCCGTTGTGTGCGCCGAACCAATGCTCTGGCGGTGTCTGCGACAACACCCCCAACTGCGCGGGCACGGCGACCAGCTGCGGGTGCGGAAGCTGCACGGACTGCACCGCGCAGAACGGGTTCTACAACGTGGGCGCGCCGTACGCGTGCTGCTCGGGGAGCTCGGCGTGCACGTGCCAGGACCGGGAGCAGCGGTCCTACTCGTGCAGCGGGACGAGCTGCTCGTTCGTCGTCGTGGGGTCCGACACCCTCACGTCGGGGTGCAGCGCCTGCAACGACGGCAACGACTGCACGTCGAACACGTGTTCGGGCAGCAGCTGTTCTTTCCCGCCGCTCGGCGCGGGCACTCCGTGCTCTGGTGGCACGTGCGACGGGGCGGGCACGTGCGGGACGCCGCCGACGTGCGGTCCCGCCAACGCAGGCAGTACGGTGGGAGCGCCCAGCAGCGGATTGTGCACGTCGGGCACGCCATCCTCGGTCACCGGGTCCGGGCCCTACAACTGGACGTGCAACGGAACCAGCTCGGTCGCGTGTTCTTCCAATCGGAGCTGCACGGGACCGGCGGTCTGGGGGGTGGGGTGCTCCGACCCAGTCCCGACGACCAACCATGGCGCCTCGCAGGTAGTCGACGACCAGGCAGCGGACATCGTGGGCCAGGAGACGCTGACCTGCAGTCAGGGGACGTGGGTTCCGTCCGGGGCCGGCAACTGCTTCGACTTCAGCGGCTCGTGCCCCCTCGACAGCAGCACGGGCTCGACGAGCTACTTCTTCCAGATCCCTCTGCTCGGCTCAGACGGCGAGTGGTACTGCGAGCAGGTCGACGGCGACACCGAGTTTGGCAACTGCGAAGACGACAGCATCGAGGTCTTCAACCTCACGGGTCCGGCCGCGTCGTGCCAAGCGAACCAGACCACCGGCAACTGCTGCTCAGGGGTGGGCGGCATCTGCGAGGAGTCCTGCAGCGGGAGTCTGTGCGTCCCCTCGGCCGGCTCCTGTTTCGGAATGAGCTGCCAGTCCACGGGCTATTTCAACAACTGCGACGTCCCATGAACGACCGAATCCGCGAAATGCTGTTGTGCGTTGCGCTGACAGCGGGGCTGCTGGGCGCGTGCGCCGACCCGGGTCCGCTGCCGGAGCCCACCCTGGACTCCGTCGAAGCCGACGGCCTGGCGAGCGCCGTATCCGACTCCGTGGCACCGGCGCCGGCTGAGCTGAGCGCGGAAGAGGTGGCCGCGTTCGCGAGCGCCGAGGACGCCATCGCTGCGTACCGAGGGCCGCGCGTGTCCGTGACGCCCGACGTCGAGCGCGTGCAGGCGGGCGTGCCCTTCGTGTTGCGCACCACGCTCACGGACGCCGACGGCGCCACGATTCCCGTGGACGACTCGATGACCTTCTCTTGGCGGCTGCCCGACGGATGGCAGATCGAAGGCGAGGGCGCCGAGGTCTCCATCGTGCCTTCGTCGTTGCCCGAGGGCACCGAGCCCATCGATGTGGGCGTCAGCATCGAACGCGCGGGCGCGCGCCTGGTCCGCGGCGGTGTGATGCTCGCACGCTGAGCGCGACCGTCTGGCGGGTGAAGCGCGGACTAGAACGTGACGCCGACGAGCCCGGCTGCGTGCAGAAAGCTGGTCGTGCCGACGAGCGAGTAGGCCGCGCCCAGCGAGACCTCGACCCACTCCTCGATGAGGAAGCGGAGATCGAGGCCTGCGTTGAGATCGAAACTCGCGCCCAAGAGGTCGCCTCCGATGACGCCCGGCTGCACCGCGATGGTGCCCTCGCATCGGATCCATCGCTCCCGGCAGAAGAAGAAGCCGAACGCGACCCGCACGCCGCCCTCGAACAGAAGGTCTGACTCCTCGTCGCCCAGACCGATCAGCTGTGCCGCTCCCGCGCCGATGCGCAGCGCTTCGAAGTCGGGCACCCGGACCTCGAAGCGCTCCTCGATGCGCGCGTAGTCCCGCTCGCCCGAGGGGGTCAGCCAGCGGGACCACCCGCCGCCGGCGGCGATGGCGAAGGTCGGCGGAAGCGCCTCCGGGTCCTGGAGAGGTTCGTCTTCCTCGCCATCGGGATCGGGGCTGGCCTCCCGCGGAGGAGGCGTGCCTTGGAGAATGGAAGGCACCTGACCCTGGACCGCCGACTCGGTCCGGAGGTCTCCTGGCGTCTCGAAGCCAACATCCGAGGGGAGCGCCTCCTCGTTCTCGTCCCGGCTGATGCGGAACAAGATCTCCGCGTCGGGACCCTCCTCCTCTTCGGGCTCCGTCTCGGGTTCGGGCGGGGCGATGGGTTCGGGATCGGGCAGCGTCGGCGCCGGCAGCACGACGCGCGCAGGATCGGTGGGCCCGGCTTGCTCTGTGTCGGGCTCAGCTTGCTCTGTGTCGGGCTCAGCTTGCTCCGCGTCCGGCTGCTCCTGCGCTGCGGTGGTCGCCGCGACGCCCCAGGTGAGCAGCAGCGCGAGCCAGAGAGTGTGGTTGCGGAGCACGGCCGAAGTGTGACCGACCTCGCCGCAGCGGGCGAACCTCCTCGCTACAGGCTCGGCCAGATCACGACCATGAAGACGAAGAACATCGCCGCCGCGCCGATGGCGCCCATGCAGCCGCAACCGACGGGTGCGCCGATCGACACGCCCTTGTTGGGGTTCTTCCGCAGGATCAGCGCCATCAGGGTGGCGGCGATCCCGAACCCGATGGGCATGACCGTGAGCTGCGCGGCCCGAACCCCGAGGCTCTCGCTGCTCGCGCCGAGCACGGCCGTGACGGCGCCGCCGAAGAAGCAGCCGAGCACCAAGGCACCGAGCCCGATCAGCACGCCGACCCAGGTACCCGAGGTCTCGGGCGGAGGGGCAGCAGAAGGAGGTGGACCGGCGGTGAAGCTCATGCGCGACTCTACCGGAACGCGCCGCCCGAACCGCCGCCATCGGCCAGGCGGGCGATGAGATCGATGTTCGACTGCAGCGTGTCGTCGGGGACGCAGGTCATTCGCAGCTCCGCGCCGTCGTGGTGCAGGCGGGTTCCCCGGGGCGCGCTTTGCACCAGGCCTTCGAGACCTGGCGGGAGCTGCCCGTCGGCCTGGCCCCGCTCGTCCCAACGTGCGTCGAACGGCTCCATCGCGCGCCCCGCGTCCGCGTGCAACACCAGCGCGGGACCCTCGCGCCACACGCCGAGCACGTGGACGACCGTCGTCCCGCGCCGCGCCTCGAAGCAGATCGGGGCCCACGCGGGCGCGACCTCATCCAGCCGCGGATCGTCCCGCAGCCGCGTGAGCAGAGGGTGTCCGGCGCCCGCGATGTGGGCCGCCAGCTCAACAGCGGCCGCCGTGCGCTCGGCGGGTCCGAGGCTGCCGAGCACCACGACCTTCACCCGGGTTCCGTCGGAGACGAGGCGGGTCGCCTTCGGAAGGCTGAGCAGCATCGAGCGCACGGCGCCGTCGCTCAGGAACGGCGCCACCGCGTCGGCGTCGGCCGCCTCGACATAGAAGCGCGCCACGAACTCTGGCTCGAGGTCGTCCGGCAGCGAGAGCCGGTTTGCGCCCGGGTCGGGGCGCATGGACTGCCAGGGCCGAATGGCGAACGCGGGGAGTCCATCCAGCAGCGTCTTCGCCTCCACCTCGAGACCGTTGCCCTCATCGGCGAAGGACCGCATCCGTGCGCGCACGAGGACGTCGCCGTGCCGGCACTCCATCTCGAGCGGACCGAGCGACGTGGCGTTCAGCGCATCGAGTGTCTTCTTCCACCGCGCGTTCATGTGGTCGCGCCACTTCCACCCCATGCTCCCGAAGAGCGCCAGGCCACAGAACGCGACCGCGCCGGCGGCGAAGAGGAAGTCCACGCCGATCAGCGTACGTGATAACAGGATGCCCATGGCTCTCATCCCGTGTCCCGAGTGCACGAAGCAGGTCTCCAGCCGTGCGCTCTCTTGTCCGCACTGCGGCTTTCCCGTGCGCGACGAACAGCATGGACCAGAGGAGGTGCTCTTCGAGGCGTCGCCCAAGCTCTTCGGTGGCAACTGGTTCGTGCACGCGGTGGTGATCGTGCTCTGTTTCGCGCTGGTCGGCTTCTTCGTCTATCTGCACGAATGGCTCAAGCAGCGGGCCACGCGCATCGTGGTCAGCAACCGACGCACGACCCTGCGTGAGGGGATCCTCGACCGCCGCACAAACGAGGTCCGACACAGCGACGTGCGCAACGTCCGAGTCGAGCAGACGCTCGTCCAACGCATGTTCGGGGTCGGCAAGATCGAGATCTCCAGCGCCGGGCAGAGCGACGTGGAGATCGCGCTCAAGGGGATCCCGGACCCGCAGCACGTGGCCGACATGATCCGCGAGCAGCGAGGCTGACACTCTGGTTCGATAGGTTCTTATCTTGTCGGAGCGCTCACTCTGCGGTCGGCTGACCGTCGTGCCTCCCGCGCAGTCCTGGCACCGACCGTGCAAAGCCGTCCTTCACACAAGGAGGACGCCATGACTGAAGAGCGTCGCAGCAAGAAGACCGATCTGGTCCTGTCGAACGGGGAGTACGCGTTCACGCAGGACACCACCACGGGCGTCGTGAAGGTGCTCACCGGCCCGACCGTCGTGAACGTGACGGGGCAGGAGTATCCCGTGCTCTACGGCACCTCGAGCGCACGCTTCGAGGCGGTGGAGCTCGAGGACGCCGCGCAGAAGAGCCCGATGGCCCCGCAGGGGTTTTACATCGAGCTCCATAACCCGCCGGCCACCGAGTCGGGCGCGCAGCCGATCGAGGGCAGCAAGGAGATCGCTCCGTCGCTGCTCATGGGTCGGCGGATGAACATTCCCGGTCCCGCGACGTTCAGCCTCTGGCCGCGTCAGGTGGCAAAGGTCATCGAGGGCCACCACCTTCGCAGCAACCAGTACCTGCTCGGCCGCGTTTATGACGAGGAGGCCGCGAAGGCCAACTGGCAGAAGGCGGTTCTGAAGATCGCCTCGGGGGCGGTCCTCGACGGGGACACCGACGGCCCGCAGGGCACGATCAGCGAGCTGACCGAGGAGGATCTGAGCGTCGGAAAGCTCTTCGTGATCAAGGGCACCGAGGTCTCGTTCTACATCCCGCCGACCGGCGTGGAGGTGGTGCCGGACGAGTCGGGGAACTTCGTGCGCGAGGCGTTGACCCTCGAGCGCTTGCAGTACTGCATTCTCGTCGATGAGACGGGAGACAAGGACTACCAGCGCGGCCCGAAGGTCGTGTTCCCGAAGCCGACGCAGCGCTTCTTCACGGATCGGAAGGCGAACACCACGGTGTTTCGCGCGACCGAGCTGAACAAGAAGCAGGGCATCCTCGTGAAGGTCATCGCCGGCTACGAGGAGGCGGGGCGCACGTACCGTGAGGGTGAGGAGTTGTTCATCACCGGCGCGGACACGCCGCTCTACATCCCGCGGCCCGAGCACTCGCTCGTTCGCTACGACGGATCGGCCAAGCACTTCGCGACGGCGGTGCCGGAGGGCGAGGCGCGCTACGTGATGGACCGGGAGACCGGGGTGATCCGTACCGTGCGTGGGCCGACCATGTTGCTGCCGGATCCCCGGCAGGAGGTGATCGTCCGGCGGGTGCTCTCCGAGCGGGAGTGCGGTCTGCTCTACCCGGGCAACGAGGAGGCGTTGGCCTACAACCGAGCCCTTTTGGCGCTGGTGTCACGCACGCCTTCGACCCGCAACGCGGTGAGCGAAGGTGAGGTGCGGCGCGGCGGCAAGAAGCTCCGCAAGCCCGGTCACACCGGGTACGCGGACGTCTCCACCGTGCACTCTTCCATCGCGGGCCCCGTGGCGGACGAGTGGATGCGGGCGGCGACGTTCTCCGAGCCGCGGGCGCTGACGTTGATGACCAAGTACGCGGGCGCCCCGGCGGTGCACGTGTGGAGCGGCTACGCCGTGATGGTGGTCAGCAAGTCCGGCGACCGTCGGGTGGAGGTGGGGCCGAAGGCGCTCTTGCTGGGCTACGACGAGACCCTCGCGGTGCTGCGTGTCAGCACCGGCCTTCCGAAGTCGGTCGCGGCTCGGGAGGAGGTCAGCTACCTGCCGATCCGAGACCAGCGGATCCGCGATCGGACGAACGTCCGGACGCGCGATCATGTGCAGGTCGCCTTCGAGCTCGCCATCTCGGTGCGCTTCGAGGGAGACCCGCTCGAGCGCTGGTTCGAGGTCGATGACTACGTCGGCCTGGCCGTGTCGTGGGTCCGTCGTCGGGCGCGCGAGGCGGCCGGGGCGGTGACCATCGACGCCCTTCATGCCGACCCGACCGCCATCGTCCGCGAGGCGGTGTTGGGCGAGGCGGATGAGGGACGCTTCTTCGAGGCCAACGGGATGCGCATCACGGACGTCCAGCTCACGAGCGTGGTCATTACCGACCCCGCCGTGCGCGAAATGTTCGAGGCGGCCCGCACGAACGCGATCGCTTCGGCGGTCGAGCTCGAGCAGGCCGAGGCGCGCCTCGAGGCGGAGCGCCGCACGCTCGCACTGGAGCGTCAGCGGTTGGTGGCCTTGGCAGACAAGGATCGTTTCGAGACCGAGCTCGCGCACGAGAAGATCGCGCGTGACGCTGGGCTGTCGACGGCGCGGGCGGACCGCACGCTGCTCGAGCTTCACAAGAAGCTGGAGGAGCAGGAGGCCACCGACCTCGTCGCCGACGCACGACAGAACCACGCCCTGTCTCGCCAGCAGCGGGCGGTGGATGTGGCGAGCGCGAACCAGCGCGCGGAGGTGGAGCTCGAGCTGACGAAGCTGCGGGCGAGCACCGACGCAGCGGTGGCCCGGTTCACCGCGGCTCAGGGTCCGTTGGCCGAGGCGATCACGATGCTGGGCAACCAGCAGGTCTTGGCGACCGTCGCCGAGGCCGTGAGCGCCCAGCGCCTGTTTGGCGGCAAGAACGTCCATCAGGTCGTCGGAAGCCTGTTCACGGGCACCCGGCTCGCCGGGGTCTTCGCGAAGATCGAGCGTGGTTCCGTACGTGCGGTCGACGCCGAGGAGTAGCTCCCACACGCACGACGCCCCGGGTTCGTCTCGACGAGCCCGGGGCGCTGTTCGTTCTCAAAGCCCGGGGACCTCGCTCGGCAGCAGCAGGTTGGCCTCGTCGGGCAGCTCGCGTTGCGGGCCGTCTCCCGCTTGGCCCTCCGTGTCGGCGCCCCAGCAGTACACCTCGTCGGTGACGAGCGTCGCGCAGCTCGTCTCGTAGCGCAGCGCCAAGGACCGTGCGGGGGCAGGGAGCGTCGCCACCCCGGCCGGGACCACGCGAGACGCGGTGGTGCCATCGCCAGCCTCGCCACTCGAGTTGGCCCCCCAACACGTGACGTCGCCGCTGTCGCGGATCGCGCACGAGATCGCGAGCCCGACCTGAATGGCGCGCCCGTCGGTCAAGACCGGCACGTCGAACGGGGTGGTGTGGCAGCGCAGGCCCAGCTCGCAGACCTCGGCTCCGCCGACCGTGCCTTCCAGGTCGGCGCCCCAGCAGGTGGCGCGCCCGTCGGCCCGCAGCGCGCAGCCGTGGGAGGTGCTGAGGTCCAAGTCGATCGCGTCGGTGATCCCCGGGACGGCCAGTGGGACGTCGGTCTGCAGCGTGACCGGGCCCTGCGCGAGGCCGCCGAGACGGCTCTCTCCCCAGCAATACACCCGGCCATCGACCAGGCGGGCGCAGCTGTGGTCTCCGAAGCTCAACATGGAATCTTCGCCGGCACGGATGCCGGCGGTCACGACCTCGGCCGCGGGGCCGGGCAGCGTCACTCGGATGGGCGTCAGCGCACAGGCGTCCCCGCCGCACAGGTCGCTCGAGGTGGCCCCGAGCGCCCCGGACGTGTTGTCTCCCCAGCAGTGCACTTCTCCGTCTCCGACGAGCGCACACGCGTGTCGAAACGCGACCGAGACCGAGCGCACTCCGGTCAAACCGCTCACCTCCACCGCCGTCGCGCTTCCCGCGTCGAAGGCCGAACCATCTCCGAGCGGGACCACGGCCCCCGCGACTCCCACGCCTCCCCAGCAGACCGCACGTCCGTCGGAGCGCACGCCGCAGCTGGTCGTTTCACCGACGGAGATGGATCGCAGGCCCTCCGGCGCGGCCAAGGCTTCGCGAGGCGAGAGGTGGAGCCCGTCAGGGAGCCCGAGCTGCCTGGCGTTGTCGTACCCCCAGCAGAGAAGGCTGCCATCGGCCCGCCGCGCGCAGGTTCCGTCCCGCCCGCGGGCGACGTCCGCAACCCGGGAGCCGAGCCGCTGTTGATGCGCCACACGCAGCTCGTTCGCGCTCTCGATCGTACCGAGTTGGCCCTTGTCGTTCAGACCCCAACAGACGACCCGCTGCGCATCCACGACCGCGCACGCCGATTCCTCGTTGACCGACAGATGAGTCGCCCCGCTCAACAGGCGGGGTCGCTCCTCCTCGGTCAGCTCGTCGAACTCCGTGAGACGAACCGCGCGGGCCACGCCGACGGCCGGGCGCCGGCATGTGTTCATCATGCACTGCATCAGCTCGCTTGGAACGGACGTCTGGTCGTCGCAGCTCCCCAGCCCACGTCCGTTGAGTCCATCGTCACACGGCAGTCCGTCGCCGGCGCCGCTGGCATTGCCCCCGAAGCAGCGGACTTCGCCTCCCGCCGTCAGCGCGCAGCCGAGGGTGTGTCCCACCTCGAGCCCCTGCACCGTCACGCCCGTGAGATATTCGATGTCGGCCGACTCGAAGTCCTCGGTCTCGAACAGATGTCGGCCCCAGCACACGACCTCGCCGGTGGTGCGCTCCGCGCATGTCATCTGGGAGCCCGCCCCCACGCGGACGTACGCCCCGGGCACGTCGGCGCGCGCGGTCTGACCGACATTGATGCCGAGCTGCCGGCTGTCGTTGCGCCCCCAGCAGATGAGCTGGTTGTCCGTTCGCAGCGCGCAGCCATGTCCGTCACCCAGGCTGACCTGCTGGAAGCTCTCCCCGGAGAACCGCAAGGTCGGCTCTTCACTGCCCCACGGGAACCCCTCGTCTCGCCAGCAGTACAGCGCCCCGGCTTCGGTCAGCGCGCACGCGCCGTAGTCCCCCGTCTCGACCTCTGCGATCGGCCCCGGGATGCCGGTGACGAGCGTCGGTTCGATGCGCCCGTCCTCCTGTCCGACGACGTAGAGGTCCCCCGCGGCGTCGAGGTAGATGAGCCCGTTGCGGGACGCGGCGATCGAGACGGCATCGGTCACGCGCGTCGTGTCGGCTCGCAGTACGGGGACGGGCCGTGGACCCAGCGGAACGAACCACACCTCGCCCCAGCAGCCGATCCAGCCTTCGCCGCTCCCGGGGGTCTCCTCCCGGAGCACACAGCCGCCGTCGCGTCCCAGGGACAGGTCGAGCACCTCGCCGTTGGGCGGCGCGCTGCAGAGGCCGTCGACGCAGGCGCCGTCGCATCGGATCCCGCACGCGCCGCAGTGACCGGTGTCCGTGGCGATGTCAATCTCGCACCCGTTCGCGGGGTTTCCGTCGCAGTCGGCGCGGTCGCTCGGGCACGCCGAGATCACGCACGCGTGCCTCGTTCCGAGGTCCGCACAGAACCCCGAAGCGTCCCCGATGCGAACGTCGCACTGCGCGTCTGCGCCGCTCACCCCGTCGCGCTCGTCGATGGTGCCGTTGCAGTTGTCGTCGACGTCGTTGCACTGCTCGGGCGCGCCCGGGAACGAGGTCGGGTTGAGGTCGTCGCAGTCCGGCGTCGTGAGCCCGGAGCAGGTCGACGCCGAGTCGAAGTAGCCGTCCCGGTCGACGTCGATCTCGTCGCCGGCGTCGCCGTCGCAGTCGTTGTCGATGCCGTCGCAGACCTCCGCGGCGTCCGGGTTCACGTCCGGGTTGGAGTCGTCGCAGTCGCCCGGGATCGAAGCGAAGAGCGGGTCCCCGTCGCACTCACGCTCCCGGCCTGCGCGCCCGTTTCCGAAACCGTCGCCGTCGAAGTCAGGGTAGGCCAGGGTGAGTACACCCTCGTCGAGCGTGCCGTCGCAGTCTTCGTCGATCCCGTTGCAGACCTCCGTTGCGCCCGGCCCGACCGAAGCGCGTGTGTCGTCGCAGTCGTTGCCACACTCCAAGACACCGCCGATGAGGTTGCAGCACTGGTCCCCGACCTCGCCGTCCCCGTCGCCGTCGGTGCCCAACGTGGAGGGATCGCAGTCCTCGTCGACGCCCTCGGCGTCGCAGATCTCCATGTTCCCGGGAAAGCGGTCGGCGCGGCTGTCGTCGCAGTCATCGCCTCCGCAGAGGATGGCGTCCGCGCCGTCCCCGTCGGCATCCGGAGCGACCGCGCAGTCGCTCTCGCAGATCGCGTTCGCTTCGTCGCATGTTTGCGATGCCAAGCACGGCGCTGACCCCGGGAGGCAGCCCATCATGTCGGCGGCGGGGTGGGTCGGATCGCACAGCTCCGCGCCGTTGCAGAACACACCATCGGAGCACTCCACCGAGGAGCGGCACACGCCGTCGCTGCCGCCGTCGGCCGGTGGATTGGTGCCGTCGCAGCCCATGGCCAACAACGCCGTCGACAACGCGGACAACGCGAGAAGGAGCCCCCCATGTCTACCCATGTCGCGACTCTACCCGATCGTGCGGTGGCGAACGATCCCCCGCGACGCTCGCCTCCGAACGGTCAGAAGCTGGAGATGCGGATCAAGAATACGTTGTTGCGCTCGTCGCCTGCGTACGTCGTCCCGCTGGGCAGCGTGATGCCGTCGCGCCCGAATGTGCCGACGACCACGAGCGCACCGAAGGGGTCGGCCTGCACGGCAACCACGTCCTCTCGGTCTTCCCCGGAGAGTCCCTGGGCGAACAGGGTGAAGTTCTCGTCTGCGTCGACCTGCGCGAAGTACGCGTCGAGGCCGCCGACCGAGGGGCCGAGTGTGCCTCGAGGGGGCAACGGGAGCTGACCCCCGAAGCCGCCCGCCTCGAAGAGCGTGTCGCGTCCGTCGAAGGTCAGGCCCTGGGGGCTCACGAAGTCGGGACCCGCGTGCACTCGTGTGTAGCGGTGGGTCCCGTCGGCCGAGAACACCGCGACAAACGCGTCGTTCGTCCCTTCGGCGGTCCAGGTGGTCTCGGTCCACGGCGGCGCGAAGGTGCCGTTGAACGTCCCCGCGACGGCGAGCGTGCCGTCCCCGGCGACCGCCGCGGTGGCTGCGAATACGGGCACGGCCAGCGTCGGCACGAGGGCGGCCGACAGCACGACAACATGGCGGCCGTCGACGTGCCGGCGAGCTCGAGCGGGGTGCCGGTGTTGCCTTGCACGACGATGTGCTGGCCCTTGGCGTTGAGGCCATCGAGCTCGTAGCGACCGTCGGCGTCTTCGAGGCGCCGCCGTGCGACCTCTGTCGTTCCATCGAACAGCAAGACGTCGAGCCGGTCAGGGGAGCTGCCCTCGCGCGACGAGACGGCCACGACGAGCCCGGCCTCGATGGCCGCGAGCCCCGCAACGCTCTGGATAGTGGCTCCCTCGACCGTGGGGGAGAGGGTAGCCACCTCGCTGCCGTCGGTCGTCGAGTGAAGCGTGATGCCGGACGCGGTGGCGACCGCGAGCTGCGGCTCTCCTGGCACGGCGACGAGCGCCACCCCGCGAGCCGGCAAGCGGTGCACGAAGCGGAAGCGGCCATCGGCTTCGAGCGCCAAGAGATAGGTGCCGAACGTCTCGGTGGACCCGTCCCCGTCGAGGTCGGCCGGCGTGTCCACGATGAGGCCGAGGTAGACCGCGCCGTCGGCGTCGATCGTCATCCCGAACGCCGGAGCGTCGTCGGCCGCCGGGAACGTCCGCTCCCACGGCACACTTCGGCAGCGGCTGCTCATGCACATCCCGACGGGGCAGAAGGCGCCCGCCTCGTCGACGTCACCGTCGCAGTCGTCGTCGCGCGTATTGCAGCTCTCGGTCGCGTCGGGGTTCAGGTCGGCCCGCGTGTCGTCGCAGTCGCGGCCGCTGTTGATCGAGCCGTCGGGGCGGGGGTTGCTGCATCGCGCGTCGATGAAACCATCGTTGTCGTTGTCGGCTTCGCCGTCGCCCGCCAGCGTCGTCGGGTCGCAGTCCTCGTCGAGCGTGGCCCCTTCGCCTGCGCAGATCTCCGCCCCCTCGCTGTAACGGCGTGGGTCTGTGTCGTCGCAGTCCGCTCCGCCGCACGAAATCCGGTTGTGTTCCCACCGGCCGAGTCGCCGCCGACCGCCAGGCGCGCGGGGTCCCGATCCAGGTCGGGGTCTTCGCAGTCGTCTTCCACACAAGCGTCCATCTCCTCGTCGCAGAAGAGCGTCGCGTCGCACGGTGCGGGGGTGGCCATGCCGCCGTCCGAGTCGGCGGGTGCATCGGTGGAGCAGACTTCGCTTCCGTTGCAGAAGACGCCATCGTCGCACTCGTCGTCATTGGTGCAGCGCACCCGCGTCGAGGCGTCGATGCCGCCGTCTTCCTGCGCGGTGTCGTCGCACCCGGCGGCGAGCAAGACGGAGAGGCACGGCGGAATGAAGAGGCGCTTCATTCCTCCATCGTATCAGCTGGTACCTCACGTCCCGCGCCGCCACGCATGCCGTGCGGCCCACGCGTCGAGGTGGGCGAGGTACAGACTGGTTGCGCGCCAAGCGGCGGCGAGCGCTTCGAGTTCGGGCCCGCGGCGCGGCGCGGCGTGAGCTCCCCGGCGGACCATGTGTCGAACCAGTTCGTCGGCGCCCTTGAACCCCGCTCGTCGCAGCCGGGCCGCGTCTTCTTCGACACGCGCGCTTCGGGACGCCGCGACCGCGCGCCAGCCGAGCCGCACCACACCGATCAGGACGCGTTCGAGCGGTCGCCACGCGCGGGTGTCGAGGGGGGGCGGCACGGCCGCGTCAGGCACGTTCGTCTGGGCGCCCCAGGCGGACTCGATGTCCCGGTTTCCCCCTCGCCCGAGCACCCACACGGGCTGGCCTCGAATCCCGAACGCGAGCGGGATCAGCGTGGGGGTCTCCCCGGCCCGAGCCACCATCCGCACGGTCCTTCCGGTCGCCCGCCCGAGGTTGGCCAGGTCGGCCCGCTCGCGTTCGGTGGCGTGTGCGCGTGCCCTCAGAGGCAGCGCCGTGCCTTCCACCACCAGATGGCCGTGCCCGTCGCTCGTCCCCTCGATGAAGAGCAGCCCGGCGCCTTCCGACCGCAAGTGAGGGGGGCGTGTCCGTGACGTGAACACGCGCTCGAGCTGGGCATCGAGCGGGGTTGAGAAGAGCGCGGACACCGGCGCGGTCCACCAGTCGACGGGCGCCCCGAGCACCGTCTTGACCTTGCTGCCCGTGCCCAGTCGTCCGTCCAGCGACCGGGTGCCGCCTTCGAGCAGAACCTGATGCCGGGATGCTTGTCCGTGGGTGAGACTCGCGCCCTTCAGCAGCGATGTCTTCTCGGAGAGCCCCGCGCTGTTCTCCGGGACGACGTGGCTGAACGAGGACAGCTCTCCTGCCCGGTCGACGACAAACGTCGTCACGCCGCTGTAGCCGACGGTGGTGGAGAAGGGCACGGTGACGATCCCGAACAGCGCCACGGGGTCGAGCGGATGGTACGGGCGTCGGCCCCAGCCCCGCTCCTCGAGGCTGGCCCGCTCGGCGTTGGACAACGTGTCGGCGAGCCCCAGCGCGTCGCGGAGATCGCGCATGACCGGCAGGAGGTCGTTCTCCGCTCCACGTCCCCGGATGTGCCCCACCATGCGGAGCAGAGACGCCGACAAGCGGTGAAGGCCAGCGTCGCGGCATTGGTGCACCGCACCGAGCACGGCTCCCTCCACCACGATCCCCGCCCCTTCGAGCCCGGTGCCCAAAAGGGCCTGAAGTGCCGTCAAGCTCGCCCTGGCGGCCGCGCGCTCCTTCTCGCTGACCTCGGTCTGCTCCAGCGGCGTGCTCGACGGAGTCTCCGGCTCGTCGCTCTCCACGGGCCCGTCGGTCGCCAGCGGCAGCGCCCGCGCCACGGCGAGGCGATGCAGGCAGCGCGGTGCGAGCAGGCAGCCGCAACGGAGGTCGTCGTCGGTGTGCACGCCTTCCGCGCGCACCGTCACGGTCACCTCCTCGGAAGCTTGCACCTCGACCCACTCGCCGTTCGCGCGCCACGCCCAGCCGTCCGCCAGCGTAGGGTTCTTGTCGAGCTTGCGTTGGAGGCGCGAAGGAACGCCCGCGACCGTGTCGGCCACCAGCCCAGCGCGAATGTGCGGCCGCGTCATGGCTGCACCTTCTCTTTGATCCACCGGGCGACCTGGTCGGGGCTCAGCGCGGCGATCGGCATGCCCGCGGCGACGAGCCGCTCCGCCGTCGCGACGTCGTAGCGGGCTCCGCCCTCGCCATCGAGGCTGGCCAGTCCGAGGAGTTGCGCGCCCGACGCCCTGAGCGCGCGAACGGCGCCAAAGAGCACCGAGGGTGGACCGCCGTCCGCGAAGTCCGACACGCACAAGACGAGCGAGCGCGGAGGGCGGCGGAGCGTCGCGGCCACGTGGGCGAGCGCGTCTCCGATGAGGGTCCCGCCGCCGATCTGCACGGACAGCAGGAGCTCCAGCGGGTCTTGCACGACGTCGGTCATCTCGATGACTTCGGTGCTGAACGCGAAGAGCCGAAGGTCGAGCCACGGCACACCCGCGAGCACCGCCGCCATCACGGCCGTGTGCACGGTGCTGGGCTCCATCGAGCCGCTGACGTCCAGCAGGACGGTCACCTCCCACGGCGGCGTGCGATGCGCGAGCGCCTCGAAGGCGATGCGATCGGGGGCCAGCCGCACCGTGCCTTCGGCGTCTCGGTAGGCCGTGCGAAGGTTTCGTTCGACCGTGCGCTTGAGGTGCAGCCGCCCGTTGTCCCGTCGGCTCCATCCCGCGGTGCGGGTGCCGCGGAGAGCGGGCTGAATCTCGCTGGCGAGCGCCCTGGTCAGTTGCTCCACCACGCGCTTGATGAGCGGCCGCAGCCGAGCCAGAGCTCCGTCGCCGAGGCTGCCTCGCATCTCCAGGATCTGCGCCAGCAGGTCGGCCGACGGGCGCACCGCTTCCGGGTCGAGGTGGGCGAGCAGGTCCGGTCGCTCTCGGGCGCGATCGACGATGACCTCCTGACGCACCTCGCGGCCGACCAGCCGGTCGAGCTCCTCCGTCCAGCGGCGGGCGTGCACGGCGACGCCTTCTCTTCCCGCGGTGAGCGGAGGGTTCTCCATCGCGAGCGCCACGGTCTGGCCAAACGTCGACGAGGGTGCGCCGCGCCCGAGCACGAGCTGCACACGGTCCTCCACGGAGAGCCGCGCTCCGTCCGGCGTGCGCCAGCCACGGGTCCCGGCTTCACGGGTGGCGGTGTCCGGGGCGGGGTCATCTGCATGGGCGTCATTTGCATCGGGGTCGTCTGCGAAGGGGTCGAAGCGAGGCCCCATCGCGGCGCGCGCAGCGTGGTAGGCGGCGCGATCGAGCTCGACGTGATGCGCGCGTACGAGTGGGTCGATCTGGTCGACGCGCGCCATCACGAGGCCCGCTTCTTCGATGTGCTCGAGCAGCCGGTCCCGGTCCGTGCCCCCCAGCGCACGGAACCCGGCGCGCAGGGCGGGGAGCCGAGCGAGGAAGCGGTCGTCGGAGATCGCGGCGATGCGCCCGACGAGGGCGTCGAAGAGTGCTGGTGACGCGTGCACGAGCCCTGGGGAGCCCACGAACAGGCCGGTGAGCGCGAGCGACAGGGCGCGCCGGGTGTCCGGCTCAGCGGCGCCGTCGACGTGCGACGCGAGCCACCGGGCGGCCGGCTCCGGCGGAGTCAGCTCGGTGAGGAGCTGGGCGGCGAACGCGGCGCCCCGCATCACGGGGCCCGCACGCTCGACGAACTTCGCCAGCAGCGCGGCCAGCCGCGCGCTTCCGGGATGCGCCAGCACGAGCCGGACGAGGGCGACCGCGTCTTCTGGCTCCTCGCTGCCGATGAGGCCTTCGAGGCGGGTCTCGGCGATTCGGGCGACGCGCAGCCGTTCCTCCTCCATCGAGTGCACCGCGGCCGCCTGTGTCGCTGGGTCGAAGCCGGGGATCAAACCGGCGGCCAGGCGCGCGAGAAAGGCGCTGTAGTCGAGCAGCCCGAGCAGCGTGGCGTCGTCGAGGGCGTCGCGGCGAAGCGCGTCGAACCACACGGCCGCAGCGGGGAGGTCGGCCTCGAACGCGGCTTTCAACGTGGACAGCGCGTCAAGGAAGGACAGTTCTCCGTCTTCTGCCGCGCGGGCGCGCCGTAAGCTCAGCGTCCCGCTGGCCGCCTGCTTCACCGTGACTCCGGTCGTCCCCGCGACGGCGAGCGTGGCGTCGGTGTTTGGCGTCCACGCGACGCGCCATCGAACCGCGAGCGCTTCGATGCCGCCCTGCGCGACCGACTCCACGCGGCTGCCGTACGCGATGCCTGAGAGCGCCGCCCGCGTGAGCAGCAAATGCCGCGCGCGATCGCGGCGGTTGCGCCGCACTTCCAGTCGCCGCTCCTCCGGATCGCCCGGCACGTCCGGCAACCCCAGGCTGGCTAGGTCGGCCCGGAACGCCGCCGTGAGACCGGTGACGGGCGCTCCCTTGGGGAGCTTTCCGCGCGCATGGCCGATGAGCACGTCCCGGACCGCCAGGTCGAACCCGCGTCCGTCGCCCCCGAGCACGGCGCGGAGCCCCTCACGGAACTCCAGGCGTCCGGGTTCGGCGAGCCCTCGGAGCGCAGCGAGCCCCCGACTCAAGCGAACGACCTCCACCGCGGCGTCGGTCGATGCCGCGTGGCCGGATCGGCGGAGCGCGCGCGCCGTCGACACCGCCATGCGGTCGAGGTGTGCATCCACGGTTCCGGTTCCCTCGGCGTACCGCGAGGCGTGCCAGCCGGGGTCGTCGATCCCCGCCGGATACCCGGACCGCGCGTCGAGCAGCCGGTTGGCGTAGGGCACGAGACTGAGCGCGCCCTCGCGCACCGGAGGGACGTCGTCCGCGAGCGTTGCGTCTACCTGCGGGGCATCCACGAGGGCCGGTGCGTGTGCCGCCCCGACGACCGCCACGCTCCCTTCGCGGCGGCCTTCGAGCTGAGCCCGCATGTGCGCTTCGCGAACGCGGGTCGCGCGGCTCCCAGGCTGGCCTCCACGGACCGCGTGACCGACGCGCAGCCCCGCGCGGCGAAGGTCTTCCGGGATGCCCTCGGCGCGGGCCTCGACCAGGTCATCCCATCTGTCCAGCAGGGCCACCCCCGCGTCGGACGTCGACGGCTCCGCCTCGTCGCGAGCGACCAGCACGTCGAAGAACACCACGGGGATGCCACGCGCTTGGGCCCAGGCGATGGCGACCCGCTCGGGCGAGAACGCCGCGAGCGGCAGCATCGTGACGGAGCTCTCGGTGGCGTGCGCGAGGGCGATCGGAGGCACGGTGTCGGGGTGCCCGACCCACTCGGCCAAGGGCTGGAAGCAGCGGGGCAGCTCCACGAACAACGTCGACGGCGCCGCCGCCTCGAGCAGGTCGGGCATGGCGAGCGCCAGCGCGACGGAGTGGTGCCGGACGCCGATCAGAAACGGCGCGCGGGACAGGCAGAGCGCTTCGACCTCTTCGCTCACGAGAGCAGGCGGCCGCGGTGGTCGTGCAAGGCGCGCCAGAGGGACTCGGGTTGGTCCTCGGCGCGCCGCGAGACGACGCCGTCCCAGTACGCGAGCAACCGGCCGCGGTCGTCTTCCACGTCTTTGACGACCACGCCGAGCAGCATTCCCACGACCGTCTCCGCGGCCGACGCCTCGAAGAAGCGCGTCGTTCGAAGCACACCCTCAGCGACCTGCACGGCCTCGGCCGCGCTCATCACCGCGGACGGTTTTTCAACCGCCCAGCCCTCCTCCGTGGTGCCGTACCGGAGGTCGCGAAACAGGGTGACCAGTGCCTTCAGCACCGCTTCGTCTGCGGACGCCAGCTTGCCGTCGGAGCCGATGAGGCCGGGCGTGGCCAGCGTGCGTCGGCGCACCAGATCGAGTTCGTCCTCGAACTCCGCGATGGGCGCGACGATCTCGAAGTTGAATCGCCGCTTGAGCGCCGCGCTCATCTCGGAGACCCCCCGGTCGCGCGTGTTGGCGGTGGCGATGACGTTGAAGCCGGGGCGCGCGTACACCGTCTCTCCCAGCTCGGCGATGGTCAGCCTGCGTTCGCTGAGCAACGAGACGAGGCCGTCCTGCACCTCCGACAGGCAGCGGGTGACCTCCTCGATCCGCGCGACCGAACCGTCCTGCATGCAGCGGAGGATCGGCGAAGGAACGAGGGCGTCACGGCTGGGGCCCTGGCCGATCAGCATCGCGTAGTTCCAGCCGTAGCGAAGCTGCGCCTCGTCGGTGCCCGCGCTGCCCTGCACGGTGCGCTCGCTGCCTCCGCTGATCGCCGCCGCGAGCAGCTCGGACAGCATCGACTTCGCGGTGCCGGGCTCGCCGACGAGAAGCAGCGATCGGGGACCCGCGAGGGTCACGACGCAGCGCTCCACGAGCCGCCGGTCGCCGATGAACTTGGCTTCGATCGCACGAGGCGCGGGCGCCCCCTTCTTCTTCTTGCCGACCTTCGCTCCATCCGAGCCACAGATGAAGGTGACCACGGCTTCGGGGGTCGTCTTCCACCCTTCCGGGCGCCCTCCGGGCAGTGAGCACAGCAGCGCCAGCTCGTCGGCGTACCGCACCTCGGCAGGCGGGAACTGGATGGTTTCGTCGCTCTGGGTGTCGTCGCTCATCGTCCGGGCTCCTCGAACTTCGGGCCTTCGCCCGCCTCGATGCGTGCCCAGGCGGCTTCGAAGAGCGCGTCGGGCGAATACGGGGGCACCGCACCTTCGAACACGCTGTCGAGCGGCGCGTGGCGGTCGGTGTCGTCTCCCCAACCGAACAAGTCGCGTGTCCACTTCACGGCGCTGACGCGATGCTTGTCCTTCACCCACAGCCCCGGGATGAACCGGGTGCGTCCGGCGCCTGCACGCTTGCCTTCGATGATGAGCTCTTTGGCCACGAGCTCGGCGCCGAGCGCGTCGAGGTCCTTGGCTTTCCAGCCGCCGATGGCGATGACGCGCTTGTCCGTCGGCGAAGGCAGGCAGGCCAGCATCAGATAGTAGGCGGCGGCGTCCGGGCTGACCGAGAGGAGCTTCGCTACATTCTTCACCACCTTGGGCGCGCTCACCCGCGGGTCGCCCGCGCAGCCGTCCGTGCCCGCGACCTGCTCCGCCAGGGCGATGAGCCGATCGCCCTGTTCGCCCGTGATGAACTCGAGGTTCCGGAGCACACGCTTCGCCGCGACCTGCTCTGCGACCAGCGGCTCGCCTTCAAGCAGGGCATCGTAGCGAACGTAGAGGGTCATGCGCCGACGACCGATGAAGACGCGCCGGTCGTCGCCGAGCAGACGCTCGGGCTTGTCGCCGCGGAAGGTCGACGGCCCACCAGCGGGAAGCGCGGCGGCGACCGTCTCGGCGAGCTCCTCGCGCAGGTGATCGAACTTCTGGTAGAGCGCTGGGCCCTTCAACCGATCGCGGAGGAGCTTCCAGAACCGAGGCAGCGAGCGAACGAGGAGCGCGTGCCCTTGAGCTTCGTAGAGCGCCTGAACCGGCGGCACGCACACGCGCGCCAGGGTGACGGGCACGTAGTCCCATTTGAGGCTGGAGAAGAAACCACGGCTGCCCGTGACGACGCTCGAGCCGGACATCCCCGCGACCCTGAGCCCGTCCTTGTCGAAATGGAACTCACGGTCGAGGTGGAGGAACGGCAGGAGCTCGCCCAAGCTGTCCCCGACCACGTCTTCGGCGAGCAGCCGCGCCGACCAGGAGGGCTCGTCGATGCTCTGCTGCGGACTGTCCGGCGCGCAGCTGGCCAACACCGCCTCGTCACCCGGCGTCAGCGCGGGCACCTTGGGGTGGTGGCGGAGGTACACCGCGGCGAGCCGCTCGGCCAGGACCTTCGGGTCCCAGAGTTCCTTGTAGTCGCCCGCCATCCACACGGCCGACACCAGCTCCATCATGTGCAGCATGTGGCCCGGAGAGAACACAAACGGGTCGTGCTCGAAGCTGGTCTTGGCGGCCTTTCGGCCCTTCTTGACCAGCTTGAACGGGTCGGCTTCGATCTCGGCGCTCGCCCACATCGTGGCCTCGGCATCCGTGAGCCCCGTGGCTTCCCGCAGGAACGGGAGCGCCTTCTTGATCGGCAGCGGGCCGGCCTCTCGAACGTGCGCCGCGACCTCGTCGATGCGCTCCGGCGTAAGCCAGCATGGCCCGTAGAGGTTGTCCGTCGGGTCGTCGACGATGACGAACTCCCCCTTGGGCGCGTACTCGACGAAGGTGAAGTACGCCGCCTCTTTGAACCCGAGCTGCCACGCCAGCACGCGGTTGTCGCCGAGCCTGGAGAAGGTCGGGTTGTACGGGCCCTTGCAGGCTTCCTTCGTGTTCTCGCGCCGGAACGCCATCCGGTAGTGCGCAGGGTCCTCAAAGCCGTGCTCGACGAGCTTGTGGGCGAACGCCGCGAGCTGGGTGCGCGCCTCCTCCGCTTTCTTGGGCGCCAGCGCCATGCGGTAGAGCACGTACGTTCCGTGCCCGAGCGCGGGCTGCCAGCAGTGATGGCCCCACGCGTACTCCTCGGTGTGTTCGTCGGACAGGGGGCGGTCGAACCGGAGCCGAAGCTCGGCCAGCTCGGACACGAGCGTCGGCCCCGGAATACGGCGCCGGTAGTCGGCGCCCATCGGGGTTGCCCAGTCACCGAGGGCGTCGGTCAGCGCCGGGTCGCACAGCGTGCGCTTCGGCAAGCTGGGGACGGCAGCCTCCTCTGCGTTGTCCTCCGGTGCGGCCTCGCCCCCGCTGTAGGCCTGCGCCACCTTCGCGTGGAGGCGCGACACCTGACCCGCGAGATGCGCCGCCCCGATGAGCGCGGTGCGCAGAGGGTCATACGTGGTGGGCAGCGCCGCATCGACCGCCGAAGCCACCGACGGATGGGGCTCGAACGCGCGGTAGCTCGACGTGCTGACCTTGTGTGCCTCATCGCCTCGGGCCGCGGAGAGGATGCCCTCGAGCGCGGCGGCCTCGATCGTGGCCAGCCGTTTTGACGCATCCGGATCGGAGGGCACGCAATACGGGAGCGCGATCGCCGGCGGGAAGGGGCGCTTCGATACGCTCAGGAAGTCGCTTCGTCCGGTGCGCGAGCGCCCGTTGAGTTCGTGCAACTCCCTGCGGCGATAGCCGTAGGTGATGGCGCACCAATCGCTTCGTGCGGGCAGGCGGAGGGTGCCCTCCAACCGTTGTGTCGCGGCCCCGAGCTCGCCAGACGCGTCCCAGTGGATGAGGCCGGATTCTTGATACCCGAACGCATACACGTCGTTCTCGACGCGGACAGGAGCGCCTTCGCGTGGCTCGAGTTCGAGTCGCCAGTGCCAGATGACCTCGCTCGGCGCCTCGGTTGGGGCACTCTCGCCGCTCTTCGGATCGTAGCGGAGCCAGCCGCTGTCCGAGAGCAGATGAGGGGCACCGTCATGCACGATGGGACGCCCCTCCAGATGCGACAAGCGCACCGTGGTGGACCCGGCCTTGATCAGCGCGCCCGCGAGCACGTCGCCGCTGTCGAGCCGAACCGCGGCACGCGCGCTCGTTCCGTAGATCGCTTTCGGGGTAAGCGGATGAACAGCTCCGGGTGCGCTCGCCCAGTAGTAGCCGGAGACGTCCCAGCGGCCGCCCACGAAAACCAGAAGGTCCTCGCCCACGTAGAGCGCGATGTGCGCGTACTCGTGCGATTTCGGCACGGTGTGTTCGAGCACTTTCGAGCCGTCCCGGTCGAGCACGACGACGTCGTGGCCATGCGCCATCGTGAGGTAGGGCGGCGTGAGGAACAGGTTCGGGACATCTCGGTCCGACGTGGCCATCGCTTCGAACTCGGGAAAGCAGACTTCCTCGACACATCCGAACCGCAGCTGGCTGGCGAACGACTCCGCCACGTCGATGCGGGAGAGGGCCTCGGCGAGCGCGGGGATGCGAGAGGCGTACGCTCCCGGGAACGCGTCCAGGAGGTTGAGCGCACTCTGGGTGTCGACCAAGCCGCCGGTACCGACGGGCGCCAGGCGTTCCGAGACGGCCTCGCTGAGCATCTCGAGGAAGCGGGGCAGCTCCGGCTCGGGAAGGCTCTGATACGCGCGCGGCCGCAGCCTGCCGGCGTGACCCACGAACCTGGCGCGAGCGATCTCGTCGCCGGCGATGAGCGGGATGTCCTCGCTCGGCCAGCGCTGCCCTCGGTAGTAGTTGTCGAGGTTCGTGAAGCGCACGAACGCATGGGGGATCCCCAGGCGGAGCGACGTCTCCACCGTCGTGAACGACAGCGGCTTGTCCTCGGCCCCGAGCGGATGTCCGTCATCGATCAGCCGCGGCGCCGCCTTCTCGATCAGCCCGAAGGCGAGCTCCGTGCGGCAGGCGCTCAGCATTCCGGTCATCCAGGCGGCCGCGGTTCGGCTGCTCTGTCCGGGCGCGTTGGCATCGACGATCGCGTCGAGCAGACCCCATGCGTCCAGCTGCTCCAGCCAGGGCTCGGCCTTGATCTCCATCGGCCAGAGATCGAGCAGGGCGCTCGCGACCTCGGAGTCGGCGCTGGCCGCGGCCCCGAGGGCCTTCTTGGCCTTGGTGAAGAAGCCCTTGGCGGCGCGCCTGAGCGCGCTCGCGGACGCGATCTGAGAGATGAACTCGAGCTCCGCTTCGGCCGGCTTGATCTTGGCGGCCTTGGCCAGCTTGCCGATGTCCTTGAGCTGCGTCGGGGACGGGGGCAGGCCACCCATGGTGCGGCGGACACACACGCGGAGATACGCGTCCAAGCCGTCTTTCCCGCGGGCCGTGAGCTCGTCGGCGTAGTTGGTGAGGCTCTTGACGGCGAGCGCTCCGGCGAGCGCGAAGTCGACGAAGCTCTGCTCACGCAGGTCCTCGTCGGCCTCCAGCCCGTACTGACGTTCGGCCGCCCGCGCCTTCTCGAAGTACTGCTGCGCGTAGCTGAGGTTGTCGTGTTCGATGAACGCGCGCGCGGCCTCCTCGTAATACGACGGCAAGAAGTGCGGCACCGAGCCGGCGAGCTGCGCGCCGATCGCGTCGAGCCCCTCCTTGGCGGCGCCCGGCTTGGACTTCATGCGCCGAATCGACTTCTTCATCTCCTCGAGCACGTCGAGCGCGAAGCGCGCGTTCTTCTTGTCGTTCACGAGCGCCCACGCCGGGAAGCCGAGCGGCTGCCGTGAGACGCGCCCGACATCGTCCCGTCCGGCAGCGGCGAAGCCGAGCAGCTCCATCTCGAGGTCGACGGCCTCGTCGATCGTGCCCGGGCCGAGCCGCACCATCGGCGTGGACAACGCGGGGTGCGAGTACGCGCGCGCGACGAGCACGTCGAGGTCTTTGGGCTTCGCGGAGAGCGGCAGTACGCTGCCTGCGGCGAGCGCACTCATGACGCGTTCTCCTCTTCTTCGATCTTGCGAGCGGCGTAGATGAGCGACGCCATGCGCACGCCCTCCGAGTAGGTCACCGGCGGGACGTCGTTCAGGCGCAGGGTCTTGCCGTTGAGTTCGAAGCTCAGGTCTTCGGTGACCGCCTCGCCCCACGGGTCTTCGGCGCCCACCCAGAAGTTCGCCTGATGCAGCGCGCCGTCCTCGTGCACGCTCGTGGTCGCGTAGCCGCCGCTCATGCGGCACCCGATCGCACGGACGCGCGCGGTTGCGTGGCGCGCCTCCTCGAACTGGCCGTTCTCGTAGTCGGTGACCGACGTCACGTCGTCGGCGATCCGGTCGGGCTTCGCGAAGGTCTCGCGCATCAGCTGGCCCAGGCCCTGCGCGATGCCGAGCTCCATCGCGAGCTCCCGGAAGTCGGCCAGCTCCGCGAGCAGGATCGGATGCGGAATGCGCACGGTCTCCGCGCCGAGCCAAACGCTCTCCCCGTCGAGGTTGACGAGCCCGAGGCCGCGCTCCGGGTCGACGTCCTTCAAGAAGCCGATGCGTTCGTCATCGTCGAGCGAGGCAGGGGCGATCACGGTGTTCTCGAGCAGCGCCCGCCACGTGGCGTCGGGCCAGACCTTTTCGAGCAGCGCCGAGGGCACCGGGAGGGAGCGCAGCATCCAGCGCTCGACCGTCTCGAGGCACTCCTCGGCGTGCGCCTTCATCATCTTGGCGACGTCGAGCATCATCTCGCCCTGAGGCGAGGTCTTCATCTTCTTGGAGACCGACTTCAGCTCTTTGCCCTTCGCGTTCCGGGCGACGAGCTTGCCGTCCTTGATCGCGAGGGAACCTCCGGCGTCGCACGGGACCCACCCGTCGGTCTCGGGCGGCGGCTCCGGAGCCTTCTTCTTGGTCGGTGCCTTCTTCTTGGCGGTCGCCTTCTTCGCGGGTGCCTTCTCTGCCGGAGTCGCTGCCGTTTCGGTCGCTGTGTCGCTGGCATCCTCGGACGTCTGCTCGACGTAGCCCTTCTTGGTCTTCTGCCCGATGAGCTTGTTGGCCTCCTTGAGCGCCGCGGCTTCGTCCCCGAAGGACTTCTCCTTCGTCTGGCCGTTCGTGCCGATGCGCCCGTAGCGAATCGTCAGGTTCGACCCACTCTGTTCGACTTCCCAGAACTTCGACGATTTGGCGTCTTCGTACGTCAGGTGCTTGCGCATGCGACTTCGTCCTTCCGTGGCGGTCTGCACCGCCAGATCTCTTCATTCATCGACGGGTGCCACCCGCCCGGCTCAGCTCCCGGGCTCGTCGAGGCCAGGGCCGTCGCCCGCTTCGATGCGCGCCCACGCCGCCTCGTACAGCGCGTCCGGGGACATCGGCGGGAAGGCACCCCGAAAGACCGCGTCGTCCGGGGCGTGACGATCGGTTTCGGTGCCCCACCCGAACAGCTCCCGCGTCCACCTCACCGCGCTCACGCGGTGCTTGTCTTTGACCCAGAGCCCCGGAACGAACCGCGTCCGGCCGGCGCCGGCGCGCTTGCCTTCCACGATGTGCGCTCCCGCGCCGAGTTCGGCTCCCAACGCGTCGAGCGTGTTGGCGTCCCAGCCCGCGAGTGCCCCCACGTGTTTGTCCGTCGGCGACGGCAAGCACGCGAGCATCAAGAAGTAGGCGGCCGCATCGGAGCTGACCGAAAGCCGTTCCGCGACGCCCTCGACGACCTTCGGAGCGCTCACCCTGGGGTCTCCCGCGCAGCGCTCGGAGCCGGCGACCTGCTCGGCCAACGCGATCATCCGCGCGAGGGTCGGGCCCATCAGGAAGGTCAGGTCCTGCCGCAGCCGCCGCACATCTTGGTGGGCGTCCATGGGTGTGTCGCCCTCCACGATGGCGTCGTACCGCAGCCACAGCCGCGCCTGTCCGGTCTTCAGGTACACGCACCGGTCGTCGCCCAAGAGCGTCTTGGGCTTCTTGCCTTGGAACGACGACGGTCCGCCCTTCGGCAGCGCGGCTCGCACCGTGTCCAACACGTCCCGGTGAAGCTCGATCTCCTGGTAGAGGCCAGGTCCCTGAAGGCGCTCTTGCAGCAAGCGGAACACGCGCGGGAGCGAGCGCACCAGGAGCGCATGCCCGTCGCACGCGTACAGACCGCGCACGAACGGGACCACGATGCGCTCGAGCGACTCGGGGATGTAGTCCCACTTCAGATTCGAGTGAAACCCGCGGCCCGTGGTTCGTCCGCCGGTCACGCCGCGGACGTGGTAGCCGTCCTTGTCGAAGTGGTGCTCGCGGTCCTGATGAAGGAAGGGCAGAAGGGCCTCGACCCCGTCGGTGTCGTTAGCGAGCAGGCGCGCCGCCCAGGACGGCTCGTCGATGGTGAGGTCGGCTTCGTCACGGATGTGTTTGGCCAAGACGGCTTCGTCGCCCGCCGTGAGGGTCGGCAGCTGCGGTCGGTGCCGAAGGAAGACGCCCGCGAGCCGTTCGGCGAGGACCTTCGGATCCCAGAGCTCCTTGTAGTCCCCGGAGGTGAAGACCGAAGAGCCGAGGTCGAGGGTGTGAAGCATGTGTCCCGGAGACGAGACGAAGGGGTCATGTTCGAAGGACGTGCGGCCGACCCAGCGCAGGCTCGCCTTCTTGACCAGCTTGAAGGGGTCGGAATGGAACTCGGCGAGCGCCCACATGGTGGCCTCGCTCTCGGTCATGCCCGTGGCCTCACACAGCAGCGGCACGGCCTTCCGGATCGGGAGCGGACCGGCCGCCTCGACATGGGCGACGACCTCCTCGATGCGGTCCGCCGTGAGCCAGCATGGGCCGTAGAGGTTGTCGTCTGGGTCGGCGATGACTTCGAAGACGCCCTTCGGGGCGTACTCGAGGAACGTGAACATCGCGTCTTCTTCGTAGCCGAGTTGCCACGCGAAGACGCGGTTGTCTCCACGCGCCGCGAGCGTTGGGTGATAGGGGCTCTTGCAGATGGAGGCCGTGTTCTCCTTCCGGAATGCGAGCCGGTAGTGGTCCCGGTCTTCGAACCCGTGCTGAAGAAGCAGCCGCGCGAACGAAGCGAGCTGCTCCCGCGCAGCCGAGGCCTTCTTCGGCGCCAGCGCCATTCGGTAGAGCACGTACGCGCCGTGCCCGAGTCCGGGCTGCCAGCAGTGGTGGCCCCAGATGTACTCGTCGTGCCCTTTGGGGACCGGGCGATCGAATCGCAGCCGAAGCTCCCCTAGCTCGGAGGCGAGTGTCGGGCCCTTGGTTCGGTCGCGGTAGCCGGCATCCAGCGGGTAGGCGAAGTCGCCCAACGCGTCCGTCAGCGTAGGGTTGCCGACGTCGCGCTTGGGGAGGGCGTCAGCGCTCTTCTTCTTCGAGGCGGTCTTCCTCGGCAAGGTGTCTCCCGAAGAAGAAACTGCGCTCGTGGACTCGATGAGATCCCCGACATCCTCGCGCACTTCCTCGTAGGCGGCGGCGACGTGCCCGGCGTAGTGCGCGATCCCGGCGAGCGCGGCGCGGAGCGGCGCGTATGAGGTCGTCACCAGTGCGTCGAGCGCCTCGAGCAGGCCTCGGTGCGGCTTGAACTTCGTCCAGCTGGAGGCGGTGACCTCGAGCGCCTTGGGCTTCTGCGCCACCTCGAGCAGGCTGGCCAGCTCGTCGGCCTGGATCGTCGAGAGCTGTGCTGACGCCGCTGCGTCGGAGGGCCGGTACATGGGAAGGGCCATCTTGCCGGCGAAGCGTCGCTCCGCAGCCCCGAGAAGGTCATCCCCGTCGGAGTATTGGACGCCTCGCACGTCACGAAGCTCCTCCGCCTCGTAGGACTCCTCGAAGAGGCAGGGCGCCTCGCGATGGGGGAGCTGGATGAGCGCGTCGGACGTACCGCTCTGGTCCACCATCGGTCCCGGGACCGCGCCCTCTCCGTCCTCTGCGCCGCCTTCGCTCATCGCGTAGGCGAACACCCCGTTGCCCGCGCGCACGGGCGCCCCTTCGCGGGGATCGAGCTCGACGTGGAACGCCCAGCGCTTCGTCTGCTCGGCTTCGTCTTCCACAAACGCGCCCGTCGAGGCGTCGTACCGGACCCACCCCTCGTCGCGGGGCACCAGCACGGTGCCGTCGTGTACCTGAGGACGCCCGGCGAGGTCCTCGCTGCGAAGCGTCGTCGATCCCGCGCGGATGAGGCCGGCGGCGATGACGTCCCCGCCGGGGAGCCGAACCGCGTTGTCCGAGTTCCAGACCCACCCGCTGATGGGGTGCACGTCTTTGGGCGCGCTGGCCCAGTAGTAGCCGCGGTAGTTGTAGCCGTACTCGTCGCTCAGGCAGACCAGCAGGTCCTCGCCCACGTACATCGCGCGGCACGCGGTCCCGCCGCGCACCTTGTGTTCGAGCACGAGCGCACCATCGCGGTCGAACACGCGGACCTGCTTCTTCGTCCACAGCGTCGTGAACGGCCACGTGACGCAGAACCCCGGCTCCTGGTCTTTGACCGCCATGGCCTCGAACTCGGGAAAGCAGATCTCTTCGATGCACCCGAACCGGAGCTGCGCGGCGAACGCTTCGGGCACATCGATGCGGCGGAAGGCGTCGCGGAGGGCGGGGAGCGTCTTCCAGTAGCGCGCCGGGAAACCGCCGAGAAGCTCGAGCGCTTCTTTGGTGTGATAGAGCCCGCTCTGCCCGATCGAGGCGAGCGTCTTGGCCATCGCCTCGTCGAGCATGGCGTTGAACGCAGGCAGGTCGACGTCGGGGAGGTCCGCGTAGTCGGAGCCCGAAAGGCGCCCTGCGTCCGCGAGAAAGCGCGCGCGTGCGTTGGGGTCTTCGGCGATGCGCGGGAGGTCGACGGAAGGCCATCGCGGGCTGTCTGCGTACCGGTAGCTCTCGAGGTTCTCGAAGCTCTCGAAGACGTGCGGGATGCCCAGTCGGAGGCAGGTTTCGACGGTGTCGAGGGACAGGCGCTCTTCCTTGCCCCCGAGCGGGATGGCCTCGGCGATGAGTCGGTCCGCCGCGCGCTCGAGGACGCCGAGGGCGCGCTCGCCCCAACAGTGCTCCAGCATGGACGTCATCCACGCCGCGGTCGTTCGCTGGCTCTGCCCGGGCGCATCGGCGTCGGCCAGCGCGTCGAGAAGCCCCCAGTCGTCCAGCAGCGCCAGCCAGCTCTGGCTGTCGACGCCGCCCGGCCACAGATCCAAGAACGCAGACGCGACGGCGATGTCTTGCTTCGCCGCGGCGGCCAACGACTTCTTCGCCTTCGTGTAGAAGCCCTTTGAGGCGCGCCGGAGCGCGCTCGCGGACGCGATCTGCGTGATGAAGTCGCGCTCGGCGTCGGCCGGGGTGAGCCCGGCGGCCTTGGCCAGCTTGGCGATGTCCTTGAGCTGGGTGGCGGACGGGGGGAGGCCGCCGAGGGTGCGGCGGACGGAAACACGAAGGTAGGCGTCCAGGCCGTCCTTGCCGCGCGCCGACAGCTCGTCCGCGTAGTTCGTGAGGCTCTTGACCGCGAGGGCGCCGGCGAGCGCGAAGTCGACGAAGCTCTTCTCGCGCAGCTCCTCGTCAACCTCGAGTCCGTACTGGCGCTCGGCGGCCCGCGCCCTCTCGAAGTACTGCTGCGCGTAGCTGATGTTGTCGTGCGCGATGAACGCGCGCGCCGCCTCTTCGTAGAAGGAGGGCAAGAAGTGCGGGACCGAGCCGGCGAGCTTCGCGCCGATGGCGTCGAGCCCTTCCTTGGCCGTGCCCGGCTTGGACTTCATGCGCCGAATCGACGTCTTCATCTCTTCGAGCACGTCGAGCGCGAACCGCGCGTTCTTCTTGTCGTGCACGAGCGCCCAGGCCGGGAAGCCGAGCGGTTGGCGAGGCACGCGGCCCACCTCATCGCGTGCGCTCGGCGTGAAGCCGAGCAGGTCCATCTCGAGGTCGACCGCCTCGTCGATCGCGCCGGGGCCGAGCCGCACCATCGGGGACGGCAGGGCGGGGTGCGCGTAGGCACGCGCGACCAGAACGTCGAGCTCGTCGGCGGGGGACGAGAGCGGCAGGATGCTGCCGGCAACGTGGGCTGGGCGGCTCACGCTGCACCCCCACGCGCCTGGACTCGTAGCTGTTGCATGGGCACTCCTACCACCCACAGTCTTGCGGATGAAGGTGCGAATCCGGCGTGCCGTTCCTCATGCGTTCGCCGTTCGCGAACCTCGTGCCATGTCGAAAGTGAGGGCAGGCGGACCGCTTCGGGGTGCAGTCGCCTGCGCCGGACTGTCGCGCCGAGCAAACCTTGCGTGAGCGCGTGCGCCCGTCGGGTACCCTCGACGGCGATGGATCTGACGCTCGACGACTGGCTCGAACAACACCGCGGGGGTCGTCGCGTGGGAATCGAGGGGTACTCGACCGTTTTGCGTCTTGACGCACCCATCACGCGCGACTCGCTGTCCGAGGTCGAGGAGGCGACCGGGTATCGCTTCCCTGAGGCGTACGTCCGCTGCGTGACCGAGATCGGACTCCCTTACCTCGAGGTGTCGCGGGATCGGGGCGAGCATTCGTTCGGCCCGTTGCCGGAGTCCCGCATGCTTCTGCCGTCGGAGCAGCTGGAGATCCTCAGCGCGTTCAAGACCTGGGTCGTGAACTGCACGTCCGACTTCGACGACGATCCCGTCGCCGCTGCCGAGGAGCAGGCGCGCTGGGATGCCTTCATCCCCTTCCAGTTCCTGGGCGACGGGTCGGCAACGGACGTCTACTGCTTTGTTCGTGGTGACGAGCGAGATGGGCTTCCACGCGTCGTGGCGGCCTATCACGACGACGATGCCTGCGACGAAGAGGAGGAGGACGAGCGCATCTACGGCTTCTTCGCGCACCTCCAGGATGTCCTGGATCACACCTGAGACAGACTACGGACGCAGGTGCTTGGCGTGATGCCGGAGGTGGTCCTCCATGAAGCTCGCGATGAAGTAGTAGCTGTGGTCGTAGCCGTCTTGCATGCGCAAGGTCAGGGCCTGGCCGGCCGATTCACACGCCGCCTCGAAGCGATGCGGCTGGAGCTGCTCCTCCAGGAATCCATCCGCGGTGCCCTGGTCGATCAAGATGGGCGCCGGGTGTTGCTGCGCGCCGACGAGCAAGGTCGCGTCGTAGGCCGCCCACGCAGAACGGTCGTCGCCGAGGTAGTGGCCGAAGGCCTTGTGTCCCCAGGGGACCTCGGTGGGCGCGACGATCGGGGAAAACGCCGAGAGTGACCGCCACGCTTCGGGGTCCCGCAGGCCGAGCGCGAGCGCGCCGTGGCCGCCCATCGAGTGCCCCATGAGGCTGCGCATGCCGTCGGTCGGGAAGTTCGCGTCCACCCAGGCCGGCAGCTCTTCGGTGATGTAGGTGTGCATGCGGTAGCGGCCGGACCACGGGGCCTCGGTGGCGTCCACATAGAAGCCCGCGCCGGTGCCGAAGTCCCAGTTGTCGTCTTCGCCTTCGTAGCCGGCGTCGCGCGGACTCGTGTCGGGGCACACGACGATCAGACCGAGCTCCGCCGCGACACGCTGAAAGCCACCTTTCTCGGTGACGTTGGCCGCCGTGCACGTGAGGCCCGACAGGTAGTACACGGCCGGGAACGGCCCCTCGCCTGGAGGCACGTAGACGCTCAGCTCCATCGGGCCGCCGCACGCGGCGCTCTCGTGTCGGTAGAACCCCTGCGTGCCGCCGAACGAGGCGTTGGACTTCAGCGCGTCAGGCATCTCAGAACGTCACCACGGAGCGGATCGACTTGCCGTCGTGCATGAGGTCGAAGGCCTCGTTGATCTGCTCGAGCGGCATCGTGTGGGTGACGAGCGAGTCGATCTCGATCTTGCCGTCCATGTACCAGTCCACGTACTGCGGGAGCTCGGTGCGGCCGCGCACGCCGCCGAACGCGCTGCCCTTCCAGACGCGGCCGGTGACCAGCTGGAACGGACGGGTCGACAGCTCTTGGCCCGAACCGGCGACGCCGATGATGATCGACTCGCCCCAGCCCTTGTGACAGCACTCGAGCGCCTGCCGCATCAGGTCGACGTGCCCGATGCACTCGAAGCTGTAGTCCGCGCCGCCGTCCGTGAGGTTGACGAGGTACGGCACGAGATCGCCCTCGACCTCGTTCGGGTTCACGAAGTGCGTCATCCCGAAGCGTGCACCCCAGGCTTCCTTTTCGGGGTTGATGTCGACGCCGATGATCTTGTTGGCGCCGGCGATGCGCGCGCCCTGGATGACGCTCAACCCGACGCCGCCGAGTCCAAAGACGACGACGTTGGCGCCCGGCTCGACCTGCGCGGTGTTGAAGACCGCCCCGATGCCCGTGGTCACGCCGCAGCCGAGCAGGCACACCTTGTCGAGCGGCGCGTCCTTGCGGACCTTGGCGAGTGAGATCTCCGGCAACACGGTGTGGGTCGCGAACGTGGACGTGCCCATGAAGTGGTAGAGCGGCTCGCCGCCGAGCGAGAAGCGGCTTGTCCCGTCGGGCATCAGGCCCTTGCCCTGGGTCGCGCGCACCGCCTGGCAGAGGTTGGTCTTCTGGCTCAGGCAGAACTTGCACTGCCGGCATTCCGCTGTGTAGAGCGGGATCACATGGTCGCCCTTTTCGAGCGAGCTCACGCCCGGGCCGACGTCGACAACCACGCCAGCGCCTTCATGGCCGAGGATCGACGGGAAGATGCCCTCGGGGTCCATCCCAGACAGCGTGTACGCGTCGGTGTGGCACACGCCTGTGGCGGCGAGCTCAACCAAGACCTCGCCCTCTTTCGGCCCCTCGAGGTCGACCTCTTCGATGCTCAGCGGCTGGTTGGCGGCGGTCGCGATGGCGGCTTTGACCTTCATGACGGTTCCCTTCGGGCGGGGGCGAGCAAGCTCACCCCAGGTAGATGATAGCGACGACGGTGATGGCCCAGAGGCCGAAGTTCGCGATGAACGGGATGTCTTTCAACATCTCTTCGGTCGGGCTGTCCGAGCCGGGCTGGCCGCGCACGAGGCGCATGAAGCGGAGGATGGCGAACAGCGTGAACACGCCCGTCACGGGCAGCCACGGCGTGCCGAACTGCTCGCGGGTGTGCGGGTCGAGTGTGTACGCCATGTAGGTGCAGACCGTCGCCGCTCCCGTCACCCACAAGAGCACGCGTACGACCTTCTTGTTGTATCGCTCGAGCACCTTGCGACTGCTCGCTGACCCGCTGTGCTCCTGCTGCTCGAGCTCGTGGAAGCGCTTGCCGAAGCCAAGGAAGAAGGCGAGCAGGAACGTGACGGCGAGCAAGTACACCGAGGGCGGCACGTCGGCCGCGTACGAGCCGGCGAGCACCCGGAGCTCGAAGCCCAGCACGATCGACATCACGTCGAGGTAGGCGACGCGCTTCATGCCGAAGCTGTAGGCGATGTTGTTGACCACGTAGGCGACGAGGACGGCGAGGCAGTACGGGTGCACGAACCACGCGCCCGTCAGCGCAACCGCCGCGAGCACGACGCCCGTGACGCGAGCGGCGCTGAGGCTGACCACCCCGCTCGCGAGGGGGCGGTTCTTCTTGACCGGATGGGCCCGGTCCGCCTCGACGTCGACGATGTCGTTGAGCACGTAGACCGCGCTCGCCAGGAGCGAGAAGCACGCGAAGGCCGCGACCGCGCCGACCACTTTCTGCGTGACGAACAGCTCTTGGGCAAACACGACCGGGGCGAGAACGAAGACGTTCTTCACCCACTGGTGCGGACGCATCGTCCGAATGAGCCCGGCGAGCATGGCGCGCGACTGTAGCCCTTGTCGTGCCGTGATGCAGCCCAGTACCGCGGATCCGAACTCGTTCCGGGTTTGCGCCGTCCCTCGGCCACGATCTGCCCCCGCCCTCCTCCACGATGCTCAGCGTCGCGGCGTCACATCGAGGGCGACCAAATGTGCGATGGCTCGCCGGGATCCCGGATCGAGCTTCTTCAGACCGTCCCGGCGAAGCAAACCTAGGCAGAAGTGGACCCCCGCCGGCGTGAGGTCGACGGTCCGTGGTGGACTTCGGCGGGGGTCATCCTTCTTCGATGGGGGGCCGGCCTGGGGATCGGTGCGCAGGCGCTGTCCCGGTTCTCGGACTACAGTAGGTGCTTGGCTTGAGGTGTTCCGTTGTCTTCATCATTTTCTAGGTCACTTTTCGTGGTTTCGTCCCTTCTCTTGCTGCTGCCCACGGGGGCGATGGCCGAGGGGACCGATGAGCTGATGCCGACGGTGGGGGCGGCGGGGCGGCTCGGCCTCGTGGACGCCGACGTGGTTCTCCATGCCGACATCGTCGAGCCCGCCGACGAGGTCCTGTGTGTCGTAGGGCAAGACGCCTCGGGCGACCCTGTGACCTTCGACGTCGTCGGTGCCGACGGCGCGACAGTCGTGACGGGGGCGGCGAGCGACGGTGGCTGCGTCGGGTTCGCGGGTCGCCCGGCGGGCGCCTATCGGGTACAGAATTTCTCGCGCGCCTTCACGTCCACCCGCCGCTGGGACCTCAGCGTCTGCGACAGCAGTCGCGGCGCGTGCGACGCCAGCGCGGGCAACCCGGCGCACGTCGACGGACGGATCTTCGCGTTCCGATGGGTGTTCAACAGCACACCCACGCAGTCGGAGGCCCGGGCTGTGAGCGCCAGTGTCTATGCGCGGGTGCCCATCGGGCGCTTCGGTCTCGGTGTGGTGGAGCTTCAACTCGGGGGTGTACACGGCCTGGCGCGCTGGGAGCTGCTGGCGAACGGCTCGGGCATCGACGGGGTGAACCCCTCTCGGAGCACGGGCGAGGGCAGGACGGTCGCGACGGAGTACCCCATCTACTTCAACCCGCCGGATCCTGCGGTCGCCGCCTACGGGGTGCCCGACCCGCAGATCGCCGACTTTGTGTTCACCGCGTCCGGCGTGGGGGAGGGCTGCGGCGCGATCGAGCCGGGCCGCAACCTGGCCGCGTTCGAGTTCGACGTGAACATGCCGGGCCGCGTGCGGTTGTTGTGCGACCTCGACGGAGACGGGAACTTCGACGCCTCGGGCGCCGACGACCTGGTCCTGAACGGCGAGGCGGAAGTGGGCGGCAACCGCCTCGAGTGGGACGGCACGAGCGGAGGCGGCGACGTCGCGGCCGGCACGTACGACTGCCTCGTCGAGCTGAGCGCGGGCGAGTTTCATTACGTGGCCGAGGACATCGAGGTCGCCTACCCGGGCCTTCGGATGTTCCAGGTGAGTCCCTCGCTCGTACGCACCCCACTGCCGATGTTCTGGAACGACTCTGCGGTGGTGCCGGACGCGCCCATCACGATGCCCAACGGCGACGTGCCCGTCGCGTTCTCGCCCGAGGGCGGCCTCTCGGCGGGCCCCTACACCGACGGGGCCAGCGCGCACGGGATGAGCATGCCCGGCAACGCGCGTGGGTGGGGCACGTTCACCACCAGTGGCTCGGTGACGGGGAGCCGCGGCGACCGCAACCTCATGGACACATGGACCAGTCTCGACACCGTGCGCAGCGGCGTGGTGAGCGTGCGCGTGTTCGGCCGTGACGCGGACTGCGACGGCACCGGCGGGACCGACCTCGAGGAGGTCTGCGTGATGGGCACCGATCCGTGCGCGTGCGATTCGGACGCGGAGTGCGACGACGGCATCGAATGCACCCAGGACCGATGTGACGGCACGGCCTGCGTCGCCACGCCGCTCCCCGCCCGAACCTCCTGCGCGGGCGGGCTGTGCGACGGACAAAACCCCGCGATGTGCGTGATGTGCCTCGAGACGAGCGACTGTCCGACGGGCACCGTCTGCACCGACACCCGATGCGTGGGGGATGACGACGACATGGACACGCTGCCCAACGCCGTGGAGTGTCCGGAGCTCGCGTCGGGGGGTGACTGCGTCGACCGCGACGGCGACGGGATGGTGGACTACCTCGACCCCGACGACGACAACGACGGGCTGCTGACGCGTGACGAGGTCGCCGACGGCGCGATGCACGGCAACGACGTGGACGGGGACGGCACGCTCAACTGGCACGACACCGACGCGGACGACGACGGCTTGCTGGACGCCGACGAGGGGCGTGGCGACGACGACGGCGACGGCGTTCCCAACTACCTCGACCCGGCCTCCCCGGTCGAGCCACCCGCCCCGATGGGCGGATTCGGAATCTCCGGCGGCGCCTGTTCGGTGGGGCAGCGGTCGAGCGGAGCGCCGTGGGCGGTCGTGTCGCTGTTCTTGCTCGTGGCGTGGGCGCGGCGCCGGAGCGCTCGGGCGGTGTAGAAGACGGCCCCCTGCCGCGCAGCGCGGGAAGCTCGGAACATCCAAGGACTTGTGCTTGTCGGTGTTCCATGGCGTGGGTACGGTTCCCCGCCTTTTGGAGACCCCTTTGCCGTCACTGCCCGCTCGTGTCCGAACCGCCACGCCGATGGTGATCGCGCTGACCCTCTTCGGGCTTCTCCCGGGGTCGGCGTCCGCCCAGAACCCGTTCGACGCCGAGCATGCGTCCCTCGCCGCCGATGTCCGTCGTGCGCGCGGGCCCGAGGCGATGCTGCCGCTGCTCGACCTGTGGCGAGGCTGGGATCAGGTCGCGCCCGGAACGGCGATGCGAAACCTCGACGCGGTCATCGCCGACCGCCGGGTGTCCGCCCCGGTGCGCGCCTATGCACGCGGGCTTCGGGCCCGGGCGCTCCTGCGTGCAGGGGACGAGGCGGCGAGCCGGGCGGAGATCGACGCGCTCGGATTTGTCCGGGACTGGCGGGTCGTCGGTCCGTTCGACAACGAGGGAAAGACGGGCTTTGACCGCGAATACCCGCCGGAGGCGAACCGCATGGCGGCGGTGGACCTCGGCGCGAGCTTCGAAGGGCGTGAGCGCTCGGTGGCGTGGCGCACCTACCCCGACGTCACCCGGTTCGGCTATGTCTCGTTCGACGCGGTCGCGCGGCCCCGCGCCAACGTGTGCGGATACGCCGAGACCTTCGTGGAGAGCGAGCGCGCGCAGGCGCTGTCGCTCTGGGTGGGGGGGGGCGGCGCGGTGCGCGTCTGGTGGAACGGTGAGGTCGTGCACGAAGACGGCGCCTACCGGATCCCCCACCCCGATCGTGCGGTCGCCCTCGTCGGCGCGCACCGCGGGCTCAACCGGGTCCTGGTCAAGGCGTGCGCGACCGACCGACTCTGGGGCTTCTACCTCAGGTTGGGCGACCCCAGCGGCGATGCGCCGTCCGGGGTGTCCGCGCGCTCGACGGCATCGGACGAAGACGTGGCTGGCATCGCGTCGGGCTCCGGTGTGAGTCGGCTGCCCCGCGCTCCGGTGGCCCCCTTCGCGGCGCTGACCGAGGCGGCCGCGGGAGACGATGCGTCGGCGTCGGCGCTGGAGAACCTCGCGCGTTTCCTGGTGCGCACGGGAAGCGACGATCCAGCCGAAGAGCGCGCCCGGCAGTTGGCCGCGCGGGCTGCGGACGCCGAGCCCACGATCGGTCGGCTGGCCCTGGCGGCCGGCCTCGCGAACCAGCGCGGAGAGGCCATGCGTTTCGCCTCGCGCGCCGAAGAGATGGCGTCCGGCGACCCGGACAGCCTGCTGCTCCGCGCCCGGATCGCGTCTGCGGGGCCGAGCCCGGAGGCGGCCCTTCCGATCCTCCGTCGCCTGCCGGCGGGGACGACCGCGTCGATGGACGGCGCCGTGCTCGAGGCGGAAATCCTCCGCATGCTGGGCCTGCCGGAGACGGCCCGCGCGCGGGTGGAGGCGGCTGCGGCCCGCGCGCCCGGGGCGCCGGCGTGGGTCGGTCAGCGCGCGTCGGCGGCGGGTGCGGCCGAGCGCCGGGACGAGATGATCCAGCTGCGCACGGAGCTGTTGACCCTGCGCTACGACGACCTCGGCTCGCGCCGGGTCCTGATCGACGACGCGATGTCGCGCGGGGAGTCGGAGGCGGTGTTGGCCCAGCTGGACGTCTACCGAAGGCTCGCACCGTCACGCGCACAGACTTACACGATGGCAGCCGGCATCTACGAGGCGCTCGAGATGGGCGAGCGGCAGTTCGCTGCGTACCGTGAGGGCCTCGAGGTCGCGCCCGAAGACGCCTCGCTGCACGTGGCGCACGGCCGCGCGCTGTTGCGGGTCGGGCAGACGGACGCGGGGGCGGCCGCGCTCCGGGACGCGCTCGCGCTGAGGCCGCAGGACGCGGCGACGCGTGAGCTGCTGGAGCAGCTGGCGCCCGAAGAGCGCATGGACGAGGCCTACGCGGCCGAGCCAGAGACACTGCTGGCGCGACGCGGAGACGCCAACGGCTTCCCGATCACGATGCTGCAGGACCTCACGGTCAACACGGTCTTCGAAAGCGGTCTGGGCTCCGCGTTCCGCCAGGTCGCGGTGCAGATCCACGACACCGAGGGCGCGCGGCAGTGGCGCACGTTTCCGATCCAGTACGACCCCGACGTGCAGCGCGTCGACATCCGGCAGGCGCGGGTCTTCCGAGACGGGGAGCAGCTCTCGGCGGCCCGGACCTACGAGCGTCCGCTGGGCGAGCCCTGGTACCGCATCTTCTACGACACGCGCGCCCGCATCGTGGTGTTCCCCGACCTCGAGCCCGGGGACGTCATCGAGCTGCGCTACCGGATCGACGACGTCGCGCCGCGGAACCTTTTCGACGACTACTACGGCGACGTCACGTTCTTTCAGCGCAGCGTGCCGCTGGCCCAGGTCGACTACGTGTTGATCACGCCCGAGTCCCGCGCGTTCCATATGAACGAGCCCCGGCTCGCGCAGCTCACCCACGAGGTCGAGGTGCGGGACGGGCAGCGCATCCATCACTACGCGGCGGCCGATGTCGCCCCGCTCGAGTCTGAGCCGTCGTCGCCCGGCATGACTGAGCTGGCGCCGTACCTGCACGTCTCGACCTACCGCACTTGGGAGGACGTCGGCCGGTGGTACTGGGGCTTGATCTCCGATCAGCTCTACGCCGACGAGGACCTCCGCAACACGGTGGCCGAGCTCGTGGACGGTGCGCCCGACACGCGCGAGAAGGTGCGCCGCATCTACGATTGGGTCATCCGCAACACGCGCTACGTGGCGCTGGAGTTCGGGATCCATGGCTTCTTGCCCTACCGCGTTCCGGACATCGTCAACCGCGGGTTCGGCGACTGCAAAGACAAGGCGTCGCTCATCTACACGATGCTTCAGGTGGCGGGCATCGACGCGCGCATCGTGCTGACCCGCACACGTCGAAACGGCGACATCGACGAGGCGCCCGCGTCGCTCTCCGTGTTCGACCACGCGATCGCGTACGTGCCGGAGCTCGACCTCTACCTGGATGGAACGGCTGAGTTCACGGGCATCGAAGAGCTGCCGCGCATGGACCAGGGCGTCATGGTGTTGCGCGTCGGGCCCGACTCGGTGGAGCTCGCGCGCACGCCCGTGCTGGAGCCGTCGGCCAACACGCGGAGCCGCGAGGTGACGATGCGTGTCTCCGAAGACGGCTCGGGCACGGTGGAGCTCGAGGAGACGGTCCGCGGCGTAGAGACGCCCGGCTACCGCTCCCGCTACCAGGCCGAGGGCGTCCGTGAAGAGCGCCTCGCCCGGCAGTACCGCCGGCTGTTTCCCGGCTTGGAGCTGACGGATTCGAGCATCGAGGGGTTGGACGACTTCAACGCGCCAGCCGTCATTCGGCTCGAGGGCAGCGCGCCGCAGCTCGGGGTGCGCGACGGGCGCACGCTTCGAGTCGGGCCGACGATGCTGCACGACCTGACGCGCAACCTTGCACCCATTCCGTCCCGCGACCTGCCGCTCGATCTCGGTGCGCGCACCACGTACGTCGAGCAGCGCCGGGTGGTCTTGCCGCGCGGTTGGTCGGCGGGGGAGTTGCCGCCGGGAGGCGAGCTGGAGTCGCCGTTCGGTCGACTGTCGATGACGGTGGCGGAGGCGCGCGGCGCCATCGAAGTACGGACGGAGTTCGAGATGCGTGTCGATCGCGTGTCGCCTGAGCAATACGGCGCGTTCCGGACTTGGGTGGAGGAGGCCGATCAAGTGCTGCGGCAACGACTGACGCTTCGCGCGGGAGGTGCGCAGTGACTTTGCATCGCACCCTGCTGTCCCTTTCGTGTTTGCTCTTCGTCGCTTGCGGCGGGGCCCGGCACGCCGAGACGCTGACCATCGACGACGTGCGCGCGCGAGCCGAATCCGCGCCCGACGACCCGGCCGCGCAGCGTGCGCTCGCCGAGGCCGAGTTCCTGATGCGCGGCGGCGATCCGGCCCGCGTCGAGGACGCGTTCGAGCGGGCGCGTCGGCTCAATCCAGACGACCTCGGCCTTGTGTTCCTCGGCGCGGTCGAGCGCGAGATGCACGGTCACCCCTCCGACGCGCTGGACGCGTTCCTCGACGTCATCGCGCGCAGCCGCACGAGCGCCGACCCACGCGCGGCAGCGTTCGCGCAGGTCGCGGCGGCCGAGATCGAGGGCCTCGACGACGCGGTCCCGAACTTCGCCGATCGCGTCGCCGAAGGTCTCGGCCCGATTCACGCGGAGCCGGGGGGCATCGGTGACGGCGCCCGCGCGACGATCGCGGACCTCTTGATCGACATCGCGTACCGGCAAGGGAACGTCGATCGCGTCGCCGCGCTCACCGCGGCGCAGCGTTGCGGCACGGAGTGGCGGATCGCCGGTCCCTTCGGTCCGCGTCATCTGCTGGGCTTCCAGCAGGCGCTCGCACCGGACACGGACGACACGCTCAGCGGCGAGTACGAGCTCGGCCCGGCGCGAGGTGCGCGCGAGACCCGGACGCTCCAAGCGCGCGGCTGCAACGTGCATCTCGGCGGCGGCCCGGTGGCTGGCCCGGGCACGACCTTCGCGGAGACCACGCTCGAGATCCCTTCCGCTGGACGCTGGGTGCTCCGAGTGGAGACGCCGAACGCCGTGCAGGTGTTCGTCGATGGCGACCCTGTGGCGCAGATCGACCGCCGCCGCGAGCCGTCGGGGCGCGCGAGCTTTCATGCGCTTGATCTGACGGCGGGAAGCCACCGCGTGCGCGTGCGTGTCACGACGCGGCACCCCAACCCCGTGCTGCACGTCAGCGCGTCCCAGACCGCCGGCACACCCGGAGGCGCCGCGCTCAGCGCCGCGGACCTCACGACCGCGCTCCTCGAGGCTCAGCTCGCCATGGCGCGCGGCGACGTGGTGCGCGCGCGGGAGCTCATGCGCACGCACGTGCACGAAGACGGCGCGCCCGTGTTCTTGATCGCGGCCTCGGCGGCGACGCTGAACGACCCGCTGCGCAGCGGGGGTGTACGGCACGACACCGCGCGTCGCCTTCTCGGTTGGGCGGCGGAGCGCGACGAAGCGGTGTGGTATCCGCGGCTCACCCTCGCCCAGCTCGAGGCGAACGAGGGCCGCGACGTGAACGCCATCGAGGTGCTGCGTGCGTCGGCGGAGCGCTGGCCCGAGTTGGTCATCTTCCCGCTTCAGCTCAACGACCTGCTCACGGCGCGTGGATGGCACGCGCAAGCGGACGAAGCGGTGGCGAACGCGCGGGCCGCGGTGTCGTCGGCGTGTCGCCCGCTCCGGGCGGAGCTCAACCGGGCGCGCCGTCGTCATCGCGCGGCCGAGGCGTTGAGCGCGGCCCAGGCGATCGTGGCATGCGACGCACGAAGCGACGCGCTGCTGACCCTGCGCGTGCGTCGCCGGGAGTGGGACGCCGCCCGAGCCGAACTCGCGCGCCTCGCCGAACTCGAGCCGGAACAGAGCACGATCGGCGAGCTGCAGGCCGAGCTCGAGATGGCGCAGGCGCGCGGCGACGAAGCGGAGGTTCGCCGGCTGATCGGCGCGCTCCGAACGCGCATCCCGCGGGGCGACCAGCTCGTCCTCGCGAGCGCCGACCGACAGCTCGCGGCCGGGGACGCGCAGTCCGCGCGTGGCACGCTCCGTGACGCCATGGCGGCCGACCCGCAGGCGATGATGGGGCTCCAGCGCGTGAACTGGGCGGTGGGCGGGACCATGCCGCTCGAGGCGTTCCGGCGCGACGGTGGCGAGGTCATCAGTGACCTCGAGGCGAGCGACCGCCAGTACGAAGAGCCGATGGTGCTCGTCTTCGACTACACGGTGTACCGGGTCTTCGAAGATGGCTCGATGCTGGAGCTGACCCACAACATCTTCCGACTCCAGAGCCAGGAGGCGGTCGACCGCATGGGCGAGTACGCCGTGCCCGAGGGGGCGCACATGTTGACGCTCCGCACGGTCAAAGCCGATGGGACACGCCTCGAGCCCGACGAGATCGCGGGCAAGGACACCATCAGCTTCCCGAGCCTCTCGCCCGGGGACTACATCGAGTTCGAGTACGTGCGTGGCCACGAGCCGCCCGCGGGCTACCCGGGGGGCTTCATCGGGGATCGCTTCTACTTCCGCAACTACGAGACGCCGTTCGACCTGTCGCAGCTGACGGTGGTCACGCCGTCGGCCATGGAGCTGACGCTCGACCCACGCGGCGAGGCGCCGGAGACGGAGCTCGAGGAGCGCGACGGCCTCCGCGTCCATCGTTGGACGGCACGCGAGAGCCGGCCGTTCAGCCAGGAGCCGGCGTCCATCCCGGCGCGCGAGTTCTTCCCCTCGGTCTACTGGGGTCGGGGCGCGGATTGGGACCTCTACATCGAGAGCCTGCGCGACGTGCTCGCCGACCGCGACATGCGAGACCCGGCCGCCGAGCGGCTGGTGGCGGGCATCGTCGGGCCGGAGTCGTCCACCCCCGAGCAGCGTGCCGCGCGGATCTACCAGTGGGTGCTGGAGAACATCGAGGACTCGCAGGACGTGTTCGGGAGTGCGCCGGCGATGGTGGCGGCGCGGACGGGCAACCGGACGCGGGTCTATCGGTACTTGCTCGACATGGCGGGGATCGAAGCGGAGCTCGCGTTGGCCCGCAGCTTCGGCGCGGACCGCCACGAGGGTGTGCTCCCGGACGACGACACGTATCAGAACCTGGTCGTGCGTCTGCGCGGCACCACGGGATTCCAGTACACCCACGCGGGCGCACGTGGGGCCCCGTTCGGCTACGTGCCGCCGACCCTGCAAGGCATGGACGCGCTGATGCTCAACGAGGAGGCGGAGCGCGTGCGGTTGCCCGAGGGTGACGACGCTGAGCACCGCCGCAGCGTCGAGGTCGACGTGGAGCTTCAGCGGGACGGTGACGCGCGCATCCGCGTGGTGGAGACCTTCCGCGGTGCGGGGGCGATCCTCTGGCGCAACCAGCTGGAGGGCATCCCGGACGCCCGGCTCGAGGATCAGTTCGAAGCGGCCTACGTCGCGAACCTGCTGCAGGGCGCCGAGCTGACGCGCCTCGTCATCACGGGGCGTGAAGACCCGAGCCAGCCTCTGGTGCTTCGGTACGACGTCAACGTGGGTGGCTTCGCGCGCCGTGACGGCGCCTCGCTTCTGGTGCCGCCGGTGTTTCTCGCGCAGCTCGGGCCGCAGCTCGCGCGCGTCGCCTCGAGGAACATTCCGCAGCTCATCGGCGGGGCCATCGACCTCGAGGTGAGCGTGCGCGTTCGTCTGCCGGAGGGGATGACGCCGGCCGCGTTGCCCGCGCCGGTCTCGCTGACGGGCCTCGGCGCCGAGGTGGAGGCGAGCCACACCTCGGCTGACGGCGAGATCCACATCGAGCGGCGCTACCACGTGCCGCGCATGCGCGTGGCACCGGCCGACTACCCGACACTGGCGCGCTTCAGCCGGGCGGCTGACGAGGCAGAGGTGCTCGAGCTGCGGGTCGAATGAGCGTCCAGAGCGGCGTCTGTGCAACAATGGCGGGATGAACCGCACTCTTCCCGCTCTCCTTGTTTGCCTTGGCTGCGTCGTCGGCTTCGGCTGCGACGACAACACTCCACGCACGGATGGAGGCGGCGGCACGCCGGACACCGGCACGCCCCCCATGGTGGACGGCGGCACGGACGCCGGGACGCCGCCCATCACGCCTTGCACTCCGTTCATGTCAGGCAGCGGATGCGCCGCGGGCGAGTGGTGCTTCCCGGACCCGGAGACCGCGGGCATGGGCGGCTGCTTCGAGGCGGGCAGCGCGGCCGCGGGCGCGGCGTGTGAGCTGTTGACCGACTGCATCGCAGACCACGGCTGCGTGGGCATGACCTGCGAGCGTCTGTGCGACCCCGACGTCACGGGCCAGTGCGGTGCGAATGAAGTGTGCTCACGCCTGGCCGGGACGGACGGCATGGCGCTCGCTATCGGAGCCTGCCTGCCAGGGTGCACCGCGTGGGAGCCCGACGCGGCGACGGCCGGCTGCATGGCGACCGAGTGGTGTGCGCCCGACGGTGTGACGCCCGACCTCGGACGCTGCCGCGATGGAAGCGGAACGGGCATGGACGGCGCGGCCTGCGGAACGGGCATGCCCGCGTGCGCCCCAGGCAACTTCTGCCTGGGCGCGGCGGGTGGCGGCGCGACCTGCTCGCCCGTCTGCAAGCCGGGAGCGGCCGCGGGCGCGCCGGGCGGTGACGTCTGCGAAGGCGGCGAGGCGTGCTTCCCGCTCGTCCGCGTGGCGGACGGCGAGAGCCTCGAGACCGGCTCGTGCGGTCCCACGTGCGACTACGATGCCGAGACCGCCTGCGCGGACAGCACACGCACGTGCGCACCCGGTGAGCTCTTCGAGAGCGTGCCCGACCGCTGCATCAACATCGCCTCGCCGCTCAACGAGGGCGACGACTGCGCGGCGGCGAGTCTCGAGACCGGCGCCACGTGCGGTGCGACCAGCGCGTGCCTCGAGTCGGCCGCGCTCGGGATGACCGGCGTGCGCTGCTACGAGCTCTGTCGGACCAGCGAGGGCGCGATCGGCTCCTCGGCGCACCCCGACTGCACCCGCGCCGACGCTGTCTGTACCATGATCGCCGCCGACCTCCCGTTCGGCATCTGCGGCGCCGCCGCCGGTAGCTGAGGCAGCTCGCCTCACGGCAACGAGGCCCGGTGGGAGTGTCCCGCCGGGCCTTCTTCCGTGGTGCGAGATGATCCGAGCTCCCGCCTACGTCCGGTTGAAACCAGGATCATCTCGGATCCCGAGGTGTCGCTCGACGAGCCACTCCAGATACTGCGCTTGTTCACCGGACTCGACGGTGACTCCCTTGGGGACCGCTGGATGGATGAGGGAAGCGTACAGACCTGCAGGCAGCGAGAAGGGTGTGTCGCAGGCGCGGCAGTGCGCGGCCCGCGTTTCGAGGTTCACGTCGCCCACTTCGATGTGCTCGTCGCAGAGCGGACACGAGTAGGGGGAGGAGGAGTCGTCGGGCACGCCGTCGGAAGGTACCGCTCCGGGGAGGTGTGGCCTAGGTCACGCCGCACCCCAGCGGGACCCGGTCGCGCTCGTCGATCCGCATCACGACTTCCCCCTCGGCCATCCCGATGTCCTCGGCGGAGGTCGCAACGCGCCTCGGCGGCGCGAGCGGGCCCCGCTGCGGCGCGTCCCTCTCGCCGATGCGGTCCACCTAGGGATTCGAAGGCGCTGCGATGACCTGGCAGGCGCGCTGCTCGCCGAGCTCACACGCCTGCTGAAAGAGCACACGGGCGCGCTCTCGGTCACGGGGTACGCCCGTGCCGCTCGCGAACGCCGCCGCCAGATTGAAGCAGCCGATGCCCGAGCCGGCGCGGCAGCTTCGCTCGAAGAGCTCCCCCGCACGCCCGTGATCCTGCTCGACGCCGCGGGCCGTCGAGTAGAGGCTGCCGAGGGCGACGCACGCGCCGAGCTGTCCGCCCTCGCAGCCACGCTCGAAACAGAGCCGGGCGTTGTCGTAGTCCTCCGCCGCCTCGTTGAGCTGACCGAGCGCGAGGCAGCCGGCGCGCTCATCGTCGGTGCACGCGCCCTCGAAGTAGGTGCGGGCGCGGGCCGGGTCGGCCTCCACCCCGTGTCCGGCGGCGTACAGCGCGCCGAGGTTGACGCAGGGTTCGGCTTGCCCGGCTTCGCACGCGGCCTGGTAAATGCTCAATGCGCGCGCGAGGTCCTGTGTGACGCCTCGGCCTTCCTCGTAGAGCGTGCCGAGTCGGGCACAGCTCGCGCCGACGTTGGCCTCGCACGCCCGCTCATAGAGCTCGGCGGCCCGCGTGGCCCCGGTCGACGCGTTGGGGCCGTGTTCGAGCAGGACGGCCAAGTTGTGGCAGGCGCCCGGGTCGCCACCGTCGCAGCCGCGCGTGTAGAGGGCCTCCGCGCCCTCACGATCGCGGCCCCCCCCAACGCCAGACTCGCGAAGCATGCCGAGGTTGTTGCATGCGGCGACCACGGGGCCCTCGCACGCACGCTCGAACAGGCTCGCCGCGCGCGCGGGGTCAGGCTCCTCTCCCGCGGGTGGACGAAGCAGGGCGATGGCTTGGTTGTAACAACCGAACAGGTCACCGCCTTCGCAGCCACGGTTGAACAGGTTGCGCGCGCGAACGGGATCGGAGGCCACCCCGCGCCCGACGTAGTACCGCGTGCCCAGCGCGGTGCATCCGCGTGGCTCGCCGCCCTCGCAGGCCTGCTCGTAGAGCGCCACCGCGTGGGCGTCGTCCATCTCTTCGCCGACCCCCGTCTCGTACGCGCGCCCAAGCTCCAGACACGCGCCGGCGTCTCCTGCCTCGCACGAGGCTCGCGGGTTTGCTTCGGTCGTGGCCGGCGACGGCGCCCCTCCGCAGCCGGTGGCAAGCAGCGCGAGCAGCGCACTTCGGAGCAGGCCCTCGGAAAGCTGGTGCATACGCCGCATCGTACCTTCCGCCGCGTCCCGCGTGCTCGGAATCGAGTGCCCAAGCCGGCAGCCGCCGGGCGGCGGGTGTAGCTACGGAGATGCTCCACCGCGTCACGACCCTCACCACGCTGACGATCCTGCTTCTTGGTTGCGACGGCGGCGAGGGTGTTCCCAACGCGTCGATGGATGCCGCGCCCGTGTGCACGGCCGACTCCTGCGACGATGGGCTGTTCTGCAACGGAGCGGAGACATGCGGGGCCGACGGCGCGTGCGCGCCGGGAACGGCACCGTGCGCGGTGTGCGACGAGACGGCGGATCGCTGCGACGACTGCGCGACGATGGGAGACGCGGACGGCGACGGGGCCATCTCCCTCGGGTGCGGGGGACGACTGCGATGACAACGACGCGCGGAGGTTCCCGGGGGCGACCGAGATCTGCGACGCGGAGAACCTCGACGAGGACTGCGACGGGTCAACCATCGGGGAGATGGGCGGAGACCGGGACGGGGACGGATATGTCCACGCTCTGCTGCAATGGCGCTCAGTGCGGTGACGACTGCGACGACACGCGGATCGCGGTCAACCCGGGTGCAGGCGAGATCTGCAACGAAGTCGACGACGACTGCAACGGCATGATCGACGAGGGCGTGCTTCTGACGTTCTACCGGGACGTGGACGGAGACAACTTCGGCGACGACACCATGACGACGCTCGGCTGCTCGGCGACCGTGGGGTTTACCGTCGCTCCCGGCGATTGCGACGACATGAGCGCGGCGAGGAACCCGGGCAACCCCGAGGACCGCGCTGTGCAGCACGCCGCTGTTCGGCGGTGGCGTGAGCGGCATGTTCCTCGCGCGGGCGTCTGAGCGTCGCGGGGCCGCTGCCTACTACGACGACCCGCTGGAGCTGGGCTACGGCGAACTGAGCTTCGCCCCGACCGTGGCCATCAATGCGCCCGCGGACCCCGGTTTCCTTCAGTCGGGTCTTTCGTTGGTGCTCGCGGACGACCCTCCAGGAGAGCTGCTCGGAACGGTCGACATCTCGAGCACCCCCACGGGCGTGCCGTTCCGTCGGACGGGGCTCGCCGTGGAGTGGTGGTTCTATGTGCCCTTCGTGGGCGACGATGACCGTCTCGTCATCCGGCAGCTCACCGGCAGCGGCAATGGAGCGATACTCGGGACGTGCAGCGTGCCACCGAGCGCGGAGGTCCAGGAGGCGGGGGCGAGCGAGCACTCGATCGAGCTCAGGTACCGCCCGGCCAACAGCCACACGGGCGCGACCAAGCGCGTGCAGGTCTGGCTCGACGGCGCGATGGTGTGTGAGTCCCTCGACGCGCGCTTGCCTGATTGGGCGCAGGGGCAGGAGCTCTTCGCCGGCATGACCGGCGAGAACCGGGCGACCCCGGGCGTGTCCATCCGATGGATCCGAGCGGACAGTGCGTCCAGTCTCGCGCCGGTGGAGCTGGCGGGAAGCTGCCTCTGAAGGAGGAGCGCTACGCGCTTTGTTTGCGGGGCGCTTCGAACCCGCCGCGCTTGGCCACCCGGACGATCGACTTCACGTAGTGCGGCCAGAGCGCGCGTGGCATGTCGTGGCCCATCCCGTCGATTACGTCGAGGGTCGCGCCTTCAATGGCGCGCGCCGTCAGTCGCCCGCCGATGGGCCGAATGAGCGGGTCCTTGGCGCCGTGGATCACGTGGGTGGGCGCGCGCACGAAGCGCAGGTGCGCGGTGCGGTCTCCGCTCGCGGCGATGGCGGCGAACTGCCGGAGGAAGCCGACCGGGTGGAATCCGCGGTCGAAGGCCTTGCCGGCGCGACCCCGCACCTCGTCGAAGTCGAGCTCGTAGTCGGGGGAGCCGATGACGCCGAACAGTCGAGCGGCGTTCTCGACCGCCTCATCGCGCGTCTTGGGCGCCCCGCTGAGCAGCGCGCGGAGCGCGTGGGGTTCTGTCATGTAATGACCGGTGGCTCCGGTCGTGCTCATGATCGAGGTCAGCGAGCGGACCCTCTCAGGGTGGGTGTATCCCATCGTCTGGGCGATCATCCCGCCCATCGACGCCCCGACGACATGCGCGCTGTCGTGCCCCAGGAAGTCCAGCAGCTGCGCGGTGTCGTCTGCCATGTCGGCCAGCGTGTAAGGCGCCTTGGCCCGCAGCCCGAAGAGGGCGCTGAACATGTTCCAGCCCATCGGCGGGACCTCGAGGTCGTCGAGCCAGCTCGACTCTCCGATGTCTCGGTTGTCGAAACGGATGACGCGAAACCCCTCGTCCGCGATCATTCGGCAGAGGTCCGCCGGCCAGTAGATCATCTGGGCACCGATGCCCATGATCATCACCAGCGGTTCACCTTCGCCGAACTCCTCGTAGCAGAGCTCGATCCCCTTCGGCAGCGTCGCGCGTTTCACGTTTGGACGCGGCTCAGCGGTAGGTGAAGCGGACTTCGTAGTCGCAGAGTTGGTAGACGTCGCCCTCGTCGATCCGCTTGCTGTCGATCTTGCGGCCATGGAACTCGACGCCGTTGGTGGACCCGAGGTCCTTCATGTACCAGCCGCCGTTCTGCCAGATGACGGCTGCGTGGCGTCGGCTGATGTTGCCGTCCTTGATGGGCAGGTCGGCGGTCTTGGTGCCACGACCGATGATGAACTCTTCCTTGGCCACGGGGAACTTCTGCCCGTTGAAGATCACGTACATCGGGATCATCTGGCCGGGGTGCGCATGGCCCCCTCCTCCGCCCGGAAGCGGGGGTGGCGGGGCCTGGTGCTGATGGTGCTGCTGCTGCTGCTGCGGAGGCGTGCCATGCATGGGCTGGCCGCCGAATCCACCCTGCTGAGCGGGGTAGGGGTTCGCCTGGGCTGCCGGTGCGCCGTAGCCGCCGCCGGGGCGATTGGTCGGGGGAGGAGGCGGGTAGCTGGACGGACGCTGCGGCACCTGCGAGCGCTGAGGTACCTGCGCACGTTGCTGCGGCGAGGGGTAGCCCGGGTTTGCTCCGTAGCTCGGCGCAGGACCGGGAGGCGGGGGCGGGTAGCCAGGAGCCCCGCCGCCGTATCCGCCGCCGTAGCCACCCCCCGGAGGCGGCGGTGGTGCCGACGGGACGGCCGCGGCGTGGCCGCCATGAGCGGGCGCACTGTGTGCTGGCGCACCATGAGCGGGCGCGGACGGGTGGGCCCCCGGGGCTCCGCCGCGCACGCCGTAGTTTCGCGAGCGGGCGTATTGCCGCATCGCTTCGTTGATGAGGTAGTCGACCGAGCACTCCAGCTCGCCGCTCATCTGTTCGAAGATCTCCCAGAGGTAGTCCCGGCACTGGAACTGACGAAGGGTCTTCTTGTTCTGGTCGTGGTTCATTCGCCGGAGCCCTCTTCGGTGTCGCCCTCGGTGTCGCCCGCACCCTGGGAGCTGCCTCGCTGCAGCCTCTCTCGCACCGCGCCGGCGACCGCCTCAGCGACCTTGCCGACCGTGTTCTGGTCTTCCCAGTGTTCGCCCTGCGTCGCCACCTCGTCGCCCTCGAGCGCCGTGATGCGAGCGACGTCACCCTCTTGTGCACGCCGCTCCCAGAAGTAAAGCGCGATCACGCGATCGAACCACTCCTCGGACTGCAGCTGCGCGTTGATGAACTCGGTCGGGGGTGGGCTCAGCGCGGCCAGTCGCTCGCCGTAGTTGTACAGCTCCTCCTGGGCGTAGGCCTCGGCCTGCAGGTGCTGGAAGAACTGCTGCACCACGGCCGCGCCGCCGAGCGAGAGGATCACCGTGCCGATGCGGTAGCGGAACACCCAGTCGCCGGCCGCGTCGTAGGCGGTCCACAGGCGCGGGAGCACAGCGGTCGAGCGCGTGTCCGTGAGCCGGTCGAAGGCCGCGTCGCGGAGCCGGTCGTAGTCCTCGTTCTGGCGAGGCGGCGGGTCGCTGATGAGCGCCAAATCGAGCAGCTGGGTGGCCTGGTCCTGCCGCGCCGCACCTTCGAGCGCGAGCAGCGCCGTCTTGCGCCGGATGAGCATCTGCTCCGACGTGCCCTCCTCCATCGCGATCGTCAGCAGCCGGTCCTGGACCACGCGCGCATCGTTCAGGTGACGCATGGCGGGCAGGGCGCCCAGCTTGATGTAGTTCTCTCGGTTGAGCGCGGCGGCCGCGTTCACGCGGTTCTCGTCGACCTCGGTGTCCGGCTGCGCCGCGCGAAGCTGCGCGCGGAGGCGCTCCTGGAGCCAGGAGAAGAACTCCTCGTCAGTCTCCATCTCTTCTTCGATCGCGACCAAGCGAGCCGCGGCGCGGTTCTTGGTCTCGTCGGTGCCGAGCGCGCCGATCAGCTCGGCGAGCTTGACGAGCGCCTGGGACGGCATGCGCGCATTCATCGCGTCGACCAGGCGCGAGGCGGCTGGCGCGCCGAGCTGGCGCACGACCTGCTCCGCCGTGTAGTTGCCCGCCAAGTTCCGGCCATTGAAGTCGACCACGAACCAGTCGACGATCGCCTCCGTCAGCGTCTGCCGTGTCGCTTCGTTCGCGTAGGGAAGCAGCAGGAACGCGGCGTCCTTCGCACGGATCTGAAGCGGGGGCGCCACCTGGTTGGCGTCGGTGGGCGCGGTGGTGCCGCCCTGCATGAGCTCCATCAAACCGCCGGCGATGTCGGTCACCAAGCGCTCCCGGGTCTCCGGCTCGAGCTGGCGCACGGCCGCCTGGAGCTCCACGACCCCGTCGATGGGGTCGTGGTTCGAGGTGGCGGCGCGTGGCTCCATGCGGACGAGTGCGAGGGCTGCGTACGACCGCAGCGGGTCCTCGTACTTGTCGGCCAACAGCACGGCGACGATCTTTCCGGGACCCTTTTGGGTGCCGGTCCATTCGTCGATGTCTTCCTGAGAGACCTTACAACCTGCGAGCGCGAAGCACAGCAGCGCGGATGTCAGGACGGGTACGAACGATCGTCGCATTCTTCCTCGTCGGGCGGGGTTTCGCGCAGACACATGAGCCAAGGCGAGACACGCGACGCGTGCCCCGGCCGAGGTGGCCCCCGATAGTAGAGGAATCCGGCTCTCAATCAAGATCGCCGTGACCCAGTCTCCTCGCGGCTCCCGCTGGCTCCGTGCCCGGATGGTCAGGAACGTGACCCGGACGAGCAGACGTGAGAGCCAGTGAACACGGCTGCGCGTCCCTCGAGGCGCGGGTCCGAGCGCGGTGGAACGCGCCGAACTTGACGAACCGGGGCCTGATCAACGAGGCTCCGATGTAGGGAGGTTGTCTACTTGGGCGTACCCCACATTACATCGACCGACGAGATCGCAGAAGAGCCCGGACGCCGCCACGAGGTGCTCGGAATTCTCTGTGCGTCGGCCACGCTGCTGACCGGACTTTCACTTTGGTCGTACGACGCGCACGGCGGCGCGAACTGGATCGGTCCGGTGGGTGCCGCAGTGGCGGGCGTGCTGGCGACCGCGTTCGGCTTCGCCGCGTGCCTCGTGCCGATCGAGCTCGGCTTGGCGACGTTCCGCCTCTTCCAACGGCAGAAGGTGCCGCTCGGGGTCGGCCGGGTGGCGTCGACGGTGGTGATCGTCCTGATCGGGTGCGCGATGGTGCACCTGGCGCTGGCCGGGCAGACCGTGTTCGGTGGGCACCTGCCAGGCGGCTTGCTCGGCGAGGTGCTCGGCGAAGTGATGCGTTCGCTCCTCGGCGTCGCGGGCTCGTACGTCGTCGGCGCTGCGGTCCTTCTGATCACGATCGTCCTGCGCACGCCGTTTTCGGTCATCGAGTCCGCCCGCCGGGTGGCTCGGTCCGGCCGCGAGGCCACGTCCCGGGTGCGGGAATGGGCGGAGACCGGCGTGGAGGCGTGGCGCGAGGCCAAGGAGCTCGAGCGCCTCGAGCGGGAAGAGATGGAGAGGGAGGCGGCGCCGAAGATCGTCGACCGCACGCTCGACGACATCGACATGGACGCGGAGCCGGTCGTGTTTGCCGGGGACGACGAAGACGACGAGCCGTCGCCCCCGCCGAAGAAGGCGAAGAAGAGCCGCAAGCGCAAAGCCAAGGCCGCGCCGGCCGAGGTCGAGGTCGCCGCCACCGAAGACGAGGCGATCGAGGACGAGATCGACGAAGAGCCCGCGCCCCTCGCGGAGTTCGACGAAGAGCCGCCCGCGCCCGTGAAGGTCACGAAGGCCTCCGCCAAAAAGAAGGCCGCGGCCGGGCCGACGATCGTCGCCCCGCGTGAGAAGAAGGAGCGACCGCGCAGCATTAAGATGCCGCCGCCCGAGCCCGAGGCGCACGGCACGTTCGACCTGCCGCCCGTGGAGGTGTTCGACGCCCCGCCCGCGCAGACGATCCGCATCGACGAGAAGACCCTGCGCGACAATGCGCATCAGCTCACCGAGACCCTCGAGGCCTACCGCGTGAAGGGGCGGGTCGACGAGATCCACCCGGGGCCGGTGGTCACCATGTACGAGTTCGAGCCGGAGAGCGGCACCAAGATCTCGAAGATCGCGGGGCTCAGTGACGACCTGGCCATGGCGCTCGCCGCCAAGAAGGTGCGCATCGTCGCACCCATCCCGGGCAAGGCGCGCGTCGGCTTCGAGCTTCCCAACAAGGACCGGCAGACGGTCTACCTGCGGGAAGTCCTCGAGGACGATCGCTGGAGCAAGCTCAAGGCTGCGCTCCCGGTGGCGTTCGGCAAGGACATCGCGGGTCAGCCCGTCTACGGCGACCTGGCCAAGATGCCGCACCTTCTGGTCGCGGGTGCGACTGGGGCCGGCAAGAGCGTCGGGCTCAACGTCATGCTCTCGTCGCTGCTCGCGCGGCGCACGCCCGAAGAGGTCCGCATGCTCATGATCGACCCGAAGGTCGTGGAGCTCGCGGTCTACGACGGAATCCCGCACATGTTGCTGCCCGTCGTCACCGACATGAAGAAGGCGGCGCTCGCGCTCCGCTGGGCGGTCGATGAGATGGAGCGTCGCTACCAGCTGTTCGCAGACGCGGGCGCGCGGAACATCACGACCTACAACAACCGGGTCGACAAGGTCATCAACGGCGAGATGGCGCCGGAGAAGATGATGAAGAGCCGGCGCACCAAGGTCGTCGCGCGGGGCCCTGACGGCTCGCCCATCACCGAAGAGCAGGACGTCGAGGATTTCCGACGCCCCGAGCGGCTCCCTTACATCGTCGTCGTCGTCGACGAGTTTGCCGACCTCATGATGGTCGCCGCCAAGGACGTCGAGGCCGCCGTTGCGCGCCTGGCGCAGAAGGCCCGTGCCGCGGGCATCCACGTCATCCTGGCCACCCAGCGACCGTCGGTCGACGTCATCACGGGCATGATCAAGGCGAACTTCCCGGCCCGGATCGCCTTCAAGGTGAGCCAGCGTCAGGACAGCGCGACCATCCTCGGCCGAAACGGCGCCGAGCACCTCCTCGGCATGGGCGACATGTTGATGATCCCGCCCGGCTCGGGGGACCTGCACCGCGTGCACTCCGCGTTCGTGAGCGAGGACGAAGTCCGGCGTCTCTGCGACCACCTCCGTGAGCAGGGCAAGCCGGTCTACGACGAGAAGATCCTCGAGCCGCGTGCCGACGATGGCGGCGGCAGCGGTCCGGCGAGCGATGACCCCGTCTACGACAAGGCCGTCGCGTGTGTGGCCCAGGCGGGCTACTGCTCGATCAGCCACATCCAGCGGCAGCTGAGCGTCGGGTACAACAAGGCGGCCAAGCTCGTCGACCGGATGGAAAAGGAGGGCGTCGTCGGCCCCGCCAGCTCCAAGGCCGGCGGTCGGCGCGAGGTGCTCATCGCGACGGTCTGATCCTCGTCCGGCTCATCGTGAGGGCATCGTTGCCCGACAGCGACCCGGGCTTCGCGCTGCGAGCGCGGGCGCTGCGTTCATCCCCTTCTTCGCCGTGGGACACGGGGCCAAGGCGCATAGCCCCGAGGCCGCTTGCTAGCTAGTCTTGGGCATGCGACCTGTGTTGTTCGCCCTTTGCCTGGCCGCCTGCAGCCGGGCGCCCTCCGCTCCCCGGCCGGAGGCGCCTCGGGCTCCATCGCTGTCTCCCCATTCGATCGCGACAGAGGTCGCCGAGGGGGACGTGCTGGCCTACAAGGTCGTCTCCGTCTCGCAGCAGGAGGGCCGGCCGGAGGCGCGGCGTGAGGCGGTGCTCTATGTCGAGCGCCGGGGGACCGAGCTCATCGCGCACGGCTTCGAGAGCGGGCCTGTCCCCGAGGCGCTCGCGCGCCGCTGGTGGCTTCCGAGCCCCTCGGACCCGGCCGAGTGGGTCGTGCCGGGCGAAGGACGTACCTCGAACGTCGTGCGTGCCGACTTCGTGGTCCAGGATGAGCACGAGGTCACGGAAGGCGACGAAGGTCTGGTGGTCGTCACGACACGGGTCGCGCGCTTCGCCCTCCTTGGCGAGATGCGCTGCCGCTACGAGGGCCTCTTCGACCCGGCCCATGAGCGCTACATTCGGATGCGGTCGGAATGCAGCACGAGCTTGGACACCTCGGGCTCCGGCCTCAGTGGCAGGGCAATGGAGGCACGCGGTCGCTCGCGGTTCGAAGCCTCGTTCGACGAGGAGGCGGCCGCGTTGCGTCGCGCGTCTCTGGCCCGGTACCCGACCCTCCGAAGCGAAGCTCGCGACGGCCTCGACGCGTACCTCGCGGCGCACCCCGTCGAGAGCGAGATCACGCGTGCGCTCGACGCGGGCAACCTGCCCCTCTTCTACACTCGGTCTCACGCGGCCGAGGTCTGGACGGCGGTTCTCGACAATGACCGATACCACCCCCTCTTTCCGCGCCTGACGATGCCGTACTTCCTGGGAGGCTTGCCCGACGAGGTCGTCCCCGTGCTCCTGGCGCGCCTCGATGATCCGGACGTTGCGCGTTTCGTCGCGGGGTCGACCGATCCCGAGCTGCGGGCCGCCGTCGAGCGCCTGGCGGCTGGTGAAGCTGGGGTGCTCCGCGAACGTGCTGCGGAGACCCTTCTTACCGCGTCGCGGCAGCCAGCCGACCTACGCGGTATGGCCTTGAACGAACTCGCCATGTACGGCACGCGCATGTTGGCCGTGGCGCCGCCGGAGCGATACGTGCCCGTGTTGATCGACATCCTCGCCGAGGCCCCGGACGGACCGCGGTCGGCGATCGTCGTTCAGTGGCTGGAGGCGCTCACCTTGCGGTCGCACGGTCGCGACGTGGCGGCGTGGCAGGGCTTCTGGACCGAGCACCACGACCGCCCGCACCGCGCGTGGTGCCTCGACGCGGCCGAGAGCTCCGTTCCGTTGCTGCGCGCCGCGGCCTTTCGATCCCTCGCGGCACAGGACCCGGGGGATCCGGCGCGCGCTCTGCTCACCACTGCGCTCGCCGACCCGGCCGAGGGTGTGCGCGACGCCGCCGCGCGGACCCTGTTGGTGTGGGGCGATCGCGCCGCGTTCGCTCACGCGCTGCGCGCCCTCGACAGCTTCTCGCTAGCGCGCCGTCGCGTCGGCTTCGACATGCTCACCTATTTCGGCGAGCACGCCCTCGGCTACGCGCCCGACGCCCCGGAGGAAGAACGTGTCGCGGCGATTGCCCGCTGGCGCGCCTGGGCCGCGCGCCGACCTTGAACGGCGCCCCCGAAAGCGTGAGGGGTCCAAGTGGGTGTCTCGTATGAATGGAGGGGGCAATGGGTGCCGGCGTGCCACGAATGCTCGAACTCGGAAGCCGACTGCGACCAGGAGAATGGTGCCCACGCGTCGTTCACCCGCTGCGGTGAGAACGCCCGAGGGGAGGGCGGAGGCGCCACCTGCGCGGAGGAAGACGGAGTGATGCGGTGCCAAGGTCACTGTGGGCCGATCCTCCGCCCGGGCTGCCAGAGATTCAGCTGGGGGCGCGACGCCGACGCGGCTTTCACACGCTGAACTGGGGCGCGGCGCCGCCGAGCAGTGTCAGGCGTACTGCGACGACAACGCCGGCGATTGCTACACCGTCGAGACCTCGCCTTCGCCCGAGTGCGACGAATCCCGATTCGGGTGCTGAGGACAACCCGTCCATCATGGCTTGCGACTAGCCGAACGCGGTTCGCGCTCCGAACGCGTCATCGCAGGACGCGGAGAGCCTTGCTCTGGGGGGCGGCGATGGGGCTGGGGTCCTCCCAGTCCTCCTCGACGAGGTCGAAGCGGCCGTGGTCGAAGGGCTGCCCGATGCCCACCTCGTTCTGCACCAGCCGCTCGCGCTTCCCGCGTCGGCGATGATCGAGGGCGCGGTGGTAGCAGTAGGGGTTGTTGCCTGGGCGGCCCAACAGAACCGACGAGGTCCAGGTGCAGCCCGCTCGGCACTCTTCGGCGTAGTAGCAGCCGCGGCAGTAGCCCCAGAGCGCGCGTCGACTTCGCGGTCGCGCACATAGCGAAGTGGAGGCGTGTCCTCCCAGATGTCCCGGACCGATCGCTCGCGAACGGAGCCTCCGACCCAGGAGGCGCTCGGAAGCGACGGGCAGCCCTTGATGCTGCCGTCGGACTCGATGCCAAGCGCGCTGACGCCTGCGATGCACCCACCCCAGGCGCGTGAGTCGTCGATCCCGCGTCCGCGCAGGGTCGTCTCCTCGGGCCCGAAGTACCCGACGTTGTTGCCAGGGAACAGCAGGAGCCCCTCCCGCGCGCCGCGTTCGGCGAGCTCCCCCAGCTTTGGGAACACCTCGATCAGCTCCCACGGCTGCAGGAGCCAGTGCGGCCGCTCGGCGGCGCGTCCCATGGGCACGGTCATCGCGAGCTGCCAGCCCGTGGCCCCGTGCGCGCGGAGGTGGTCGTAGATCCCGTCCAGCTCCGGAAACGAGAGGCGGTTGATCTGTGAGTTCCCGGTGACCACCAGGCCCGCCTCGACGGCGTTCTTCATGCCTTGCGTCGCCGCGTCGAAGGCGCCGCGAAGGCCGCGCTGGAGGTCGTGGGTGTCCCGAAGCCCGTCGATCGAGAAGCTCACCGCGTCGAGGCCCGCGTCCTTCGCGGCGCGCGCGCGCTCCGCGGTCAGCGACCGGCCGCCACTCACCATCGCGGCGCGCATGCCGCGGTCGGCGATCGCGCCGATGATGGTCGTCCAGTCCTCGCGCAGGTAGGCCTCGCCGCCGATGAGCACGACCTCGTGAGTCCCCATGTCGGCCAGCTGCGCGACGACGTCGAGGGCCTCCTCGGTGCTCAGTTCGTTGGAGCGTGGTTTGCCGGCCCGCGAGCCGCAATGATGGCAGGACAGATCACACGCGAGCGTGATTTCCCACACCACATAGCGGAGCTCCGTGGCGCGCTCGTCTCCAGGACGAGGGACGCGGCCCCCGCCGACGTCGTTCAAGAGCCCGCGTCGTCAGCGCCGGCGCTCGCACCACTGTCGGCCGCGGCGGCGTCGGTCATATCGTCCCCCCCGGCGTCGGGTGGCGGGTCGGGCGGTACCCCATAGACGCAGCCCGCCGTGGCGAGCAGCAGCGCTCCTGCGACGGCCTTTCCGGCCCTCTTCTTTCACGTGTGTCCACACCAGGGACAGTCTGTCCCGTCCCTCAAGGGGGTTCGGCACGTCAGGCAAGGCGATAGCGACATCCGCCGAGATTCTGTGAAGACGTGCTCGGCGTCAAGCAAGCCCTCCTCCAACGCTCCCTGGGCGCGCCCACGGTCGTCCGTTGCTCGCTGTGCCGGACAATCGTAGAGACCGGGACCGTCCGGATCGTGTCTGTGCTCCGGAAGCTTCGCCGCGACCTCGGACACCATGCAGTAGCCGAGAGCGCTCGCTTCTTCGGGGCCTCGATGGTCATCCGCACCTCAGCCGGTCTGCGTCCGCGCGCCCGCAACCGTCATGAAATAGCGCCGCTGTGGCACAAACAGGCGCCTTCACCTCACGCGAGGGGACGAGGGCTTCTTCGACCGCGAAGAGGAAGCACGCCTCGGTCTGAGGGCTCGCCTCGCCCACGACGACAGCCGTGTCGGCCAGTGGAACTTGGGCCTCTTGTACCGGATCATGGACACGATCCGCGGGGTCGAGATCGGGTCGACGTTTCCCATGCCGCGTGAGGTGCTGCAGTACACGCCGTTCACCCGTCTGTATCCGATGGGTCATCCCGCACGTGCATGGAGCCCGTTCATCAGCAAGCCGCGCCGCCGACCCCGCCGAGGGCATCCTCGAGGTGGTGGTCCCCGCGTCTCAAGTGGAAGGACTCGAAGGCGGAGCGACGTACGACTCCTCCGCGCAGTGGCACGACCTGCCCAGCTGAAGCACGGCCTCGACGAGTGGGTGTCTGAACGTGAACGCGCTCAGTCCCAGGCGCCGATGCGAGTGGCTGCTTCCCGGCACGCGGAGCTCGGCCCCGGGGCGTACGAGTCGGCGACAAACATCGGGTCGGCGAAGCGCGAGCCGTCGTCGAAGCCGAGCGCTCGCCACTCCACGAAGCCGCCGGTTGCCCGGCCGAAGCGGAAGCCCGTATCGTCGGCGGGGCCGAAGAAGCAGTTCTCCTCACTCGCGAGGATGGATGCGCTCGGCGCGTCCTGCCAAGGGTGGATCCAGGTGTAGTGCGGCTCGCTCTCGCCGCTCCCCGGCGTCCGTTCGAGCATGAAGACGTTGCGGCGTGAGGTGACGCCGTCTTGCGCGAAACCTTGGGAGACTTCGAAGGCCCGGCTCGCCCCGACGACCGTGTTGTACTCCATGAGCATGCCGCCTCTCGTCGAGGCGCTGGGATCGGTGATGGCCACGCTCAGGCCCGTGTCGTTGTCCTCGAACGTATTGAAGCGAATCGTGGTCCCGTCGTCCGTGCCGCCCCAGCCGTAGGTGCTGCCGACTTCGCGGTTGCCATGAAGGACCAGCCGACCCTCGCCCGCGTGCTTCATCTTGAAGCCGCTGATGCTCCCGGAAGAGAAGCTGTCGATGATGTAGACGGTGCCCGTCACGCTGCGGTCCGTGTAGACGAGGTAGTTCGAGCTGTTCCAGTGTTCGCTCTCGCGATCGTAGTTGTCCATGGCGACGCAGCGATGGCAGACGGCGTCGTTCCCGCTCATCAGAAAACCCGTGCAGTTCGACGTGTGCGACCAGTTCGAGTCGCGGACCGTGACGTTCTGAAAGACGTTGTGGCTGCCCGAGAGGATGGCGCCGCCGCGTTCGTCTGCTGCGGCGCCACGGACTTCGATGTCCGCGTGAAGGATGTAGCTGCCGCCGAAGGTCCAGAGCCCGTGGCCGCGCTCACCGCAGTCGAGGACAACCGACTCGCCGGGGTAGCCGCGCACCACGTACGGAGCATCGGGGGTTCCGTCGGTGTTGCGGAAGGGCGAGGTGACCCCGCCAACCTCCCAGTTCCAGGTGATGTCGTACGTCCCGCCACGGATCAGCAACGTGCCCTCGTCGCGAGCGGTGAGCGCGCGCATGGCCGCATCGACATCGGCGAGCGGTGCATCGATCGTCCCGGTCGCGCCTTCTGCGCCTTCGGGAGCGACGAAGACGAAGAGCGACGCATCGACGGCGAGAGTGACAGGCACGGTGACGGGCTCGCCGCGTCCGTCGTCGACGCCGACGGTGAAGCTGTGGCTGCTGCCGTCGACGGTGGGCTCCCAGGTGATCGTCCCGTTGGCGTCGATCTCCATGCCGGTGGGTGCCCCTTCGAGGGAGAAGATCAGCCTGTCGTGGTCGGGGTCGTAGGCGACCATCGTGAACTCGAAGGGCACGTCGGGATGCGCGTGCGCTGGCTTGGGCCACGCCACCACCGGCGGCTCTCCCCGACCCGCGGCGTGTGTGGTGGGCGTGCCCACCGCGGCGTATCCAGACATCGCTGTGGCTGCGTCGCCGCCACCATCGGTCGCAACGTCGGCGTCGCCGCCATCGACGACCTGTCCCGCGTCGCTCCCCAGGCCGCCGTCAATGGAGCCAGCGCCAGTGGAGCCAGCGCCAGTGGAGCCAGCGTCAGTGGAGCCGGCGTCTTCGGTGCCCGGGTCCGTGCCGCAGGCCGCGGCAAACGTGAGAGAGACCACAATGAGTGCAGACAGCGCTCTCTGCATGTCCCGATGCTAGCTCGCACGTGAGGCGACACCAAGGAGGACCGCGCGAGTGCCGGTCATGGGACGGCACGAAGTCGCCTCTTCGTGCTCGAGCGCCGGCGTCTCGGTCCTACCCCTCCTGAATGCGTGCCTTCCGGTTCGCATCGGCCTGGGCCAGGTCCTCTGCGATGGCACGCAGGAACATGGCGTCGTTGCCGGCGTCCGCGCCGGTGTCCTCGTCTTCGCTGGGGTCTTCACCGATGCGTCCGTAGTACGCAGCGTGAAAACGCACGGCGTCGAGCACAAACGAGAGCGCCTTGCCCGTCAGCGTGATGCCTTCTTCCATGGCCCGGATTACCGCGCCATCACTCCCGAACCAGCACGTGAATGGGGGTGCTGTGTGCCTCGCCCACGTCGAGCTGAAGCGTGTGGTCGCCGGGCGACAGCAACCGAACGCCCAGGTTCTCGTCCCACTCGACGCTCTGCCCGGGCGCGAGGTGCGTGAAGCCGTGACCTGCGAGGTCCAGCTCGATCGGGTCGTCTCCATCGATGCGGAGCTCGGCGGCGAGCGCGTCGGCGATCACGTCCTCATGGCCCTCGTTGGTGATCACGACATGCATGCTCATGTCGTCGCGCTCGCCGATCACGACCTCGGGCTCGGACGAGAGGCTCACCGAAAGCGCGGTTCCAGACTGGGCGGGCACGCCGTCGCGCATCACCTCGTCGTTGCCGCTCGCCTCCGGGAAGCCTGCGCGGTGGTGGGCCGTGCCGCCGGCGGACCCGGCCGAGCTCGCGCAACCCAGGGAGAAAACAACCAGTCCGATGAGGATGCGCATAACCGGATTCTAGGGCCCCTGCGGGCGGTTGGGGAGAGGCGTCGCGTTGATGTCACCCAGCTCCCGCTCGTGTCTCCTCGACGATGTGGGCACATCGCTTCGTCGCGCCGGACGCAACCCGGGTGACGTGTCCTGCGCGATCCGAGTGCGACTTCCGACTCGAAAGTCTAGAGTGGGGCGATGCGTCGGATGTTCGCGCCGCTGTTGCTGCTCGCCTTGCTGACCGCGCCCGCCGAGGCGCAGGACCGCCGGCTCGTGGAGATTCAGTTCACGCCGACCGGCGGCGCGCAGCTCGCGCTCTGGGTCGAGTCGGCGGACGGAGCCCGCTTCGAGACGCTGCGGCTCACCGAGTCGGTGGCGTATCGCGGCATCGGGAACCGCCCCGGGGCGTCGACCATGAACAGCGGCTTCCGCTGGCCGTACGGGCGCCGCGAGGGGGTGCTCCCCGTCTGGGCACACCGGCGAGTGGCAGCCGGAGGGGCGCCGTTTCAGCGGGTGATCTTCCAGGACCGCGTCGAGGGCCACGCGTCGCGGAGGACGGCCGACCACTCGCTCGACGATCACTTCTGTCTGTCGTTCCAACGCGAGCTTTCCGGTCGTGAGGCGCTCGACGCGGTGAGCTGCGCGAGCCCGTTCAACTCGGACAAGGGGCGCTACCTGAGCGAGGCGGACGCGTCCGCCGGGTACAGCGAGCCCTTCCAAGAGGGCTCCGACGCGCGCATGCAAGCGATGGGCGCGACGTCGCTCTACCCGCCCCGCCGAGACCTCGGGCGCTGCGCGCTCGGCGGGGTCTGCCACGATCACGCCGACGTCGAATCGTTCCGCGACGACGCGCTCGCCGCGATGCCCGAGCTCGATGCGGTCACCATGGCGACGCCGCCCGCCGACGTCGGACAGAGCATCGTGTTCGAGGTGCCCGAGGCATGGCCGAGCGGCGACTACGTGGCCTACCTCGAGGTCGCGGTGGAGGGTGACTACAACGGGGCGTTCGGGCCCGACGCGTATCCCACGCCGATGAACCCCTCCGGCCAGTGGGACTTCTGGGCCATGAACTACGGCTACCCGTTCCGCGGGCAGCCCTCGGTCGTGTACGCGGTGCCGTTCCGGGTTGGAGGTGTGGCGAGCTACACGGTCGCGACGCCGCGCGGCCACGGGTCGCTCTCCGGGACGGGCGAGGACGGTGGGCGCATCCACCCGCTCGAGGGTGGAGCCATCACCGACGACCCGGAGGCGGCCCCCGGGAGCGGCGCTGACCGGCTGCGGTTCGCCGGCGCGGAACATCGCGTGCGGGTGGTCACCGTGGGGGGCGAGACGAGCACCGACCCGGATCCGGTGGTGCCCGAGTGCGACCCTCTCGACCCGGGCCCGGAGTGTTGTGAAGAGGGGGACCCGGACTGCGAGCCGGACCCCGACCCAGACCCCGATCCGGATCCCGATCCGGACCCCGACCCTGTGGAGCCGCCATCGTGCGAGGGCGCAATCATCTGCCAGTGCCGAGAGGGGAACGCGCCGCCCGCCGCCGTGACCGGGCTCGAGGCGCTGCCGCATCCGGACCCGCAGCGAGGGCACCAGTGGGGTGAGCTGAGCTTCGTCGTCCCGGCTGACGACGGGGGGGAGATCGCGCGCTACGAGGTGCGCATCGGCACGTCGCCCATCGAGACCGAGGAGGACTTCCTCCGCGCGGTGCCGGCCAAGGAAGCGGCGGTGGACTCCATCGAGCTGGTCGTGCCGACGGGGGGGGCCGCCGGCACCGAGGTCGACGTGCAGGTCGGCGGCTTGAGCCCGCAGACGCGCTACTACATCGGCATCCGCGCGCGCGATGCGTGCGACGACCCCGGGCCGCTTTCGGTAGTGGAGCTCGAGACGACCGCGGTGGTCTTCACGACCGTCTCGCCCTGTTTTGTCGCGACAGCGGCCTACGGGACGCCCATGGCCATGGAGATCCGCGCGCTTCGGCGCTTTCGGGACCGGCACCTCCAGAGCAACGCGCTCGGCCGCGCCCTGGTCGCGACGTACTACGCGGTCGGCCCGACGGCCGCCGACTTCATCGCCGAGGACGAGGGCCGCCGCGCCGCGGTACGCACCGTGCTGACGCCCCTCGTGACCATGGCGCGCTGGCTCGCTCTTTGAGCGCCGTTTGAGTCGGTGAGCGCGGCCCCAGGGCTAGCGTCCGTGCATGCCTCACGTGCGTGCTCGAGCCCTCCTTTCGTTCCTCCTCTTGGTGCTCGCTGCGTGCGACACGGACCCCCCGATGGCCGATGCCGCCGTGGATGCGTCGTCGCCTGACGCGGGGCCCGAGCAGTACGTTCTGGACGTCCAGTGGGAGACGTGTCCGCTGTTCACCGAGGGCATCGACGAGCGCGCGGAGTGCGCCGAGTTCGAGGTGCCGCTCCACTGGTCCGATCGCGAGGGCGAACGCATCGTCCTGTTCCTGAAGCGGTACCGCGGTGAGCCCGGCGGGGGGCAGGCGTGGTTCCTCACCGGCGGCCCGGGGCAGGCGGCCAGCGACCTCGAGCCGCTCGTCGACCAGCTGATCGGCCGGGACCCCACCCGCAGCTACTACCTGCTCGATCACCGTGGGGTGGGGCGCTCGACCCGACTGCGCTGCGAAGGCTCGGAAGGGATCGAGAGCCCGAACTCGATCGGCCTCGGGGAAGGCGAGATCGCGGCCTGCCTCGAAGAAGTGCGCGCCGCCTGGACCGACGACCAACTCGCGGGTTTCTCCACGGTGAACGCTGCGCACGACCTCGGCCAACTCATCGGTCTGCTTCGAGTGGACGACGAGACCGTGTCTCTGTGGGGCGGCTCCTACGGCACGCTCTGGCTCGAGCGCTACCTGGGGCTCTATCCCGAGCAGCCCGACGCCGCCGTGTTCTCCGCCCTCGCGCTCGACGTCGACCTGCTCAGCGTCGATCGGTACGTCGACGACGTCACACGCCGCTGGCTCGACGCGTGCGACGCTGACGCGGAGTGCGGAGAGCGTTTTCAGGCGACGTTCTCACGCCGCGCGCGGGAGGTCGTCTCCGAGGTCTTCAGCGGTCCCGACGCAGCGCTCTGTCCCGAGATCGCCGCGCTCGACCTCGACGTGGACATCCTCAAGCCGTTCTTCGGGCAGATCTTCGGCGATCTTCAGGGGCGCTCGTTCTATGCGCCGATGGTCTATCGGATCGCGCGGTGCGAGCCCCGGGACGTGGCCGCGATGGAGAACATCATCATGGCGCTCTCTCCCCCGCCGGGCCCGCCGCAGATTCCGCTCGGCGTGCGCCAGTGGGGGTTCGTGCTCTCGGAGAACATCGCCGTGTCCGAGCTGACGAGCGACCTGGACGCCGCGACCATCGAGGCTGACTACGCCAACGCCATCGCCGTCCAAGGCCCGACACCGCGGCTGATCGAATCACGTGCGCTCTGGCCGCGGTACGACGCGCCGCCGTTCTCGACCAGCGACTACCAGGGCGCGGTGTTGATGCTGCACGGGGAGTACGACTTCCTCCCGGAGGCAGCGTACCAACGGCTCGTCGACCACTACCTCGACACGAACCCGAACGCCGACTTCGTCCTGATTCCCGGCGGGCCACACTCGCTCGAGAGCCCGACCACCGACGGCCAACAGTGCGGCCTCGAGCTGATCTTGTCGCGACTCTACGATCCGTCCGCGCCGGTCTCGGACTGCACGAGTCGCGTGGAGCCGCTCCGCTTCGCACCGCCGCCGGCGCTCTCGACCGCGCTGTTCGGGACCGACGACCCGTGGGACGGAGTGCCAGGCGGGATGGGCGGAGGCGCGGACGCGTCGGGGCCCTCGCCGGTCTTCGTGACGCGGGTCCGGACCCGCGCGTCCAGCGTGCACGTCCTGGGCGGCGTGTCCCCACTCGGGCCGGCGCCCCGGCTACCGACCCTCCGGCGGTAAGTTCGAGGGCTCGACGATGACCCGGGCGCGGAGCCGGTAGCGGTCTCGCCCGACGGTCTCCAGCACGCCGCGGAGTCCGGCGCGCCGCAGCGTCCAGACGGCGGTGTGCACCCGCTTGCGCTGAGACGCGGCTCGGATTCGCTGTCCGGGCCAGCCCACCTCGAACAGCTCCTCGAGCGAGACGATCGAGCCGGCGGGCAGATGGCAGAGGTGAACCAGCAGCCGCCACGGAGGGCCCTGTCCCGCGAGTCGGATCGGCGCCCCGTCGAGGCGCGCGTCGGTCGGACCGAGGCCGACGATCGGGGCTGCCGGCGAGGGGGTCAGAGCCGCGGCTGCGTCCCGCGCCAGATCGGGAGACTCTGCGTTTGCCGCCGCGCGCAGCGCGCCCTGAAGCATCTCGTGCGAGGCCAGGCCGGCTTCGACGCACGCGAGCGCGGCCAACCCCCGCACGGTCACCGACGGCAGGCCCGCCGCCCGCTGCCATGCTCGTTCCGAGACGTGTGCGGCCTTGTCCCGCTGGCCTTCGCGACCGAGCGCCCGGGCGTAGCGCGCCTGGCAGTACGTCGCGCCCATCTCGTCCCCCGCGCCCCCCAGCGCCGCGATCGCCCGCGGGTAGCGCTCGAGGCACGCTGCGTCCGCCCGTCGGTCCGCGGCCTCGGCGCACACTCCCCAAACGAGCCCTCGGTGACGTGCCTCGACGGCCGCTTCCAGCTGCTCGCGGAGCAGCGTGTCCGCCTCCGGGTCGCGTGCGTAGGTGGCGGCGAGCGCCCACTGCAGGGCCCAGTTCGAGTCCCCCTCGCGGGGACCGACGGCCCGCAGCAGCGATCGACCCTGCGCGAGATCGCCGCGCTCGATGTGTGCGTGGGCCCGCATGACGCGGGACGCGCGGCTTCGCCCGGAGAGCACGAGGATGCCCTCGCAGTACGCGCCCATGTCCAGGAGTGAGCCACCGAGCGTTTGGCGGAGCCCAGGGGCCTTGGAGCGTGGCGCCGAACCCAGGCGCGCCCGGAGCACACCAACCGCGAAGCCGGCGTGGGTGGTGTGCCGCAGCGCGCTGGCGGCCCTGACCAGCTCGGCGTCGTCCAGGCCGCGGGCGACGGATGGCCGAGCCAGGCACGCGGCGAGACAGGTGCGGTCCTCGAGTGTCCAGGCGGCGTCGCGAGACAGGCGCCGCGCGGTGTAGCGGAGGAGGAACCGGTCACGCGCCGCCGCTTGGGCGGACGTCAGCGTGTGCCACTCTCGCACAAGCTGTCGCCGCATCGTCGGCATCTCCACGCGCTCTCCTCGCTGCGCCACCCATCCTGAACGAAGGAGCGTGTCGAGCGTCGCGACGCCATCGGCGGGCCGCTCGACGCAGGCGAGCATCGTGGAAAGGTCGAGCCCCGCAGGGCACCCACTCAGGGTCCGCAGCCACCGACGCGGCGCGTCTGCCAAGGCGCCCCAAGCGCGCCGCCATCGTCGACCGGTGTCCGCGCCCCCGACCGCCGCCAACCACACCTCCGGCTCGGTTTCGTAGCTCGTGCACCAGCGTGCGACTCCGAGGATGGCCGCCCCCCGGGACGCGATCTCGAGTGCGCGCCGGTTCGGTCCTGCCCACCGCGCGAGCTGCCGCAGCTCCGCCTCGCTCGCGTCGGTCAACGCGGGCATCGCGTCGCGCAGCCCGGCCTCGGTCCACTCTTGGGGCGGATGCGCCATCCGCTCTCGGGAAATGCAATCCGCGTACCCGTCAGGAGCGCCCCGAAACGTGGCCCCGACGACTTCGATCGTGCCGGACGTGACGGGCGCGCTGTCAGATCAGGCACGCGCCGGTTGGGCGCGGTCCACCGCGTCGCGGAGCGCGGCCGGCGCCGAGACGGTGGCGCGGGTCTTCGGGTCGACGCACACGCTGGTGAGCTCCGCCTGGGCGAGAACGTTGCCGTTCGGGCCACGCATCACGTATTCGCTGACCACGCTGCTGCGACCGATCCGCGCGATGCGCGTCTCGATGGCGACGACCTCCTCGAAGGTGGCGCTGCCGCGGTAGTCGCACTTGGCGCCGCGGTAGAACATGTCGACGCCGGCTTCGACCAGGTCCTGCCATGGGCAGCCGATGTGCCGCATGTAGGCGGCCAACGCCTCGTCGCAGAACGTCAGGTAGTTCGCGAAATACATGTGGCCCTGCGCGTCGGTGTCGGCGAAGCGGACGGGCATCTCGAAGATGAACGGGGTGGTCACCGACGCAGCCTGACCGAAGCCAACTTGAACATCGAGCGCCCGCCGTGCGTCTATGTTCTCGTGATGCGCGCGACGACCCTCTTCGGCACCGTGCTGTGTGCTTGCCTCTTCTCATTGCCCAGGCCCGGCTCCGCCCAGGAGATGAGCGCGTCCGATCGCCAGGCTGCACTGACGCGGGTGCGGGTGATGGTCGACTGCGTGGAGCGGGAGAACGCGGCGCTTCAGCGCATCAACCGGCTGATTCGCGACTCCGAAAGGCAGCGCGACCAGGCCAGGGACGCGCGCGTCAGAGGTGACGCCGAGGCATCTCTCGAAGCGCTCATCGCCCAGGCCGCCGATCTCCAGCGACGCGCGTCGGAGTGTTTCGCGGGCGATGCCTTGCCCACGCCCGGCACCCGCGTCATCCGGCAGGCCCCGCCGCCGGACCCCGCCGCCGACTCGGTCGCCGGCACGGGCGGCACGGTGCGCGAGGTGGAACGCGACACTGCGTTGAGCGGCAACGTGCGGGTCGTCGTCGCGGAGCAGGTCGACGGGGAGGGACGGCTCGACCCTTCCACCGTGCAGCGTGCCTTCCACGCCACGGCGCCGCGGATCGAGCGCTGCTACGAGCGCTGGCTCAACCGGGGCAGTTTGACGGCGCACCAGTTGGACGTCGTGTTCACCCTGCGTTCAGCGAGCGCGCGCCGGGTGACCATCGAGCGCTCCGACTTCGGCGATGCGGCCATGGATCGCTGCGTGACCGCGGCGGTCTCCCGGCTCCGGGCGAGCCGTGCGCCTTCGGGTGGCCCGGCCACCTACAGCTACCGCCTGCGGTTCGGTCGGTAGCTGTCACGCGCCAGTTCCCCAGTGAACCAGCACGTCCGTGGAGGCGCTCCGAGCGGAGCGGGGCAGGGTCTTCTTCATCTCGTTCCTGGCGGAGGGCGACGTCGTCTGGGCCTGGAGCAACCAGCGGGTCGATCGCGCGACATTGACGGGAACCTCGTGTACTAGGTTCCGTTCGGCGCCGAGTGCTCCCCGGCCGGCGCCTCCGCCGAAAACGTTGACGAGCCTTGCCCGGCTGCTCCGGCCGCGACAGGCTCTCCCCTCGCCATGCGACTGACCGAGCCCCTCACGCGCGAGACTGTCGTCGAGCTGGAGCGGCGCCATGTATGGCCGCCCTACACCTCGACGGAGCGCCACGAGGGCACCGACCCGCTCGTGATCGTCGCGGGAGACGGCGCCTGGATCGAGGATGCGTCGGGCATCCGCTACCTCGACGCGAACGCGTCCTGGTGGACCTGCACCCTCGGCCATGGGCATCCGCGCCTCCGGAGCGCGCTGGTCGAGCAAGCCGAAGCGCTCATGCATGTCGCCGCGGGCGGCATCACCCACGCCCCCGTGGCCCTGCTCGCGAAGGAGCTGGCCGAGATCGCGCCGGGCGAGCTGAGTCGGGTGCATTTCTCCGACGATGGCTCGACGTCGGTGGAGGTCGCCGTGAAGGCGGCGTTCCAGTACTGGCAGCAGAACGGCCGTCCGTCCCGCACGCGCTTCATCTCGCTCGCCGGCGCCTACCACGGCGACACCCTCGGCGTGGCCAGCCTCGCCGGCCTGGACGAGTTTCACGGGGTCTTCCACCCCCTGCTCTTCGAGGTGATCCGTCCGCCCGATCCCGAGGACCCGACGGGGTGGGAGCAGGCCTTCGAGTTTGTCATCGCTCAGCTCAAGGAGCACCGCGACACGATTGCGGGCGTGATCGTGGAGCCCCTGATCCAGGGCGCGGCGGGCATGCGGATGTACCCGCCCCAGCTGCTCGAGGAGCTCCGCGCGGTCACCAAGGAGGTCGACACCTTCCTCATCGCCGACGAGGTCTTCACCGGCCACGGGCGGACGGCATCGATGTGGGCGCCCGAGCGCGCCGGGATCCAGCCCGACCTCCTCTGCACGGCCAAGGGCTTCACCGCCGGGGTCCTGCCCATGGCCGCGACGATCGCCACGCCGCGGGTCTACGAGGGGTTTCGTGGCGGCGCCGATCGCGCGCTGATGCACGGGCACACCTTCTGCGGCAACCCGCTTGGCGCCGCCGTGGCGCGTGAAGTGCTCGCCGTCTACCGCGATGAAGACGTGTTGGCTGGGATCGAATCGCGCGCCGCTCAGATCCAAGAGTCCTTCGCCTGGATCGCGGCCATCGCGGGTGTCGAGCGCACCCGTGCGCTCGGCATGGTCGGCGCGGCCGACCTCGGGGACGGCGGCTACAACGGCGAGCTCGGGTGGCGGGTCTTCGAGGCCGCGCTTCAGCGAGGGGTGTTCCTCCGCCCGTTGGGGGACACCGTGTATGTGACCCCGCCGCTCAACATCCCCGAGGATGAGCTCGCGCAGCTGCTCGACGTTGTGGAGCAGAGCGTGCGCGACGTGCTCGAGGGCGAGTGAACGCGAGATCCCTCACGCCTCGTCCGCTCCGAAGACGCGCGTTTCTCCCCGTGAGACCCTCCCTGCCCGTAGACTGCGGTGTTCCGTAGTCGGCTCTCGCTTTCCCATCGTGCAGTATCCCGCGAAATCCCGAGCCCCGAAGCCCTGCGCGCCTGCGCGGAGCCAGGTCGCGCTGTGAAGCGGCTCATCGACGGGATCGCCCATGCGGTCACCCGCCGGAGGGCGCAGGTGCTGCTCTCGGTCGCGATCGTCTGTGCCGCGAGCGCCGTCTGGATCCCGAGCCTCGAGGCCGACCCGCGCCCGCAGACCTTGACCGCGAGCAGCCTGGAGAACCAAGCGCAGATCTCCGCGCGCTACCGTGAACGCTTCGGGAACCCCGATCACGTGGTGGTGCTGCTCATCCGCGCCGACGACGTGCTTGCGCCAGGCCCGCTCGACTACGTGCATCAGGTCGCCACGGCGTTTCAGGGCCGCGACTACGTCAGCCGCGTGGAGGGCATCACCGTCACCCCGCTCGCCTACCGCGCCGATGAAGTGAGCGAAGAGACGCTCGACGGGCTCGACGACGGCGAGACGCTCGACGACCTGGGCGGGGGAGAGACACTCGACGATCTCGGGGGCGATCCGACCGGCGCAGGGCAGGACATCGACCCCGCGCTCGAGGCGGCGCTCGGGCAGCTCGTGCTCGCAGCGCCCGAGTACTTCCCGATGGGGCTCGGCACCCTGGCCAACCGGATGGCCGAGCAGACCTACGGGCCGATCGTCGAGGGCGACTCGATCGAAGAGGCCGAGCGGGAGCGTCTGATCGCCGCGCTCGAAGACGCACCCCTGCTCGAAGGGCGCCTCATCAGCCACGACCATGGCCTGACCGCGGTGGCGCTGGTGCTCGACGACCGGGTCGAGGACCACCAGGTGATGCAGGCGTCGGTGCGCGACGTGGACGCGTGGCTGGCCGCGCACCCGCCCCCCTCGGGCGTGTTGATGGACGTCGGTGGGCTGCCGCACTTGTTCGACTCGATCGTCGTGAAGATGGAGCACGACAACTTCCGCATCGTGCCGCTCACGCTGCTGGTCTGTTTGGTCCTGCTCTACGTCTCGTTCCGCTGGGTGCCCGGGATGGTCCTGCCGGTCGTCGCGGTGGGCTTGAGCGCGCTGATGGTGGTGGGCGCGATGGCGTTCCTCGGCGAGACGATGAACGTCGTCAACAACATCATCCCGCCGCTGTTAATCATCATCGGGGTCAGCGACTCGATCCACCTGATCGGGCGCTATCGCGAGGAGCTCGAGCACAGCAAGACGATGATCGAGGCCGCGGCCAACACCGTCCGCGCGATGGCGGTCGCGTGTTTCCTCACGTCGATCACGACGTCGGTGGGGCTGGCTTCGTTGCTCGCGTCGCAGACCGAGATGCTGCGTCGCTTCGGCCTGATCGCATCGTTCGGCGTGATGATCGCCTACTTCGTCACCATCGGGTTTCTCCCGTCGGCGATGACGTACTTCAAGCCCCCGCTGCCCCCGCGCGCGCGGCCGAAGAAGGGCGAGCAGCGGGCCGATCGCGGCTTGCTCGAGAAGGCCATCGTGGTGCTGACGGCGAAGATCCTTCGCCGCCCCTGGCCGTTCATCGTGGGCGCCACGCTGCTCTTTGGCGGCTTCGTGTACAGCGCGCTCCAGGTCGAGGTGGACAGCGCCCTGCTCGACGAGTTCGACGAAGAGGACGCCGCGTTCCAGAGCACCGTCCTGATGGAACAGGAGCTCGAAGGCGTCCGTCCGCTCGAGATCATGCTCGAGTCAGACGAGCCGGGCCGCTTCCACGACCCTGAGGTGCTCGCCGCGGTCGACGAGATGCAGGCCTGGTTGCACGAGCAGGACGCCGTGCTCGGGTCGGTCGCGCCGACCGATCTGCTCCACATCACGTGGGCGCGCCTCACCGGCGAGCCCGACGAAGCCGACGCGCCGTTCCGATCCCGCGATCAAGTCGCGGCGCTGTTTGCCCTGTTCGCTGAGATCGACCGCAACCCGCTGGACACGATGGTGGTGGAGGACGGCCGCGTGGGCCGCATCCAGGTGCGGCTCGGGGACGTCGGCGCGGCCGCCAGCCTGGTGATCATCGACGACCTGCAAGCGCGGCTTCATGAGCGCTTCGATCCCTTGGGGATCCGGGTCTCGCTCACGGGGGAGGGCTATACGGGATCCGTTGGCCTCGAAGCGATCGTCCGCGACTTGCTCGGCAGCCTGAGCACCGCGGTGGCGATCATCTTTGCACTGCTCGTCTTCCTGTTTGGGAGCTGGCGCCTCGGGCTCCTGAGCATCCCTCCGAACGTGATCCCGCTGGTCGGCACGATGGCGTGGATGTCGTGGCGCGACATTCGGCTCAACGCCGCCACGGTGATCGTCTTCTCCATCAGCCTCGGGCTCGCGGTCGATGGATCGATCCACCTGCTGGCGCGCTACCGCGAGGAGATCGCCAGCGGGCTCGGTCGGAACTCGGCGCTGCTGCGGGCCGCCCGAGGCACGGGCCGCGCGGTCGTGGTCTCCTGCATCACGCTGATGCTCGGCTTTGGCGTGATGTTGCTCAGCTCGTTTGTGCCCGTTCGCCGATTTGGTGAGCTCATCGGCGTGACGGTGGGGATGTGCCTGTTGTCGACGCTCGTCGTGCAGCCCGCGCTCCTTCGCGTCTGGGCTCCGAAGACGCCGCCCAATCGGTTCCGTCGCCCGCCCAAGGAGTTCTGAGCGAGCTACTCGCGCGCTCGACCGGCTCACCCTGCTCTCGAGACCGCTCGCGCGACGGAGCTGGAACCCTCCCCCGCCGTGCCCATGGTGTGACCATGCGCGGTTGGAATTGGGTACTCGGTTCGGGCCTCGGAGCGCTGGTAAGCGCCGCGACGGCGGCTCTGTGCGCCTTCGCCGGCATCCTCATCGGCAGCGACGAGGCGATGGCCGCCAAGCCGTTCTACGCCGCGTTCCTGGTCTTGTCGCTCGTGGCGGTGGGGCTCGCCGGAGTGTGCGGCGCCTCCCTCGTACGGACGGTCGCGGCGTGCGCCTCGGGCTGAGTGGCCTCAGGGAAAGCAGCCGGCGAGCCGTGTGTTCTCGCAGCTGATGACCGTGCTCCCCTCGCGGCAGGCGTCCAAGGCGTCCGACTCGAGGGTGCAGGTGCCGCCGCCGTCGCGACACGCGAAGAAGTTCTGGAACTCGGTTGGGCACATCTCGAACCAGCACGACTGAACCTGCTGAGCGGCGCACTGCTCGCAGTTGAGCGTGGTGATCTCGCCATCGGGCAGGGTCAGCGAGGTCGCGGGCGTGGTGTCGGCTTGGAGCGTGGCCGTGAAGCAGTCTCCGTCTTCGCACGCGCGTAAAGCCGTATCGGTAGACGAGGAGCAACGCGGCAAGCAGGCGACCGGGAGCTGCGTGAACCCGGTGAGTCGGCAGGCGCCCGGCGTCGGGGGCGGGGGGCCAGCGTCGTGCGCCGGGGGCGGGCCGGAATCCATGAGCCGGATCCCACCGGAATCCTGGCGCGGAGGCGGCGGGGGCGGGGTCTCGTCGCCCCCATCGCGCTCGACCGGCGGCAGGCGGGTCCCGCTGTCAGAGCCCGAGCGACGTGTGTCGGGCGTGCAGCCCATGTCGGCGAGCGCAAACGCGAGCACACAACCGAGCAAGACGCCAAGGCCGGAGCGCGCGGTGACGCGGGAGAGCAGGAGAGAGAGTCGTCGCATCACGCTTCTCCCTACGGCTCATCTCGACCGGCATCAAGCCGGCGCGTGCGTGCGGGGGCGTTTCGGAATATGGTCCGCGGGTGCAGGGAAGGGCCCAAATCCTCGTTGCCGAGGACGACGCTGATGTGCGCCGGATGCTCGAGCAGCTGCTCGGTACGCTGGGGGACGTCACGGCGTGCATGGACGGTCAGGCCGCGCTCGACGCGATGCAAGGCGGTCTTCGGCCGGATGTGCTGGTGACGGACGTGATGATGCCGCGGATGGATGGCGTCGCGCTCGCCCGCGCGATGAAGAACGTCCCGCATCTCCACAATGTCCCGGTGGTGATGTTGACCGCCCGCACGGGCCCACGAGACGTGATCGCCGGCATCAACGCGGGCGCGCGCTTCTACGTCACCAAGCCGTTCAAGACCGACGAGCTGCTCAACAAGGTCAAGAAAGCCCTCGGGCCTCGTTGAGCCTCGAGGGACAGTTGAGCTTCGAAGGACAGTTGAGCCTCGAAGGACAGCGCTGAGCGGACACCGTGGGGAGAAGGAAGCCCAAACGACGCGCCAAGCGCGGGTCGGGGCCCTCGTCGCGCGCCCACGAGGCCAAGCGGGAGGGCGCGCCGACCGAGCCCGAACTGCCGAAGGCAGAGGACGCGAAGTCCCCACCGCGGGACTGGGCGGAGATCGGACGCGCGTACGGCCTGTTGCTCGCCAGCGCGGTACTGATGTTCCTCGGCTTTGCGGGGTTCGGCGTCTGGCCGCTGGCGTTTGTGGGCATGGTGCCCGCGCTGCTCGTCATGGACGGCCGCACGGGACCCTGGTTCGCGCGCTCGGAGCGGCCAACGGGCTGGGTGTTCTTCCGGCGGGCGCTCTTCTTCGGCTACGTCGCGTACTACGGCGGCTTCTATTGGGTCGTGAACACGATCGTGGATTTCGGGGGCTTCCCGTACCCGCTCGCGTTGGCGTTCGCCTCGATCTACTTCCTCTACCAGGCCACCGAGTACGTCTTGATGCTCTGGCTCTTCCGGCGCGCCCGGGATCGCGGCTTCTCCGCGGCCCTGTCGCTGGTGGCGGCGTTTGTCACCGCCGAACTCGTGTTCCCGGCCCTGTTTGACCACTTCTACGGCAACAGCTTCCACATGTTGCCCTGGTTGGTGCAGATCGCCGACCTCGGGGGCCCGCTGCTCCTGAGCGGCCTCGCGATGCTGGGCAACGGCGCGCTCTACGAGGTGGTCCTCGGCCGCATCGAGAGGAGGCCGATGCCCTGGCGCGCGCCAGCGGCGTTCCTCGGGGCGATGGTGTTCACGCTCGGATACAGCGCCTATCGGATCGACGAGGTCGATCGGCGCATGGCCGACGCCCCCACGATGACGGTCGGCGTCGTGCAGACCAACATGGGCATCTACGAGAAGCGGGAGGACCCGGGCGAAGGGTTGCGCCGCCACCTCGCCCAGTCCCGTGCACTCGAGGAAGAGCACAACCTCGATCTGCTCGTCTGGCCGGAGTCCGCCGCCACCTTCCCGCTGCCGCGAGACGAAGGGGTCGATGCGTTTCAGGCCTTTGGCCAGGCGGCGCGCTTCTACCGTGTCGAGGCCGGGCCGCCGCCGACGACGCCCACGATGTTTGGCGGGCTGAGCACCGAGCGAGGTCCAGACGGGCGGCTTCTCTACAACACCGCGTTCCTCACCGACCAAGACGGACTCGTCCAGGGCCACTACGACAAGACGTACCTGCTCGCGTTCGGGGAGTACCTGCCGTTCGGCGAGACCTTCCCGATCATGTACGAGTGGAGCCCCAACACCGGGCACTTCCAGCAGGGCGATCATGTCCGGCCGCTCGAGCTGAACGGCTTCCGGATCGGAGCGCTCGTCTGCTACGAGGACATCCTCCCGAGCTTCGTGCGCCAGGTGATGGAGAACGACCCGCACGTCCTGGTCAACATCACCAACGACGCTTGGTTCGGCGACACCCAAGAGCCCTACATCCACCTGGCGCTGGCCAAGATGCGGGCCGTTGAGCAGCACCGCTACCTCGTCCGCGCCACCAACACGGGGGTCAGCGCCATCATCGACCCGATGGGGCGCACGGTGGCGGAAGGACCGCTGTTTGGGCGATGGCAGGGCGCCGCCGAGGTCCACATGCTCGAGGGCCAGACGGTCTTCCAGACCCTCGGGCACTGGCCCGGCTTCCTCGCGCTCGGCACCATCGTGTACATTGGCTTCGTCGGACGTCGGAATCCGTCTCCATCGCCGTCTCCGCCTGCTCCGGCCGCCTCTTCCGGGGCGGCCCTTCGCCGGCGCGACGACGAAGAAGAGTGAGCTGACGCGAAGATGCCATTTGACTCCCTCGCCCCGATGGCGTTCATTCGCCCCCGGGGTCTCTCGCGCGGTTTGCCATGACACTTCGACGTCGCCTTCCATTCCTGCTGGCTCTCGTGACCATGTGTTTCGCCGCGTGGCCCGGGAACGTCGACGCCGCGCCGTGGTCCCGCGCGTTCATCAACGGCGTGCCCGTGCCGGTGAGCTTCAACGACGGCGACTCCTTCCGCGTCTTCGGCGGCGAATACAGCGGCAGCCAGTGCCGGCTTGCCGGGTTCAACACGCTCGAGAGCTTCGGGCCCGCCCACCAGTGGGGCGATTGGCACCCGTACGAGCTGTACATCAACGCCAAGATGGCCACGTACAACGGCCGGCGCGGTGTCTGGCACTGCAACACGGACGGCTCCCGCGACGGATACGGCCGCCTCTTGGTGGATTGCCCCGACCTCGTGGTCGATCAGATCCGCCGCGGCTTCGCCCACGCGTACAACATCGATGACAACCCAGCGCGGCCCGAGTATTTGCGCGCTCAGCAGGACGCGATCCGCAACCGGCGCGGCATGTGGGCGCACGGCGTGCCGGACTACCTGATGACGTCCGTGCACTCGGCCGACGAGCAAGCGAGTCGCGAGTGGCACTACAACCGCTTGGTCTCGACGCGCGACGCGCACACCGAGTCCATGCAGCACCAGAACACCTACGCCGAGTGCGATTGGGTCTGCAACGACGAGATCCGCGTCGACATGGGTCCCGTGACCGCGGCGGCGCGTCGCCTCCGTGAGGACTCGGCGATCGCACCTGAGGTGGCCGAGTTCTTCAACCTGCACCTCATCGAGTTCGTCTCGCGTTTCCGCCGCGTGGGTGAGCTGCCCGAGTACCTCACCGGTCCTGCGCGCGGCTTGATTCAGGCCCGGCTCGAGCGTGAGCAGGCACAGGGGCTGCTGGGCGAGACCCGCACCGAGCGCGGCTCGTGCATGATTCACGTGCCGTTCCAGCGGCGCTACGGACAGGGCAGCGCGGCGTGCCTGCGCGGGCATGGCACCTGGCAGCGACCAGGCGAAGAGGGAGACCACCACTGATGCCGTTCCCCCGTCGCTCCTCCGCTCTGCCGACTTGGCCGCGGATCGTCTGCGCGCTGGCCATGTCGGCGCTGTTCGCGGGTTGCTTTACGCTCGACCGGGATGCCGACGGCCGCATCGCGCAGCCTCCGCCCCAGGGCTACGAGGTGGACTACCTGAGCTGTTCGAACGGCGTCGACGACGACCAGGACGGCCGGACGGATTGCCAGGACGAGGACTGCTACAGCCGTGGGCATTGCGGCGAGCAGATCCCGCTCCAGCGTGACCCCCACCCCGAGGCCAGCTTCAGCTTCTGCATCGACGGCGTCGACAACGACGACGATGGGCAGTTCGATTGCGGCGACCGTGGCTGCCAGAACATCCGCGAGCTCTGCTGCCTGAGCGAGTTCGACGACGAGAGCTGCTCCGACGGAATCGACAACGACGGCAACGGCTTCGCCGACTGCGCGGACTTCTCGTGCCGGAACGGCGTGTTCGTCACGGTGTGTGAGGCGGAGACCAACTGCGGTGACCGGCTCGACAACGACGGAGATCGGCTCACCGACTGCAACGACGACGACTGCCAGAACGAGCCGATGTGCGAGGAGCGCGACTGCGACAACGGTGAGGACGACGATGGTGACGAGTTGGTCGACTGCGCCGACCCGTCGTGCGCGGGCAACCCGGCGTGCCCGGCCGAGAGCGACTGCGGCAACATGGTCGACGACAACGGTGACGGACGCACCGACTGCGCCGACATCAGCTGCACCATGAGCCCCGCCTGCCTGGGCGAAGAGAACACGGTCTCCCGCTGCCAAGACATGATCGACAACGATGGCAACGGCTTCACCGACTGCGAAGACTTCAGCTGCTCGATGTCGACCGACCCGGCGGTGATGGCGCTGTGCAGCGGCGGCGGGATGGAGACCTCTCTCGCGGCCTGCTCCGACGAGGAGGACAACGACAACAACGGCTTCACCGACTGCGACGACTTCAGCTGCTCGCGCTCGATGAACCAAGAGGTGCTCGACTACTGCGCAGAACAGGCGGAGACCGGCCTGGACAAGTGCACGGACGGAGTCGACAACGACGGCAACGGGTTCGTCGACTGCGACGATAACGCCTGCCGCTTCGCCAACGAGCCCGCGGTCCGCGAGGCGTGCGAGGCGACGCTTGCGAGTTGCACGGACAACATCGACAACAACGGCAACGGGTTCGTCGACTGCGCCGACTTCTCCTGCCGGTTCCACTCGTTCACCGCCGCGGGGCTTTGTGACGACGCAGGCGGCTGCCCGAACGGGCTGGCCTGTTTCCGAGGCAGCTGCCTCTCGGTGATCAGCCCTTGCCAGGAGGGGTCCGAGCCGGGCGGGAACTTCGAGCCCGTGGGCGCGCCGCTGCCGGATGACCTGACCACGGAGGAGCGCCGTCGCATCGCGGTGGCGGGCTGCACCGACGGACGCGACGACGACCGCGACGGCTTCGTCGACTGCGAAGACTGGGACTGCAACTACAACCCCCTCGTCATCGACGAGGAGGGCAACCCCATCTGCCGCTTTGCGGGTGGGCGAACGTGCACACAGGGAGCGCGCGCCGGGGAGGCGTGTTCTTCCGACGATGATTGCTCGGGACTCTCCGGCGCGTGCGGACCTCCGGGACCGCGCGGCGCCGTGATGGTGTGCCCGTAGTAGACCGACGACTCGAGGAGAGAATCGAATGATGGGCCAAGGGTCGCGCGCCGCTCAGGCGCTGGCGAAGATGTGGGGCACCGCTTGTGTGCTGGGTGTGGGGTTGACGATGGTCGCCGCGCCCGCGTTCGCACAGGACGACGCGAACCCCGAGGATGGATACGTCGCGCCCCCCCCGGCCGACGACCCCGGCGCTCCTCCTCCTCCGCCTCCGCCGGCCCAGGCGGTTCCGGCGCCGGCCATGACGCAGGTGGCGCCGCCGCCGCCGGCGGTCGCGCGCGAGACGGTGTGCGACGACCGTCAGGACGACGACAACGACGGCATGCCCGACTGCGCGGACGCCGACTGCTTCGGTGACCCCCACTGCCAGGCCGGTGGCCAGTCGGAGCAGAACAACGACCGCTGCAGCGACTGGATCGACAACGACGGCGACGGCGCGGTCGACTGCGAAGACCAGGACTGCCAGGGCGAGCTCATCACCGTCTGCAACGGCAGCTACACCGGCCCGACCGGCGGCCAGGGCACCAACCTCGGCACACCGGGCGGCAACGCGGGGGACGAGGTTCCGGAGCTGACCGGCGACATGAGCGTCGAGGACCTCATTGGCCGCGGCGGCGATGCGGACGGTGAACGCGACGACTACGTGTGCAGCGACGGCGTCGACAACGACGGCGACGGCCGCACCGACTGCTCGGACTTCGGCTGCCGATTCGACCCTTCGGTCACGGTCTGCGCCAGCTCCCCGGGGATCCGCTTCAGCGTGGTCGCGGGCCTCGCGGGCAGCCTGCGTTTCGACGAGACGCCGGACATCGACGGCGACGGCCTCACCGAGTACACGGACCCGATCGGCGACGTGCGCTTCACGCGGATTCAGCTCCGCGCGCTCGGTCCGATCCCGTTCATCCAGAACTCCTTCTTCCTCATCAACGTGCGCGCCGAGCGCACGGTGCGGATGACGTTCGCAACCTTCAACATCCCGCTCGGCAACGACGGACACTATCTCTCGCTCAACAGCGGCTCCGGTGGTTTGAGCCCCGGCCTGATCGTGTCGACGTCGAAGCAGCCGCTTCTCGATCCGCCTTTCTACCTGTTCAACGCGTTTGAGCAGGGCAGCGGCGCGGCCCTCGAAGTGGGCGGCCCCATCACCGACGACAACGTGCTGCGGTTCCGGATCTTCGGCGCCGGCGGCTCAGGCGAGTTCAACGGCAACGTGGGCGGGCGCTTCTTCCGTAGTGAGGACCGCAACTTCAGCTACGCGGGTGGCGCTCAGATCCGCGCCAACCTCATCGGACACTCGTCACGCTTCGACACGCCGTTCCTGTACACCGAGGTGCCGATGGCGCTCTCCATCGTCGGTGGTGTCCGCTGGGATCAGCGTCCGGTCGAGCGCTATCTCGCGTGGAACGTGTTCGCGCTCTGGCGCTTCTGGCACTTGTCCTTCCGGGCGGAGAGCTACAGCCGCTACGTGCTCGACTTCGACGGCGTGCAGACCGCGTGGAACTTCCAGGCGTCCATTCTGCTCGTGCCGCGCACGCTGATGCTGGCGTTCGATGTCGGCGGCTTCTTCGTGCCGCTTCGCTACGACCCCGCCGCGGTCACCTCGGGCGGCGGATTCAGCTCGCAGTTCCGCGAGCCGGTCGAGGAGTTCCAGGCCCGCGCGGCGCTGCACTGGTACTACTTCCGCAACATCGGGATCATGAGCTTGCTGTATGGGATCCGGCTGCGTTGTGCGGTCGACGACCGCGACGGAGCCAGCGGTGTGTTCGGGGGCCAGTGCCTGCCGAGCACGGCGACGCCCGAGGCAGCGCTCACCGAGCATGAGGTCCGGCTCGAAGCGCAGTTCCGCTTCTGAAGCGGGGCCAGTCCAGCTCGCGAGGCGGAGATCGATGCGGCGACGACACGCGACCTGGATGGCCGGACTGGTGCTGCTCGGTGGGCTCGCGTTTGTGCTCCGCTACACCTTGCTCCTCGACTTCGAGCAGTATGTCGCTGGGCTCGAGGACGAACATATGGCGGCGCTGCAAGAGCAGATGGCGGAGAACTTCGCCCGGCTCGCCGAGGGCGAGCCGATCGAGCCTCCAGTGCGTCCGTCTCGGCGAGCCCGGCTCGACCGGGATGAGGTGGATGCGCTCGCTGCGCGCTTCGCCGAGGTGGGGCTGAACGATCCGGTCGAGCTCGGGGGCGTTCTGCAGTTCCGAGGACTCTCCAGCCCGGAGGGGGCGGAGAGGTTCGAGCGAAGGGTTCACCGGCTCGCGGAGGAACAAGGTGCCATCCCTCGGATGGTGGTGGCGATGAACGAGTGGCGGCTTGACGATGTCCGCCGCAGCCGAGTGGAGCGTTCTCGCCCTGACGCCGACGCCGCGTGGGAGCACCTCGACGCGTCTCAGCGGGAGGCGGTCGATGCCGCCTGGCAAGAACATGGCGGGTCGATCTTCGGCAGCATCCTCCGTTTGCGCGAGGCGCTCACCGACGCGCGGCGTTTGGGCGAGCTACAGCGTACCGCTGCGCTTCTGGAGTCGGACCCTCCCGAGGACCGAAGCCTCGACGGCCTGCGTGAGTACGCCATGCAGACGATCTACGAGATCGATCCGGAGAGCATTCTCGACCTCGACATGGTGGGCTGTTCGTACCAGCTGGAGCCGACCGCCTCAGCTCAGCAAGTGCGCCTGACGCTCGACTGCCTGCGCCTCGACGAGCCGGGCGTTGGGGACGTCGCTTTCGAAGGCCTCCTGGTTCATCTCCCCTTGCGGCCCTTCAACCGGGTGGCCACCGAAGCGGCGCTCGGCGTTCTCGCGGGGCGGCTCATCGATGCTTCGGCGTACGGGGAACTCCCCGTGCAAGGCGCTGTCGTGGAGGAGTGGATCGTCGAAACGGAGCGGCGGACCGGATGTGACATCGCGTATGAGCCTCTCGCCACAGGTGAGACCGCGGAGCTGACCGCCCGCTGTGGTGAAGAGACGGTAACGCGTACGCTCGAAGCGCCCCCCCGCTGAGGTCTCGTTTCCGAAGGCGGCACGAGGCCCGACTCGGCGCTGTCCCACGTCGGTGCTAGGGTGTCTGCGATGACTTTCCTTTGGCGCCGGGCGGGTGCAGTCGGTCTCGCCGCGTTGCTCACGACCCTGCTCGCGGGCTGTCCCCGCACGGTGGGCCCGACCGACACGGGGCCGGAGCCGGGCGAAGACGGCGGGACGAGCAACTACGACCCCGTCATGGGCATGCCTTTTACGGGCACTCCTGAGTTCGACGACGAGCGCGTGCGGAACCTCGATCCCTCGCTGTTGCGGGCGGGCGACACGCCGTGCCGCGCGCCGATCCTCGGCCGCGTCGTGCAAGCGGTCGATGGAGACACGATCCTGGTCGACGGCGAATCGGAGGTGTTCAACGCGCGGGTCCGAATGATCGGAGTGGACACGCCGGAGCTCGCCCACGACGGAATGGGGGCGGAGTGCTACGCGCGGGAGGCGCAGGAGTTCACGGAGAACCTCGTCGACCACCTCGTGTACCTCACGTTCGACAACGAGTGCTTCGACCGGTTCGACCGGCCGCTCGCGTACATCCACGTCGGGGGCGGCCAGGGTGATATCTGGGAGCGACAGCTTCTCCGGCGCGGTTTCGGCGAGAGCTTCCCGTTCGGCGACAACCGCACATACGAAGCGCTCTTCGCGGGCGACCAGCAAACCGCGGTCCGAGACGGCGTCGGCAAGTGGGGCATCTGTTTCTGAGCCGCGCTCGTCGGTCCGCTGCCTCTACCTGCGATCCGTGATGCCCCTTCGCCGAAGTGCTTTGCCCGCTGCGCTCGCTCTGGTCCTTAGCGGGTGCGGGGTCGAGGGCTGCAGTGCGGGCCCGGCGGCGCACCTCCCGGATCCGCAGTCCGCGCCGGCCGCGGAGTTGCCGAGCGAGGCCGCCTATCCGGCGGCTGTCGTCGAGTCGCTGCCAAGCGCGACGCCCGCATCGACCGTGACGATCGACCCCTCGGGGGTGAGTGTCGACAACGTCGAGCTGCTCACGTCGTGGCCACCCGATGCGCTCGCACGTGCGCAGGCCTCGTCCAGTGTGGAGGGCTGGCCGCGCGTGCAGGTCAGCTTGCCGTACCCTTCAGACGAGACGGGGGAGATCCCGGCGCTCCGCGCCGCGCTCACTCAAACGCGGGAGGCCGAGCGCGCCGCGACGGGAGCCGGCCAGGGGGCGGGCACCTACAACCTGCGGGTGGCCAATGCGGTGCCGTTTCGTGTCCTTCAGCGGGTGCTCTTCAGCAGCGCCATGGCTGGCTATGGGCCCCCTCGGATCCTCGTTTCTTCCCCGGCCGGAGACCGCCTGCTCCAATGGCCTTCGTCGTTGCCCCGGAACGTGCCCACGCCCGAGCAGTTCGCCGCGCTCATGAGAGGCGCGCCGCTCCCTGAAAATCCGGACGCACTGCCGGAGCCCGAGCGCCCGGCGCGCGCGATCCTTCGTCCCGACGGCGCGGTGCAAGTTCAGCTCGGGGACGCCACTCAGACGGCCGGCTGTGCGGCCGCGTCCGAAGAGCCGGACCCGGTCACGCTGCTGCCAGACGCCTCGCCCGCAAGCTTCGCTCGCTGTTTCGAAGCCCTCCATCCGCGCACCGACGAAGACGCCATCGCGCTGTTCATCGCCGCCGATGTGCCCTTTGCTCAGCTGTCGCCCGTGGTGCAGCACGCCACCCGCGTCTTCGACCAGGTGCGTGTCCGAAGGCAGCCGTCTCCGTAGCGAAAGCAGCCTCCGCAAGGAAAGAACCCCCGCGACCCGGAGGGCGGCGGGGGTCTTCGGAGCGCTCGGCGGCCTCAGCCGGCGACGGCGCGGATCGCGACGTTGACCCGGATCTCGTTGCTCACCTTGAGGCGAACGGGGAGCGGAATCGAAACGTTGTAGTCGGTCAGGCGGATGCGGAAGCTCGCCTGCGCGCGGATGGTGTCCGTCTCCACGCTCTCGTGAGAGGCGGGGATGAGGCGGACCTGGGCGTTGGCGACGATGTCGTGGGTGACGCCGTGGATGCTAAAGCGGCCGTGGAGACGGACACGGGTAGACTGGTTCGGCTGGAGGGAGCTGGCGCCCTCGACGCGCGTGATCTCGAAGGTGGCGTTCGGGTTGGCGCCGGCGCCGAGCCAGTTGTCGCTGCGGAGATGCTCGTCCCGAAGGTCGATGCCCGTGCGGATCGAGGCCACTCGGACGTTGATCGTGCCGCGCGCGGCGGACAGGTTGCTCGGGTCGAGGCTGACGCTGCCCGTGACATGGCTGCTGACCCCCGTGATGGTCTCGAGCGGCGCGTCGGAGACAAACTGGATGCGGCTACCGCCGTCGTTGCGAATCTGGAAGTCGCGCGACTGGGCGGAGGCGACCGAGCTGAGGCCAAGGCCCAGCAGGGCGGCGAGGGCGAGGGTCGAAAGCGTCTTGTGCATGGGGGGGAGTCTCCTCGGTGAGTTCAGGCAGGCCACGGCCGGCAGACGGCGCGCGAGTGGCCCCGATTCATTTGAGTGGGGTACGCGGGAGCAGGGCGCTCGTTACGTGGCCGAATGCTCTCCCACAAGGGAGTTCGCGTCGAGGTCTGTCTTGGCCGCGGTCTCAGAGACGCCGCAGCGTGACGGTGCCGGGCTCGCGTGGCTCCGTGGCGGAGGAGTCGCGGTAGCGGAGCTGTTCCCCGTCGACGCAGTACTCCCAGCGCTTGCCCGAGAAGCCCCCCACGATCTCGTTGCTCATCGTGCTGTACGTGTCCATGTCGTCGATCACCGTCGACAGCGACGCGGTGCACTCGCAGTTGCCGGTGCTGTCCGCGGTGCACGACGCCTCGTCGACGAGCCCCCGCATCGCGTCTTCCAGCATCGAGCAGCTGAAGAACGCCGCGCAGACCGCCGGAAAGAACAGGTCCGTCTCGACCACCGATTCGGCGACCCGATGAGCGGCTCCGGAAGACTCGAACCGTACACGCCCGCGTCCACGTCCCTCGCGACGGGTGACCATCGCGCCCGGGCAGCTGGAGATCGCCGACTCGATGTCCACCTCGAAGCAGCCGCCGCTGAGATCCCATGTGCCGACGATGTCCCCACCGCAGGGGGTTAGCGCCGGGCAGCTGCCGACGGGTCCGACGGTGAGGTCCACCCAGTCGGGGGCGGGGCGAGACGGGTCGGGCCAAGTGAGCCCGGCGTCAGGGTCGGCGCCCGCGTCCGTGGTGCCGGCGTCGACCGCGCCCGAGTCAGAGGTGCCGGCGTCAGGTGGGCCGGAATCGACGAGGCCCGCGTCCGCCGCGCCGCCGTCGGGCAACGTGGATCCGTCGAGGCCAGGGACACGCGCATCGGTCGGCCCGGCGTCCGAATCGCCGCCGCCTCCACACCCGGTGGCAACAGCGACAAGCAGGAGCAATGGAACCCGTGAGGAGATGTTCATGCTCATGAGTGGCGGCAGGCCCCGAGAGTTATCAACGGCAAGGCGAAACGCTACGCCGAACCGAGAATCAGATCCTGCTCCACCAGGTCGGCCAACACCCCAGCCATGCCGTCGATGAAACGCGCGTCGGGCTCTCGCCCGAGGTCGGCCAGCACCCGGCGCACGCCGTCCGCGCAGCTCGTCCCTTCCTCGCTCGCTTCGCGCCAGGCGACAAAGAGCAACGCGCCGATGGGGTTGAGCACGTAGGTGGAGATTCGGGGGTTGCCTGGCTTCCGGTAGATGAGCGCGAGGTGCGGCTCCTCGAGGACCTCAGGAGACTCGCTGCTTTTGTCCACGCGATGGTGGAGGTCGAGCGTGCGCACCGTGCGGTTCCACACCGGAGGCCGCTCGAAGTCGAACTCCGGGTGCGTGCCGTCGGTCGGCTCACCGGGCAGAGATGCGACACGCCACTTGAGCGCCTCGAAGCGGGCCAGGTCGGGCAGGTGCGACGGCAGGGTCGGGTCGACCTCCCAGGCGGGGAGGGTGTGCGCGAGCAGCTCGTGAACGACCTCACGGATGAACCGACTCCGCGGTCCGTGGTCGGCCAAATACCCGGCGACCGCGTCCTCGAACATCGGCTCGCCGAGCACCGCCGCGGTCTTCGGGAGCCCGCTGCGAATCATCTCTCGCAGCCGAAAGCGGACCATGTGGCGGTAGAGTTTCCAGCGCTCGGGGTCGTCGTGCAGCGTGTCGAGGTCGGCTTTGGGCGGCTCGCGCTCCAAACACACGCGTGTGAACGCGCGCTCCAGCTCCGCGATCGTCGGGGCGGTGCCCTCACTCATCGGGCCACCGCCGATTCCCTTGCCGTGTGCCGCGCCTCGAACGCGGCGATCCCGCGCTGGTAGATGGTGTCGAGCTGCCTCACCTCGTCGAGCAGTTCCGCCAGCGGTGGGATGTTCTGGTCGCGCTCGAGAAGGACCGGTGTCGGCCCGACGTGAGCCAGCGTGTACTCGAGCAACTCGAACACCCCTTCGCACACCGGTTCGCCGTGCGTGTCGATGATCAGGCCGTCCTTGCGGGTGAAATGTCCGGCGACATGCATCTGCACGACGCGCTCCCGCGGGATGCGATCGATGTACGGCTTTGGGTCGAACCCGTGATTCAGCGAGTTGACGTAGATGTTGTTCACGTCGAGCAGGAGCTTGCAGTCCGCCGCCTCGAGCACCTCGAGCAGGAAGTCCGGCTCGTCCCATCCGCCCCGCTCCGCCGGGTCGGCGTAGAAGCTGATGTTCTCGATCGCCACGGGGCGCTCGATGGCGTCGCGCAGTTCTGTGACGCGCGCGGCCACGACGTCGACCGCCTCTCGGGTGAAAGGCAGTGGAAGGAGATCGTGGAGGTAGAGCCCGTCGATGCCGGCGAAGCAGAGGTGGTCGCTGTACCAAGGCGCGTCGACCTCATCGAGCAGCACCTTGAGTGACTTCACGTAGCCCGGCTCGAACGGCGACGTGGTCCCGAAACACAGGGTCAGGCCGTGGGGGACGACCGGCCATCCCTCCTGCGCCTTCTCCAGGTTCATACGGAAACGCCCGCCCCTGTCCACGTAGTTCTCGGGATGGATCTCCAGCCAGTTCACTTCGTTGGGCGCCTGCTCGAAGAACGCATCCGCCATGTCGTGACGGAGCCCAAGCCCCACGCCCTCTGCCGCCTGTCGTTCAGCCATCATCGGTAGGTATGCCTCGAAATCGATTCGGATACAGGCCGTTAACGCAAGAACGCGGGAGATCCCGAAGGTTCTCCCGCGAACTCGCTCCGCGCCGGACGAGCCGGCTCGGGTCAAACGATCACGTCAGCGTGATCACTCACTCTCTTCAGCGGCGCCGCAGCTGCCAGCGCCGCAGGACGCCTCGGCACCCGCCTCTTCGCCACCCTCGGACGCACCCTCTTCGGACGCGCCGGAGCAGGACGCCTCGCCGGCACCGCTGCAGGACGCCTCGCCGCTTCCGCTGCAGGACGCTTCGCCGCCACCGGTCTCGGTCTCGCCGCCACCTTCGCCGCCGGCGTCGCCGCCGCCACAGCCGTACGCCGTGAGGCCAAGAGTCGCCGCCGCAATCGCTACGAGTGAGGTCTTGAGCTTCGTGTTCATTTCCAAAATTCTCCCCGAACCAATCACAAGGGTTCGATTGGGCCGCTCGGACGACACTCGTCAGTAGCGACCGTCTGATGAGGTCGATGCGCATCTTACGCCAGATCAACCTCGGAGTTACAAGTACCTAACGAACATTTTCTGCCGATGCGGACCGAAACCCAGGCGTTTCGTAGGAGAGGTTCCCACATGGGACTACCCCCCTCGTCGGACAAACCGTCCAATGCGCTCAGAACGGCCTGGCCCCGGCCCACCCGGGTTGTGCGCACACGCCGATTACGACGCTGCGCGCCGTTCGGATCGAGGCGTGCCCGCGCCAACGCAGCGCGGTGGGGTCTCCGATCCACCCGGGTCCGATCGACGCGGGGTCCGATCGACGCGGTCAGATCGAGGGTGGCAGCAGAAGCGTGAACGCGCCGCTCTCGTCGGTCACCGCGCGGCCGATCTGGATGGCGCGGGTCGATGTGTCGGTGCTCTCGACGATCGCGTAGGCCCGCACCTCGGCGCCGACGGCGAGCGCGGTCCCTTCGAAGCGCGCCACGCCGGTCATCGTCACGGGCGTCGCCAGCTCGAAGACGTTGTTGAGCGGCGCGGCCGACCCCCCGATCGGCTGGTCGGGGACGACGAGCCACGGGTAGTTGGAGCCGCCCGCGGGCTCGACCACGACGTCGTAGACGCCCACGTCGAGGTTGACGTTGAACACGCCGTCGAGGTCGGTGACGGTGCTGCTGGACCGTGCGAGTGAGGCGATCGGTCCGAGCATGCCCATCCAGTCGACGCCGCGGGGACGCGCCCGGATCTGAGCGGCCTCGAACCCGACCGCTTCGGGCGTGCGCACGACTCCGCCGTACTGAGCGCGGAACGGGACCTGGAACACTTGGCCGCGCACCTCGCCTTGCTCCGGGCCGATGCGAACCGTCTGCCGCAGGATGCGCAGCGTCTCGCCGATCTCCGACGACGCCTCGGGCGTGACGACGACGTCGTAGGTGGCTTGCTCCTCCGCGGTGCCGGGCAGGAGCTGCACCTCGAAGCGCCCCGCGTCTTCGCCGACACCTGTTGTGGTGCTGGTGCGGAAGCTCCCCACGACGCCCGTCTCGCCGTCCACGACGTTCAACGCGCTGAGGCTGACCGAGGCGTTCTCGACCGGGCGGCCCCGATCGTCCTCGACGAGCCCCTGGTAGGTCACGATGGTGCCCACCTCCGGGGTCAGGATGGTGACCATGCCGCCGACCTCGAAGAGCGAGCTCGGGTCCGCGCTGAAGGTGGGGCTCGGGCCCTCTTCTTCGATGCGTTCCGCGCTGGGCGTTACGGTGTAGAGCCAGTCGTTGGCGCGCCACGCGGCGAGCGGGAGCACGACGCGGAAGGTGCCAGCTTCCACGTCCTCTGCCGTGTCGGCCCCGGTTGTGTACACGGACGACAGCAGCTGGTTGGTCTCCGCGCGCACGACGCGGACGATCATCTGGTCCTGGGGCTCGCCCTCTCCGTCGACCACGGTCCCGCTCATCTCGACCAGGCAGTCCGCCTCGGCCGAGGGGTCTTCCATGACGGCGCTGGTGCACAAGTCGGGGTAGTTGAGGAAGTCGAGGAACGCGCTGTCGCTCCCGCTCGGGCTGCGGTAGGTCGCGCCGACTCGGAGCGGAGGGCGCCTCGCGGCCCATGCGCCGGTCGGGGTGACCGTGATGTCGTAGTCGCGGCCCGGCAGCAGGCTGACGGTGAGGTTGCTGTTCCGGTTCTCGCCGTCCTGGGTGACCTCTTCCACCGCCTGCGCGCTCAGCCGCGTCGACGGGCCGGCTTCGAAGGCGCTCTGGAGGTTGAACGTCACCGTGGCGGTGATGGCCTCCTCGGTCCGGGTGTCCCACACCAGCCCGCTGGTGCGGACGGGCTCGGGCAGCACGAGCAGTCGCGGCTCATCCTCGGGGCCATCGAGCTCGAAGCTCTCGAAGCTCACCAGGATGGGCGTGCCGCCCGCGGCGGTCGTCTCCGGGAGCACCTCGAGCCCGATCCGGATCGGCTCGCGAACCTCGGTCGTGCACATGCCGAGCTCGACGTCGCAGGTGCCGGTCCGGCAGTCGCCATCGCCTTCGCATCGGTTGGCGAGTGGGGGCGCGTCGGCAAAGCTGCACCCGTATTGCGAACCGAGCGCGAGTGCCAGCACGGCCGCCGCTGAGAACCCGAGGGCGGCACGAAGCCGCGCTGAACTCAAGCCGGTCATTGACTGCCCGCGCAAGTGGTCATGTCGGGGGTGGGGTTGCCGTCGTTGAAGCCGCCGACGAACCACACCCCAATGCCCAGATCGCGTCGGGTCCCCTCCATCATGCCGTCCTCGACCGGTTCGAGGCTGGGGAGGTTTTGGAACTCGCGGCTGACGTGCAGCTCGATCCGGTTGCAGTTTGGAACCAAGTCGGCCCGGGAGACGGTGAACTCGATGCGCCGCTCCAGCGTCCCCGCGGAACCATCGATGTCGATCTCGGTGACCGTACCCGGTCCCTCGTCACGATTTAGGTTCACGTAGATGCGCCCCTCGAGCTCGTCGAGGAGGTTGGCGTCTCGCACGATGGCCGAGATCGTCACGTCACGCGTGAAGGGGCTGGCCGCCCCACTGTCTCCGGGGAACGGATTGTCAATGGGGCCCACCTGGCGCGTGATGGTCTGAAACATCGGCGTCGTTGCGGTTCCGTGCACCGAGGGCGGGAAGTTCGCCGGCTCGTCGAACGACGGTTCCTGTGTGATGAGGCAGCCCATGAGGGAAGTGGTGGAGACCGATCCGAAGCACACCGCGAGAGCGAGAAGCGAACGGCTCACCCACGATCCTCTAGCAATGTGAGTGCCACGCACCGATGCACGCGAGATCGAAACGGTCTCGGTGGAAGAATCAGAGCTGGCGGCACGAAGCTGCGACATCGATGTCAGGGACCCGGTGGGAGCGCGAGGAGCGCAAATCTCACCCCTTGGACGTCCCGCTGGACGGTTCCGGAGCGTCGGGCTCCCTCTCGAGGTAGCGGAAGATGGTCCGCGGATCGACCCCGAGGTCGCGCGCCGTCTTCGTGCGGTTGCCGTTGTTGCGCTCCAGCACCTCGAGGATGTAGCGACGCTGAAAGTCCTCGCGAGCCTGCGCGAGGGTCTGGATCGCGGCGAGCGCTTCCGGAAACAGGTCCATGTCCTCCGGCCCGATGAGGGTCTTGTCGCAGAGCACGATCGCCTTCTTGATCCGGTTCTCGAGCTGTCGAACGTTGCCGGGCCAGTCGTACTTCTTGAGCGCGATGAGCGCGTTGGGCGTGAAGCCGCGCACCTTCGAACCGAACTCCTCGATGTACTTCGTCAGCAAGTACTTTGCGAGCACCACCACGTCGTCCCCACGCTCGCGGAGCGGGGGCAGGTGCAGGTTCACGACGTTGAGCCGGTAGTAGAGGTCTTCCCGGAACTGACCCTTCTGGATCTCCTCTTCCAGGTCGCGGTTGGTCGCGGCCACGACGCGGATGTCGACGGGCTCGCTCTTGGTGTCACCCACCTTCATGACGATCTTCTCCTGCAGCGCGCGCAGGAGCTTGACCTGGAGAGCGACCGGCATCTCGCCGATCTCGTCGAGGAACAGCGTGCCGCCGTCGGCCGCTTGGAACTTCCCGTTGCGTGTCGCGACGGCGCCGGTGAACGCTCCGCGCACGTGCCCGAAGAGCTCGGACTCCATCAGGTTCTCGGGGATGGCGCCGCAGTTGACGACCACGAACGGGCCATCGACCCGCGGGCTCCGGCGGTGCAGCTCACGTGCGATCAGCTCCTTGCCGGTCCCCGTCTCGCCCGTCACGAGCACGTTGATGTTGGTCGCGGCGACCTTCTCGACCTTGTTGAACACGTCGAGCAGCGGCGCGCAGGTGCCGATGATGTCGCCGAACCGGCGGTCTTCGAGCTGCTCCGCGAGCGCGTCGCGGTCCGTCCGCAGCTGGTCGAGCAGCAGCGCGTTCTGAAGGATCAGAGACGCCTGCCCCGCGAAGATCGTGAGCACGTCGAGGCTCGACTCTTCAAACAAGCTGCGCACGTTGTCGTTGCCGACGTAGAGCACACCGAGCAGCTGGTTCTGGGCGATCAGTGGGGCGCACATGACGCTCGCCAGCTGAAGGTTCATCACGCTCTCGGCCGACTTGAACATCGTGTCGTGCAGCGCATCGCTGACGATCAGGGGCTTCCGTGACGCGATGACTTTCTGGAGGATCGAGTCCGAGAGGTGCTGGATCGCGTTCGGCAGGTTCTGCTGGCTCAGGTTTCGCGCCACGGTGATCTGCGGCTCGCCATCGGCCAGCAGGATGAGGAAACCCTTGCCGGCGTGCGTGACCTCGATGATCGCGTCCATCAGCGCGGCGAGCTGCTCTTCCAGGCTCCCGGAGCGCATCAGGCGCTCGGAGAACTCGTGCAGTTTGCGCAGCCCGGCCAGCTCGGCCTCGACCGTCGAGCCGCCTTCGTCGGCGTCGTCTTCGAGTCCCAGCGTCTCGTCGAAGATCGAGAACTGGAGCTCCACGTCGCCCACGGTGATGCGGTCGCCATGGATGAGCTTGCCGCGGCGCTTCTTCTTGCCGTTGATGCGCATCTCGCCCTTGCGGTCGACTTCGGAGAGGGTGAACTCCTTCCCGTCGAACACGATCTGGGCGTGGTAGTCGGCCAATCCCTCCGCGATGGGGACGTCGTTGCCTCCCGCGCGCCCGATGGACGTGATCTTCTTGTAGATGGCAAACGTCTGCGGTCGGCCCTCGGCCCGTATCCATTTGAGGGACGGCATGCCGGGGAGGATACCCGACGCCGGGCGCCTGTGTCCGCTTCGGCGCGGTGTCCGCGCCAACGGAAGGGCGTGGACCGGCAACCGGGGCGGTCGTTGTGCCGATGAGCCGGCCGTATGCAGAAGGTCTGGCTCCTGTCGTGTCTCGCCGTCTCCCTCGCGCTCCCGCTGACTCCGCCGTCGCCGGCGAGCGCTCAGCTGCTCGACCGGGTGGCGCGCTCGGCGCGGGGTGATCGGCTGTCAGGGCGCTCGCGCTCGCGTCGCCGCGGTGGGGCCCGAGCGCACCCATGGCAGGACCATGGGGATGCCGCCATGCTCGAGGCGCTCCTCTATCCTTTCTTCGGTCCGGTATTCGCCACGGGGGACCGCTGGGGGCCCGAGTGGTGGCTGGCGGATCATCCGTACGCGGACGGTGTTGATGGCTACGCCGTGTACTTGCCGGTCGATGGCAGCGACCTGGACGCGCCGCCCGTGCAGGACATCGCCGTGTCGGCCAGCGCGGAGGGAGGCTACCTGCTCGGGGATGCCGGGCGCAGCGCGCTGGAGCTTCGGGTCATGCTGCCCGATCGTTTCGAGATCGATGTGAGAAGCGCCGTGCTGTTCGAGCCGCGGCCCGCGGGCACATGGTCATTGGCCGGGATGCAGACGCTGCACCTCGGGCTTCGGTTCGCCCAGGACGCGAACTGGCAGTTTCATGTGGGGATGGGGGCGCGGCTGTTTCACGACCGGCAGGGCGCGATGCCGGGCTTCGACTTTCGCTACCAGGTGGACGTGTTCCCCGCCCGCCCGTGGGTGGTGAGCGTGCGGCTCTCGCTGGGCAACCTGGGTCGCGCGCTGACGGTGGGCGGGCGGGTGACGATCGGCCTCGCGCTGGGGCCGGTGGAAGTGCTCGTCGGCTACGACCATCTGGCGGTCATCGACGGTGTGGACCACAGCCGCTCGGTGGACCTGAGCGGGCCGATCGGGGGCCTTCGGATCTGGATCTGAGTCCACGTCACTCGGTCCAGCGCAGCACGAACTCCATGTGATCATCGCCGTCTTGCCCGCCGTTGAGCAGGTTTACGGAGAGGGTCTCCGCGCCCATGCTCACGAGCACGCCCTCCACGCCGCCGATGAAGTCCCACCACATGAGGTGCGAGTACCCCGGGAACTCGGTGAGCCGATAGTGCATACGCCCCGGTTCCGCGCTGACGACGTCGATGTGGCCGCCATCGATGTAGCGCGCCGCGACCCGCCTCGACTGCGCCGCGGCGAGCTCGGGCGAAAAGAAGAGGCGCATCACACGAAAGACGGTCTTGAAGTCCGACTTCAACGCGTCCCGCGAGAGCCCCCGGATGGTCTGCGCGCCGCCGCCGATCTCGGTCGCGATGCAGCCCAGCAGCTCGCCGTACCAGGATGCCGGGTACCAGGCGCTCACGAGGATGCCGCCGAACTCGAGCGTCTGCCTCAGCTCGCCCGTCACGGACGCCTCGACGTGCGCGCGTGCATCTTCGCCGTGCTGCTTCTCCAGCGCGGCGAGAATGGTGCGGAAGTTCAGCCCCTTGAGCTTCCTCTCGGTCACGACATGGCGAGCGTATCAGCTCGCGACGTCAGTCCAGGGACTCGACGGCCAGCTCGCCGCTGCTCACGTAGCCGCGCCGGTCCAGGACGACCAAGCCAGTTTCGTCGTAGACCTCGAGCACGTAGAAGTCATCCGACGCGGCGGCGGGGTGGCCCACGCTGACGTCGATGCTCACCGCCGTGTCCCCGCACGACTCGTGGCCCTCGTCGATGCTCACCATGAAGGCGACGACATCCACGGCGTCGCCCGGAGCCGATCCGTCGCTGCAGGCGGTGAGCGTGTAGCTCTCGCCCACCCCGCACGCGTCGGCGTCGCACGGACAGTCGTCGTCATCATCATGTCCGTGTCCATGTCCATGGCCTCGGTGGCGGTGCCCACGACCCCGACGGTTCCGATGTCGGCGACGGTGCCGAGGACACCAATCGCCCTCATCGACGTCGTCGTCGCAGTCTTCGTCGACACCTTCGTCCATGTCTTCGTCGACGTCGTCGTCGCAGTCGTCCGCGGCCGGCCCTTCGTACAGGCACGTCACGGTGTCGCCGCTGCGGGCGTCTTCGAACGAGACGGTTGCGCTTCCGCCATAAGAGGAGCCTTCGGTCACTGGGAGCGCGTCCGGGACCGCGACGCTCGCGACGCCCGCGAGGTCCAACACCCCGTCGCTTTCGCCGCTGGGTCCGTAGGTCGCGACGAGCGTCTGAACGGCGTCGGGTTCGTGGTTGTCGTAGTCCTCGACGAGCAACGTGTACGAGAAGCCCGGCACACCGTCGATCAGGGCGGCGCCGTTGCTGTCGCCGATCGCCACCCCATTGATGCGGCAGGTCACATTGGCCGGGCTGAGTGTCACGAGCTCGCCGCCGACGGTGGTGTGAACCCACTCGCCGCTGCCGCTGGTGGCCGAGCCGCTGAGGTCTCCCGTCACGGCGTCGCCGTTGTCCAGCGTGCCGCTTCCCGAGATTCGGCACTGGGTTGGCTCGACCACCGCTCCGACCGCCGCGTCCGAGTCGCTCATGCACCCGGACAACGCGAGCGCGATCCCCAACATCGACCAGCAGTGGCGCTCCAGCAACATCAACCCCTCTCGGTGCAAAACTGCACCCCGCTCATAGTGTGCAGAGTCCGTACACCTGGATCAAGTCGGTGGAGTCGTTTGCGATCCGGGCTACGTTGGAGCCGATGCGGATCACGCGACGACGTGGGGTACTCGGGCTGGGGGTGGCGGCCTTCTGTGTGGTGTCGCTCGTGGCCTCGCCCGCACCGGCCACGATCGCGGAGCAGCGGGCGCGCCTGCCCCCGGCCGCCGAGTGCGCGGATGAAACGGTCGCGGGGGTGTGGCGCAGCCATGCCTGGAGCGCGCGCTGGGACGAGTGGCAGGTGTTCACGCTCTATGTGCGACGCGTCCCCGACCGTCCTGGTGCACTCGTCGGACGCATCGAGAATCACTTCTGGGCGGGAGGCCGCGATGCCGAAGAGCCCCCTCCCTGCGCCGCGCAGCGAGGCTACGACGCCGTGGTGTCGATGCGCGCCGAGGGCTCGGTCAGCGACGACGGGACCATCCGTTTTGGCGGCGTGGGGCAGTGGACCCTCGAGCGCACCAACTGCGGCGGCATGCCTGGTGGGTACAACCTCGACGTGTTCTCCGGGCAGATCGACCCCACCATCTTGGAGTTCCAGTCGGTCAACAACGACGGGGGACGCGCGGTGAACGAGCCCACCGTGTTTCGGCGCATCCGATGTCCTCCCACGCCGTCCGCCGAGGCGCCCAGCGTGAACCCGCACCCGCCGCGCTTCTATCCCGAAGGGGGTGGCTGTTCTTGGTTCTGAGGCTGGTGATAGAGTGGTGGCGTGAGGCTGTGGTCGAGCATGGTGTGTGCGCTCGTGATGGCCGGATGCTCGCCGTCCGCGACGCTCGTGGTCCAGCTGCGTACGGAGATGCGGCCCGGGATCGAGTTCGACCGGGTCGAGACGGTGCTGTACGCCGGCCAGGGGATCTCCGCGCTCGACCTGCCTCAATCGGTCGCGCCCGCCCTTCCGGTGACCGAGTCCCGTGACACCTTCAGCGGAGAGCGGGTGGCCGAGCTGCTCGATGTGGCTCCCGGCGCGTATCTTGTGCGCGTCCAGCTCCTCGACGGACAGCGGGTGGTGGGCACAGGGCTCGCCGCCACCCAAATGGCCGACGTCTCGCAGCTCGTCGAGGTCTTCGTGAACCGGCAATGCCGAGGCGTCGAGTGTCCCGGCGCCACGGGCCGTGCCAACGAGATCGCGTGTCTTGGTGGCCGCTGTGTGGACCCGAGCTGCCCCGAGGACCCCGCCGCCTGCCCGGCGCCGGACTGCAGCGTCGATAGCGACTGTCCGGCAGGCGCGTTCGACTGCGTCACTGGGCGCTGCCTTGCTGGCTTTTGCGTCCTGTTGACCGAGGACGACCGTTGCGGTGGGGCCCGCTGTGCGCTCGAGACCGGGTGCATGGACGCGACCCCCGACGCGGGGCCGGGCGACGCCGGCATCGACGGGAGCGTTGACGGTGGAACCGATGCGGGGCCCGACAGCGGGCCGCCGGACAGTGGGCCGCCGGACAGCGGGCCACCCGAGCCGACGTGCTTCGACGTGCCTAGGACCACGCTGAACATCAGCTTCGCGCCGCTTTTCACGACCAGCACGCCTCCTCCGGATACGTGGAGCGCTCCCAGCGGAGCGAGCTGCCCCAGCTCCCTGGGTCCGGATGCGCCCTACTTCCGGGAAGAGGTCTTCTGCAACCAAGAGACCGCCCCGTACGATTTCTCCCTCACCATCGTCGAGCCCGTCGGAGACGAGATCGCGAGCCCTGTCATCTGGGGATACCGCGGCAATGGCGTGACCGACGACGGTGCCTGCGAGTTCATCACTCGCGGCGTCGGCAGCGAGACCCCGCAGATCCTCCTCAACCCGGGCGAGTTCTTCACCGTTCGGGTGGGCAGCTCGATGACCGGCGCACAGGGGTTCTTCCGCGCCACCGCGAACCCCTGAAGGTCCGCGTACGCGTTGGGCGTCTGCGAGAAGCTGGGGATCTGCCGTCGCTTGTAGGGTGCGCCCCACGCCCACGCCGTGAGGTGCGCCGCGCACTGCCCACTTTTCGGCCGGCCCGGTTCCTGCTACGCGCTGCTCCGTGAAGTGGGAAGACCGTAGACGCAGCAGCAACGTCGAGGACCGCCGGGGCGGAGGCGGCCGACGGCCGCGTGGCAAGCTCGCCATCGGCGGGGTGAGCGGCATCGTTGTGATCTTGGGCGTGGTGGCGTTCGGCGCGGCGACGGGCACGGACGTGTCCGGTGTGCTGGGCGCGCTCATGGGAGGCGGAGGCGGATCGTCTGCGCCAGCGAACAGCGCGCCCGTGGACGGCGAGAGCGCCGAGTTCATCTCGGTCGTGCTCGCCGACACCGAGGACGCCTGGGGACAGATCTTTCAGGCGCAGGGTCAGCGCTACGAGCCGCCGCGGCTCGTGCTGTTCCGGGACGAGGTCCAGTCGGCCTGCGGCATGCAGTCGGCGGCTGTGGGTCCCTTCTACTGCCCGGGTGACCGGCAGGCGTACATCGACCTCTCGTTCTTCGACGAGCTGGGCAACAACTACGGCGCGCCCGGCGATTTCGCGCAGGCGTACGTGCTCGCGCACGAGGTAGGGCACCACATCCAGACGTTGACCGGCGTGAGCAACCGCGTGCGCGCCATGAAGCGCGGCCGCCCGGAGGCCGAACGCAACCAGCTGTCGGTGCTGCAGGAGCTTCAGGCGGACTGCTACGCCGGCATCTGGGCGCACCACGCGCAGCGCGGCGATCTCTTGGAGGCGGGCGACCTCGAAGAGGGACTGCGCGCGGCCGCCGCGATCGGAGACGACACGCTGCAGCGTCGGGCGGGCCGGCGGGTGGCGCCGGAGTCGTTCACGCACGGCAGCGCCGAGCAGCGGGTGCGCTGGTTCCGTGTTGGGCTCGACAGCGGTGACATGAACCGCTGCGACACTTTCGCCGGACGCTGAAGACCGCACTCAACGGGATTCCCTGTGCACCTCCACGACAACGCACCCCTGACCGTCGCGTTTGCGCTGCTCGCCGGAATGGCAGGCCAAGCGCTGGCGAAGCACGCGCGTGTGCCGGGCATCGTGCTCCTGCTCGCGTTCGGGGTGCTCCTCGGCCCCGACGTGGCCAACCTCGTCCAGCCGGACTCCCTCGGCGAAGGCCTGCAGTCCCTCGTTGGGTTCGCCGTCGCCGTGATCCTCTTCGAAGGTGGGATGACGCTCCGGCTCAAGCGCCTGGCCCGCCAGAGCCGCGCGATCAACCAGCTTATCAGCGTCGGGGCCTTTGTCAGTCTCCTCGCAGGCGGAGCGGTCGCCGCCCTGGTGATGGGGTGGGACTGGCGCCGCAGCCTGCTGTTCGGGACGCTCGTCATCGTCACCGGGCCGACGGTCGTCACGCCCATCTTGAAGAGGCTCAAGGTCAAGAAGACGGTCTCTACCGTGCTCGAAGCCGAGGGCGTGCTGATCGACGCGGTCGGGGCGATCACGGCCGCGGTGGCGCTCGAGCTGGTGCTCTCGCCCGGCGGCTCGGAGGTCGCCATGGCGGCTCCTACCATCGCGTGGCGGTTGCTGTTCGGGGCCGTCGCAGGGGTGGTCGGCGGGGGTCTGCTCGCGTTCCTCTTGCGCTGGCGCGGGGTGATCCCGGAGGGCCTCGAGAACCCGTTCACGCTGGCCGGCGCGCTGTTGATCTTTCAGCTGTCGAACGCGGTCTTCCACGAGAGCGGCATCGCTGCCGTCACGATCGCGGGCCTCGTCGTCGGCAACGTGCACTCGCACGCGCACCGCACGCTGCACTCGTTCAAGGAGCAGCTCACGGTCATGCTGATCGGGCTCCTTTTCGTGCTCCTCGTCGCGGACGTCCGGCTCGCGGACATTGTCGCGCTGGGCGCGCCCGGCGTGATCGTGGCCCTCCTCACGATTCTGTTGGTCCGGCCGCTGAGCGTGTTCGTCAGCACCATCCGCACCGACCTTCGACGCAACGAGCGGGTGTTCATCGCCTGGCTCGGCCCGCGGGGGATCGTGGCTGCGGCGGTGGCTTCGCTGTTCGGCTACGAGATGGCGCGCGAGGGCATCGAAGGGGGCACCGAGCTGCGGGCGCTGGTGTTCCTCGTCATCGCGGTCACCGTCGTGTGGTCCGCGCTGACCAGCGGTCTCGTGGCCCGCTTCCTCGAGCTCAAGCGAAGGTCGGACGACGGATGGCTGATCATCGGCGCCAATGCCTTTGCCCGGCAGATGGCCGAGCTTCTGAGCGCGGCTGGCATGCAGGTCGTGTGTGTCGACCACGACCCCGAGCTGGTGCGCGCCGCGCAGGAAGAAGGCATCCGGGCCCTGCACGGCAATGCCCTGGAGGACCGCACTACCGGGCTCGCGGAGCTGGATACACGCCTCGGGGCGATCGCGATGACGACCAACGAAGAGGTGAACTACCTGTTCGGGGAGAAGGCGAAGCTCGAGTTCCGCGACGTTCGCTACCTCATCGCCATCAAGAGCGAGACGCGCGGGATCACGCGCGCCATGGTGGAGGACTTCGGAGGCAACGTGATGTTCGACGGAAGCACGGATGTCTCGCTCTGGTGCAAGCGTCTGGAGTCCAACGAGGCCACCGTTCGGTGGTACCGGGCTACCTCTAAGAAGGGACTGGCCGGTGTGTTGAAGGCCAAGGCCAAAACCCACGTCCCTTTGCTTCATCGCCGCCGACGCCGTACGGAGCCATTCACGAAGGGCGTCCGGTTGCGCAAAGGCTCCGAAATCGCCGTTCTGCTCGAGACCGCGCGTCTCGATGAAATCCAAGGTGCGTTGCGAATCGCCGGCTGGGAGCCGGTCTCTTGATGCGCTGATCGCTCACCCTGTGCCGGGCGTTCCGGCCTATCGATAGAAAGACACGATCATGAAGAAGACTTCCTTGCTCGCCATCCTCCTCACCCTCGTCCTCGGCGCCTGCGGTGGTGCCACGGCCGAAGAAGAGACCGACACGACGCCCGTCGCGCAGACCGAGCCGGCGCCCGAGCCCGAGCCGGAACCCGAGCCTGAGCCCCAGGACGTGCGCATCGACGGTGACCACCTCACCATCGACCGTCACATCAACTTCGAGAGCGGCAGCGAGACGATCCTCGCCGACTCGAACGAGCTCCTCGACCACATCGCGTGGGTCATCAGCCACAACGAGGAGATGGTCTCCCACCTCAACATCATCGGTCACACCGACCTCGTCGGGAACGACGCCGACAACCAGTCGCTCTCCGACCGTCGCGCGGCGGCCGTCGCAGCGGCGCTCCAGGAGCGCGGCGTGAGCATCACGCTCGACCACACCGGTGCCGGCGAGTCCAACCCCCTCTGCCAGGAGGAGACCGAGGAGTGCAACGAGCAGAACCGCCGCGTTGAGTTCCTCATCGTGACGGACACCGCGGGCGGCGAGGGCTGAACAGCCTGGCCTCCACGAGGCTGCCAACCGAACGAGCGCTCGGGGCGAATGCCCCGGGCGCTCTTTCTATTTCAGTGCGTCTACCCACCCCGCGCGCGCGTCGGGAAAGGCGTCGGCGCTCGGCAGGTACGGCTTGAGATCGACCACCGGGGTGCCGTCCAGCAGATCGAGGCGCTCGAGCACGACCGCGCGCCGCTCCACCCTGACGATCTTGGCAGCGCTCAACCCGATGGGGTTTGGGCGGTGTGGCGCACGCGTCGCGAACAGACCGCGCCTCACCCGGGGGCCACGCGGGGGAACGACGGTGGCGCGCCACCCCTGGTTGAGATGCAGCCACGCGAGGACCCACACACGCGAGAAACCCTCCAGGTCGCGCAGGCACTCGGGCGCGATGGTGTCGAACAACTCGATCCGGGACTCTTCGGAAAGACGGTGCAGAGGGTCAGCCTCGACCGCCGCCTGGCGTGGGGTTCCGTGGCGCTCGAGGTGCGGTGAGCGCACGACTCCGATCGCGTTCAGCGCGAACGCCGTGGGGGTCGACACGTCCCGGGCGTAGGAGCGGGGCGGGGGCTTCATCGCGTGGGCGATTCAGCGAACGCGGCGAGCGCGGCCTCGGCCACGTGCGCGCCCGCCTCTTGAACGAAGTGGCCCGCTTCCTCGAGCATGAGTGGCTCGGGGCAGCCCTGGATCACACGCCGGAGCGACTTCATGACCGGGGGGCCGAGCACCGGATCTTGCACACCCACGGCCATGAAGGCCTGACCCTTCCACGCGCTCGACCACCAGGCCGCTGCTTGCTTCGAAAGCGCGGCGCCGGGCATCTCCGGAGTCACGGGCACGAGCGCCGGGAACGTGCGCACGCCGGCCTTGAACTCCACCGACGGGAAGGGCGCCTCGTAGGCCTTCTTGTCTTCGTCTGTCAGCCCCGGGATTGCGCGCGCCATCAGCCCGCCCACGTCAAAGTCGGGTTGGCTCGCGACGTACTCCTTCCACGCCTTGAACCCCGGCCCCGGATCGACCCCGACGGCGAGCGCGGTGTTCATCACGATCAGCCGCTCGACGGCCCGCGGGATGGCTACGGGCAGCGTGAGCCCGATGAGCCCGCCCCAGTCCTGGCACACCAAGGTGAACCGCGTCAGGGACAGCGTCTCGATGAGCGCGAGCAGCGCGTCACGATGGAACGAAAACCCATAGGCGTCATCGTCGGTGGGTTTGTCCGAGCGCCCAAAGCCGAAGAAGTCAGGTGCGATGACCCGGCCACCCGACGCGAGGAACGGCGGGATCATCTTGCGGTACAGGAACGACCACGAGGGCTGTCCATGAAGGCAGAGAAACACGTGCTCCGCGTCCGACGGGCCTTCGTCGAGGTACGCCATCCGGAGCCCCTCATAGCCAGGAAGGTCCTCGGCGTACTTCGGTGTGTAGTCGAAGTCAGGCAGGTTCTCGAAGCGTGCTTCGGGGGTGCGGACAGCGTCGATGGGCATGGCCGGGACTGTACACCGCGGCGTTCAGAGTTCGATGCGGTAGGCCACGATCACGGGGGGCCGATCGTAGTCGCCGACCTGCCCTGCGTTCGCCAGCGAGAGGTAGAGGGTGCTCGAGCCCGCGTCCCACGTGCCTCCGATGATGCGGTGCGCACCGCCATCGTCGAAGGGCACGTCCCACACTCCGTACGCGTACGGCTGCGGCGCGGACAGCGTCTCGCCATCGAGGACGTCGTCGAGATCGTAGAGCCAGTAGTAGTTGGCGTAGTCGTCCGCGCCATACGCGCAGTAGCCCCCACACAGGTTGTCGTTGTCCTGCCGGATCTTGTAGCCGATGCCGGTGGTCATCCCCCCGCTGCTCCCGAACACCGCGTAGGTGCGGGTGCCCGGAACGATGAAGCCGTACATGGCCTTGGACAGGAAGTTCCAGAGGGAGGAGGCCGCGGCGCCCTCTTCGCAGGAGGTCACGTCGTCTTCGATGGAGCACTGTTGCTCGAGCGCGTCTTCGGCGAGGTAGACCCCTTCGGAGTAGGCGTAGTCGAGGTGCGCAGTGGTCTCGATGCTGCCTTCGGCGGCCGGGTTGCCGGCCTCCGCGGTGAGGTCCGCGGGGTCGAACGCGAACAACGTCGGACCCACGCTGTAGCGGCCGATGATGGAGTAGTTCGACGCCCACCCCGCGAGGGCCGGGCCGCCGAGCGCGGCCTGCCATGCTTCGGGAATGGGCGAGACGAAGCCCGCGGCGCGCGCGCGCCCTGCGAGCTCGAAGTAGCCGATGACGGTGCCGTCCAGCTCGCCGTCCACGACGAGCAGAGTCGTGTCGGTTGCGGACGCCGCGGCGTCGTACCACCGGTTCGTCTGCACGATCAGGTGACCGTCCGACCAGTAGAGCCCCGTCACCCGGTCCATGCTGTCCGGATTGCCGTTCGCGGAGTCGCCCAGAACGTTGTGGAACTCCTGAAGCGGGGCCTCGACCACCGGCAGGTCCGCCACCACCGTGCCCGTCCCGAGGGTCTCTGGGATGGCGAACTCCGCGATCGCGTTGTGCTGCGCGTGGCCTGCGATGAACAGGGAATTGCGGTCCGGGTTGTGGCCGAGGGTGCCAACCGCGTAGTTGGTATTCGAGTCGCCGAAGTCCGCGCTGGAGAGGCGGAACGCCCCTGCGTACTCGAGGTCCTCCATCGCGAACAGGCCGGTGGGAAGAGGCCCGGCGTCGGTCGGGCCGGCGTCCGCTTCGCCCGCGTCCGTTCCCCCACGCGTTCCCGCATCGGGGCCAGCAGCGTCGCTGACTGGCTCGGCGTCCGAGGGGGCGCCCGCCGTGTCGCACGCCGTGAGTCCGAGGAGGACGCTGACCGAGGCGAAGAGAAGAAGGCGCGTGTCGTTCTTCAGTCGCATGGCGAGGGGTATACCGCCCGATCCTCTCACTCGGTCAGCGGCGTACGCTCGCAGTCGAACGTGACCTCGACCGGGGCGCCGTGGTCGATGACCTCGAAGTCTTCGACCGCGAGGTCCGCCAGGTCGCGGGGACCGAGCAGCCCTTCCCACTTGGCCGCGGTGCGCTGGTCGCTCTGGGCGGTCAGCGCGATCTGGCCGCCGTCCGCGTGGTACATGCCGTAGCGCTGGAGCGCCCGCGCGACGGTGCGTGCGGCGTCGTTGGGGAGGTCCTCGAGCGGGTAGTCGGCGCGCAGACGGAAGTGCACGCCGTACGCCGGCGCGTTGTTGTCGCCCGAGGTGTTGGTGCCGTGCGTCGCCGGCGGAACGTAGCGCCGCATGCGCACGCGGTCGTTCGGCAGGATGAAACGAATGGCGTGGTTGATCTCGCCCGCCGCGACCTCGTCGGCGGTGAACAGCAGTGGCGCGATGGGGAAGCCCGCCGCGTCCGCGCTGGTGCACTGGTCGCCGCGCCCCGAGTCGTCGTAGACCCGGCTCGTGTCCCACACCGCGAGGCAGCCGCCGAAGAAGGTGTCGCCCTGAATGTTGGCGCGCCACATCTCGTAGAGGCGTTGCTGGGTCGGGGCCCAGACGATCAGGTGGCAGTCACCGTCGGACTCGCACCGGTAGCCGGATTCGCCTTCGAGATTCCCGCCGACCGGGACGGGCATCGGGACGTTGTCGCAGTCCGGAGAGAAGAAGTCGCCCGTGGTCTCGAAGGCGCGCATCGGGGTCGCGTCGTCGGCATCGAGCACCTCGATGGAGAAGTCGATCTGGAAGCGGTCGCCGTTTCCCCAGCCGCCCGCGTTCCGGAGCGAGGCGATGATCGCGTCGGAGTCGTCCGCGGGCGCGTCGCCGCTCACGTCGTCGAGAAAGAACGAGCCCGCAGGAAAGAAGTGCCCGGTCGCCCTGCCCCCGTCGACACTGCCCGCGTCGACACCGCCCCCGTCGACGCCCGCGTCTGATCCGCCCGCGTCTGATCCGCCCGCATCGAGTCCACCGCCGTCCGGGTCCCCGCTGTCATCGCAGCCGACGAGCCACAAGCTCAGAAGCAGCGCACCCCACCATCCGCATCGCATCTCGAAAGAGTACGGGAGAGGTGCGCTCCCGGGCTACTGGCCGATGCGCGCGCGGTAGATGTCGCCGTTGATGTTGGTGCCCGCGCGGAAGTCGGCCCACGCGATGACCGCTCCCGACAGGCCGCCGCCGTCCGCCCGTGCCACGGCGGGCGCGAGGGCCTCTCCGCCGCCCGTGTCCATCGTGGGGTCGTCGATCTGCCAGCTGATTCCGCCGTCGACGGTCACGGCCGCGCGCACGCGTCGCGCCGCGCCCTCGGTCGGCTCGTTCACGTACGCGATCACAAACGAGTTGCCGCCGGTGTGCACGAGCTGTGGAACGCTCGAGACCCCGCCCACCGGTCCGTCGGACTGCTGGGAGGTCCGGTTCGCCGCGGCGAAGCTCGCGCCGCTGTCGTTGCTGACCGCCGCGTAGACCTGCGTGCCCTCGCGCGTGTCGCGCCACGCCACGATGACACGGTCGTCCGTGGTGCTCGAGGTGCGGCCGTCGACCACCAGCGTCGCTTCGCCGGAGTCGCTCGACATCGTGCTCGGGTCGTCGATCACCGCCTCGGTGCTCCAGCTCACCGCGCCGTTTGTGCTGCGCACGAAGACGATGTCGGTCCCGCCGCCCATCAGCGTGGAGACGTCGCTCCACGCCACGTAGATTCGGGTGCCGTCCACCGCGATGCGGAGGTCGTCGCTTGCTCGGTTCTGCGCCGTGTCCCCGTCCAGGCGGACTTCCCGGCCGCTCGGGATCGCGGTCGACGGGCTGTCGCTGTACGTCGCGTAGACGTCGAAGGTCGAACGGGTCGGGGGGCGGGCCTCCCGCCAGACGAAGACGAAGCGCCCCGTGCTGGTCACGCCGACGACCGGCTCGCCAGCGGTCGGGAGCGCGCCGACGTTGACGCTGACCAAGCGCTCCGCCGACCAAGAGCCGCCCGTGTCGGTCGACGCGCGGGAGATGACCCGGCGGTCGAGGTCGGCCGTCTCGAGCTGTTCCCACGCCACGACCGTGCGGGAGCCGTCCGCGGAGGTCGCGACGGCGTGTTTGAAGTTGTCCGTTCCGCCGGTCGTGTCGAGGCGCTGCGCAGCGGCGAAGTTGCTTCCCGAATCGGTCGACGTGCGCACGCGAACCCGCCGCACCCCACCGCCCGACACGGTCTGGTAGGCGACGTGCAGCACGTCCTCGCCGCCACTGCGTCCCACCGCGATCCGTGGCTGGACGGCGAACTCGCCTGTGTCGGTGGTCAGGTCGGTGGGCGCCGACCAAGAGTTGCCTCCGTCGGTGGAGCGCGAGAAGTAGATGTCGGTCGCGTTGGTCGGGGGATCCTCGGCAAGGCCGGCGCGCTTGTCTGCCCACAAGGCGTAGACATTGCGCCCCGAGGGTGAGCCCCCGTACGCGAGCACGACGTCGAACGAGTGAGTTGCGCCGTTGGCGTCGCCCGTGTCGATGCGGAGGTCGCCGCCCGCGGTCATGCAGCCCTCGGCCGCGTCGTCCAGGCCGTCGCAGTCGGTGTCGAGCGCATCCCCGCAGCGGTCGAGGGTGTCGACCACCTGGCCGACGCAGACGCCGAACGCCCCCGCGGCGCAGGTCTGGGTCCCGGCGACACACGTCCCGGTCCCCGCGGTCCCCGGCGTGCCGTCGTAGCAGCCCGCGGTGAGCACCCCGCCGCCGCTCGCCTCGTCGACGTTGCCGTCGCAGTCGTCGTCCTCGTTGTCGCAGGTCTCGGCCGCCTCGGGGGTCACGTCGCCCGCGCAGCTGCCGAAGCTGCCGAGGCTGCAGGTGCGCACACCCGCACGGCAGATCCCGACGCCCTCGGTGTCCACCGGCCCGCCGTAGCACGTCTCGGTCACCCCCTCGTCGACGTTGCCGTCGCAGTTGTTGTCCTGGTTGTCGCAGGTCTCTGGGGCCGGGAGCACCTGCCCTGCGCAGGCGCCGAAACTGCCGCCCGAGCAAACCTGCGCGCCGTCCGCGCACAGCCCGATCCCGCGCGTGCCGGCGTCGCCGGTGTAGCAAGTGAGCGGCGCGATCTCCTCGTCGGTCCCGCCGTCGCAGTCGTCGTCCTGGCCGTTGCAGCTCTCGCTGCCCGCGCCGACACCGCCTGAGCACTGCGGCGCACCGGCCACGCACACCGTGCTGCCCGGAATGCACGCGCCCACCGAAGTCCCGCACGGGCCGCCGACGTCCACCGGGTCGTCGTCGGCGGTCCCGTCGCAGTCGTCGTCGAGCCCGTTGCAGAGTTCGAGCGTGGGCGCGACTTCGCCGTCGCACACGAGCGAGCCCGCGGTGCAGGTCAACACGCCGGGTGAGCACTCTCCGGTCGAGAGCCCGCAGGCGCCGCCGAGGCCAGCGTCGGTCGGCGCCTCGTCCGTCCTCCCGTCGCAGTCGTCGTCGAGCCCGTTGCAGACCTCGGCGCTCGGGGCGACTTCGCGCTCGCAGACCAGCCCGCCCGCGGTGCACACAGTGAAGCCTGCGGAGCACACGCCGACCGGCGGTTCGCACACCCGCCCGACGTCGACCGGGTCCTCGTCCTCCATCCCGTCGCAGTCGTTGTCGCTGCCATCGCACGTCTCCGCCGTGGGCTGCGGCGCGCCCACACAGACGAGCCCGCCAGCCACGCACGTCACCGTGCCCGTGTTGGTGCACAGGCCCATCGCCGTGCCCCCCGGCGCCTCGTTGCAGCCGCCGCCGGAGTCCGTCGTCGCGCCGTCCACGCGCCCGTCGCAGTCGTTGTCGATCCCGTCGCAGATCTCCGTGGGATCGGCGGTGGGCGTGCACTCGAACTCGCACCCGTTGAGCTGGATGCCGTCGCGGTCGCTGAAGCCCGCGTCGCAGTCCGTTGCCGGGTTGAACCCGCACGTGCCGGTCGTGCACTGGGGCGTCGCGTTCGGAAACGAGCAGACACGCCCACAGCGCCCGCAGTTCGCGATGTCGGCGTCGAGGTTGAAGCCCTCGTCGGTCGTCGCGTCGCAGTCGTCGTCGAGCCCATTGCAGATCTCGGTCGGGTCTGCCGCTGGCGTGCACTCGAACTCGCATCCGTCGGATTGCGTTCCGTTGACGTCGAGGAAACCGGTCGTGCAGTCGCCGGGGTCGAACGCGCAGGTGCCCTCTGTGCACGCCGCCGCGTCCACGCGAAAGAACGCGCAGACCTGACCGCAGCGCCCGCAGTTCATCCCGTCGTTGTCGAAGTCGAACTCCTCGTCGGTCTCCCCGTCGCAGTCGTTGTCGATGGAGTCGCACGCCTCGGCGCCGCCGTTGCTCTCGAAGCAGCGGTACTCGCACCCGTCGCTCGGGTCTTCGTTCAGGTCGGAGAAACCGTCGAAGCACCGGAGGAACTCGCAGCTCCCCGCCGCGCACTCCGATTGCGCGCCGGTCAGGGCGCAGCTGTTGTCGCAGCTCCCACAGTGCCGGCCATCCGTGTCGAGGTCGAAGTCCTCATCGACGAAGCCGTCGCAGTCGTCGTCGATCTCGTTGCACTCCTCCTCGCCGCCGCTCGGCACGCACGCGTCTCCGGACTGGGCGTCGCGCATGTCTTGGCCGCCGTCCTCACCTCCATCCACGGCGCCGTCGGCTGTGTCGTCGCAGCCTGCGAGGCAGAACGGGTCGACCTCACAGCCGCTGGCGAACGCGAGCACCAACACGAGCGCCGCCACGGTGGGGGCCTTCGCCGAAGCAGGGGCCGCGCGCGCGCCGCGACGACGCCGCCGAACGAACAGCAGACCGAGCAGCCCCAGCCAGAGCGGGCTGGACGAGCCGCTCACCGGCGACGCGGCGCAGCTCATCCCGCCCGCGGCGAGCACGTCCACGCGATCCGGGCCGCCGTCGAACGTCCCCCCGTCGGCCATCATGCCGCCATCGGTGGTGCCCCCGCCGCCGACACATTCGCCGAGCTCGCAGGTCTCGCCGGCGCCCGGGCAGGTCACGAAGCGACACGGGTCTTCCACGCAGCTGCCCTCGATCGGGTCGCACACGGCGCCGTCGTCGCAGGTCACGTCCACGCACGGATCTTCGACGCAGGCGCCTCCGCTGCAGACCTCGCCGCCGCCGCACGGGGCGTCGCAGCCGGTCGCCTCGCAACTCCCGCCGCGGCACTGCTCGGTCGGCCCGCAGCGCACCGCGCCGCAGCTGCCGATGCAGCTCCCGTCACGGCAGAACTGACCCTCTTCGCAGCTCATCCCGGCGCACGGGTCGGCGATGCAGTCACCGCCCTCACAGCGCTCGTCGTCCGCGCAGAGTCCCGGGATGAACAGACAGCTGTTGCCCACGCACGCGCCGTCGCTGGCACGGCAGACGTCCGGGGCCTCGCAGGTCAGCGTGTCGCACACGGGCACGCAGCCGCCGTCCATGCAGACGTTGAGCGCGCCGTCTTCGCCCGGCGCGCAGGTCACCCCGAAGCACGTGTCCTCGAGGCAGAACCCGTCCACGCAGGTCTCGCCCCGCGGGCACTCGAGCCCGAACTCGCTGGGGATGCACTCGACCGCGCAGCGGCCGCCTTGGCACACGCCGCCCTCGCACAGCTCTCCGTCGTCGATGGTGCCGTTGCAGTCGTCGTCGAGCCCGTTGCAGACCTCGGTTCCCGGGAGAACGCCGCCGACGCACTCGAGCGCGCCCGCGATGCAGCGAAGCTCGCCCTCCTCGCAGATGCCCTCGCTCATCCCGCACGCGCCGCCGTCGTCCGATGGGTCTTCGTCGATGACCGAGTCGCAGTCGTCGTCGATGCCGTTGCACGTCTCGGCCACGCCGACCGTGCCCCCGTCGCACACCGGCGCGCCCGCCACGCAGATCGTCACGCCGGGCGCGCAGGTGCCCATCGCGCTGCCGCACGTTCGTCCCACGTCGATCGGGTCCTCGTCGAGGTCTCCGTCGCAGTCGTCGTCGAGCCCGTTGCAGAGCTCCACGTTTGGCTCGGTCGCCCCCGCGCAGACGGGGTTTCCGTCCAGGCAGATCGTCGCCCCGAGGTCGCACACGCCGACGTCCGTGGTCCCGCACTCGACGCCGACGTCGGTCGGCGCCTCGTCGGTCACCAGATCGCAGTCGTCGTCGAGCCCGTTGCACAGCTCGGCGCCCGGGCCGGTCGCGCCGATGCACATCAGCGCGCCCGCGATGCACTCTTCGGTCCCCGCCTCGCACTCGCCGGCGTCGGTGCCGCAGGAGCCCCCCGCGTCGAGGGGCATCTCGTCGGTGTCCTCGTCGCAGTCGTCGTTCAGGCCGTTGCAGGTCTCCGGGATGGGGCCGACCCCGCCCACGCAGGTCTCCGCGGCGCCGAGACACCGGAGCCGGCCTTCCGAGCACTCGCCCGTGTTGGAGCCGCACGGGCCGAGGTCGTTCAATCCCTCGTCGACCAAGCCGTCGCAGTCGTCGTCGAGCCCGTTGCAGGTCTCGTCCATGGAGGCGTCAGCCGAGCCGCCGGGACCCGTCGAGCAGCGGGTCGTGGTGGCGCCGGCGCACTCCAGCACGCCCGGGCCGCACTCGCCGGGAGCGACGCACGCCTGCCCCAGCATGAAGGTCTCGTCCGTCGATCCGTCGCAGTCGTCATCGAGGAAGTTGCAACGCTCCGAGGATGGAGATCCGGGCGAGACGTTGCACACGGCGGCGCCGCCGGTGCATTCCGTGGCGCCGTTTCGCAGGCACGCACCCACGCCCACGCTGCAGGCCGTCCCGACGTCCGTCGGGCTCTCGTCGGTGGATCCGTCGCAGTCGTCGTCGGCGCCGTTGCACAGTTCCCCCGTGCTGCCGGTCATGTCCGAGCAGGAGAGCACGCCGGAGACACACGACGTCACACCCTCGAGGCACATGTCCCCGTCGCTTCCGTCGCACGCGATGCCGACCCCGGCGACGTCCTCGTCGGTGGTCGTGTCGCAATCGTCGTCGACGTCGTTGCAGACCTCGACGTTGTTCGGCGTCGTGTCGTTGCAGACGAGCACGCCCCCCGTGCAGACCTCGACGCCTTCGTCGCAGAGGTCTGCGTCCGGGCCGTCGCATGCGGCACCGGCGTCGCTGGGGTTGTTGTCGACCACGCCGTCGCAGTTGTCGTCATCGCCGTTGCAGACCTCGGCGGAGGGGCTGACCTGGGAGCGGCAGAGGAGCGCGCCGCCCACGCACGCGGTGAGCCCCGTCTGGCATACGCCCTGCCGGTTGCCGCCCTCGCAGGCCAGCGAGGATCCGTCGCAGGTGCAGGCGACGTCGTCGTCGCTGAGGCTGTCGTCCATGTCATCGACGAGGCCATCGCAGTCGTCGTCGAGCCCGTTGCAGATCTCCACGCTCGGTGCGCACGGCGGCGTCAGGCCGGTGACCTGAATGGCCATGTCCTCGAAGTCGTTGTCACCGCCGCGGAAGAGGTCTTCGAAGCCGAAGTAGAACCGGTCGGTGGTCAGCGGCGAGCGGTAGACGAGGTGATGGACGAAGTCGCCGTCGTTGTTCAGGTCGCGCTGCGTGAAGTAGATGCGGCCGAAGAAGCTCGCTCCCGTGAAGTCACCGCAATTCGTCGCGCCATCCGGTCGGGCCTCGGGCGTGATGAGGTAGAAGCCGATGAAGCCGCCCGCGTAGCGGCCGGCCGCCTGCTCGACGGCGAAGTCGATGGTCGCGGTGTCGCCGGGCTCGGCGTCGACGACGTAGCCGGCGGCCTCGCCGGTGTGGGTGGCGGCCGGGACACCGCAGCCCAAGATCGGGTGCAGGTTGTCCGTGTCGGTGACGTCGTCGCCGACGTTGTAGTAGCCGATGCTGTTCTCGAACCCGGCGCCCTCGCCGATGTCCCTGAACGTGACGGTGCCGCTGGTCGTCGGCTCGAAGATCTCGGGGAGCTGCTGCGCGTCGAGGATCGCGTCGATGGCGCCCTCCGTCCCCTCCTCGTCGTCGAGGCAGACCTGGAGGTTGCCCGCGCAGTCCGTGCCCCCGTCGAGGACGGGCACGATCGTGCCGTCCACCTGGGTGACCGTGGCCGCCGCGTCTCCGCTCGCCGAGAGCACCAGGAGGACGAGGAGAAGGGGCGCCGCCACCCGTCGCGTAACCGTCTTGAAACCCATCGTCGTACATGATGAACGGATTCTTACGCTGTGACAACGATTTGAGGTCAGCCGGTAGCCCTATTCTTGGACGGCAGTTTCGGGGAGCATTCCCCGCATGACGGCTGCGTGGAGGCCAGTCGGGTGGCTGTCGAGATAGGTGCGAGCCAGCTCGCGCGCCGCTTCGACCTCTCCGGCCTGCGCTCGTGCCTCCGCTTCGCGCGCGAGGGCACCCGCCGCCAGCGGCCCCTCTGGAGCGAGCTCGCGAACCGTGCGGAAGGCGGCGGCGGCTTCGGCGGGGCGCTGCAACGGCGTCATCAACACACGCGCCCGCGTGAAGGCCACGAGCGGTCGGCGCGGGTCGTCGACCGCCACCTCCTCGGCGCGGACAAGCAGCCCGAGCGCCTCCTCATGGTGCCCCCGCATGCGCAGCGTATCCGCCGCCACCAGCAGCTCGTCGAGGTTGCCCCGTCGCAGCAGAGCGGTGTCGGCCTCGATCCCCTCGAGCGCCCGATCCACCTCGCCGCTCTCGGCCTGTTCGATCCATGGGGGGGAGGGCGGCTCTGCTGCCGGCCGCGAATGGGCTTCAGAGGGACGAGCGGAGCCGCGCGCCGCCTGGGCGCGACCCGGCCCCGGGCGGCCAGACCCTGTTGGGCCACGTGGAGGCTCGCCGGCCGTTTCACGATGGTGCAGCTCCGGGACACGCTCGGCGCGAACGCGAGCGGACGCCGAGCGCCGTTCGGTCAGGGAGAACGTTCGCTCGTCCCCCGCACCCAGCACCGTGCTGCCCTCGGGCGCGTCCACATGGACCCGACCCTGGTCGACCCGCACGCGCACCCGCTCGTCCATCCGTTCGATGTCGAACCGCGTGCCCAGGACGCTCACGACGACAGTACTGACCTGCACCACGAACCGGCGGGGCTGCTCGGTCTGCGTCACGTCGAACCGCGCGGCGCCCCGGGCGAGGGAGAGGCGGATCCGGTCCGACTGAACCTCCTCGACGACGATCTCCGTGTCCTCGGTCAACGGCGTGGCGGTCGATCCGTCGGCGAGGTGAACGACCCCGTCCGCGCGCGAGCCGGGCGTGTCCTCCTGCGCAGTCGGCGGACGTTCGCTCGCCGTGGAGGCCGAGGGCACTTGGTGCATCAGCGCGCCCCCAACCAGCAGGGCCACGAGGGCCGCCGCGGCCACCCCCGCGCGTGCGATGTGACGCCGCCTCCGTCGCGCCTTCGCGCGTTCGAGCAGAGCCGTCACCTTGGGCTCGCCCCACCCCTCGGTGTTCACCTCGCGCCTCACGGAGGCGGCGGCGGTCTCCAGCCGACCTTCAGCCATGTCCGAGTTTCCCCTGGAGCTTGGCCTCGGCCGCCGAGACACGGCGCTTGGCGGTGGCCAGAGAGCACCCGCAGAGCTCGGCGACGTCGCTCAAAGTATGCTGCTCGATTCGGCGCAGCACCCACGCGGTCCTTTCCTCGGAAGGGAGAAAGTCCAGGAGCTGGTAGACCTCCCCGACGAGGGTAACCTGTGCTGGGCTGGCGCTGGGGGACGCGACTTGTGCGTAGTCGGGCACTTGGTCGAGCCCCATCAAACGGCGCAAGCGACGCTTCTTGAGCACCCGTGTGGCCTTTCGAACGGTGAGCGTCGCCAGCCAGCCCTTCAAGGCCGCCGGCTCCCGCAGCGTGGCCCGCTGACGGTGAGCCGCGAGGAAGACCTCCTGAACCAGGTCGTCGACTTCGTCCGGCCGCCCGAGGATGCGCAGTCCGATGGCTCCGACGTATCGCGCGTACGCACGGAACGCGGCGTCGAAGTCGTCGAGGGAGACGACCTCGTCCGACGTCTCCGACGCGCTCGGCTTCGCGACGAGACGCAGATGCGGGGGGCTGTGCGCCATGCTCTCCTTCAGAGTGGCCCGATTGTGCGGAACTGGCTCATCTTTGTGCACTCGGGTCCTCGCACCGCCCTTCGCGGTGGGGCACTCTCGTGGACATGCGCGTTACGGCCCCCGCGCTCTCCGCGACCGTTCTGCTGTCGTGCATCGTCTGCCTCAGCCCTGCGAGGGCGCAGACATCGACGCCGTCGAGACAGGCCGTTCTGGAGATCGAGGACTGTCTCGGGGCGACCGCCGAAGGGGTTCGACGCATCGTGGCGGCCGAGATCGGCACTGCGCTGCTCCCCGCGCCGACGGGGCCGTCCACGGACTTCGCCCGCATCGCTGTGCGCTGCGGTGTCGAGACGGCCGTGCTCGCGGTCGAACATCCGCTCGGCGTTCGACTCGAACAGAGAGTGGACCTGAGTGGTGCGGCCGCCCCCGCGCGCGGACGCCTGCTCGCCTTGTCGATCGCGGAGCTCTTGACCGCGCTGTGGCAGCGGGTGGATGCGCTGCCGCCGCCGAGCGCGGCTCCGCCCCCGCCCGCGCCCGCCGTCCCCCCCGATCCGGAACCCGAGCCCGTCCAGACGGTCCTGATCCCGCCTGCGCCCGCCGTCGCGCCTCCTCAGCAGCGGGCCTTCGGGATCCATGTCGTGGGCGCGCTGCGGGTTGCGGGGACCCCCGTGCATCTGTCCGGAGGCGGAGGTGCCGGTGTCGAGGTGGGGCTGCCTTTCTCGCTCGGGCTCGGGGCTGATCTGCGCTACGAGTACGGCGTCTCGGAGGCGGAGGACGACACCTCGGTGGAGATGCATGCGGTGTGGGGCGGAGCGCGGGTGCTCAGTCGGCCCATCGTCGGGGCCTCGAGCCTCGCGCTCGGCCTCGGGGCTCGGGTGGGGGCGGTGTGGTTGACCGGTCGCCCGTCGGCCGGTGCCGGCCTGACCCATCAAGGCGTGGTTGCCGGCCCCACCTTCCTGGCGTCCACGGCGCTGCGCGTCGCTGGACGCGGCTCGCTTTTCCTCGGTCTGGAGCTGAGCTGGATGTTGCTCAGCGTCAGCGGCATCGACGGGGCAAGCGGGAGCGAGCTGGCGCGCTTTGGAGGACCTCAGATCGCGCTGCTCGCGGGCTTCGAGATCCAGCCGCTCGAGGCCGGGCCTTAACCCACGCGGCTTACGCCTGCAAAAATGCGGGTACAGCATAGTTCGTGCGAATTTGAGCCACATCTGCGCGCTCTGCCCACCGAGGGGTCGAACGCGATGCCCACTCGACACAGCTCTTCGTATGCCCGATTGGTTTCCATCGCGCTCGGCCTCGTCACCGCCTCGGTGATGGCCGGGTGTGACGATGACCCCGGCGTGATCATCAACCCCGACGCCAGCCCCGAGCTGGACAGCGGAACACCTCAGGACGGCGGTCCGCCCGCCGACGAGGATCCGCCCTTCGTCGAGTCGACCACGCCGAGCGAAGGCACGAGCGGCGTGGAGGGCGCAACCGACGTGACGGTGGTCTTCAGCGAGACGATGGCCGACGAGACGGATGTGACGCTCCTGGTGGAGGCCGCCGAGGTGGCGTCGTCGGCCGCGTTTGCGGGCGATGAGCGCACGCTCACGATCACGCCCGGGGCGCCGTTCGCCAGCGGCGTCGAAGTCCTGGTCACGGTCGGAACGGGACACCGAGACGCGTCGGGCAACCCGCTCTCCCAGCCCTACACGTTCCGGTTCCGCGTGGCGGACGAAGAGGCACCCACGGTGACGGACTCCACGCCAGCGGAAGGGGCGGCGGACGTGTCGCGTCGCTTCGAGCGCGTCGAACTCACGTTCTCTGAGGCCATGAACAACGCGGCGGGCACGCTGACCCTCGCCGGTGGTCCGGGCGAGGTGGAGAACGTCCGATGGTCCGCCAACGACACCGTCGTCGCGGAGCTGACCGGTCTCGCGAGCGCGACGGACTACGCGCTCGCGCTCACCGGGTTCGAGGACGCCGGAGGCAACGCGCTCGCGGGCGACACGCTCGGCGGTGACGCGACGCTCGACTTCTCCACCCGCGTCGACGATGAGCGGCCTTGGGTTCTCGATTCGAACCCAGCCGAGGGGCAGGTGAACATTCGCGTCCGGAGCACGCCGGAGGTGGTCGTCGCGTTCGACGAGCCGATGGACACGTCGATCCGAACGGTGACGCTCTCGGTCGAAGGGGCGGACACCGCGGTCGAGGGCTCCTGGGACGCCGCGGCCACGATGTTCACCATCCCGGTTGGCGGCCAGCTGATCGATGACCGGCCTCACCAGATCGACCTCAGCAACCTCGCGGACCCGGAGGGCAACCTGCTCGACCCGGCTCCGTACTTGGGCGACGGGGTTCTCGACTTCCGAACCGGGGCGGACAGCGCCGCGCCTCGCGTGCTCTACACCGCCCCGGTCGAGGGTTCGAGCGATGCCAGGTTCACGCAGAACGAGGTGTTCATCGTCTTCGACAAGGCGATGGACGACTCGGTCACCTCGCTGACCGTGGACGACGGCGTCGCACCGTTCGAAGCGCCCGTGACGTGGAACTTGTCGGCGACGCGCGCGACGCTCGACGTCACCGACCGGCTGTTCTCGGGCCAGGCCTATCGCATCGTGCTCGCCGGTCTCGAGGACACGTCAGGTCGACCGGTGGATGTGGCGGACGTCTACCTCGGCGACGGAGCGCTCGACTTCACGATGGGCACCCCGGGCGGCGAGTCGTGCCGCGACGCGCTCACGGTGGCGGAGGCCACGTCTTCGGACGGCGGCGTGTTCGTCTTCGAGCTGCCCGAACGCACGTTTGCACTCAATGACGGCAGCATGTCCTGCGACGCGGACGGCATCGTGGCCGACGGCGTGATCCGCTACACCAAGACCACCCAGGACACCGCGGGCGGCGGCACCGTGCTGGTCGTGCGCGCGGACAGCAACCAGCTCAACGTCCGCGAAGGACTCGACGTCGAGATCTTCCGGGACTCGTGCGACCCCACGGCCGCGGGGGCGGATGCAGCGAGGGAGACGTGTCGTTTCAGCAGTCGCTACAGCGAGCACTACCTCGATGTCGGCCCGGGGGACTACTACATCTGGGTCGCCCACAACGACGATCAGTTCGAGGACGCGACGATCACCATCGAAGAGGTCGCGCTACCCCCCGAGGGCGAGACGTGCCTCAACCCGTTCACGACCGGCAGCCCGGCTGAGTTCTACACGCCGCCCGCTGCGCTCGGAGAACCCCACACGTTCACGATCCCTGGGGACACCTCCACGTTCGGGATGGTCGGCGCAGACATGGGGGTGCCGATGAGCTGCGATGACGATGGCGAGCAAGGCTCGGACGCGGTCATCCGGTTCGACAAGGCGTCCGCGACCAGCGTGCTCCGTGTCACGGTCGACAGCCAGAGCGGCATCAACGGGTATGGCTACGAGGTGTTCGACGTGTGTGACCCGACCTCCGCCGCGGCGACAAGCCTCGCGTGCGGTGCGGGCCTGTCACGAAGCGCCGACCCCGAGCTGTTCATCGAGGGGCCCGCGGGCGCGTACTACACCTGGTTCACGACCAGTCAGTTCGAGGGCTCGTTCTCGGACGGACTCGTCACGTTCACGGAGATCGAGCCGGCCGAGGGTTCGTCCTGCGCCCGCGCCCGCCCGCTCACGGTTGGCGCCGCGGCGACGTTCCCGATCTCGCCCGACGTGGCCCAGCGCATCTCCCCTCCGAGCTGCGGGGAGATCGAGGACCAGTACACCTGGTACCGCTTCACCTCCCCGGAGGTCGCGACCGTTCTGCGGACCGACGCGGCGGCAAACTTCGCCGTCTGGGAAGGGGGCGGAACGAATCGCGAGCTGGGCTGCCAGGAAGGGGACGACGAGCCGATGTTCGCGACGACGTTCCTGGCTCCGGGGACCGAGATCTGCGTGGGTGTCCAGACCGGAAGCTCCGTGACCTCATTGAGCATCGAGCCGGTCGAGTACGACGGGATTCGCGGCAACGTCACCGATCTCAACATCGACCGTCCGCTGACCAGCAGCGGCTCCGAGCGGTCCATCACGACCATGAACTGGATGGCGGTGACCGACACCGTGATCTACGCCGGCATCAGCTCGACGGGCGTGCTCATCGCGCCCCGCACGGGCAACGCGCGGGCGGACTTCAACGACACGCCCACCTCGAGCCAGCTCGGCACGGGCGGCGCGTCGTTTGGGGAGGCCCTGTTCGCGCTCGACGACAGCACGTCGTCATCGACGCGCCTCAACCGCTTCGTGGACGGCACGGGCGCCTTCGCCATCACGCCCTGGGACACGGGCACCGTCTGGCCGAGCGACGGCTTCGACGCGCTGACGTTCGACGGGACGACGCTGATCGCGGTCAACGACTACAGCTCCAGCGTGCCCACGACGTTCCTTTCCTTCGACCCCTCCACCCCAGGGCCGGCCGTCGACCTCGGGAGCAACCCGACACTGCAGAGCAGCGCGGGCCTCGCCGCCGACGCCACCTGGTTCTACGTGCAGGCCCGCGATGGCGGCTTCGGCACCGCGGAGGGGGTCTTCCGCGTGTCGCGCGCCGACCCCTCGGTCTACGAGATGCTGGCGGAGTTCGACACCTCCACGCGGGGCGCCGTCGTGCTCGACCCGACCGGCGGCTACCTCTACGTCCGCCCCAACGACGGGCACATTCGGGTCATCAAGGACCCCGGCGGCGCGAGCCCGATCTACCTGGGCGTGCTCTCCGAGCTGGGTGATGGCAGCGACGACTCGGGCATGGCCTGGGATCCCGTCGAGAACGCGCTCGTCGTGTTCGATTCCGAGACCGTGAGCACCGGTCGCTTCGTGCGGATGAACTGAAGAGATGAGCCACCCGATGAGAACCCTTCGCCCCCTCCTCGCCCTCTCCTTCATGCTGGCGCTCGCCGGCTGCGACGATGACCCGACGCCCACGGATGCCGGGGACGCGGACACCCGCGACGCGGACACCCGCGACGCAGGCTCCGTGGACGCGACGGGCCCCACCCTGGTCTCGAGCTTGCCCTCGGACGGGGCCAGCGCGGTCTCCCCCGACGCGTTGCTGTCGGTGCGCTTCAGCGAGCCGATGGCCGCGGCCGGGGGCGTGACCCTCGAGGCGGACGGCACCGCGCTGGCGGCTCCCGCGCTGACGCGCTCCTCGGACGGATTCGCCATCCAGCTCGAGCCGGCCGAGGCGGTCCCGGCGTCCACCGAGATCACCGTCGTCCTCAGCGGCTTTACGGACGTCGCCGGCAACCCCCTGAGCGGCATGGACCGCTTTACGTTCAGCACGCTGGACGACGTGAGGCCCGCGCTGGTCGCCTCGACGCCCAGCGAGGGCGCAACCGGCGTGTCGGTCGACGTCGGGACGCTGAGCTTCACGTTCAGCGAGCGGATGGACATGACCCGTGGCTCGGTCTCCCGTGACGATGTGACGGTGGGCGAGGTGGTCTGGTCCAGCCTGACGGAGGCTTCGGTCACGGTGTCCGCGCTCGCCGCGGAGACGGCGCTCTCGTTCGACCTCGTCGACTTCGTCGATGTCGCGGGCAACCCGCTCGACCCGGCGCCGGAGCTCGTGGACGGCGCGCTCGACTTCACGACCGGCGCGGACGATTCGGCGCCCACGGTGATCGAGTCGGACCCGATGGAAGGTCAGCTCGACGTTTCGCTCGACGGAGTCACCCGTGTGGTCGTCACGTTCAGCGAGCCGATGGAGACTTCTTCCGGCACGGCCACGCTACGGGTGGGTGCGGGAGCGACCAGCCTCGTCGTGTCCTGGGACGATGACGGACGTCGGGCTCTGCTCGAGGTGGGGGGCCTGCTCGCCGTCGACGCCGCGCACGCCATCGATCTCGAGGGTTTCGAAGACGTCGCCGGGAACGCGCTCGACACAGCGCCCTACCTCGTGGACGGTGCGCTCGACTTCACGACCGGCGACGACAGCTTCATCCCATTCGTCACGCTCGGCACGCCCGAGGAGGGCGCGACCGACGTCGACAGTGGCCTTAACGCGCTGGTCGTCGTCTTCAGTGAGCAGATGGACGACTCCCGGGAGAGCCTGGAGATCCAGGACGACACGGGCCGTCGGATCACCCGTCCGGTGAGCTGGGGCGCGGCGCGCACCTACCTCACGGTGGACCTCTTGCCCGGCGACTTGATCAACGGGTTCGACTACACGATCGACCTTCGCGGCTTCGCCGATGTCTCCGGCTCGCCCATCGACGCCGCGCATCCCTACCTCGGCGACGGACAGCTCCAGTTCTCCACGGTCGCGACCCGCACCGGTGAGACCTGTCGAGACCCGCTCACCGTCGCTGAAGCCACCGAGACCGATGGCGTGTTTGTGTGGACGCTGGCTGACGACGCGTTCGAACAAGAGAGCATCAACTTCTCCTGTCATCCCTCGGGCGGCAGCGACGACGGCCTGATCTACTTCCGCAAGACGGGTGGTGACCTCGCGTCCGGCGGCACGGCCTTGCGGGTCCTCGTCGAGGGCGCGGACGACGTGGTGATCGAGCTCTTCGAGGGCTCGTGCGGCACCGGAAGCGACGCCGAATCGGCCCGCCGGCGCTGCCTCTACCGCCAGGAGACCTGGGAGACGTTCCTCGACGTCGTCGCGGGCGACTACTTCCTCTGGGTCTCGGAGACGTCGGGCTCCTTCGGCGGCGCGACGGTCACGATCGAAGAGGTCGCGATGCCGACGGAAGGGGAGTCGTGCGGCGCTCCGTACGACACCACGAGCGTGGGTGTCTACACAGCGCCTGCAGGCGCGACGGACCCCCACGTCTGGACGTTGCCGGCCGAGGCCGTGTCTTCCATCGAGCGCACGATCTCCCACGACACGGCGCCGCTGAGCTGCGCTCCGGAAGGCCGTTTCTACGGTCGCGATGCCGTGATCGCGCTCGAGAAGACGTCCGCCACCAGCGTGCTCACCGTGCGCGTCGAGCCGGGGGCCGAGTCGAGCGCGAGCAACCTCCTGGACATCGCCATCACGGACACGTGCGAGGCGGCCGGCGCCACCCAGCTCGGGTGCTTCGCCTCTCTCGGCGACGAAGATGTGCCCTCCGCCTACGAGGTCACCCTGCGGGGCGCGGCCGGAACCCGCTACCTGTGGCTGAACACCCCGCGCACAGGTTTCTCCAGCGCCCCCTACTGGCGGAGCTTCCCGGGGGCGCGCGTCTCCGTCACCGAGGTCGAGACGGCCCCCGGCGACAGCTGCGACAACGCCATCCCGATCACGGCCGGCGCGTCGGTTCCGATCACTCCGGACCGCCCCTACCGGGTCGACGCCCCCGCTTGCACGACGGGGGCCATCACGTGGTACCGCTACACCGCGAGCGAGCGCCTCGCCATCGTCTCGGTGGCCAACGGCGCCGCGGTGGGTGGGGTGGACGCGGCGAGCGGCCTCTCCGCCGGCTGCCGGGACAACACGGTCGATCAGTCGGCGCCGGTCGTCGTCGCGGCCGGAGACGACGTCTGCCTGGCCGTCGCCTCCGGCGCGGGGGCGACCACGCTCTCGGTCGACGAGCGCCCCTACACGGGCGTGGTGGGGCGGGCGATCGATCTCGCCATCACCGAGCCCGACGACGCGCCGCTTCTCTTCGGAACGGGGCGCTTCCTGACCCTCACACCCACCGACATCTACACCGTGGTCTCCTCGCGGATGTACGCCGCGCCGCGGGCCGGGGGCGTGCCGTACCAGGTCGTTCCGCTGAGCTTCGCCGTGACCGGAGACGACGGCCTGGCCGTCGGGGACGACCTGGTGATGTTCCGCACTTCGAGCTTCGATGTGGACAACCCGGCCTCTCTGGTTCAGCGGATCAGCGACGTTCGCGGCGCGGCCACCATCACCGCGTTCGACAGCACTCCGAGCTACGTCGACGGTGTCCCGCTCAACGCGATCACCCGGCTCGGGGACACGCTGTGGGTGGCCACCGATACGCCTTTCGGAGGCGGCACCGCCACCGCGTTCTTCACCCTTCCGGTGGGGGGCGGCGCGCCGACGCCGGTCGGTTCGAACGCCGCGATGGAGAGCGTCTCGGCCATCGCCGTCGACGCCACGCACGTCTACATGATGGGCCGCGTCGGAGACACGTCCACGGGGACGGAAGGCATCTGGCGCCTGCGCCGCGATGAGCTCTCCGAGCCGAGCGCCGCTCCGTTCCTCGTGTACGCCGGCGGGTTCAACTACAGCGACGACAATGGGGCGCTCCATGTGGACAGCGCTGGCGGCACGACGTGGATCTACTTCCGCACCTACATCCCGGCGTCCGTGCACATGGTCGTCGACCCCGAGACGGACACGCCCGCGTACCTGGGGACGCTCTGGCAGCCGAGTGGGACCCGGATCGAGAACGGCCTGGCCTACGACCCCAGCGAGCCCGCCCTCTACCTGATCGACACCTCGGTCACCTCCGACGGCCAGTGGATTCGGATCGAATAGACATGCGCCACCCTACTTTCGCTCGCTCCCTTCTTCTCCTCGCCTGCGGATTGCTGAGTGCGTGCACGGTCAGCAGCGACCCGGACGCGGGCGCAGACGCACAGGTCGTCCCCGACGCCGGGGCCCCTGACGCCGGACCCCCGGTCGAGGTGGAGTGCCTCGATCCGGGCGGCACGATCGGGGACGCGTGCGCCGCGACGGCGGACTGCAGTGATGGCTGCTTCTGCAACGGAACCGAGCTCTGCGAGTCCGGTACCTGCGTTGCTGGCGTCGACCCGTGTGACGACGACACCGACTGCACGACCGACGCCTGCGAGGAGTCCGACGACTCGTGCACCTTCGACGCGGACGACACCGTCTGCGCCGACGGCGACCTCTGCAACGGAGACGAGCGGTGCCTTCCCGGGGTCGGCTGCCGGCCCGGGTTTCGCCTCGCCTGTGCGAGCGACGACCCCTGCATGATCGGGAGTTGCGACCCCTCGGAGGGCTGCACCTATGCGATCCGCGACCTCGATGGGGACGGCTTCGCCGACGACCGGTGCGGTGGTGAGGACTGCCTCGATGACCCGGTCACCGGCGACAGCATCTTCCCGGGTGCGGCCGAGGTCTGCGGCAACGACGTCGACGACAACTGCGACGGCATCGTGGACTTCCGCTCGCCGACCTGCCTCGGCGAAAACGACACCTGCGCCGAAGCCGATGTGCTCCCCGGGGCGGGCTCGTACGTCCGGACCACCCGCGGCTTGAGCGGCGACTACGCCATCGGCTGCCGGGCGACGGGACCGGACGCCGTCTTCCGATTTACCCTGGCGAGCGCTCAGGACGTCGAGGCTCGTCTGGAGACCGACACGGGGAGCGGCTCGGTCGCCATCCGGTCCGCCGCGAGCTGCGACGCGGGCCCCGACACCTACTGCGACAGCAGCGCGGTGCTGGCCAGGAACCTCCCGGCAGGTGAGTACGTCCTCATCGTCAAGACCACCATCCCGACGAGCTTCCTGCTGTCGCTCACCTTCCTCGACGCGACCCCCGTCCTGCCCGTCGACGTGTGCAACGACGCCACCCTCGAGATCACCGCGAGCGGCAGCTACAGCGGCTTCTTCGCGGACGTCGAGGATGACTACGACCTGTCCTGCCGCACCGCCTCGAGCACGGCCTACCGCGACGCCGCCTACCGGCTGGTCCTGACCGAACTGTCCGACGTCACCCTGACCGCGGGGTCGACGAGCACCGGCTCGACCTCGACCTACCTCTCGCTCGTCCGTGACTGCACCGACCCCGCGAGCGCGCTCTCGTGCGTGCAGTCGGCGAGCGCGGAGATCGAGCGCTTGTCGGTCCCGCCCGGTGTCTACTACGTCCTCGTCGAGTCTTCGCGCACGACCGCGAGCACCTGGAGCCTCGACGTCGACATCCGCCCGGCGATGCCCCGGGCGGACGGCGACGCCTGCACCACGGAGATCGACGTTACCGACGCGACAGCGACCGTGGCCCTGTCGAGCCTCGTGCTCGACTACGGCACGACCTGCGGCGGCAGCACCACCTCCGCGCGGGACGCGAACTTCGCCTTCACGCTGACCGAGACGAGCGACGTCATTCTGCGGACGGTCGCCGGAGGCATCCACTACGTTTCGGTGTCGAGCGCCTGCGGGGACCGCACCACCGAGACGCTGTGCGCCAGCGGTACCCCGGGGGTCACCCGGCGTTTCCTCCGCCTCGAACCCGGCACCTACCACGTCACCGTGGCGACCACCCTCTCCAGCGGGGACCTGGAGGTGTCCGCCGAGGTGCTCCCGCCGACCTTCCCACCGGACAACGACACCTGCGCCTCTCCCGCCCCCATGGCGGACGGGGTGACCTTGTCGGGTGACCTCCTCGCCGCCGGCGACTCCGTGGAATCCTGCGGTCCGGGCGGCTCCGTCGACGCGCTGCACGTGCTCGAACTCACCGAGACGCGGAACGTCACCGTGGTCGCGCGGCGCACCGGAGGGATCACCGAGCCGCTCTTCCTGGGCCTCCGTGACGACTGCGAGGCCATCTCCACCGACACCGCTTGCACCTCCGGCTCGCCGGCGTTGCTCAACCGCACGCTCGGCCCGGGCACCCATCACCTGGTGGTGGAGTCCGCGAGCAGCTTCGTCGGCCCGTACTCCCTCACCGTCTACCTGGCCGCGCCTTGACTCCCGAGTCCACCATGCAGCGCAACACTCTTTCATTGCTCCTCACGTTGCTCCTCGCGGCGCCCCTCTCGGCCTGCGACGGGGACACCCCCATGCCGATGGCCGACGCTGGCCCTCTGGGCGATGCGGACGACGACACGATTCTCGACTCCGACGAGCGGGTGGAGTTCGAGCTCGATACCGACCTCGATGGCACTCCCGACTACCTCGACCTCGACTCGGACGGGGACGGCCTCTCGGACGCGCTCGAAGCCGGCGACGACGACCCCAGCACGCCGCCCATCGACTCGGACGGGGACTCCATCCCGAACTTCGTCGACGACGACAGCGACGGCAACGGCATCCCGGACGCGCGGGAGGGCGACGGCGACGCCGACGGGGACGGGGAGCTCGACTACCTCGACCCCGACGACGACGGGGACCTCATCCCCGACGCCGACGAGCTGGGAGACCGGACGGAGTTCCCGGCGGACAGCGACGACGACGGCATCCCCAACTTCCGGGATCCGGACTCCGACAACGACACCATCCGAGACGGCGCCGAATGGGAGGTCGACACCGACCGGGACGGGATGGCCGACTGGATGGATCTGGACTCGGACGCCGACGGCATCCCCGACGCGGTCGAGGCCGGCGACGCGGACCTCTCGACCTCCCCGGTCGACAGCGACGAAGACGGCCTGCCCGACTTCCAGGACCGCGACAGCGACAACGACGGCCTGCCCGACGACAACGAGGTCGAAGCCGGGACGGACCCTCTCGACGGCGACTCGGACGACGACGGCGTCTCGGACCTCATCGAGGTCGGTGCCGAGACCGATGCCCTCGACCCCGACGACAACCCACGCACCCGGGGGGACTTCGTCTTCTTGATGCCCTACCTCGAGCCGCCGGCTCCCGAGCGCGACACGCTCGAGTTCCGCACCAACATTCAGTTCGGTGACGTCTACTTCCTCTTCGACACCACCGGCTCGATGGGGACCGAGATCGCGTCGATGAAGGAGGCGGTCGAGACCATCGTCGAGAACCTCACCTGCGCCGACTCTGGGGTCGCCTGCGCCGGCGATCCCGAGTGCAGCGATGGCCAGGTCTGCTCGGCCGGGGGCACCTGCATCGCCGACCCGCGCATCAGCGGCTGCATCGCCGATCTCTACACGGGCCTCGGGACGTACGCGGGCAACCCCAACAGCTACCGGAACCTCCTTGCCCTACAGCCCGACGCAGGCGAGACCCGGCGCCGCATCCCCGCCTCGGCGAGCGGCGGCGGTGCAGCCGAGTCCCTCTTCGAGAGCGTCGCCTGCGTCGCGGACCCGACGGCATGCTCGGGTGCCGACTGCACCCCCGGCGGGGTGGGCTGCCCGGCCTTCCGCTCCGACGCCGTGCGCATCCTCGTCGGCATCACCGACGAGTCGAACCAGTGCACCTCCTGCACGGTCAACACCGCTGCGGCGGCCGGCATGCGCCTGCTCGCCGAGGACATCGTCTTCGTCGGCGTGGACGCCGACAGCTCGAACAGCCCCGAGACGGATCTGCGCGCGGTCGCCACGGCGTCGAACAGCGTCGACTCGCTGGGTGAGGCGCTCTACGTACAAGGGAGCGAAGCGGCGGTAACGAGCGCCACCACGCGCGCCATCCGGAACATCGCCCAGAACGTGCCCGTCTTCGTCTCGATCGCGGCGGCCGACCTGCCCGGCGACGACGGCGACGCGCTGCCTTTCATCGACTATGTCGAAGTCAACGTCTCCGGCGAGGGCGACTGCACCGCGCTGACGTCGAGCGCGGACACCAACGGCGACGGCTTCCGCGACGCCTTCCCGTCACTGCTGCCCGGCACTCCGGTTTGCTGGGACGTCGTCCCGCGTGAGAACGACGTCATCGAGCCCGGGTCGAGCCCACAGATCTTCCGCGCCCGCCTCACCGTTCGCGGCGACGGGTCCACCCTCGACGCCCGAACGGTCTATTTCCTCGTGCCCCCGCGAATCGAGCTGCCGGACTTCGGGTAGCCCGATGGACCCCGCGCCTGATGGCCAACACCGACGGGACCTCGAAGGCGGGCAGCGGCGACAATCTGCATTTCATCTGAGCCGTTTTCGGCTCGGCTGAACACTGCGGCACCGAAGGCGTCCCGTCGGACGCCCGGGAGGCAGGATGCGCAGCAATCGGATGGTCGGAGCTCTCGCGATCGCAGTCGCGGTATGGGCCGTGGGGTGCGATGGCACGGAGGACCCCGAGGACGCGGGGCCGGTGATCGAGGACGGGGGGACCGATTCGGGCTCCGACGCGGGGACGCTCGACACCGACGCCCCGGAGGTCACGTCGTCGCGTCCGCGAAACGGCGAAGACCTGGTCGAACGCACCCAGGCGCTGGAGCTCCGGTTCAGTGAGGCCATCGACCCCGCCTCGGGCGCCATCACGGCGATGGGTCCGGGGGGAGCGATCCCTCTCGAGGCCGCGGCGCCCAACGCCGACGGAGACGTGCTCACCGTGACGCCGTCCGATCCCTGGCCGGGGGGTGCGCAGATCGACGTCTCGGTGACCGGCTTCGTGGACCTCGCCGGCAACACGCAGGAGGATGGCTACGCGCTCGCGTTCGAGACGAACGACGACGGCGCCCCCGAGGTCACCGAGGCCACTCCGGGAGAGGGCGCGTCCGACCTCCCGACGGATCCGCTGACCGTCTCGCTCACGTTCAGCGAGCCGATGAACCCGCTGCTCGGCACGCTCGGTCTCGAGGGCGGCGGCCAGCTCGGGGAGGCCGCGTGGTCTTCCGACCGCGAGATACGGGTCGAGATCACCGGGCTCGCCCACGCCGTGACCTATCGTCTGGTGCTCACGGGCTTCGAGGACCGCAGCGCCAACGCGCTGGACCCGGCCCCCGTGCTCGGAGACGGTGTTCTCGACTTCACGACGGTCGCGGACACGACCGCGCCGACCGTGACGGACTCCAATCCCACCTCCGGCCAGGCGGATGTCAACGTCGCGGGACTGCGCGCCATCGACGTGACCTTCAGCGAGCCGATGGACACGAGCGTGCGTACCGCACCGTATGAAGCCGGAACCGCGGTCGGCACCCTCACCGGCAACTGGAGTCCGGACGGAACTTCGATCCGCTTCGACGCGGGCGGCCGCGTGCTCGCCGACGCGGAGCACGAGGTGGACCTCTCCGCGTTCGCCGACGCGGCGGGCAACCCGCTCGACGGAACGGTGATGCTCGTCGAAGGCGCGCTGACCTTCACGACCAGCTCGTCGGATGCGGTGGCGCCGTTCGTCGTCTTCTCCACTCCAAGCGAGGGCTCGACCGGGGTCTCGACGAGGCTGCCGGCCGTCGAGGTCCTCTTTTCCGAGGCCATGGACGTCACCGCAACCGATGTGTCGCTGGACGACGGCGCCGCCGCGGTTGCGATCACCGGCACCTGGAACGCCGCCGGCACCCGGTTGACGTTGCCGCTCGACGGGTTCGCGCCCGCGAACTCGTACCGCATAGACCTCGCGGCGTTCCAAGACGTCTCCGGCAACCCCATCGACACGTCGCACCCGTACCTCATGGACGGCGCGCTCGACTTCACCACGGGGCAGGCGACCGGTGAGAGCTGCGCCGACCCGCTCGACGTGACGACCGCGACCACCGATGGCGCGGCGATGGTCTGGGAGCTCGTGGGCGGGCAGTTCTCCGAGCCGGATGGTGCGCCCAGCTGCAGCGCCGTGAGCAACGTGGACAGCGGCGTGATCGTCTATGAGAAGACCAGCGCCGACGTCGCCAGCGGCGGCGCGGCGCTCCGCATCACCGCCACGAGCCCGAACGCTTTCAACGGTGTTCAGCTCGAGGTCTTCCGCGGCGTCTGTGACCCTGATGCGGTCGGCGGGGGTCTCGCCGCGCGCGAGGTCTGCCTGACCCAGCGCCCGCGTTGGGACCAGTACCTCGATCTGCCGGCAGGCACCTACTACTTCTGGGTCTCGAACGAGAACTCGGAGGACTTCGAAGGCGCCACGCTCCGAATTGAAGAGATTCCGGCCGTCCCCGAAGGCGAGAGCTGCAGCGCTCCCTACACCAGCGCCTCGGCGAACCACAGCGCACCGGCGACGGACACACAGCGCTGGGTCGTCCCCGGCTCCTCTTCGCAGTCCTCCAACTTCGGCACGGCCACGCGCGGCGAGGGCAGCATGGAGTGCGTGACGGATCACGGCCCAGATGCCGTTGTCCAGGTCACCAAGGCCCGCGCTGGCAGCATCCTCAACGTCGAGATCGACCCCTTCCCCGCCGAGTCGGGTTCCGGCGTCTTCAACCGGGCGGGGACCAACGTCGCGGTGCTCGACGGCTGCGACTCTTCGAGCGCCGCGACGCTGGCATGTCCCGGCCGAATCCGCGACCCGGAGTCGTTCCAGGTCGCGGGCGACGCCGGTGACTACTACGTCTGGCTTGCGGCCAACAACACCGAGGTCGAGCTCCTCCGCACGGTGGTCACCGTCGAGGAGATCGACCCGGCCGCCGGCGAGACCTGCGCCACCGCCATCCCGATCACCCCTGGGATGAGCAACCCGATCACCCCGACGGCGAGCACGCGCTACTTCACGCCCAGCTGCGCGGCGGATGACGTCGGCGTCACCTGGTATCGCTACACGACGACCGCGGAGCTCAACCTGGTCTCCCTGGTGGGGGCGGCTGCTCCCCTCGCCCTCATCGACGCACTCGACAGCAGCGAGCTCGCCTGCGTGGACAACGGAAGCGGGGTCGGCGTGCCGCGGCGGGCACCCGTCGGATCCGAGGTTTGCGTCGCGGTACCGAGCAACCCGAGCATCACCGCCATCGCGATCGCCGAGCTGCCTTGGCAGGGCGTCGACGGGGGCTCAATCACCGACCTCGAGATCGGTCGACCCCTCACGGACACGGGGAGCGAGCGCTCGATCACCAACGAGGAGTGGCTCGAGATCACACCCACTCAGATCTACATGGGCGTCGCGCTCAACTCCACGAGCGCGGCCGGCCTCGTGGTCGCCCCCCGCGCCGGCGGCGCGGTCGCTGACTTCGCCGCGCTCGATCGCTACCAGCTCGGCCGGGGCGGCGTCGCGTTTGGAGAGGCCGTGTTCACGATCGACGAGACCAGTGTGTCGTCGCGACCCGAGCGCCTCTTCCGGGTGGTCGATCCCACGGGCGCCTTCGGGGCGACGGCATGGGACACGGGCACGGCGTACGACGACGCGCTCGACATCGACTGCCTCGGACGGATCTCGGGGACGACGGACTTTCTCGCGGTGAGCGACAACGTCAGCTCGGCGCCGACCACGTTCTATCGCGCCTCGTCGACGGCTCCCGGTCCGATGACCGTGCTCGGCCAGAGCGCGACCCTCGAGGCGGTCGTCGCGGTCGCTGCCGCCGACCCCTGGATCTTCGTCCTTGCCACGACCGACGCAGAGGGCCGTTCGGTCTACCGGGTGCCGCTCGCCGACGTCACGGCTCCGCCCGAGCTCCTCGTACCGCCCGACCTGGTGTCGTTCTCGAGCACCAACGGGTCGATCGTCTACGACGGCACGCGCGACATCCTCTACTTCCGCTCCACCCGCGCCCCGCGCGGTGTGCACGCGGTCTTCGCTGCGACCACCAGCAGCCCCGTGTACGCCGGCCTCGTCGCCGAGATCGGCGGCAGCTCGGACTTCGGGCTGGCCATCGATGAGTCGGTGCCCTCCCTCGTCCTGTTCGAGACCACATCCGTCAGCACCGGCAACTTCGTGGAGATCCGATGATGCGCCGTCCAACCCTGCGCCTTCCAACCCCGCGCCGTCCAACCCTGCGCTCTGCGACCCTGCGCCATCCGCGCCTTCTCCTCGCTGTGTGTTTCATGACGGGCCTCGGGATGGTTGCCTGCGATGGCGAGACTCCCGATCCGGATGGAGGGGACCTCACTCCTGACGCCGGGCCGGCTCCCGACCGCACCCGCCCGACGCTGCTCTCGACCTCTCCGGCCGAAGGCGCCAGCGGCGTGGCCCGCGCGACCGTGTTCGAGGCGACCTTCTCGGAGGCGGTGGTCGCCGGGACGGTCCGAGTCGCGGTGGAGGGCGAGGACCTCGTCCTCGACCCCGAGGTCGATGGTGCGAGGCTCCGGATCTTCCTTACTGACGGGTGGCCGCCGTCCAGCGAGGTCGAGGTCCGGATCGACGACGACCTCACGGACCTCGCTGGCAACCGGCTCGACCGACCGGCCGTGGTGCGCTTCACGACCGCCGACGACGTCGCGCCGGAGGTCGTCGCCACCACGCCCGGCGAAGGCGGCGACGACATCTCCGCGCGGCTTACCGCGATCCGGGTGCGATTCAGCGAGCCCATGGATCAGGCCGCCGGCACCCTGACCCTCGAAGGTGGGAGCGCAGCGCTGGTCGATGAAGACCCCGTCTGGTCCGCGAGCGAAGTGGTCGTCGGGGTGACCGGGCTGACCAACGACACTGCCTACCGCTTGGTGCTCGCCGGCTTTCAAGACCGCGACGGCAACCCTTTCGACCCCGCACCTGTGCTCGAGGACGGCGCGCTCGACTTCACGACCCGGCCGGACGACGAAGCGCCCCAGCTCGTCGCCTCCACTCCCAACGAGGGGCAGGTCGACGTGTTGGTCGAGAGCCTCGCCGGGAGCATCACCCTCGAGTTCGACGAGGCGATGGACACCTCGATCGTCTCGGCGCCCCTCTCCGTCGGCGGCGGCGCCGATCAAGATGTCGTGGTCACCTGGGACGACGCGCTGCACGCGCGTGTGGCCATCTCCGGGGTCACGCAGACCGAGGCGACGCACGCCCTCGACCTCACGGGAATGCGGGATGCCGCAGGGAACGCGCTGGCGCCCGGTCCGGGTCTCGGCGACGGGGTGCTCGACTTCACCACGGGGGTCGACCTCTTCGTGCCCTATGTCGCCGCCAGCTCGCCGGTCGAGGGCGCGACCGACGCGCCTCTTCCCTTCGCCGGCGTGGAGCTCGCCTTCAGCGAGGCGATGGACACGGCGCTCGCTGAGGTCACCCTCACCGACGACCTCGGGCGAACGAGCATGGCCATCGGGACGTGGGGCGCCGGTGGGACGGTCCTCGCGATCGACGCTGGAGCCTTCGTCTCCGGTCGCACCTACCAGGTGGGCCTGAGCGGACTGGCGGACTTGTCGGGGACGAGCGTCTCGACCGCCGACGAGTACCTCGTCGATGGGGTGCTCGACTTCTCGATCGCGCGCCCGACGGGCGAGTCGTGCGCGACCCCGCTCCTCATCGAGCACGCGGACAGCGTGGCGGCGGGGCGTGCGCTGTTCGAGATCACGCGGGAGCAGCGCACCCGCAACAACGGCAGCGGCGTCTGCGACCCCAACGGGATCGCGGAGACCGACGCCGTCATCCTGTATCGGAAGACGACCCCCGCACTGGGCTCCCCCGGCGGCGCGGCGCTGCGCGTGATGACCTTCGATGTGTCGAACCGGGTCAACGTCGATGTCCTTTCGGGCGTTTGCGATCCGCGCGACGCGACGGCCGCCGCGGCGAGGCAAGTCTGCATGACGGGCCACGACACCGTGGACCAACTCCTCGACGTGCCGGCGGGGGACTACTACCTGTGGTTCTCCACCGCCGACGGCTCTCCCTTCGACATCGACGTCGGCATCGAGGAAGTCGAGTCGATCCCGGAGGGTGAGGCTTGCGGCGACCCCTACGACACGAGCAGCGCGTCCTACACCGCGCCCGGCGGACCGGACGAGCCGCACGTGTGGGACCTCCCCGCAGCCACGAACAACTCGCTCGACATCTCCCGGAGCAATCTGCCCGGTGCAGCGATCTCCTGCGACAACGAGCCCTTCGGCGATGTGGTCATCCAGTTCGACAAGGCCGCGGCCGACACCGTGCTGGACGTGCAGCTGCTCGGCGCCTCCGGCGGCTTCGCGATGGAGATCCTCCACGGGGCGTGTCGCGCCGACGCGGGGGGCGTGAGCGCGGCTTGCGACAGCTTCATCGGCTCGGCCAACCCCGAGCGCTTCAGCGCCGCCGCGCCCGCGGGCCCCGTCTACATCTGGCTGGCCGGCACGAGCAGCAGTTCGTTCTTCCGCGGCGCACGCGTCGAGGTCCGCGAGCTCCCCGCGCCCGCGACCGCAGGCTCGAGCTGCGCGACCGCCATCCCCATCAGCCCGGGCAGCAGCGTGGCCGTCACGCCCACCCATCCGGGCCGCTACTTCGCTCCGAGCTGCCTTCCGGCGGGCTCCGATGTGACCTGGTATGCCTTCGACACGACCGAGGGGATCACCCAGGTGCGCACCGTTGGCGAAGGGGTCACCGCCCTGATCAATGCGGCGAGCGGCGCTGAGAGCGGGTGCCTGGACGATGCGACCACCGAGCCGCTCGCCCGCTTCGCGCCCGTCGGCACGCGTCTCTGCGTTGCCGTGGAGTCGAGCTCTGGCGTCACCGGCCTCGATATCGCGTCGATCGCGTACGACGGACCGGGGCTCTCGCCCCCGACTCGGCTCGACATCGCCCCGCCGAACCTCGAGGGGTCGCTGTTCGCCGGGTTCCCGATCACGGGTGACGACTGGCTCGCCGCGACGCCGACCACGCTCTATCAGAACATGGGCACGGCCGGCTTGATCCAGGCGCCCGTCGCGGGCGGCACGCGCGCGTCCATCCGCTTCGACGTGGACGGCCGCACGATGGGACGCAGCGCCCTCGCCATCGGGGAAGCGCTCTACTCGCTCGAGCAGAGCTCGAGCGGGTCGCGATTCTTCCGGTTTACGAACGACGCGGGAGTCTGGGACCCCGAGATCATGGACCCGGGCGCGGACTACCCCGAGCACACGTATGGGCTCGCGCACGACGGAGACGCGTTCTTCACCATCGTGCGCGAGGGCAGCTCCTCGGCGACGCGGGATTTCCCCATCTACCAGCTGGCCACGACGAGCCCCGCGGCGCCGGTCGTGGTGGGGCGAGTCGACACCATCTACCAGACGGCGGGCTTGGCCGTGACGCCGAGCCACTTCTTCATGTCGGGTGCGACCTCGTCGTCCTCCTCGACGCGCGGCATCTACCGGGTGGCGCGCGCGGCGCTCGCGGCCGACACGATCACCACGCCCGAGCTGATCCTGCCTCTCTCCACGCTGGGGACGCTCGGCACACCGATGCGGGTGTACACGTCTCCGACGCAGACCTACCTGTACCTGCGCGACAGCCAAGGTTCGATCCACGTGATCGGCGACCCGGACGGGGCGGCCCGCTACTTGGGGGTCGTCATCGACACGAGCAACACCGACTACGCCTTCGACATCGAGCCCACCAGCGGCGCGCTGTACCTCTTCGGAACACAGGAAGACTTCGAGGGCGACTGGTACCGCCTCGATCGGTGAACGCCTCGACCACGGTGCTCCCGCGGATCGGCGTCGCGCTCGTGTCTCTCGCGCTCCTCGGCTGCGACCGGGTCAGCGCGCGGGCCGCACGACGGCCCGCACGCGCCAGACGAGCCCGAAGAAGCACGGGACGACAAACAAGGTCAGAAGCGTCGACAAGGTCAGCCCGCCGAGCACGACCGCCCCAACCCCGCGATACAGCTCGGAGCCCGCGCCCGGCAGCAGCACCATCGGCATCAGCCCGGCCAAGGAGGTCAGCGTCGTCATGAAGATGGGACGCACCCGCCGCTCGACCGCTTCACGGATGGCGTCCCCAAGAACATCGCCCTCCCGGAGCCTGGCGATCGCGCCGTCCACCACGAGGATGGCGTTGTTGACGACCACGCCGATCAGGATGAGGAATCCGAGTGCCGTCATCAGGTCGAGTGGCTGCGGCGCGATCAGCGTGTCGACGAGCCGGAGGCCGATGACCCCTCCAGCGGCGGCGAGCGGAAGCGTGGAGAGCACGACGACCGGCGCGAGGAAGTCCTCGAAGAGCGCGCTCATGAGCAGGTAGCTGATGATCAAGGCGAGCAGCAGCACCGCGAGGAACTGCCCCTTGGCGACCTCGAGGTCCCCCGCTGCGCCGGCGATGTCGACCTCGACCCCGCGGCCGATGGCGCCTTCCTCACGGAGCGGGGCGAGCACGTCGTTGCGCACGATCGCGAGCGCGTCCTCGAGCGCGATGTCGTCCGGCGGAGCGATGCGCAGGGTGATGGCGCGCCGGCGCTCGATGCGCTGAATGACGGTGGGCCCGAGTTCCTCGGACAATGTCCCGAGCGCCGCGAGGGGTACCACGACGCCCTCCGACACAGCGACCGGCGCGCTCCGCAGCGACTCCGGATCCGAGACGCGGCTGCCGTCTGCGCGCACGGCGCGAAGGAGCACATCGAGCTCCGGGCTGCCCTCAGGGCCCAGCTCGCCGATGGTTGCGCCGTCCACGTAGGCGTCGACCGTCAGGCCGAGCGCCGCCGTGCTCACGCCGAGCCCCGCCGCCTCGGCGCGCCGCGGCCGGATGCGGAGCTCGGGCGCCCCGGGATCGAGAGACGGAACGGGGCGGACCTGCGCGCCGGGCAGCGCCTCACGGAGGGCGCCGAACATCCGGCCGCCGAGCTGGGTGAGCGTGCCGAGGTCACTCCCGGAGAGGTTCACCTCGATGCTCCGGCTGCCTCCCGCGCGTCCGAACAGCGACGCTTGGGTCGCGAACGAGATGAACCCGGGGATCTGGCCTTGAACACCCCGAAGGTAGCCGAGCATGCCCGTGACCTGGCTCGGGTCCTCGGCGGTCGCTCCGGCGAAGATGCGCTGCGGGCTGCCGACGAAGAAGCTCCGCCCGATCGCAGGCGCCCCGTCGACTGCGCGTCCCGTGTGCGCGGTCACTTCGGACTGTACCTGGCGACCGACTCGCTCGAGCTCCACGACGGCCGTGCCCGGCGGCGGGACCAAGATCCCGAAGACGAGGTTTCGGTTGCCCTTCGGCAGGTACTCGAGCGGGGGCAGGAGGGCGAGCGCCGCGGCGGAGCAGACCGAGGTCGCGAGCCCAACCGTCACTAGACTCCGCGGCACCGACCGGCTCAGCCACGCGACCGCGCCGCCGACCTTGCGACGCACTGCGGAGACGGCCGTCTTCTGGGCGGGCTTCGTGCGGAGCACGCGACTGGCGAGTCCGGGGATGACCCAGACCGAGACGACGAGCGAGGTCACGACCGCAAAGCTGATCGCGATGGCCACGTCACGGAGGAGCTGGCCGACTTCGCCCTGCCAGGCGATCACGGGCACGAACACCGCGGCGGTGGTCGCGGTCGACGCGAGCAGCGCGCCCCACACGTCACGGATCCCGCGGTAGGCGGCCTCCTTTGGATCGTCGACGCGCTGCCGCCAGGTGTCGATGCTCTCGAGGCTCACGATCGAGTTGTCGAGCACCATCCCGATCGCGAACGTGATGCCCGCCAGCGAGACCACGTTCACGGAGCGCCCCAGCGCGGTCATGCCGAGCGCCGTGCCGAACACGGAGACAGGGATGGCCACGCTCACGATCGCGCTGGCCCCGAAGCTCCGAAGAAAGAGGAACAAGACCACGATGGCCAGCACCGCGCCGAGCAGGAGGTTCTGCTGCACGAGGTCGAGCGCGCCCTGGATGTACGCGACCTGATCGCTCAGCACCTCGAACTCGAGGCCCTCGGGCTGGAATCGGCTCTCGTTCAGCACCTCGACGCGCCGACGGATGTTCTCGGTGACCTCGAGTACGTTGGTGCCGGCCTCGCGCGAGAGCAGCAGCACCATCGAGGGCCGGTCGTCGCTCATCGCCACGCCGCTCGGGTCGCGAAGCCCGAGCCGCGCGGTCGCTACGTCGCCGAGTAGGATCGGCGTTCCGTCCTCTCCCGCGCCGAGCACGATCCGCTCGAGCGCGGACGGCTCCGGGTCCACCGCCATCGTGCGCACCAGCAGGCGCCGCCGTCCGAGCGTCACGTCGCCGGCGGAGACGTCGCGCAGCTCGTCGCGTACCCGCGCGGCCAAGGTCGGCACGCTCAGGCCGCGGGCGGCCAAGGCGCGCGGATCGAACTCGATGGCGTAGACCTGGTCTTGCCCGCCGATGTGGTTGATGTCGCCGACGCCCTCGACCCGACTGAGCTCCGGGAGGATCTCCTGTTCGAGCCAGGTCCGGTACGCGGCCACCGGGGCGCCGGTCTGGCTTCGCACCGCGATCACCGCGAGCGGCGGCCCCGCGCTGTCCGACGTCTCGACGGAGGGCTCGTTGGCGGCCTCCGGGTAGCCCGAGACTTGGGTGAGCCGGTTGGTCACGCGGACCAGAGCCTGCTCGATGTCGGCACCGACCTCGAACTCCAGCGTGAGCGACGCCGAGCCCGGGTTGGCGGTGCTGCGCATCTCGACGAGACCCGGCACGTCCTCGAGCGCGTCCTCTTGTGGCTCGAGGATCTCGCTCTCGATCTCGGTGGGCGACGCGCCGATCCAGCGCGTGCGTACGGTGAGCGTCGGGCTGCTGAGGTCGGGGGTGAGCTGGATGGGCAGGTCGAAGACGGCGAGTGCGCCGAAGAGCACGAGGAGGATGGCGCTCACCATCACGGTCACCGGGCGCTCCACCGCCACCCGGAGGAGCCCCGCGCGCGGCTCGCTCATCGGGGCGTGGTCTCTTCTCCGGACGCCGGCGTGATCTGGACGGACTGGCCGGGCCGAAGGCGCTCGTTTCCGCGCACGACGATCTGGTCGGAGGGGCTCAGCGCGTCGTCGTCTCCTTGCCCTTCCGCGACGACCCGCACTTCGTCGACGCCCCGCGCGAGCACGGTCACTGTGATCGGCTCGGCGGCGCCATCCCGCACGCGGAACAGTCGGGTCTCCGCAACCCCCGGCACCAGCGCGTCGCGCGGCACGACCAGCCCTTCACCGTCCCGCGAGAGCGTGATGCGCACGTCCACGGCTTCCCCGGGCAGCAGCCATGTCGCATCGCCGGTCGGTCGTAGCCTCAGCTGGCCGGTGCGGGTCGCTGGGTCGAGCGCGCGCACGACGCCGGCGACGGATGCGCTCGCTTCGTGTTCGCCGTTCGAGAGGGTGGCCGACTGGCCGACCTCGACGTCCGCGAGGGCCCGTGGCTCGACGCGAACGAAGACCTCGGTCCGGTCTTCGACGACCAGATCGAGCAACGGTGTGCCCGCCGCGACCCATGCGCCCGGGTCCACGCGCCGCGCGCTCACCACGCCGTCGAACGGCGCCACTACACGGGCGCGCTGAAGGGTCTGCCGAGCGCGGGACAGCTCCGCACGCGCACGGTCTCGCGCCGCGGACAGCGCCCCGGCTTGGCTGCGCGCGCGCTCGATCTCCACCTCGGCCACCGTTCGCGCGCCGGCCTCGTCGAAACGCTCCGCGTCGTTGGCCGCCTGGTCTGCCTCGGCCTGGGAACGCGCCGCGTTCGCGCGGGCGGCGGAGACGTCGGCCGCCGCCAGGTCCCCGTCGATGCGGACGAGCAGCTGGCCCTCGGTGACCCGGTCGCCGACGCGCACCTCGACCGCCTGCACCCGCCCTGCGAGCTCCGCGGCGAGCTGGGCCTGCGCCACCGAACGGACCGAGCCGAGGTACACATGCTCGACCTCCAGCACGCCTGTTCGCCCCGACTGAACCTCGACCCGGGCGGGCGGGCGTTCGCGCGGGGACTCCGCCTCCGCTTCTCCGCCGCAGCCGAGTAGACCGCAGCCCCATAGGCAGAGCAGCCCGAGGAGGGGCCGCGCGAACCGAGGCATGGGAGGACGGCCCACGGCCCCGGTTTGGGGCGCCCCTCGGCGGCTGGCAAGCAGCCGGTCGAAATGCGCCGCAGACATGCAGGCGGCGCTTGCGCACAGGGTGGCGTTTTCGAGATGCGCGTGGGGCGCGCTTCGTGCCACGTTTGCGCCGTTGATGGCGAACGGCGGCGACCGGCTTCTCTACGGGGGCCTTCTCGGAATCGCGCTCTTGGCGGGCGGCGTGGCGGCGGCGACGCACGGCTCCTCGGCGCCGGTGGCCGAGACGAGCTCGTCTGTGCCGACGCACCGCACCCCGGAGACGAGCGACGCGGTCGGGGGCCTCGAGATCGCGGATGCTCCGCGCGCGCCGGCGGACCTGGACCCCGACTTCCGGCCCGACCTGCCTACGGTGCCCGACCTCGCGACTCAGCCTCCGCCGCCGCGCCCTCCGCCCCGGGACGACCCGCGCATGCAGCAGCTGGGCGCTGAGATGCGCTACCTCGCGCGCGCCCGCGACCTCGTCACGGAGCATCCCTCGGAGGCGCTCGGGGTGCTGCGCGATCATCGCCAGGAGTATCCGCAAGGTGTGCTGCGTGAGGAGCGCGAGGCCTACACCGTCGAGGCGCTCGTCCTGCTCGAGCATGTGGCCGAAGCGGAGCGTCGTTACTACGAGTTCCGGCGTGATTTCCCCGAGTCGGACTTCACCGAGCGGCTGCAAGAGATGATGCAGCGGCCACCGCACGAGGTCGGCGCGGGCGGCCGCTGACACGGTACGATCGGGCACCGGGAGGACACACGATGGGCGCAGTCCGCGAGTTCATGGACCATCACTACCTGCACTTCAACAGTCGTGAAGTGGTGGCCGCGGCACGGGCATGGGAGGCGCACCTCGCGGCCGGGGGACGAATGCTCGTGACGCTCGCCGGCGCCATGAGCACCGCGCGCATCGGCCGGATCCTCTCCCGCATGATCCGAGAGAACAAAGTGCACGCGATCTGCTGCACGGGCGCGAACCTCGAGGAGGACGTGTTCAACCTGCTCGCGGCGAACGAGTACGAGATCATCGACGACTGGCGGGCCTTGAGCGCGGACGACGAGAAGGCGCTCTACGACCGGGGCTTCAACCGGGTGACCGACACCTGCATCCCGGAGACCGTGATGCGGCACCTCGAGGAGCGGCTGCTGGCGCGGTGGAAGAAGGCCTCCGCCGAGGGCGAGCGCCGCTTCCCGAGCGAGATGCTGTTCGACGTCTTGGGCGACCCGACGCTCGCCGAGCACTACCAGATCCCGAAGAGCGATTCTTGGATGCTCGCGGCGAAGGACGAGGGCATCCCCGTGTACACGCCGGGCTGGGAAGACTCGACGACGGGCAACATGTTCGCGGCGGCGTGTTTTCGCGGCGACCTGCCCGACCATGGCTGCGTGAAGACCGGCACCGAGCAGCTCGCGAGCCTGATGAAGTGGTACATCCAGAACAGCGGGTACCGCGGTGAGAACAAGCCCCCCGAAGGGCACCCGAGCGTCGGCTTTTTTCAGGTCGGGGGCGGCATCGCGGGGGACTTCGCCATCTGCGCGGTCCCGACGATGGTGCAGGACCTCAAGATGGAGCGCGTGCCGTACTGGGGGTACTTCGCGCAGATCTCCGACGCGGTCACGAGCTACGGGGGCTACTCGGGCGCGGTCCCGAACGAGAAGATCACCTGGGGCAAGCTCGAGGTCGACACGCCGAAGTTCATGATCCAGTCCGACGCGAGCATCGTCGCCCCGCTGATCTTCGGCTACGTGCTCGGGGATTGACCGACGAGCCTTCGACTACATCAGGCAGCCTTCGTCGACCGTGTCGTCGCAGTCGTCGTCGAAGCCGTTGCAGACTTCGTCCATCGGGACACACGCGACGGGCACACATCCAAACGAGATCGCCAGCCGCGTCGTCTCCCCGCTGCGCAGCCGGCCGCACGAAGCCCCGTTGAGCGTCAGCGTGTTGCCCCCAGCGTCGTAGGACCAGCCGTCTGTGTCGTCTTGGGCGAGCGGCACATCGTTCTCGTTGACGAACAAGGCGTCCGGGTCGGGTGGGGTCGAACTCAGGGGGATGATGCAGCTCACGACCCGTGAGGCGATGGCGTCGAACACGCTGTCGAGCGAGCTGGCGTCGTCCGCGACGTAGTAGCTCGGAGGCCCCGCCGGGTTGACGAGGCCGCCGCGCGACGCGATCGCTTCGAGCGAGTCGACCGACGCGCCCGTGGTGAAGCCGACGACCGCTGTTGGGATGCCCGCCGTGACCAGCGAGTCGGTGAGGGTCTGCAGCTCCTCGTTGCTCACATCGCACGTCACGCCTCCGTCCGTGACGACGATCGCGAAGCTCGCGCGCATCGGGTCCGACAGCTCGCTGAGCGCGAGCGCGCCGTTGAGGGCGTCCGCCGTCGGCGTTTCGCGCGGCTGCGTCGTCGTATCGGCGTTGTCCAACCCGCAGAGCCCAAAGGGCTGGATGTTGTCCGTCCGTAGCATCGCGTCGATCGCCCCGGCGGTCCCCGGGCCCGGGGGGACTTCCGCCTCGACCGGCATGCCGCATCCTTCGCGCGCATCGGGGAACGCCATCAATCCCCAGAACACGCGCGTCGGGAACCGCGACACCAGTCCGAGCAGGCCGTCTCGACCCACCGTCCAGCGCGTGCGCGCGTCGTCCGGGCCAGTGCCGAACTCGCTTATCTCGTCCAGGCGGCGTCGCATGGAGCACGAGCGGTCGAAGATCAGAAGCACGTTTGGCGGGCGGTAGTCGAGGGCACGCTCTCCCCACCGCAGCCCGCGTCCGAGGCTGCGTCCGAGTCGGAGCCCGCGTCGGAGCCTCCGTCCGCCACATCGCCAGCGTCGATGCCCGTGCCGCTGTCCATCCCGCCCGCGTCGCTGCGATCCCCGGCATCCGGGCCGTCCGGCCGGCGCTGGCAGCGTTCGTCCACACACTGCTCATCCGCCGGGCACTCGGAATCGCTGCCGCACGGCGTCCCGCTGCCGGTGTCGCCGGAGCAGTCGCAGCCAGTGGCGAACAAGAGGGCGAAGACGGCGGTCGCGCGGAGGAAGGTTATGCCTCTAGTGTGCCTGCCAGGGAACGGACTGGGAACGAACTACCGAAGCTTGCGCTTGAGGGTGTTGCGATCGATGCCCAGCTCCCGCGCGGCGCGGCTGAGGTTGTGTCCCGTTCGTTCGAGCGCCTCGTCGATCAGCTGCCTCTCGAGCGCCCGGACGGCGTCTCGCAGACGCACTGGAGCGCCGACGTCGGGGACAGAGCGGGCTGCCGAGGGCACCACGCGGATCTCGTCGCTCAGGTCTTCGAGGGTCACGCGGTGGTCGCAGAACACGCGCCATCGCGCGACCTCGGCCCGGAGCTCGCGCACGTTTCCCGGCCACGCGTACGACTCGAGCGCGCCCCACGCCGCCGGGGTGACCTGCAGCTCGGCGCGGCCGAGGAAATGCTGGACCAAGCGGCGGAGGTCCCCGGCGCGCTCGCGGAGCGGAGGCACGTCGAGGACCGCTCCCTTCAGGCGATAGTAGAGATCTTCCCGGAAACGGCCGCCGCCCGCCATCTCGCGGAGGTCGCGATGGGTGGCCGCGACCACGCGCACGTCGACGCGCACCTCCCGCTCGCCGCCCACGCGCCGGAGCACACCTGTCTCCAACACCCGGAGGAGGCGCACCTGAACCGCCGGGTCTGCCTCCCCGATCTCGTCCAGGAACAGGGTGCCCCCGTCGGCCAGCTCGAAGAGGCCGCGGCGCCGGCCGACGGCGCCAGTGAACGCGCCACGTTCGTGCCCAAAGAGCTCGCTCTCGAGCGTGCCCGCGCTCAGCGCCCCGCAGTTGATGGCCAGAAGCGGCCCCTCGCGCCGCCCGCTCGCGTCGTGGATCGCCCGCGCCACCAGCTCCTTTCCGCTTCCGGTTTCACCGTGGATCAAGACGGGCACGGGCGCGGTCGCCACACGTGTCACGCGGTCGATCAACCGCATCAACGCCGTGCTGTGTCCGACCATGCCGCCCCGCGCCACCACGTCCGCCCGAAGCTGCTGCACTTCTTCGCGGAGCGCCCGCATGACCGGGAAGCCCTCGATGTCGAGCGTCACTTCGCGAAGGGCGCGGGGGTGAGGGTCGGGCACAAACGCGGGAGGAACGACCTGAAGCATCTGCGCCGCGAGCAGCCCCGACTGGACGAGCACCACCCAGATCGTCTGCGCTTGCGGGGTGCCGGCGCTGAGCACCACGGTGACCCGCGCCTCGGGCGATACCCGGTCGACGACCGGCATGAGCGCCGCAAACAACCGCGCGTGGTCCGACGGGTCGGGCACGTCCAACACGATCGGCTGCACGTCCGGAACGAACGCGCGCATCTCCGCCACCAGTCTGTCGGTCGCCTCTTGCTGCAGCGGCGTCGTGAGCACCCACGCCGCGTCGTACGCATCCTGGCTCTCGGGTTGCTCGAGCAGGCGAACGATCGGGCCTCGATCACGAGGGGAGGGTGCGTCCCGATGATGAGAGCGGGGCCCGCGGATCACCGAGCGGTCCGACCACGTGAGCAGCAAGCGCATGATGCGAAGTTCACCACATCTGGTGCGTCTGTCACCACTAGGTTGGTGCGTTTCGCACCGATTCGCGCTGGGGGACGTTCCTCGGCTGGCGGTTTGGGCTGGCATGCGGCCTGCTGAGGAGAGCGGCATGACATCGCTTCCCATCACCGTGCTTGGCGCCGACTCCGTGTGGATGGAGTCCGACGCATTGGACCAGCTGGCGTCCGTCGCTTCGCGGGACGGGTGCTGCCAGGCGGTCGGCATGCCGGACCTTCATCCGGGGCGCGGCATCCCGATTGGCGCGGCGTTTCGATTCACGGAGCGCGTCTGGCCCGAGCTCGTGGGCAGCGACGCCGGGTGCGGCGTGCTGACCCTCGTGGCGCGGCGTGCCGGTGCCCGTGGGGATCTGCTCGAACGGCGGGTCACGCGGGCTTGGTCGACCCCGGTCCTTGCGGACGTGCCGTCCGGTCCATTGCTGGAAGCGGTCTGGAATCGCGGTCCGCGCGGCCTGGCCGGTGTGGCGGGCGTACCGGAGGCGCTGGCCGAATGGGTCACGCACCCTGCCTTCGAGGACGACGCAGGGCCGAGTGGACCGGGCTTCTCCGAGCCGCGCTTCGCCGAACAGCTCGGCTCGATCGGTGGCGGAAACCACTTCGCCGAAGTCAGTCACGTGGCCTCGACGACCGACCGCGCCGCCGCGAAGCGAGCGGGCCTTCGGCGGGACGCGCAAGTGCTGCTCGTGCACAGCGGTTCTCGCGGCCTCGGCGCCGCGCTGCACCGACGCTACGCATCGGCCGGCGCCCTCGGGCTCGCGGACGCACCGGCGTATCTGGCGGACCTGCGCGGTGCGGTTCGCTACGCCCGCGCCAACCGGGTGCTCATCGCGTGGCGGCTGATGCAGGCGGCGGGCCTCGGCGCACCACACCGCATCGCCGCCGCGTTCGACATCGTGCACAACACCGTGGAGCGCGAGGGAGACACGTTCCTCCACCGCAAGGGCGCGGCGCCCGCCCACGCAGGCCAGTTCACGGTGGTGCTCGGCAGCCGCGGGGCGCCGAGCTGGGTCCTCGAGGGACGGGGCAACGAGGCCTGTCTTTCGAGCGTCGCGCACGGGGCCGGTCGCCGCATGGCGCGCGGGGAGGCCTTCGAGAAGTTGCGCGCGAAACGCACCAAGCGCGCGCTGTCCCGCACGGCGCTCGGGAGCCGCGTGCTGTGCGACGACACCCGCCTGCTCTACGAAGAGCACCCCGACGCGTACAAGGCCATCGAGCCGGTGGTGAAGGCGCTGGAAGAGGCGGGTGCGGGGCGACGCGTCGCGTGCCTGTCTCCGCTGCTCACGGTGAAGAAATGACCCGCCCGCGCACCTTGCTGACGGTGTCTACGGGTCTCGGCCCGGTGGACATGCGGCCCCTCTTGCCTCGTCTCGCCGCGGCCCTCGCGTCCGAGCTCGCGGTCCGAGGATGCGCCGTCGTGGGGACCGTGCACGAAGAGGAGCTCAGGAGCGCGGCGCTGCTCGTGGAGGGCGGCGTGCCAGCAGATCTGCTCGGCACACACGCGGTGGTGGCCCGGAGTCCGCGCCGAGGCCGGCACGCGCGCAAGCGGTGGTTCTTTGGGGTCACGAGCGCGCCGTTCGATACCCAGCCGGTCGCGCTCAAACCGGAGGACGTGCGCTACCAGACGTGTCGCGCGGGAGGCGCCGGCGGCCAGCACGTGAACAAGACCGACTCCGCGGTGATCGCGGTGCACGTGCCGAGCGGCCTCCGCGCCCGCGTCTCTTCGGAGCGCTCACAGCACCAGAACCGGCGCCTCGCGCGGGCGCTGCTCGAGCACAAGTGGGTGCGCCTCGCCGCGTCGAAGAAGGCCGACCGGGATCGCGCCGCGCGCCGCCGTCGCCTTCAGGTGGAGCGCGGCTCTCCTGTGCGTGTCTGGCGACTCGAGGGCGGGCGACTCGGCTGACGGGTCGGGCGGCACGCCTCGTGCTCTGGAAGTTGGGCATCCACTCCGCGATCCGAAGGAACCCAAGAATGCCCGACTCCCATGACTCTTCGCTGCCGGTGCTGCCCGACAGCTTGTCCTCGCCTTCGCTCTTGGCCCGACGTTTTGACGAGACGCATCCGTACCGAACTCCGTCGGGGCGACGCCGACTCCTGGACGAGCGCAGACAGACGGCGCGCGCCCTCGAGCAGGCGGAGCAGGCCGCCACGGATCGAAGGCGACTTCGAGCCGAGCTGCTGCACCTCGACGAGCTGCTGAAGGTGCGGAGCGAGCGCGCGATCGATCGCATCCGCCTGCGCACGAAGTGCCGCGAACGCTGGGACCGGATGGGCCCATCCGACGCGGAGCTCGGCCCGGACACGGTGCGGCGGTGCAACCGGTGTCAGCGCGATGTGTTCGATCTGTCGAAGATGACGGAGGGGGAGATCGAGACGTTGGTCACGGGCGCCGGGGCGCAGCCCCCTCTGCGCTTGCACCGTCGCTCCGATGGTCGGGTCGTCACCGCCTCGTGCCCTCCGCGGGACGAGACCCCGTTGCTCTACGGGATCGGCGCCGCGGCGGGGGGCGCGATGCTGGCGACGTCCCTCTTCGCGACCAGTCAGCTCGGCGCGATGGATGTGCAGCCGAGTTCATCCCCGTCGGCGCTGTCGGTCGCGACCCCGGCTCCGACCCCCGTGCAAGCCCCGCCCGCCCGCGCGTCGGCGCCGCTTCCCTCCCCTCCGGAGGTGCGCCCTACCGAAACCGAGGAGGTGCGCCTGCCGCCACGGCCCCTCGTGAGGACAGGAGACATCACCCTGACGGGGCCACGCCAATGGCGTGTGCGGCGGGCGCTGGTGGACCGGGTTCTGGAGCGCACGCCCACCGTCATGCGAGTGCCCTGGGCCATCCCCCACGAAGAGGATGGCCGCGTGGTCGGTGTGAAAATCTACCGGGTCGCCCACGGGAGCGTGTTCCACCGTCTCGGCCTGCGGAATGGGGACATGCTCATCTCCGCCAACGGCCACTCGCTCGTCGATCCCCCCTCGGCGTTCGCAGTCTATGGCCAGCTGCAGCGACGCCCACGCCGCTTTTCGCTGCGCCTTGAGCGTGACGGCGCGGAGTTCGTGAACCTCTACCGCATCGTCGACTGAACCGCGTCGCGGGCGTGGGCGAACGCCTCGGCCTCGTCCACCACGACGTGCCAGTCCAACCCGTCCTGTCGCATGTGCCGCTGCACGTGCATGCGGCCGACCTGCGTCTGGCAGATCACCGCCACCGCGGCCCAGCTCGAGAACAGCTCCCGTCGCAGCGGCGCCCACACCTCCTCGAACGCGGGGTCCGTGCGGCCGCGCGCCTGGCGCAAATCGATCACGAGGGCCGTGCTCGATCGCGGCCTGCCAGCGAGCGCGGTGCGCAATCCATCCGCCCCGTTCTGGAGCGCGCCCACGTCCTCAAACTCCTTGCTGGACCGAGTGACCAACAGGACCGGCCCATCCGCGCGGACGGCGTGAAGGCCATCGTCGAAGACCGATTCGTCGAAGCGTGAAGGACCCATCATGATGCTGCGTGAAAGGCGCCTTATGATACCGTCTGTCGATGGGTGAGTGGGCGCTCTACTTGGATAAGAGCAATCCTGTGAGATAGCGATGGGGCCGCCGGTTCTTGTGACCCTCTCCCCTCGAGCCGATGGCACGGAGGATGCGTTGGAGGTTGCCGGCGCCCCGAGCTGGGCGCGGGAGACAGCACGATGACCCACGAAAGCTACGAGACGTTTCACGGCGGCCTTCACCCCATCAAGGCCTGGACACACGGCGTGCCGGTGGAGGACAAGGCCCGCGAGCAGCTCCGCAAGATCGCGCTGTTGCCGTTCATCCATCGCCACGTCGCGGTCATGCCCGACGTGCATCTCGGCATGGGGGCGACGGTCGGCAGCGTCATCCCGACGGTCGGCGCGATCGTGCCGGCGGCGGTCGGTGTGGACATCGGCTGCGGCATGATGGCGGTGCGCACGTCGCTCGACGCCTCGCAGCTCCCGGACGGCCTCGATGGGTTGCGGTCGGACATCGAGCGAGCCGTCCCGCACGGGCGCTCCTCGAACGGAGGCCGCAACGACCGCGGCGCCTGGCGAAACCTCCCCAAGCCGGTGGAGAAGAGCTGGGCCGACACGCTCGCCGACGGCTTCGAACGCATCGCGGACAAGCACCCGCGCTTGCGCAAGGGCAACCTCCACAACCACCTCGGCACGCTCGGCACGGGCAACCACTTCATCGAGCTGTGCCTCGACGAGGTCGACCGCGTCTGGGTGATGCTGCACAGCGGCTCTCGCGGTGTGGGCAACCGCATCGGGCAGTACTTCATCGCCATGGCCAAGCGTGAGCTCGAGCGTGCGGGCATCCGCCCGCCGGACCGAGACTTGGCGTATCTGCATGAGGGCTCCGAGAGCTTCGACGACTATGTCGAGGCGGTCTCGTGGGCGCAGTCCTTCGCGGCCGAGAACCGGCGGCTGATGATGAAGCGAGTGGTCGACGCGCTGCGCAAGTCCGACGCGCTGCCGAGCTTCGACGCCAAGCTCGAGGCGGTCGAGTGCCACCACAACTACGTCGCGTTCGAGCACCACTTCGGCGAGGACGTCATCGTGACCCGCAAGGGCGCGGTGCGTGCCGGCAAGGGGGAGCTCGGCATCATCCCTGGCAGCATGGGGGCCAAGAGCTTCATCGTGCGCGGCAAGGGTGAGCCCGAGAGCTTCTGCTCGTGCAGCCACGGCGCGGGGCGCAAGATGAGCCGGACCGCGGCCAAGAAGCGCTTCACGGTCGAGGACCACGTCAAGGCGACCGAAGGCGTGTCGTGCCGGAAGGACCGGAGCGTGCTCGATGAGACGCCCGGCGCGTACAAGGACATCGACGCGGTCATGGCGGCGCAGAGCGCGCTGGTCGATGTCGTGCACACACTCCGGCAGGTCGTCTGCGTGAAGGGGTGAAGGCGCCTCTAACGGCCCGTCAAAGAACCGTTGTGCCGCGCCTCGAACCCGGGACCCACCGCCCAGGCCGCCTGTCGCTCCTCCAAAATCCTCGGGGATTTCGTAGTCACGCCATGCGGCCAGGACGGCGCGTCGCGTGCCCGATCCATCAACGTCGATTCTTCAACGGGCTGCTACAGGGTTCGGTACCAGAGCACCATGCCTACGAACGCCACACCGAAGCAGGCGAGCGGGGCCTCGATCGGGTCGAGGCCCCGCGCCACGACGGTGTCGGTGTAGACACAACACAGCACCGCGGCGCTTGTGCCGAAGACCATCAGCGCGACACCGACGCGCGCAAGGAGTTGGGGCGAGGCGCCGGAGGCCTCGGCGACGGCGACCTCGAGCGAGACCCCTTCCTGCATGCTCTGCACGACTCGACGCGCGTCGTCGTTTGTACCCGGTTCCGGCTCGGGGAGAAGCTCACTCCAGCGGCCCATGGCGATGCGCAACAGCAGGTGCGGCCATCTCCAGGCCAGCAGCAGCGCCGCTCCGATCGCGAGCGAGGAACCGACGATCACTCCGATGTGAACGGCCCAGATCCCGAGCGCGAGGAGCGGCACGAGGAGGAAGAGCAGCACCCATACGACCTGCCGCCCTCCCGCGCGGTCGTTTCGGGTGCGCTCGTCCTCACGGGGCTTCGAGCTCACTTCAGGCCGGACTCGTCCCGGCGTGCCTGCGCCTTGGCTTCCGCTTCCGAGCGCAGCCTCTCGATGCGGGTGGCGTGCTCGCCATCGGCATGACCTCGAGCGGCCCGCAGCGTGTCGCTCGCTTCGGCGTATCGTTCCTCCTGGAGCAGCATGCGGCCGAGCGCTTCCTCATGGTGCGCTTGGGTGGCGCGGAGCCGCGGTCGCTGTTCGGCTTGGGTCAGGAAGGCGAGAGCGACGCGTCGCCAGCGGACCGCGTCGTCGGCGCGACCGAGCGTATCGGACCAGCGCGAGATGCGGTCGGCCTGCCACGCGAGGTCTTCGTGGTGGCGCGGCGCATCGTCCTCCGCGGGCATCTGCGCGCCCAACGCGTAGAACGCCAGCTCCATCTTCTTCGGCGCTTCGCCGTCGTTCCGGGCCCACGCCTTTGCCGCGTTCCAACCCGCGGTGAGCGCAGCCTCGCGCCCTTCCAACGTGCGCTCCGACAATGCCTGAAGGGCCGCCTCGCGGTCCCCCCCGATCGAGGCGCGCAGCCGAAGCACAGCCGTCTCGATGGAGGGCGGGAGCTTGCTGAGGTCGCTCCGCAGTCGGCGCCGAATGCGCTTCGCACGCGCCGGGTGACCTTCTGCGTCGAAGTCCTCGGCGATCTCCGCGAGAAGGGCGATCCACGGGGGAGCGTCTTCGGGTCGCGTTCTCATGCAGCGGGTGAGTTCGCGGCTCGCCCGACGGCTGCGGCCATCGGTGCTCTCGACCTCGCGCACACGCTGAACCGTGGTCGCCACGACCTATCCGTGCACCGCGTGGTGGGCGGCGAGGGTCTTCTCGACGTTGGCGAAGGCCGCCGCCACACGAACCTTGATGGGCGGTCCGCCGTCGCGCTTCGGACGAAGCACGCGGGAGTGTGCCGCGACGAGATTCTCGACGTCCCCACAGCGCTCGACCAGGTCGGCCGCCCACTCCCGGAAGGCGCTGACCGCGCCCGGCCGCTCTTCGAGCACCTTCGCGAGCGTCGGGTGAAAGCGGGTCAGCTCGCGTGTGCCCCACAAGCTCGGCCACCACCGCAGGAACCAGGGGATGCGAACCTGGAGCAACGTGTCGTCGACGTGCAGCGTCTTGGAGGCGCGATGGATCGCGAGGACCGACGCGAAGTGAAGGTTCTCGTTGTCCGGCACGAAGTGCACGCCTGGCGGCACCGAGAAGTCGAAGTCGTCAGCGAAGAGCGCGTGGAGCGCCTCCGACTCCGTGCGCTCGGGCTGCCACGCAAGATCGGCGAAGCGCGCGATGTGCCGGTCGGTACCGTACAGCCGCGCGCTCGGGAACTGGTTGTGCATGGCCTCGGTGTGCATCGTGTGGAACGGGTGCAGGTTGAGGATGGCGCTGACCTTGTCGGGACCGCCCGTCTTCTCTTCCACCCAAGCGCGCGTCGCGTCGTCGAGTGTGTAGGTGTCCAGAAACACCCACTCCCCGTTGCTTCGTCGCACGAGGGAGCACTGGGTGCCGAGCTCGATCAGCCCTCGGATCTTGTAGGAGCCTCGGCAGTTGTAAAAGCCGTTGCCGAGCTCGATGACGCCGCGCGGAACAGAAGACATGGCTCACAGGTAGCTCACGCGGCCGCCTTCGGGAAACACAAACGGGTGGCCGCGCTCGTCGAGCAGCTCGAGGAACGCGTCGGGGCCGCGCGTGCGAAGAAAGTCGCGCTCGGCGAGCGACATGGGCAGTACCCACAGCAGTTCGACCGGGTCGCCCAGCATCGTGAGCAGCTCGCTGATGCGCTGGTGTTCTCCGACGGGCGTGTCCGTGAGGAACACATTGGGGAGCGCGACGGTGTCGCCCGCGTCTTCGGCCAGCAGCTCGAGCCCGCCGGGCACGAAGAAGTGACCCAGCAGCTGCACGGCGTGGTCGAAGTCGAGGAAGGTGTCGTTCTCGAATGGGAGGTGCGCGATCGCATGCAGCCCGTATTGGTAGTCGAACGCGCCCGGCGCGGCGTAGAAGATCAGCTCGCGACGCAGCGTCTCGCCCTCGTCGTCTTCCATCGCGACGTCGCTCATCCCGAACGTCACCCAGACGTCGACCGGGGCGTCATCGACGGCGATGCCGTAGCGGCGCACCTCGATGTGAGGGACCGCGTCGTCCGAGTCGGGGGCCACGGAGAGCACCTCTCCGAAGAGCTCGGCGTACACCTCGTCACGCGACCGCATTCAGCGAGGGTACCAGGCCGTGCTCACGCTCAGGGCTGCACGTCCTCCGTCGTCCTCGGGGCGCAGACCGCGGCGACGCCCTCCACCCCGCTGGGGTAGCGTGCGTAGAGGCTCGGGTCGTGTCCCGCCAGCACGTTGTTGGCGCCGACTTCGGAGACCGCCGCGGCGACGTCTCGTACCGTGCGCTCCGTGTTCCCCGTGACTGCCACGGCGGTCCCCGGGTCGATGTTGCGGGGCAAGTAGACCGCGTCGCCCACGATGATCACCCGGCGGTCAGCGCACGGGACCTCGACAAACACATGGTTGCGGGTGTGTGCCCCGGCCACCCGAACGAGAAGCGAGTCGGCGACGGTCGTGCGACGAGAGAAGGGCCGGACGCGGTCGTCGCTCACGGTGTTGCGCACCCAGCCCGAGACCCGCGGCCACTCGGCTTGTTGTACGTGCACCCGCGCATTCGGGAACCGGATCAACCCCTCGGAGTGGTCCCAGTGGTAGTGCGTCAGGATCACGTCGGTGACCGCACCAGGCGCGATCCCGATCCGGGCCAGCGCCTCGACGACGCTCACCGAGCGAACGACTCCCCATCGTCGCTGCAGCGTCTCACGCCGGGGTGACGCGAGCGCGTCCGTGCCCGTGTCGACCAGTACGACGTGCCCGTGCCCGACCACCGCGAAGAAACCCCATGACATCTCCACCCGCTCCGTGGGCTCCGCGTCCGCCACCAGACGAGACGCCGGCACGCCCTCCGACGCCGCGTGTTCGAGTGCAAAGACCTGCCACGCGTCGGCGTCCACGTTCGGGGCTTGAGCCTGCGCGACGGTCGGTACGACGAGCGCAAACGCGGTCAGCGTGATCCCGGTGAGCCATGGGAAGCGGACAGACGGCATCATCGTTTCATGGGGGCTGCGATGCCAAGCCCGTGCATGGCCTGGACGACCTCCTTGAGCTCCACGAGCGAAAGGGGCTTCTGGATGAATCGGTTCTCCATTTGGTCGCGAAACGCCTGTGCTTGCTCTGTGTAGGTGCCCCCCGACATGAACACCAGCCGGCTCATCAGATGGGGATATCGGTTTCGAACGACTTCGTGCACTTCCGTGCCGGAGACGTTCGGCATCATCACGTCGCACAACACCAGGTCAAAAACGGCTCCCGCCGCAAACAGGTCGAGCGCCTTCTGTCCCCCATCGACGAGGGTCACTTCGTGCTCTCTGAGGTGCCGCTTCAGAGCGCGTGCGACAAGCTCTTCGTCGTCGCAGATGAGGATGCGAAGGGAGCGTGTCACCGTCGTCGATGCGATCTCGCGGGCCTGACTGAGAGGCGGAGACGACGTGCGGTCGACGGGGAGGGTGATGCGAACGAGGGTGCACCCTGGTGCGCTCTCGATGGTCAACGTGCCCCTACTGTCGCGGACGATGCGCTCGGACAGCGCGAGTCCGAGTCCGGTACCCTCACCCACTGGCTTGGTGGTGAAGAACGGCTCCCGTACCCGCGCCAGCAGCGCCTCCGGGATGCCCGGCCCGTTGTCTTCCACCTCGAGGGTTGCCTCCTCCCCGTCGCTCTCGGCACGGACGGCGACCAGATGCTGGTCACGTAGCCCCTGGGGGAGGGCCTGCGCTGCGTTGACGATCAAGTTCAGCAGCACTTGCACCAGTCGGGCTTCGTCACACGAGACGAGCAATCCATGCTCGATGCGCTCCTCGACGCGAGCCTTCGTGTGCAGGTGGCCCTGCGCCATCGACAACGCGCTGCGCACCGCGCGAGCGACGTCAGCGCCCTGCTCGGTCGGCTCGGTCGGTCTCGTGAACGTACGGAGATCCGCAACGATGCGCTGGATCCGTCGAAGTCCTTCGAGGGAGTCGGTGAGGGCTTCGTCCAGCGCCGTGGGAGCGGGGTGCAGTGTCTGCTGGACGAAGGCGAGGTTTCCCTGGATGAAAGACAGGGGATTGTTGATCTCGTGCGCGACAGAGGCTGCGAGGCGGCCCATCGACGCCAGGCGTTCGGTTTGCCGAACTTGCTCGTTTGCGTTGGCACGTACCGCTTCGAGCTCCGCCTCGCGTCTCAACGCCTCGAGCGCAGAAATCCGAGCAAGGCTCGCGTTCTTCCCGCGTTCGTAAAACAGCCCCGCCGAGACCAGCGTCCCGCACATCACCACCGCGGCGACGTGTTCGTTGAATGCGGCGCGCTCCTCCGGGGTCGGCTGGTACCAAACGCCGAAGTCATTGACTCCCAGAAGCAAGACCGCGAGCCCACAGGCGACACTCCATCCGTAGCCATACCGGGTGCCGAAGATCATCATCGCGAAGAGGGGGATCTCGGCGAGCGCGGCGGTGGCCGCCGAGAGCCCCGGGTTGGGGTTCTGCAGACTGATGACGACGAGGATCGCGAACACCAACCCGAGAACCGCGTTGGAAACCAGGTAGAAGCGTCCGGTCAACGCCAGCAGCCAGGGCGCGCCCCCACACGCGAAGACCAAGCCCAGGTCCGCCGCAGCCAGCATCCATTCGCCTGCGAGCACGCGCCCGACGAGCACGATCCCAAACATCGCAGCCATCAGCCACGACAATGGCGGTGCGCCCGCGGCGTGCCATGTCGGGTCCGGCTTCCTGCATCCAGGCGGGAAGGAAGCGGTCGATTCGCGCTGTGACCGATGGCACCAGGCCTTCAGAGTATCGGCCCGTACCGTCTACGCGAACAAGGAGCACAGAGTTTTCTACCTCGTTTCGGATGCACGACGAGACGCCTTGGCCGTTGCTGTGTCCCACCCTGATTGGCTAGATCCCCGCGCCCTGGCATCGTGCGCCCATGAACGAGGTCTCGCAGCCGCAGCTGGCTCTCTTTCTGAACGTCGGGATGACCGTCGCGTTCACCTTCGTGTGGATGTCCGTCTTCGCCTTTACGGCGTTCCGCTACGTGCAATCGCTCAAGGACGGGGAGAAGGCGGTCACGGGCTCGCTCGTGCTCTGGGGAGTCACGGTTGGAGGCCTCTTTACGGGGCCGTGTGCGCTGCTGTTCGCCGTCCTCGGGGTGTTCGTCGCTGGGGTGCGGCTCGCGCGCAAGGTCGAGATGAACGCGCCCACGCGCGCGGCGACCATCGCCACCTTCGCGCACAGTTCGGTGATGCTACTCATGCTTCTCTGCACCGGTGTGGTGCTCTACTGGGGTGGCTTCTTCGGCTGAACGGCGGAGGGAGAATGGGGAGGCAGCGCGATGGCGAGAGTGACGGGAATCGGTGGCGTGTTCATTCGCTCGGGGGACCCCAAGACCCTCGCGGCCTGGTACGCGGAGCACCTGGGGATCGAGCTCGAGGACTACGGCGTCGCGACGCTGAGGTGGACCGACGAGGTGCCGGCGGGCACGGGTCAGACCGTCTGGAGCCCGTTCGCAAAGGACACGGAGTACTTCGGTGACGCGTCGCAGCAGGTGATGATCAACTACCGCGTGGACGACCTCGAGGCGCTGCTCGCCCAGCTGGCTGAGGCCGGCGTCTGGATCGACCCGAAGCGCGAGGACGAGGGCTACGGGAAGTTCGCGTGGATCAAGGACCTGGAGGGGAACCGGCTGGAGTTGTGGGAGCCGCTCGCGGGCACCTGAACGCAAAGCGCCCACCTCGGTCGAGCCGAGATGGGCGCGGTGTCGACCGAGGCGTGGCTCAGAACTGCTCTTCTTCGGTCGAGCCCTTGAGCGCGGTGGTCGAACTCTGCCCGCCGCTGACCATGTTGGTCACCATGTCGAAGTAGCCCGTGCCGACCTCGTGCTGGTGCTTGGTCGCGGTGTAGCCCATCGACTCCGCTGCGAACTCCTTCTCCTGCAGCGCGGAGTAGGCGCTCATGCCGCGCTCGTTGTAGTCCGCGGCCAGCATGAAGCTCGAGTAGTTGAGCATGTGGAAGCCGGCCAGCGTGACGAACTGGAACTTGTAGCCCATCGCGCCGAGCTCGCGCTGGAACTTGGCGATGGTCGACTCGTCGAGGTTCTTCTTCCAGTTGAAGCTGGGGCTGCAGTTGTAGGCGAGCCGCTTGTCCGGGAAGTCCTTGAGGACGGACTCGGCGAACTCCTTCGCCTGCTCGAGGTTCGGCTTGCCCGTCTCCATCCAGATGAGATCGGCGATGGGGGCGTAGGCCTTCGCGCGGGCGATGCAGCTCTCCATGCCGTGCTTGACGTAGAAGAAGCCCTCGGGGCTCCGCTCGCCAGTGCAGAACGGCTTGTCGCGGTCGTCGATGTCGCTGGTGAGCAGCTTGGCGCTGTCGGCGTCGGTCCGCGCGACGAGCACGGTCGGCACGCCGCAGACATCGGCCGCGAGGCGGGCCGCGGTGAGGCTACGGAGGAACTGACCGGTCGGCACGAGCACCTTGCCGCCGAGGTGGCCGCACTTCTTCTCGCTGGAGAGCTGGTCCTCGAAATGAACGCCGGCGGCGCCCGCGTCGATCATGTTCTTCATCATCTCGAACGCGTTGAGCGGTCCGCCGAAACCGGCTTCGGCGTCCGCGACGATCGGGACGAAGAAGTCCGTGCCCGCCTTGCCGTCGACCGAGTCGATCTGGTCGGCGCGCATCAGCGCGTTGTTGATGCGCTTGACCAACTTCGGCACGGAGTCGGCAGGGTAGAGGCTCTGGTCGGGGAAGGTCTGCGCGGCGGTGTTGGCGTCGGCCGCGACCTGCCAACCGGAGCAGTAGATGGCCTCGAGGCCCGCGCGCACCATCTGCACGGCCTGCCCGCCGGTCAGCGCGCCGAGCGAGCGCACGAACGGCTGGTCATCCATGGCCTTCCAGAGGCGTCGGGCGCCCTTGTCGGCGAGGGTGTAGGAGAGGCGAACCGAGCCGCGCAGCTTCTTGACGTCGTCCAGCGTGTAGGGCCGCTCGACGCCCTTCCAGCGCTCGTGGGACCAGTCGTCGGTGTCTCGCTCGATGGGGGGAAGCGTCGTCACGGGATCTCCTAGGTTCGGTGCGAATGAGGCCAGAGGTCAGTCGGGGAGGCGGTCGTAGGCGGGGAGGGTCAGGAACTCGATGAGGGTCTCGCCGGTCGCGAGTTCGAGGAAGAGAGCTCGGGCCTCGTCGAAGCGGCCGTCGGCGAACCGCACTGGGCCGATCTCCTCTTCGATGACCTTCATCTCGTCTGCGAGCGTGGTCTCGACGCGCGCCTTCGTGACGGCTTCACCGTCGTCGAGCACCGCGCCGTGTCGGACCCACTGCCAAATCTGCGTTCGTGAGATCTCGGCCGTCGCGGCGTCTTCCATGAGGTGATAGAGCGGCACGCAGCCGTTGCCGCGCAGCCAGGCTTCGATGTACTGGACGCCCACGCGGATGTTCTGCCGGAGCGCAGCGACCGTGCGCGTGCCCTCCGGGGCGCGGCGCAGATCCTCGGCGGTGACGTTCACGTCGTCACGGCTCCGCTCGATCTGGTTCTTGCCCGGCATGTGGGCGTCGAAGATCTCCCGCGCGATGGACACCAGCGCAGGGTGCGCGACCCACGTGCCGTCGTGTCCGGCCGTGACTTCGCGTTCCTTGTCCGCGCGGACCTTCGCGAGCGCCTTCTCGTTGGCCTCGGGGTCGTTCTTGATCGGAATCTGCGCCGCCATGCCGCCCATCGCGTGCACCCCACGTCGGTGGCACGTCTTGATGACGTGGGACGTGTAGGCATTCATGAACGGCTGTGTCGTACCGACCTGGCCGCGGTCCGGGCAGACCCGCGTGGCGTCGTTCGCATGCACCTTGATGTAGCTGAAGATGTAGTCCCAGCGACCGCAGTTCAGCCCCGCACTGTGCTGGCGGAGCTCGTAGAGGATCTCGTCCATCTCGAACGCGCCGGGCAGCGTCTCGATGAGCACCGTCGCCTTGATCGTGCCCGCGGGCACGCCGAGCTTCTCCTGCGCCCGGAGAAAGATGTCGTTCCAGAGCCGCGCCTCCAGATGGCCCTCCATCTTGGGCAGGTAGAAGTACGGCCCGGAGCCGTTCGCGAGCAGCCGCTTGGCATTGTGGAAGAAGTAGAAGCCGAAGTCCCAGATGCCGGCCGGAGCGGGTTCGCCGTCGACTAGAAAGTGCTTCTCGAAGAGGTGCCAGCCGCGCGGGCGGACGAGCAGCGTCGCGATCTCGTCGTTGAGCGCGTAGTGCTTGTTTCGGCGCTCGTCGTGCAGCTCGATGGTGCGGTGCACGGCGTCCCGCAGGTTGACCTGGCCGGCGACGCAGTTGCTCCAGGTGGGGCTGTTGCTGTCCTCGAAGTCCGCCATGAAGCAGTTCGCACCGCTGTTCAGGGCGTTGATGATCATCTTGCGGTCCACCGGCCCGGTGATCTCGACCCGACGGTCCAACAGATCGTCGGGCAGCGCCGCGACCTTCCAGTCGCCTTCGCGCACGCTCACCGTCTCGGCGAGAAAGTCCGGCGCCTCGCCTCCGACCCACGCCGCGTGACGGGCTTCCCGGGCAGCCAGCCGTTCCTCCACCGTCGCTCGGAAGGTGCGCACCAGGTCGGCGACGAACGCGCAGGCCTCGTCGGTCAGGATGGTGGCGCCGGCCTCGCTCACCGCGGCCGTGATCTGAAAGGACTGCGTCATCGGGCTCCTCCGCTTTCGCCGAGGAATCTATGCGCCCGTTCGAATCAGTCAACCCGTTAATCGGCGTCTCACACTTGCAGGCTGGACTCTGTAAAGCCTGTAAAGGCTTGTGTTTACGGGATGACGCACTGCGTCGAGGCTGCCGGTTGTTAATCGGTTAATTCACATCGTGGATCATTGGACCGGCGTTCAGAAGGTCACTCTGGATCGTCGTCGGCGATCGCGGCCGCGATGGCGCTCTTGTCCACCTGGTGAGCCAGTCCGGACCGGTTCCGGCCCGCTCGGCTGCGTCGCTTGGGCTTCTCCACTGCGGCCCGCTCGACCTTGCTGCGCACGCCCGACTGCGGCTTGCGTCGGGAGGAGGGGCTTGCCGAAGCGCCGCGCAGACTCGCGAGCAGTTGGGCGTATGCACCAGGAGCGAGCCGGTTTGGGTCGATCGGGGCGTCGCGGAGCCACTGCTCCTCGGTCGGCGTCAGGTCGTCCGGGGCCCCGTCCTGCAGGTATTCGTCGAGCGGGGAGAGCACGAGCAGCGCCGGATCGGCCACGAGGCCAAGCAGGAAATCCGACGAGACGGAGAGCAGCTCGGCCAGCCGACGCACCGATCCTAGGCTCGGCTGCACACGATCGCGCTCCCAGTTGTCGACGTGCTGCCACGACGTGGAGAGCTCGCGCGCGAGCTGGTTCTTGTTCAGTCCTGCCCGTTCCCGCGCGGCGCGGAGTTGGGGACCGAACGGCGGGTCCTCTTTACCCATGCTGACCACGGTAGTGCATCGTTCACACTGATTGCAAATAGGTACCCACGCAGTACAACACGAGGAACCTATCGATGGGGCAAGCTACGCCTGTAATTCCGGCTGAATCGAACGATGCTGGATTCACGATGTGCATACTGTCGCGTATAATCGATGGCTCCTATGACGCCCGATCTGACGCTTGCGCGATTGCTGCGCGACCGGCGCCTCGCACTTGGACTGAGCCTCGATGACGTCCAGCGCGAGACACGGGTGCCGCGAGGCGCGTTGGCCGCCCTCGAGGCCGGGCGCATCGAGGATCTGCCGGCGAGCCCGGTGACCAAGGGGTTCGCGTTGGCGTACGCGGGCGCCGTCGATCTCGACCCGGCGCATGTCCACGACCGCTGGCCCTCCAAGCCCGCATCGATTCGTGCGCGAGCGCGGCCCGTGCGCCCCAGCGCGTGGCGGTGGGTGGTCCTGTTGGCCCTCTTGCTCTTGCCGCTCGTCCTGCTTGGCTGGTGGTGGGCGAGGGCGGTCGACGATCAGCTCGGGGAAACCGGGCAGGCGACGCGAGTCGGCCCGATGCGCCTCCGCTCGCCCGGGGCCGTCGCACCTGCCACGCTGCCCGGGTGACGAAGACCTTGTTCATCGCAGGTGCCACGGGTCTTACGGGCCGTGCCGCCGTGGACCACGCTGCGGGGTTGGGCCTGCGGGTTCACGCCCACGTGCGACCGGATTCCTCTCGCCGGGACGCGTGGATCGCGCGGTTCGAGGCAGCGGGTGCCGTCCCGGACACGACCGCCTGGGAGGAGGGCGCGATGACCGAGACGCTCGCGCGCGTGCAGCCAGACGCCGTGCTCGCTTTGCTCGGCACCACTCGCAAGCGCGCCCGCCAAGCCAAGCAGCGGGGCGCGGACCCGGCCGCCGAGAGCTACGAAGCGGTGGACTACGGACTGACGGCGCTCTTGCGCAGGGCGGCCGAGGCGTCGGGCGTGTCCCCGCGGTTCGTGTACCTGAGCGCCGTTGGTGTGAATCCGGGCGCCAAGAACCCCTACATGGCGGTGCGGGCGCGCGTCGAGGCGGAGCTCCGCGAGGGGGCGTTGCCGTGGGTCGTCGCCCGGCCGAGCTTCATCCTCGGAGACCGCGACGAGGCGCGCGCCGGTGAGTCGGTCGGCGCAGGCCTGGCGGACGGAGCGCTCCGCCTCTTGGGTGCGCTCGGCGCAACGACGACGCGAGACCGCTACTCTTCGATGACCGGCGAGCAGTTGGCGCGCGCGATGGTGTCTTTGGCGGTGAACGACGGGGTCGAAGGGGAGGTGTTCGAGACCGAGCGTCTGCGCCGCCTCTGACGGCTGGCGTGTCAGCTCGGCGCGCGGGCGATGAGGATCCGATTCATCGGCGAGATGGCCGATGGAATCGCGCTCCACGCGACCGACCAGCCGTGGCGCTCGAGCTCGTAGGTGCGCTCGACATCCGTCGCGAGGCGCGAGCCCAACGCATCGCGCAGCCCCCGCGGTGCCTTCTTGCCGGTCTGCGCATAGCAGCACGGCACGACAGCCGCGTGTCCCTTGATCGCCACCGCGGCTTCGAGGGCGCGATCCGTCCGGACGCCGCACGCGTGCACGGCGACGATCGCGGTCCCGTCGACGAGGTGCTCGCACGCGTTCTCCACGCGGTCCTCCACCCAGCGTACTTTCGCTCGCGCCCACGGCGCGGCTTCACACACGGCCTCCACCAACAGGTCGGCCTTCGGCGGCTTGTTGTGATCCAAGAGGGTGACGGTCTCGACGCTGCGTTCCATCGCCGCGAAGACCAGCCCCGTCAGCCCGTGGCCGCAACAGAGGTCGGCCATGTGCGGAGCGCGCACCCGTCGACGTGTGCGTGCCCACGTCTCGAAGGACTCGCAGACCTCCTTGATGTTGGTCGCGCGTCGCGCGCCGATGCCCGCGACGATGCGCTCGACCAGGGGGTCGCCGGTGAACGCGTCGAGTGACTTGTTGTCGACACGAAACGTGGAGCGCGCGGCCCAGCGGTGTTCCTCCCGGTTGAAGTAGCGGAACACCTTGAACGACGCGTCTTCGGGCTCCATGCCGCTGTCATAGCCCGAGCCCGTGCATGCGCACACGGCCAGCTAGACCAGCCGAGGGTCCGGGCCGACCTCGATGAGGACCCTGCTTGTCAGTCGCAGAACCCGTCGGTGCAGGCTTGGCCGTATGCGCCTTCAGCGCCTCCCAGGCAGTTCGACTCGTCGTTGCAGCGTGAGGTGCAGCGGTTCTCGGCCCCTCCCACCGTGCGGCAGGCCGCCCCCTCACCAAGACCAGGACAATCGTTGGTGGGGCAGTCCAGCATATCTCCCCGGTCGTCGAGCATGGCGTTCACCGCCTCGCACGTGGTGATCGTCTCCGCGATGGCGCAGTAGGCGACCGGATCGCCACCGGCGGTGGGGGTGCGCATCAGGCTCCCCGTGAACGGGTTGTCGCATGTCGTGGAGAGCCGCTTCATGCAGTACCGGTCGGCCCGAAGCGTCATGTCTTCGCCGTAGAACATCTCCACGCAATCGCGGTCCGGCAGGCAGTCCGTGTCGTCGGTGCACATCCCACACGTCCGCGTGCTCCCACAAACGCCGTCGGCTCGGCATTCGCCCTCGACGCAGTCTTCGTTCTCGGCGCAGCCGCAGGTGTTCGTGTCCACGTTGCAGACCTGGCCGCGGGGGCTGACCGCGCAGTCCGCGGTGTCCCGGCATTCGACACACGCGTTGTCGATGCAGACGCCGGGGCAGTCATCGTCCCCCCCGCACTCGACGCAGGCGTTGTCCGTGCAGATGGGCCCGACCGAGCTCGAGGCGCAGTCGTCGACCTCGACGCATTCCACGCAGTCGCCCCGGGACGGTTCACAGACGGGGCGAGGCGCGGCGCAGTCCGCTTCGGTTCGGCACTCGTCGCAGCGGACGCCGCCGTCGCGCTCGACACAGAACGCTCCCCCCGAGCACACCCCACAGCGGCTGGCGTCAGGGCCGCCGTCCACATTGGCGTCCATGTTGGCGTCGGCGTCCACGATGCCCGCGTCTTGTCCCGCGTCCCGACGCGGGCCGGCGTCGGTGCGCCCGGCGTCAAGGCAGAAGCGGTTGTCCGGCTCCTCCGCACAGGTGCCGTGACGGAGGCACCCCGTCGCGACCAGGAAGAACCCGAGGACCAGAGCTGTCGGCAACGTCCGCATCAGAATCTACCTTGCAGCTGCGCGCCGTTGGGAAGCAAGCGCGCCTCCACCGAAGCGTCCCCCTGCGACGCGCCCCAGATCAACAGTCCGACCCCGGCTCCGGCCACCGCGCCACCCACCGCCGTCCACACCCAGACGACATCGTCGACCTCTTCGAACTCGGTGCAGCCCATGTCCGTGCAGCCGGCGCTCACGAAGCTGATGGCGGGTGGGAGCACGGCGGCCCCGAGACCGATGGCGATCGCCCCTGCCCCGACCACGACTCCCCAATGAACGGGCGGTTGTTCCTCCTCCAACCGGAGGTCCACGGTCACGGTGCGGCTCGGGTCGTCCGGCAGGGTCACCCGCACGCGGCGCGACTGATGCCCGGCCAGTTCCGCACCGACCTCGTGTGGCCCAGCCGTGCTGGGATGGGTGACGGGAATGTCCCCCACCAGCGCACCGTCGATCGAGATGTGCGCCCCGGTCGTGCCGTCGACCTGAAGAAAGGGGCCGCCCGGCTCCGGCTGGTCGTGGTCGAGCAGAGGGCGCAGCGCGTCGGCGACCGCGTCGCCCAACTCCCCCTCCACGACGGTCGCGCCTTCGCGGACCCCGTCCGCCCGGATGACGTACACCCACACGCGCTGGACCCCAGAGCTGTCCCCGTTGAGGACGAGCCCAACCAGAACTTCGACCGACGCGTGCCGGAACACGTTCTCGCGGCAGGATGTGGAAGGCAGGCATTCGCGCTCCGCTTCGTCCAGCAGGCTCTCGATTCGCAGCGACTCGATGAGCAGCATGCCCTCCTCGCGCAGAACGGCTGTGGCCGCCGCACGCGCCGCGGCTTGCATCTCCGCTCCCACCTCGTCGCCTCCGATGCGCGGCATCAGAGCCGCGGTCGCTTGGGCGAGGGCCGTCGATGGGACCGCCACGAGGGCCATCACGAAGCAAGTCCATCGCAAATGCGCAAACCGTCGCATCGTCCCGTCCTCCCACACCTCTCTCGCGACGTCCAGATTCGGCCTCGTGCCGCCGGGTTGACAATTGGTTCAACCAATATAGGGTGGCTCATGGCGCGCCGCCCTTGGTTCCACCTGCTTCTCGTCCGTCCTTCATGCGTCGAAGCCAACCTGGCGCGCGTCACGGCGTGCCGGCTCGTCCCGCGGACCCCCAATCCATGGCAGGTGCTGCTCGGCATCGTGCGCATGCAGCACCGCGTTCTGTTTCGTTCCGACACGGTCGGGACGTGTCACGTCGACCCAGTCCGTCCGACGTGGCGGGCGCGCCTGCTGAAGAACCGCGCGCTTCGGCTGCCCTGTCTGCTGGCTGAGCGTGCGGTGGCGCCGCTCGACTTCTCGGGCCTCGTGAGCAGCCGCGCGCGCATCGTGCGCCACTTGTTGGGCGCGCACCACGATGGGGAGCAGTTCCTCTACGACCTCGCCTTGCTTTCGCTGCACGACGGCGCGCTCCAAGAGCTGGTTGAGCGCGCCCGCGCCGTGGTCGAAGGGACCGACCCGCGCAGCGGTTGGCTGCGTGACCTCGTCGTCTACGAGCGCTACCACGAGCGCTTGCTGTCGGCGTCTGAGCGCGCGTTGCGCGAAGGGGTGACGTTGTCTCCGGAGGCGGCGTCGGACCCCGACATCTCGCTCTCGGGATACTTGATGTGGTGCGCGGCTCAGCCCGCGACGCCTCCGCAGACGCTCGCGGCGTGGCGGAGAGGCGAGTACTCGATTGCGGACGGTTTGTGCAGACGCCCCGCTCCGTCCAACGCGCCGCCTCGTCCAACCTACGCCGTCGCCTGAACGCGGCGACTCCGGCGTGGCATCCTCCGCGCACCGGCCATGCCGCAGCTCGCTCTGATCGTACGCCCGTCCTCGTCAGCCCCCAAGGAGGGCTTCGCTTCGCACGTGCAGGCGATGGCCGCGACGACGCCTGGCACACGGCAGGTCTGCCTTCCCTCCCGTCCGCCGCGCATCTCGGTCATCCCTTTTTCAGCGCGGCCCGCCGCGATGCTCTTGGCTGACGCCGTGCCAGCTCCCGCCGAGGGCGTCGAGGTGCACGCTTACCGCGTCGAAACGAGCGAGCCCCTCGAGGGTCCCGCGGAGGGTCCCGCGATGATCACGTTGTTCTCGCGTCGCTCCGGCCTGAGCACCGCGAAGTTCATGTCGCTTTGGCACGAAGGGCACAGCCCGCTCGCCCTCTCGGTCCACCCGCTCGTCCGCTACACGCGGCATCGTGTGCTCGAGGCGCTGGCCGACGCGCCGCCGCGGGACGGGATCGTGCTGGAGATGACGGCCCGGCCGGAGGACCTCACCTCCACGGTTCGCTTCTTCGGTGGCCCGCTCGCGGCGGTACCGAACATGGTTCGCATCGGTCTGGACGCGCGGCGTTTCCTCGATCTGTCGACCCTCGAGAACCAGCTCGTCGAGGTTCGCGCCCCGTCAACGTGAGGGACCGTCCTCCCGCGCGCGCGTGCCGTGCGGCCGCACTGACCCAATGAGCGACCGCCGGCTCGCTTCGGCAGGGACGAGCACCTCTTCGTACTTCGCCTCGAACTGAAACAAGCTGAGCGCCGCCGCGCCGCTCGGGCCGACGCTCACCCGCACCTCCAGTTCGGTGCGCTCGAGTCGGCCGTCCTCGACGAACACACGCGACGTGCCTTCGAGCGTGCCCTCACCTTCGAGTGTGGTTCCGGCCATCGCGGCGAACGGCAAGATCCGAAAGTGCGCGTCCCAATCCACGCGCGCGACCCGCGCGCCCTCCACCACGTCGAAGCCCCGCAGGCGCCACGCGGGTTCGAGCACCACGGTCACGCGATGACTCGGCGGACTGTCCCACTCCACGGGCGCGCCCTCCCAGCGGTCCCCAGGCACCACCGGGCGCTCCGGGAACTCCACGCGCAGCAGGCGAAGGACCGCGAGCACCGCCGCATGCAGGTCGGGGCTCGTGCTCGGTTGACCCGTCGCGCGCGGCGGCTCCACGGTGATCCCGCGCGCGTCCGTCACGCGGCGGACCGTGAGCTGACCGATGCCCCTCAGCCGCGCGTGTTGACCGGCGTCTTCCCCGTCGCGCATCAGCGTCAGATCCAGGTAGCGGCTGTGTTCCATCACCTGGTGTTCGTCGAACGTGCGCATCTCGACGTTGGACCGGGTCGAGATACGGAGCCCCGCGCCCGATCCGTCGTCCATCAGAGCCAGCGATTGCCGCCGGGTGAACGTCGCGTGCGCCTGGATCCGCTGCCGGAGCGTCACGGGTGCGGCCGGGGGGGATGCCTCGATCGCGCCTCTTCGTGCGGGCGCGCCGCAGCCCACCAGCAGCACGACGAGCAGCGCGCGGGTCAGTGGCCCTCACTCCGCAGGAACGCCACGAGGTCTGCGTAAAACTGCCGGTACTCGAAGTCGTTCCGGAACCCGGGGTTGTCCCCCAGCAGCTGGCCCACCTGGTCGAGGTGGTCGGCCGGAATGCACCCGAGGAAGCGTCCCCAACGCGCGTCGCGCACACGAATGAGCCCGTCGTTGACGATGTCCTCGCGGCCTCCGTCGACGATCTGTTCGGCGATGTCGAGCAGCGGGTCGACCGGGTCCACGGTGCGCATGTACCGCGATACGAACGGCGGGATGTCGGTGGCTTCGCAGTCGGCGCCGCCGAGCTCCCGGTCGGTGCGCCCGGTGACGGAGTAGTAGGACACGGAAGGGTCGTTCGGGTAGGCCGCGTTGAAGGCCTCCATCCCGGGGGTGCTCATCTGCTCGAGCGCGCGGAACAGGCTCGTCTCTTCGCCGGTCGCATCCCAAATGGGCGCGCCGAAGAGCCGCACGAGCTGGTCCACCAAGCCTCGGAAGCGGCCGTCCTCGACCAGGCCTACGACCACGTCGGCGATGGGCGTGCCCCGGTTCGGGCTGGCGAACGTCGTCGCGCTGGCGACCCACTCGGGATGCGTGGCTGCGACGTAGCGGACATCGAGCCCCCCTTGGGAGTGGCCGATGAGGTTGACCCGCGGTGCGCCGGTCTCCGCGAGGATGGCTTCGACCGCATCGGCAAGTTGCTCCCCTCGCGTGACCGAGTCGTTGAAGGGGTCGACCGTCGGCGTGAACACCTCCGCCTCCCCGCGCGCTGCGAGCTCCTCACGCACCTCATAGAAGTAGGTGACAAAGCCGACGCCCGCGAAGTCATCGAAGCCGAAGAACCCATGCGCCAGCACGATCGGGTACGGGGCTCCGCGCACCGGGCCCGCGTCGACGCTCGGGCCTGCGTCCGGAAGCCGAATCACGCCCGCGTCTCGCGTCGGCGCCGCATCGTCTGCGACGTCTCCGTCCCGACGGCTTGCGTCCTGACGGCCACCGTCCGGCTCGGCCATCGACCCGCCGCACCCAGCCAGGACGGCGGCGAGGCTCAGGGCGAAGATGGCGCGGGTGTGCACGCGGAGAATGTACACGCGCGCCGGCTGGAGTTCATGCCGGAGCAAACTTCGGATCGACGCCGGTCAGGCGCACCGACGCATCCCAGACCTTCTGCGCCAGCTGCGGGTCATGGCTCTTGCGGGTCGAGCGCACGCGTCGCGCGGGGCCGGCCAGTTCTGCAAAGCCGGCGGGCCCGAAGTACTCGCCGCTCCGCACGTCGTCCCCGGTCGCGGCGAGCAGGGTGGGCCAGGCGCCGGCTTCGGCGGAGTTCAGAAAGGGCCGGACGAGCGGGATGAGCCGTCCCGCCGAAGGAAAGTAGCGCGGGAGCTCCGTGTCGGAGCCGCCGGGGTGCGCCGCGACGGAAAGGGTGTCGTATCCCGCCCGGCGGAACCGGCGGTCGAGCTCGTACGTGTGCAGCAGGTTGGCGAGCTTCGACAGCGCGTACTGCGTCATCGCGCTGTACCCGTTCTCCGCGTTGAGGGCCTGCAGGTTCACGCGAGCGGCGCGATGCGCGGTGCTGCTGGTGTTGACGATGCGCGCGCCGGGGGTCTTCGTGAGCATCGGCAGCAGCAGCCCGGTCAGCGCGAACGGGCCCAGGTGGTTGACCCCGAACTGCGACTCGAAGCCGTCCCGGGTCTGCTGGTATGGCGGGGCCATCAGGCCTGCGTTGTTGATCAGCCGATCCAGCTTCGGCTCGCCGCCGACCTGTGCGGCCGCGCGTTTCACGGAGGACAAGTCAGCCAGGTCGAGCGAGACGATGCCGACGTCCGCGTCGGGTGCGGTCAGGCGAATGCGCGCGGCCGCGGCGTTGGCCTTGTCGACCGAGCGGCAGCCGAGCAGCACCCGTGCGCCGCGCTCGGCGAGCACGCGCGCGACGTGAAAGCCAATCCCCGTGTTCGCCCCCGTGACCAGCGCGATCCGGCCCGCCTGGGACGGCACATCAACTTCCGTGAACCCCTTCTTCGACATCTTCCTCAGGCTCCTCCGGGGGGAGGCAAGTCCATCTCGGCCTCCCGCGCCAGCCGAGCGAGGTCCCAGTACGCGGGACGCCGGCCGTGAACCCGCTCGAACTCCTCGATGCGAGGCAGCAACCCGTCTCGGATCCGCCCGTGGCGCTCCTGCAGCCACGCCACCCGCAGCCCCGTCGTGGCGGACATGCCTTCGGGGATGGGCCCGACTTCGCCGAAGAGGTTGAGCACGAGGCTGTAGGCTTTGGCCAGCCGCGCGAGCGGGAGCTGCGCGCCGTTGTACTGGACCTCGTCGCCGGTCTCCGCCCCGGCCAACATCGCGTCGATGATCGCGTTGTCGACGTGGTCGTCGAAGAGCGTGTCGGGGTCGCGGTACTCGGCCACGACCTGGAGGTGGGCGTCGTACTCGAGGTCGCTCGGCCCGTGGGTCTCGAAGTGGCGCACGCCAAACGCGCTCAACCAGCGCGTCAGTCCGGGACTGGAGAAGCTGGAGAGTCCACGCCAGAGCAACACGCCGCGGCCGCGGTAGGCGGCGGACGCGACCTCCGAGCAGAACTGCGCCGACGGATCGGCCGTGTCCATGGCGAAGTCGTACGGGATGTGAGCGGCGCGGGCGGCATGCAACGCGTCTTCGGCCGCGTGGTGGGCGAGCAGCGGATCGTCTTCGAGTGCGGGGTCGTCCGGCCGGAGACGCATGACCATGATCCGGAGCTTCGGGTCGGCCAAGTAGGTCGCGCCGTCCGTGGTGCCCACGCCGCTCTCGATGTGGGACTCGATGACGGTCGCCTCGCCGGACGCGTCGACGTGCAGCAGCGCCACGTGGGAGAAGTTGCCGGGGAAGTCGTTGCCGCGCGCGATCATCGCGCTCGTGGGCGCCCCGCCGCGGGAGACCAGAATGTCGCCGCTGTGCAGCGTGACCCCGCGGATCTCTGTCGATGGCGCCGACGACGGCACGTCGCTACCCGCCATCACCACCAGCGACTCGCGCTGGCGCACACGCTGTGGAAGCTGAAGCAGCAGCTCCTCGAGCGCGGCGCGGCTTCCGTAGAGGAGCCGGTACAGCGTGTGGCGAGTCGCGCGATCCGTCGGGTCCCAGTGCACACGCGCGCGCTCCACCACCGCCCGAAGACGCACGATCCGCGCCGCCAGATCGTCGATCCGCGCAGGGCAGGCCCCCGTGAGCGGAGCCACCTCGAACAGCTGACCTTCCACCGTGCGCCAGAGCGCGTCGCTGGGCGGTGGAGCGGCGGCATCGAGCGTGTCGAGGGTGGAGTCCAGGCCTTCGAGCCCCGCGTCGATCGCCGCCGTTCCGTCCTCGCAGCCCCGCGCGCTCGCGTCCTCGAAGCGCGCCTCCAGCTGCGTCCAGAGGTCGTCCTGCCCCCAGACGAACGGATCGCGCCCCGGAGTCGGGCCCACCGAGGCGTCGCGCTCGGGCGTGAGCAAGGCCGCAAGCAGCGCGAGCAATCCGAACCCGGCCCCAGCCAAACGACGTCGTCGCATCTCCGGACCCTACCAGGCCTCATGAGACGCAGGCGCGGGGCCCATGCGACCGCGCTGTTCCCCACGAGCCCCGTCGGCGATCGGTCCAGACGCGCGGACCTTTTCGTGCCCGGGGACTCGCGGCGCCGTCCGGAATCCCCGACCATGAGCCGGCAATGCGTGCCGCGCTCACCGTCGTCTTGCTCGTGGCCCTCCCCGTCGGGGCATCCGCGCAGGACACCCGCTTGCAGTGGAGCGACGATTGGGCGCGTGTGCACCCGGTGTCGTACGTCGCCGCGCCCACGTTGGGTGTCGGCTCGTTCCTCTTTGGCCTGCTCTACGAACCCGATGACGAGGCCCGCGTCACCGGCCCGTTCCTGTTTGACGCCGAGGTGCGAACGCGGCTTGCGGCCAGCAGCGAGACGGGGCGAGAGACGGCGGCCGCGTTGTCCGATGTGCTGCTCGGTGCCCTCGTGCTCTGGCCGTTCGTGGACTCGATCGGCGTCGTGGGGTTGGGCGACGAGAATTCCGATGTGTTCCTCCAACTGTCGCTGATCGCGGTCGAAGCCATGGCGGCGGACTATTTCTTATCAACGGCCATCAAGCTGCTCGTCCATCGTGAGCGGCCCCACGCAGACCGATGCTCCGTCGCCGACCGCGCTGCCCATCCAGAGCGATGCGGAACGCGGGGACGGACACGCAGTTTCTACAGCGGTCACGCGTCTGCAGCCTTCAACGCGGCGGGCGTGGTGTGCCTCTCACACGGTTTCCTGCCGCTCTACGACAGTCCCGCGGCGGACTCGTTCGCGTGCGGTGTGGCATTGGCGGCCGCGTCCATCGTCGGTGTTCTTCGCGTCGTTGCGGATCGCCACCATGCGAGCGACGTGCTGGCGGGGGCGGTGATGGGACTCGCCACCGGGTTGCTGATGCCATGGCTGCTCCACTACGGGCTCGACCCGGAACCGGACGAGCCGGGTCGCCGAACGGATGGAATTCGTGTTATGCATATCCCGCTCGCAGGAGGTCGGTTCTGACGCGCATGCTCGAAGGGTCGATGCGCCGTGACGTTCGATTGGATCCTCTCGATTCAGGGTTAAGCCCGCTCTGTCTCGCATCGAAACACCCGGCGCCGTTCATCGTTCGATTCCTGGGCTGGCGTGATTGGCACGTTGTTCGCTAGGTTGTAACGGCGTGGCAGCTCAGAAAATTCGCACGAAAGTGCTCCTGGTCGACGACGAAGCACTGCCTCGTCGCGCCGTTGCCCGCGTTCTGCGCGCCCGTCTCGGCGTTTGCGTCGAGCAGCGCCCGGGCGGTAGAGAGGCGCTCGCCGCGCTGGAGGACGACTCGTTCGCGGTCGCGATCATCGACCTGGACATGCCCGGGATGGACGGGATGGAGCTGCTCCGACGGCTTCGGCAGCGGCTCCCCACGCTGCCCGTGATCGTGTGGTCGGCGCGTGACGTGACCCTCGAGAGCGAGGGGCTGTCGCGGGCCACGGCCGTGGTGTCCAAGATGGCTGGGACCGACCGGCTGCTAGCGGCGATCGGCGAGTACCTGCCGGCTGGAGAGCTGCAGTCCGGCACGCATCTCCGCGCGGGGCGCCTGCAGACTCACCTCGCGGAGCAGAGTCGGCGAGTGGTGGGCCTGGATACGGCCGGGACGCGGGGCCACCCTGCGGACAGGCTCACCCCGGTGCCGGACGAGTCCGAGTAGCGCAGCATTCCCTTCGCCCCACCTGCGGGCACACAGCGGCGGCTCTCGCTTCGTTCCCTTATCGGCCCTCTTCTTCGCTCCCACGTCGGCGCCGGGTGCCCTCACGTGGGAGGCGGGGAACAGGCGACGAAGGTAGACGACTTCATTCGAGATCTAGATATCGAGCTGCTTCACATCGAGCGCGTGGGTCTCGATGAACTCGCGTCGCGGCTCGACCTGATCGCCCATCAAGATGCTGAAGATCTCCTCGGTCTCCAGCACGTCGTCGATGCGCACCTGCAGGAGCACGCGCGACTCCGGGTTCATCGTCGTCTCCCAGAGCTGGTCCGCGTTCATCTCGCCCAGGCCCTTGTAGCGCTGGATGCCGAGGCCCTTGCGTCCGCGCTTCTGGATGAACTCCCAGATGGCGTCCGCGTTCGCGAGCGACGTAGCCTCGCCCTTCTCGGCGCCACCGTCGTCGAGGTCGAACGCAAGGAACGGCGGCGTGCCGAGCGCCAGCACCCCTTCGTGAATCTCGCGGAGCTGCCGGACCTCGCTGCTGTTCAGCAGCCCGTGGTCGATCCGGGTGGTCCGGGTGCTCACGCCCGCGCGCGTGGCGATCTCGACGGTGTACCGGCCGCTCTCCTCGTCGAGGTGGAACGTCGGCGCGAGCGGGAGGAGATCCGCGTCGATGGCGCCGACCGCCGCCTCGAGCTTCTCCATCTCGGCGTCGATCGCGGCCTTGTCGGTGAGCGTCTCCGCGGTGATGCCCGTCCCGCGGATCAGGGCGGTCAGGATCGCCGGCACCGCGCGCCGGTCGAGCGCCGCGAGCATCTTCCGCCAGCGCAAGAGGTCATCGAGGAAGTTCCGCAGCACGTCGCCGGCCAGCGGCACGGTCCCGGCCTCGGTCCGGATCAACAGCCCGTCGGTGCCCGCGTCCAGGATGAAGCGGTTGAAAGCGTCCTCGTCCTTGAGGAACTGCTCCTTCTTGCCCTTCTTGACGCGGAACAGCGGCGGCTGCGCGATGTAGAGGTAGCCGTTGCGGATGATGTCGGGCAGCTGCCGGTAGAAGAACGTCAGCAGCAGCGTCCGGATGTGGCTCCCGTCCACGTCCGCGTCCGTCATGATGATGACCTTGTGGTAGCGGAGCTTCTCCATGTCGAGGGTGTCGCTGATGCCGGCGCCGAGCGCGGTGATGAGCGTGCCCACCTCCTGGTTGGCGAGCATGCGCTCGAGCCGCGCGCGCTCGACGTTCAAGATCTTGCCGCGCAGCGGGAGAATGGCCTGGAAGCGACGGGCGCGCGCCTGCTTCGCGGTGCCGCCGGCCGAGTCACCCTCGACGATGTACAGCTCGCACTCCGTCGCGTCCTTGCTCTGGCAGTCGGCGAGCTTGCCGGGCAGGTTGCTCGGGTCGAGCACGCCCTTGCGCTGAACCAGCTCACGCGCCTTCCGCGCGGCGTCGCGCGCCTTGGCGGCGAGCAGCGTCTTCTCGACGATCTTCTTCGCCTCGCTCGGGTTCTCTTCGAAGTACTGCGCGAGGCGCTCGTTGACGATGCCCTCGACGATGCCGCGCACCTCGCTCGAGACGAGCTTGTGCTTGGTCTGCGAGCTGAAGCTCGGGTCGGGGTGCTTGACCGAGACGATGGCGATGATGCCCTCGCGCACGTCCTCGCCTTGCAGCGTCCCGCCCTTGAGGTCCTTGAGCATCTTCTGGCTGGTCGCGTAACCGTTGATCGATTTCGTCAGCGACGCGCGCAGGCCCGTGATGTGCGTGCCGCCGTCCTTGTTGTGCACGTTGTTCGTGTACGGAAAGACCTGCTCGTTGTAGGAGTCGGTCCACTGCATCGCGAGCTCGACCTGCACGCCGTCCTTGATGTCGGTCACGTAGATGACGTCGTCGTGCAGCGGCGTCCGGTTCTTCGCGAGCAGCCGGACGAACTCCCGGATGCCGCCCTTGAAGTGATAGACCTGGTCGCGTGGCTCGTCCCCGCGCTCGTCGCGCAGGTTGATGGTGAGCCCCGCGTTGAGGAACGAGATCTCCCGCAGGCGGTTGTTCAGGACATCCCAGGAGAACGACGTCTCGGTGAAGATCTCCGTGTCGGGCTTGAAGATGACCTTTGTGCCCGTGTCCCCTGTGTCGCCCGTCGCAGCGAGCGGCGCGTCCGGCACGCCCTTGGTGTAGGACTGCTCGTGGATCTTGCCGTCCCGGCGGATCTCCATCTTGAGCCACTCGGAGACGGCGTTGACCGCGCTGACGCCGACGCCGTGAAGGCCGGCCGAGACCTTGTACGACTCGTTGTCGAACTTGCCGCCCGCGTGCAGGACCGTCATGACGACCTCGGCCGCGCTTCGGCCTTCGGTCGGGTGCATGCCGACGGGGATGCCTCGGCCGTTGTCCGAGACGCTCACCGAGTCGTCCGCGTGGACGATGACGTTGATGGTGTCGCAGTGGCCCGCGAGGTGTTCGTCCACCGCGTTGTCGACCGCCTCCCACACGAGGTGATGCAGCCCCGTGCCGTCGTGCACGTCGCCGATGTACATGCCGGGGCGCTTCCGCACCGCTTCGAGGCCCTCGAGGATCTGGATGGATCCGGCCGCGTATTCGCCGGTCGACGCGGGGGTCGGAGGGGCGGTCTCGGGCATCGGGGCGAGCGCGGGTGGGGAGACAGACTCCGTGGGCGCCGCGGTCTCTTCGGAGGGCTCTTCGCTGGACGACATGGGACCTCTTCGCTGCGCGTCCGCTCGGGATCACGGAGGGGCTCCTCCGGTCCGCGGGCGCGCCGTGAACGAACGCAGCAGCATAGCGTTGTCAGGTCTCACCGGCAACCGCTTTGGTCGCCATGAAAAGGCTGTGATTTCAGTCGCTTAGGGCTCTTCGCTCACGGCTGCTCCGTCGTCGTAGCTCCGCAGGGTCGCCCGGGTCGACACGGTCCGCATCGTCAGCTCGGTGGAGAGCGACGATTCCATGATCACCGGGCCAATCTCGGGGCAGTACACGGTGCGGATCGTGCGCCCCGCTTCGTCCCCGGTCTCGGTCACCTCGAGGCAGTGCTCGTACGTCCCGGCGAAGACCTCCGCGGTGGCATCGGCGTCCGTGATCCGCGCGGTCCGTCCGCCGATCGAGCTCCACTCGGCGCCCGCTTCGATGGGCCGACGCAGCAGCCAACCGTCCGACGCGACGTGGCGGATGCCCTCCGGCACGACCTCGTAGCCCATGGGGTCGCCGTGGCTGACCTGTCCATTGCGGTCCATCCCGCGGTTGTTGGCGATCTGCGCGGTGGCGCCCTCCCGCTCGATGACCTCGAAGATGCCGAGGGTGGGGGGCTCTCCTCCGCCCGTGTCCACGTCGTAGACCCACTGGGCGTTGGCGCGCATCGGGTAGAAGACGGCGGGGTCGGTGCGGTCGATCGGGACCTCCGCGACCTCGGGCGTGGCCGGACCACACGCGGGCAGAGACAAGAGGCAGGTGGCGAGGAGCAATCGGACGCGGAGAGTGGTCATGGTGTGTCAGCGATCAGACGCGCGCGGGGGGCGAAGGGTTCACGGATCACAGGATCCAGACGTACATGATGGCCACCACCACAGCGGCGCAGCAGCTGAGCACCACGACTTGGATGGGGTCGATCTCCACACGCTTTCGCAGCGCCTGGGCCGCGGAGGCGACCTCCGGGCCGGCGGTGTCCTCGAGCCCCCGCGCGATCGCGCGGACCGCCCCATAGTCGCCGACCTCGAAGCTTCGGTAGGCGGCCCGCAGCCGGTCGCCTTCCGGAGTTCCCTCGCCCGGGAGATCCGGCTCACCCGGGCTCGCCGCGTCGGAATCGTCGTCCGCGTGGGTCGCTGATTCGTCGGACTCCGCGGCTTCCGCGGACTTGGCGCGGCGCTTCTTCTTCTTCCGCTTCTTGCGTGGCCGCGGACGGGGCGTCTCCGCCTCCTCCTCTTCGCCCGACTCTTCGGGGGGCGTTTCCGCTTCGCTCGGCTCGCTCATCGGCGCGCAGCATACCGCTGCAGCCCCGAAGGTCTACCGCGCAGCCACGTGTGGGGACCGCAGCTACTGCGCAGGGACGTAGACGACACCCCCACCGGAGGCCCCAGCCGAGGCGCCGCCGCCGTATCCGGCCGGCGCAGTGGGCGCCACACCGCCGTAGGCCCCCCCGCTCATCCACGCGCAGCCCTGAGCGTGACACTGGAGCTGCATCGTCATCTGGCGTCCGCACCCGACGGCGACCCGCACGTTCGCGTCTTGGGTCGGCTGCTGCTGAATCATCTGCTCAGGACACTGGAGCACCGGCGCCGCCGACTGGCTCACCGTGGCGATCCGACGCCACCGACACCCGCGCCACCGTCGTCGGGAGCGGCACTGCAGGAAGTACTCACGCGGTCCGTCGCACGTGTTGGCGACCCAGTGCGACTCGCCGATCCGGAGCGGCTGGACTTGCTGGCGATGGCAACGGCTGTCGCGCGCGGCGAGCCTCACCAAGTTTCGCTCGTAGCGCTGCACCATCCGCATCTCGTGCACCGGGCCTCGCCGGCGGCACCCGCTGAGCGCCGCCACGACCCCGAGCAGAATCACCCATCCCCAAGTCCATCGCATTCCGGCATCATAGCCCTGGCCAGCGACGACTTTGAAGGCAGGGAATGCAGACCCCTCTTCGCGCTCGCTACGGGGTGAACAGAACCGCGACCCCGGCCGAAAACGAGAGCGCGGCCGGAATCGCCAGGGCGGCGGTCACCTTCCACGCGCGCCGCATCGTTCTTTGGTGAAGCGCGGGCAAGTCCTCCGCCGTTCGCTTCGACAGGGGCGTGCCGTAGACCCGACGGACCGCCCCCAACGCGCCGAACGCGCCCGGCATGAGCAGGCTGCCCAACAGAAACGCGATCGCGAGTGAAGGAAGCCCCCATGCGGGCATGCGGCGCGAGAGCCGCGCCCGCACCGTGTCATCCACGCGGACGGCGGCGCGATTGACCCACAGGTGCGAGACCGAGTCGCCCTCGAGCTCGATCGCGTAGCGGTCCGCCCTTCGAAGGACCCGCACGTGCCGCACCTCTCTGGGCGCACCCACCAGCGGACCGACGCCCCCGCCGTCCCCCGCCGTGAGCGTCGCCTGTCCGAGGTCGAGCGTGAGGGTGGTGTCGGGCACATGCACGACCGTCGTCGCGCTCACCGGGCAATCCACGAGTGCTTCGCCCGCCGCGGCCCCCGTGGCCATGGGAGACGGCCGGCTCGCGCCGAGCGCGACGAGGACGACGGCGACGACGGGCGCGGCGACCACCGCAAACAACGCCACCGCGAGCGGGCGCGGCGGCCGGCCTTCGACACGGGTCCATCGTGGGTCCGGGAGATCCGGCTGCGAACCCGCGTAGGCCGCGCTCACGAGCCCCTGCCCGAGCGGGATGGTCAGCGTGAGAAGCGGCAGCCCGAGCAGCACGCCCACCGGGGTCGCGGCGCGCTCGTACGTTCGCGCGACCCAGATCGCCGCGGCGAGCGCCGGCACGAGCGGGAGCAAGTGGGCGGCGAACGCGAGCGCGACATGGCGGAGTGGCCCCCCGCGCGAGACGAGCCATGCGCTCTCGACGGCAGCGGCGCCGGTGGTGCCCCCCCGCTCGAGCAAGATGACGGGGGCGTAGAGGAAGGGAGAGATGTAGCCCGCCGCCATCGCGGTCGAGAGTGCGATCACCAGCGTCCGCGCCACCGCGTCCGGCCAGGGCAAGGGCCCGCTCGCTCCGTCGGCGGTGCTCACGTCGGGTCCGATGAACAGCGCCGCCACCGCGGTTGCTGCGACCACCAACCCCACGGCCGCGAGCGCGAGCAAGCCAGCCCGCAGCCAGGCGAGGCCGCGCGGCGTCGTCTCGAGCCCGAGCACCGCCAGCTGAAGCGCGAACAGCTCGCACATGAACCAAGGGGTGGCGAACATGCCCACGCCAAACACCGTCGAGCCGATCGACAGGAGCACGGCTCCGCCGAGCGCCGCGCTTGCGATCGGATGGTCGCGCAGCACTTCCAGGCTCCTGCCCAGCAGCGCGGCTCCGATCCGGCCCCGCGTGGTGACGTCGGTCGGCAACACGGCTCCACCATACAAGACGTCCCGACGTCGGTGATCCTACGGCGCATCGCCTGCTATACCTCCGCGATGTCCGTCTCCATCTTCGCACCTGGACTGTTCCGGGATCAGGTCGCCATCATCACCGGCGGGGGCACCGGCATCGGTCTCGCCGTGGGACACGAGCTCGGTTCACTCGGCGCCAAGATCGCCATCTGCGGACGGCGCGTCGAGCCGCTCGAGGCGGCGGTCGCCGCGCTCCGAGAGGCCGGCATCGAGGCGCACTTCGGAACCGCCGACATCCGCGATCCCGAGTCGATCGGCGCGTATCTGGAGGGTGTCGAAGAGGCGCTCGGCGCCCCGGACATCTTGGTGAACAACGCGGGCGGGCAGTTCCCCGCGCCAGCGCAGCACATCTCCCCCAAGGGCTTCGAAGCCGTGGTGCGGAACAACCTGCTCGGCACGTGGAACTTCACGCACGCCACCGCGAACCGCTTCTTCATCCCCCAAAAGCGCGGCCGGATCGTGAACGTTGTCGCGCAGGTCGCCCGCGGCTTTCCCGGCATGGCGCACACCGGCGCCGCGCGCGCGGGGGTCATCAACCTGACCAAGTCGCTCGCGATCGAGTGGGCTCAGCATGGTGTCCGCGTGAACGCCGTGGCGCCCGGGGTCATCAAGACGAGCGGCACCAAGCAGTACCCGCCGCAGCTCCTCGAGGACGCCATCAAGTCGACGCTGCTGCATCGCCTGGGCCACGAGGACGAGGTCTCCCACCTGATCGTCTACCTCGCGTCCCGCGTCGCCGACTTCGTCACCGGCCAGACGTACTACATCGACGGAGGCCAGAGCCTCTGGGGCGACCAGTGGCCCGTGCCGTTGGACATCCCGAAGTTCCCCCCGTACCCCTTCGAGGAGTAGTCAGCCCGGTAGGGCTACCGTTCGAAGCCGTCTTCGGTGACGGAGCCGACGGGGGGCGGGGGTTTCGGCCCGAAGAGAAATGCGATGACCACGCTGATCCAGTAGAAGACGTTCAGCGGGACGGCCATCAGGAGCTGCGAGCCGGGATCCGGCGGCGTCAGGAGCGCAGCCAGGACCACCGAGATGAGCAGCCACCAGCGCCCGAAGCGCACGAGCTGCTTCCAGTTCAGGACGCCGGCGAGGCTGAGGAACGTGATGACCACGGGCACCTCGAAGGTCACCCCGAAGGCCACCAGGAGGCGGGACGTGAGCGTCAGGTAGCGCTCCATGGTGACCATCTCCGTCAGCTCGATGTGCGAGCCGACGTCGCCGCCGTAGCCGAGGAAGATCTGGTACGCGAGCGGCAAGACGAGCGTGAACCCGAAGTACACGCCGATCGTGAACATCACCGTGGACGACATCACGAACGGGATCGCGAGGCGCTTCTCCTTGCGATAGAGGCCCGGCGAGATGAACGCCCACAGCTGCCAGAACACCCATGGGCTCGCGAGCAGGAGCCCCACGATGGCCGACATCACCAGGTAGGCGATGAACGGGTCCATCGGGCCTGTGTAGTGCAGCGGGACCCGGGTCACCTCGATGCCGTGACCGAGGGACAGCGGCTCGGTGAACCAGTGCCAGAGCGTGCTGGCGCTGAGCTCCTGCTCCTGGTGCGCGCGGTTCCAGGGGATGGCGAGCCAGTCGAAGACCACCTCGCGGAAGCCCCACCCAACGGCCATGCCGGGCGCGATCCCCAGAAGCGCCCGGATCAGCCGGGTGCGAAGCTCGATGAGGTGCTCGAAAAACGTCATCTCGACGTCGTCTTCGGGCTCCTTCTCCGGGGTCTTGGAGTCGGCTGACGCGGTCTTCGCCATCAGTCTTCCCCTCGCGCTTCAGGCGTGTCGGGCTCCTCGGCGCTCACTGCGGTGTGAACCGCGGCCAGCTTGGCGTCGATGATGCGCTGGCGGGTGGCTTCGTCCACGGGCTCGGCGCTGGGCGACCAGGCGGAGGCGGCGACCTTGCGGTCGATGATGCGCTGGCGTTCGTCTTCGTCGATCGGGGTCGGCTCCCCGACGGGCCCATCGCCGTGCTCTCCGCCCTGTTCCGCGGCGGCGATCTTGGCCTGCACGATGCGATCGTGCTCGTCGTCGTGTTCCGGGAGCCCGGCCGCGGCGTTCTTGGCGCGGATGATCTCCTGCCGCGCCTCGTCGTCGAGGCCTTCATCCCCCTTCGCGGCGAGCTTCGCGTCGACGATGGCCTGTTTCTCGGCGCGAATGCGGTCCGCCTCCTCCGGCGAGGGGCGCGTGAACGCATCCTCGGCCTCCACAACGTCGACGCCTTCCTCCGGAAGCTCCCGCGCGCGCTCGGTGAACCCGAGCAAGGGCTTGTTCGCCCCCGCGAAGCCCTGCTTGCCCTGCTTGGCCACGGCTTTGCTCACGGGCTTTGCCGGCGGCACGTAGAGCGGCTTGCGGAGCGCGTTCAGCTCCTCGTCCCGCAGGATTTCGTCGATGCCCGTGCTCGCCCGCAGGTCGCGCGTCGCCCGCTGAAACTCCCGGTAGCCCTTGATGGCCGCCTTGAGCAGGTTGGGGAGCTTCTTGGGGCCCACTGCGATCAGCAGGACGATCCCGATGACGATGAGCTCAGTGCCGCCGATGCCGAACATGAAAAATGACCGACCGGGTTGTAGCACCCCCACGCGGGGGACGCGATGACGGGGTGATGACGACCGGCTCGATCCTCAATCGTTGGAGGCGTCGCGAAGGCGCTCCGCCGCCCGGCTCAGCTCGCGCATGTGGGCTTCGTAGTTCCGCGTCAGCTCGTGGATGCGCTTGACCGCGGCGAGCGTCTGCTCGGACCCCCGCGCCTGGGCGCGCTGCGACTGGTGCAGCTCGTTGACCATCCCGCTGATGTTCTCGATCGACTGGCTGATCTGACGGCCGCCCCGCGCCTGCTCTTGCGAGCTGCGTTCGACGTGCTGCGTGATGAGCCGCATCTTCTCGGCGCTCTTCATGATGAGCTCCGAGCCGCGCGCCTGCTCGGCGGTGGCCGCGGCGATCTGCTGGACCGTCTCGGCGATGCGCCCGATGGCGTCGGTGACCTGCTTGGAGCCCTTCGCCTGCTCGACGGTGGCCCGCGCGATGGCGCGCACCATGCTCGTCGATTTCTGGGACGACGAGAGGATCTTCTTCAGGGCACGCTCCGCCTCAGCGCTGACCTCGACGCCGCGATCGACCGTCTCCGCGCCCAGCTCCACGGCCGCGATGCCCTTCTTGGACTCGGCCTGAATCGTCTTGATGAGCTCGGCGATCTCCTTCGTGGAGGCGCCCGCTCGCTCGGCGAGGTCCTTGATCTCGTCCGCCACCACGGCGAAGCCCTTGCCGTGCTCGCCCGCCTGGGCCGCGATGATCGCCGCGTTGAGCGCGAGCAAGTTCGTCTGCTCGGCCACGTCGTCGATGACGTTGAGGATGTCGCCGATGGCCTCGATCCGACTGCCGAGGTTGCCGATGACCTGCACCGCCTCGGAGCTCGTCTCCTTGATGCGGTTGATCTCGTTGATCGTCTTCAGGATCGCCTCCGCGCCGCGCTCGGCATCGGTGGCCACTTCTTCAGACAGGCGCGCCGTCTCGTTGGCGTTCGACTGCACCTGGTCGATGGAGACGTCCATCTGGTTCATCGAGGAGCTCGTCTCCTCGGCGGTGAGCGAGAGCGCGTCGACGTTCCGAGCGACCTCCTTGATGGAGTAGGTCATCTCTTCGATGGAGCTGACCGTCTCGCGCACGCTGTTGGCCAGGTTGGCCATGTTCTCGGCGACCTCGTCGTTCGTCGCGGTCATCTCGAGGATGGAGCTGCTGCTCTCCTCGGCGTTGGACGCGAGCGCCTCGACGTGCTGCGAGATCTGGTGGAGCGCCGTGCTGATCTCCTGCATGGAGCCCATCGTCGACTCGACGGCCGACATCTGCTCGCCGAAGCCCGAACCCAGCTTCTCGACGTGCTCGGCCACCACGTGCTCGGCAGCGCGGACGTGGTCCCGGGTGCGGGCGATCTGACTCTGGAGTTGCTCCAGCTCCCCGAGCGCCTCGCCCGCGCGCTTCATGGCGGCGGCGTGCGACTCGACCTCGTCCTCGAGGCGGGCCTCGACCTCGAGCACACGCGCCTGCGCGGTCTCGGCCTTCTGGTGGAGGGTGTCGAGCTCCGCCGGGTTGGCGGCGCGACGTTCGGCCTCGGCCAGCTCCGCGCGGATCCGGCTGCCGTCCTCGTCGAGGCGCTCGATCGTGCGTCGGAGCTCGCCCTCCTGCTCCCGGGCGCGCTGCTCGCCTTCACTGACGCGGCGCACGCGGCTCGACGCGTCGCGGAGCGCCTCCCAGACCCGGTTGTATGCGGGATCCAAGCTCCCCGGCCGGCTCAGCTCGAGCCCTTCCGAGGCGTCGCGGATGGCGCTGTTCAGCTCCTCCGGCGGCTCGCTCTCCATGCCCATGGCGATCGCGATGCCGCCCAGAGCGGCCATCAACCACGCGACCAGTTGGCTGGTGTGGGTGCCGAGTCGTTCGGGGAAGGCCACCGCGAGCAGGCCGAGGCCTCCCACGACGACGCCTGCCCACAGAAATCGGCTACGCGCCAGCTTCGTCAATCCGTCCATCGGTCCCTCGGGCCGCCAAAGATGGCAGGGGGCCGAGGGTACCCGCCGGGGGCTTTTCCCTGCAACATGCTGACATGGCCCCACATGGAGATGGTCGGCGCGTGCCTGGAACCTCGCTCACCGTCTCCCCGGTTGCGCTCGGGTGCTGGGCGCTCGGCGGCGAGGGGTGGGGCGAGGACATCAGCGAGGCCCAGGCTGACGCCACCGTGCAGGCCGCGCTCGCGGCGGGCATCACGCTCTTCGACACCGCGCCGATCTACGGGCGTGGCCAAGCCGACCGACGCCTCGCCCGCGCGCTGGGCCCCCGCATTCACGAGGTGGTCGTCGCCACCAAGGCGGGGCCGCGCTTCGAAGGGGACCATCCGATCTCGGATCTGTCGGCGGAGAACCTTCGGCGGGACGTCGAGGGCAGCCTCGCGCGCTTGGGTCTGGCGTGTCTCCCGCTGCTGCAGATTCACTGGCCCTGCGAGCAGGGGACGCCGCTCTTGGAGAGTCTCGAGGCGCTCGAGCGCCTGCGCGAAGAAGGCTTGATCGCGCACATCGGGCTCTGCAACTACGGTCCGGACGCGCTGGAGGAGGCGCGGCGGGCGGGCCACCGCGTGATGTTGCAGACGCCGCTGTCGTTGGTTCGGCGCGACTACGAACACGGGCTGATGGAGGCGGCGCGGGCGACCGAGACACCCGTCCTGGCCTACGAGCCCCTCGCGCGCGGCATGCTCACCGGGAAGTTCCGCGCGCTGCCGACGTTCCCCAAGAACGACGTGCGCCACGACGACCCCCGCTTCTGGGCCGCCCGCTTCGGCCACTTCGCACCCCGGGTCGAGCGCCTCCGGCAGATCGCGAACAAGGTCGACGCGAGCCCCGCGGCCTTGGCGGTGGCCTGGGCAGCCAGCCGTCCCCGCGTCGTGTCTGCATTGGCGGGGGCCAAGAGCCCCGAGCAAATCCGCGAGAGCGCCGAGGCCCTGTCTCTGCTCGCGCGGCCGGGTGCACAGCGGGTCTTGGACGCCGTCGGTCGCGCGGTGTGAGGTTCAGCCCGAGACCCCCGGCCCTGTTTCGCGCGACGCGGACTCATCTCCAGCGAACGAGTTCGGTGGGGCCGGGCGCGGGCGGCGTGCTCGCTAGGCCAGCGCTTCTCCAGGGGCTCACGACCGAAGGCGCGGAGAGCGGACGGATGAAAGAGACCGCCTCCACGGTGCCGGCTTGGCCGTCCGGGCGGACCAGAGCCATGTTGGTGCCCACGTGGAGCTGTGTGCCGAAGCGCAGGACGCGATCGAGGATGCAGTGGATTGCGTAGCCCGGCTGGCTGATCGCGGGGAGGCGTGTCGCGGCGCCTCGAGCGCTCACCTGGGTGATCTCGAGGGAGCGTGAATACAGCGTCTCTCCCCGGCTCACGGGGCCGAGCTCCGGGGACTCGCGCGGGTGTTCCGCCGCGTGCGTGAGGCGCTCTTCCCCGATGGGCTGGACGACGAGCGCGAGCGGGCCGGGTTGGCCCTCGGCAATGCGCGCCGACCGCCCCGCCAGCCGCCGGCTGAAGAGCACGTTGCCCGACGGATCGAGACCGACAAGTTGCTGTTCTCGCGGGATGCCCTGCGCGGGAGGTTGGGTCGTGAGGAGCGCGAGATCCCCCGTGTCGTAGACATGCAGACCGCTGAGCGTGTCCGCGCCGCGCCCGCCCATCGTGAACGCGCCGAGAGGCTGACCGCGTGCACTGAAGCGCTGCACGGCGATGTCCCAGTCGCCGTTCGAGCGCAGGATGCGGCGCCCATGTCGGAAGGGGTGGCGGAACTGCCCTGCGGTCGTCAGCGTGCCATCCGGCGACACGACCATGTACGCCAGCGCGTCTCCAGGGATGCGACGCGCCCACTGGACTTGCCCCTGCGGGTCGACCTCGGCGAGGAACGTGTTGAAGCGACGAGGGCCCGCGAATCGATGGCCGGCAATGCGGACGGGACCGCGAAAGTAACTTCCCCGCAGCAGCGTCGTGCCCTGAGGCGTGGCGATGAGCTGGAGATCGGTCCCGTCGTTGTCGAGGATCGGCAGCCGCCACCGCTCTTGGCCGTCCGAGCCGATCGAGATCACGACGGGGCCGGGGAGGTGCCCGCTGATGAGTGCGCCACCGTCCGGAGTGGGCACCATCGAGGAGACGTGTGTCGACGTGTTGGAGCCGCGAAACACACGGTGCCAAAACGGCATGCCGGCCGAGTCGACCCGCGCAAGCAAGGTGTTGCCGTACCGGCCGGGTTCGTCGAGCGAGCGGCCCCCCAGCACCGCCGGTCCGTCGAAGTCGACCGCCAGGAGCATGTCGCCTCCCGTCAGGGGAACCGAGGCACCCTGCACGTGGGACAGGCTCCGATCGACCGAGACCGGGACGCGCAGCGTGGTCTGGGCCCCGACCGAGGACGGCAAGAGGAGGAGGAGGAGTGAACACCAACCGTAGACGCGCATGCTGGGTGGGACGCATGGGCGGCGGTTTTAGTCTATTGTTTGCGGGTAGTGTTTTGTGCGTTTGACTTGAGTGGTGGGCAATTGGCAGCGCCCCCCGGGCATCGCAATGCGACGAGGGGCGCTCCTCTCTCCTCGGATTCGCTACCTGGCAGCGACGACCGTCGGGCCGACCTCGGGGTCGCGCTGGAAGAGCACGCTTCGGTAGTTGACGCTGCGGCTGACCCCGAGCGTGAGGTCCTGACGTCCCGCGGTCCCCGAGCGCGCGAAGCCTTCCGACAGGTCCCGGTGCAGCATGCCGAGTGTCATCGGGCGGCCCTGACTGCGGGAGACGACCTCGGCCAGGTGGTACGAGAGATAGCCGCCCGCCTGGTGGCGGTTCGCGACGTACGAGACCTGGTCCTCGCGAGACGCGTAGAGCCCGGCGGTGTTGGGCAGCCGCGCGAGGTCCTGCTGGAATCCGCCGGAGTAGCAGGAGTCGAGCGCCGCGACGGCGCGGCCCGCGGTGGGCGCGAGCATCTGAGCGAGGTCGTCGTCGAGCACCGGTCCGTCCGCCAACACGATGGTCTCGTCCTGTCCGTCCCGCTCGTCCCCGCTCCGGTCGGCGACGCGGTTGCCGTGTCCGGAGAAGAAGAACACGAGGGTGTCGTTTGGCCCCATCCGCCGCGCGAAGCGCTCGATGGAGCTCGCCACGGCGGTGCGTGTCGCCTGGCGGTCACGGAGCACCACGGAGTCGAGGGGGGAGAGGATGCCCGCGTTGACGAACGCCTGCTGCACGCGGATGGCGTCGTCGGCGCAGTAGTCGAGGTCGTTCTGGGAGGGGTAGTCGCTGATGCCCACGAACACGCCGTAGGTCCGGCCCGCCTCGCCGCTCGGGACCGCGGGCAGCTCTGCGGCTTCACTCGGGGCCTCGGGTGCGGCGGCGGGGGCCCACGGCGCCGGCATGGGCGCCGGCTGGATGACCTGAGGCTGGATGACCTGAGGCTGCACCGGTCCACGAGGGATCGGGAGCCGGTCGGCCATCGCGTTGGGCACACGGATCGCCGGGAGCAACCCCGGCACGGAGACGGTGATGCCGTTCGCATCGCGCTGGATCTGGGGGATCGCGATGGGCGTGCCTTGGAGCGCACGTGCCTGCTGGGCCTCGACGCCGGCCGGAGCGATCACGAGGACGGCAGCCGCCATCACCGCCACGAGCGCCGTTCTGCCTGTCTGCCAACCCATCACATGAACCTCCTGCCCCTCCACCCATGCGGGTTTCGTGCCAGGTCCATCGGGCCCGACCTGAGAGCTGGCTCGTACGGGGGTGTGACCGTGCGTTGGCGGTTGGGAAACAACAGACCCCAGCGGACGGTGACCCGATTTGCGCGAGCGGCGCCACGGACCCGGCATGCGACGACGAACTCTGCTCCGCACCTTGGGCATGGGCGCCCTGGCGCTCCCGTTTGCGGGCTCGATCGGCCGACTGGCCCGCGCGACCCCGGACGCGATCCCGACCCGGCTGATCCTCTGGCCCTCGCTCAACGGCGCGCGTCCCGATCTCTTCTGGCCGTCCGGCGGGGGGATGAGCCTCGTGACCGAGCCGTTGGCGGCGTTTCGCGACCGGATGACGTTCGTGCGCGGCGTTGGCATCGAAGGCTCCGAGAACCACTACGCCGTGCGCAGCATGTTCAGCGGCGACCCCATCTCGGACTACGCGTCGCCCGACCCGACGCACCGCTCGGTCGATCAGGTTATCGCCAACACGATTCAGGCGACCGCGCCGACCGCTGAGCGCTCTCTGCACCTCGGGGTCATCCCGGCCGACGCGATCGAGTTCTATCAACAGTTCGGACGCTCGACGTTCTTCTTCGATCCGACGCCTGTCGACTACGAGGCCAACCCGGTCAGCGCGTTCGACCGGCTGCTCGCGCCACTCGGGGGCGGCGCGCCGATGCCGATGCCCGAAGCGGGGCCGGATCTCCGGGGCGCGGTGCTCGACCTCACGTCTGCTGAGCTCGCGGACCTTCAGGGGCGGGTCTCCGGGCTGGAGTCCGAGCGGGACAAGCTCGCGCGGCATGCCAGCGCGCTGGAGGGCCTCCGCTCGGGCGGTGGATCGAATCCTGGCACGCCCCCGGTGGTGCCTCCGGCGGTGTGCGACGCCACCCCGCTCGCGAGCGTCGAGGCGCTCCGGCCCCACTTGATGGACGACGACCGCGCGGCCTACCGCCATGAGTATTTCGACGGAGTGTTCGACGCGCAGGTGGACATTCTGGCGCGCTCCGTGGTCTGCGGATTGACCCGGGTGGCCACGCTGCAGGCGGGGTCGGCGGACGGGAACGTCATCGTACCGACGGAGGGTGGCCACCCGCATCACGACACCTCGCACGGCGACCAGGAACTCTTCGCGCGCATGCAGCGTTGGTACGCCACGAAGTTCCATCGCCTGCTCACGCAGCTCGATGTCGAGGACCCGCTCTGTCCGGGCCGCACCGTGCTCGACAACTCCTGCGTGGTCTGGCTCAGCGAGTGCCTGCCCTCGAGCCACGGATCGGACGAAGTGCCCTGCATGTACGTGGGTGGCGCGGGCGGCCAGCTCGTGACTGGCACGCAGATCAACGCGGGCGGCGCCGGCAACCGCGCGTTCCTCAAAACGCTCTGCCACGCCTTCTCGGTGCCGGACGGGGACAGCGCGCATTTCGGTGGGACCCGCATCTCGGAGCTGTTGGCGTGAGGGGCGGCTGGATGTTCGCCCTCGCCCTCGTGGGGTGCAGCGCCCAAGTCACCGAGCCGACGTACTCCTACGGGGAGACCGCCACCGGCCGGATCTGCGATCAGGCTGAGGACGCACCGGGCGCGCCGGTGCTCCGCCGTCTGACGGGGCCGGAGCTCGAAGCCACGGTCCGCGCGGTGTTCGAGCTCGATGCTGGCGCGTGGTCGGGGCCCTCCGTGCCGCCCGACCCGGCGAGCGCGGACGGCTTGCCCAACAACGCGGCGCTCCTGCGCGTCAACGCCACCTACGCGTCTCGCTTGCAGGAGACCGGCGAAGCCGTGGGCGAGGTGATGGCGGTCCGGGACGCCTGCGTCCCCGATCGCTGCGTCGACTCGTTCCTGGAGCGCTACGGTGAGCGCGCGTACCGAAGGCCGCTCACCGATGCAGAGCGTCAGCGGTTCGTCGATCTGCACGAGCTGACCGAGGGCGATGACACGCTGTTCGTGCGATGGGCGACGTCCGCGCTGGTTCAGTCGCCGCACCTCGTGTACCGCGCGGAACTCGGCGACTCCGAGGACGGCGGGTTCACGCTCGACGACTACGAGATCGCGACGCTCATGGCGTACGGGTTGACGGGCGCGCCGCCCGACGACGCGCTGCGTGCGCTGGCCGCCGCCGGGGAGCTGTCCGACCTCGACCGCCGGCGCGAGGTCGCCGAAGGGCTCGCGTACGATGCGGATGGCGCGGTCCGCCCGGCGTTTCGCGCCCAGGTCCTCGCCTTTGCCCGCGCGTGGCTCGGGCTCGCCGCGCTCGACAACGTGGGCCGCGACCCCGCGCAGTTCCCCGACTGGTCGCCGGAGATCCGCACCGCGATGCGCGAAGAAGTCGAGGCGTACGTCGAGCGCGTCCTCATCGAGGAGCGAGGCAGCGTGCAGGCGCTGTTCGCCAACGACCGCTCGGTGGTCTCCCCCGAGCTCGCCGCGTTCTACGGGTGGCCCAGCTCCGGGAACGTCGCGCGGCCGGAGGGTTGGGGCACCGGGCTGCTCTCGCTCGGCGGGATCCTCGCGATGGGCGCGACGAGCGTCTCGACGAGCCCGACCCAGCGCGGCTACTTCGTGCGGACCCGGGTCCTTTGCGGCGAGGTCCCGCCGCCGCCCGCGGTCGTCGGTGAGATCCCGGAACCGGGCCCGTCACGCACGACGCGCGAGCGCTACGAGTCGATTCACGCCGCGGTGCCGCAGTGCGCCGCGTGCCACCGCCTGATGGATCCGATCGGGTTCGGGTTCGAGCACCTGGATGCGACCGGACGCTACCGCGCCGACGAGAACGGGCTCCCCATCGATGACTCGGGCTTCATCGAGGGCGACACCGGACGCACGCCCTTCGAGGGCCCCGATGAGCTGGTGTCCGTGTTGACCGAGGACCCGTCCGTAGGCGCGTGCGTCGGCTCGTTCCTCACCGCGACGATGTTTGGAGTGTCGCGCCTCGAGGCCCAGTGCCTGGCGCCCGCCGCCCATGCCGCGCTGTCCGAGCCCGATGCCCCCCTGATCGATCTCTACGTTGACCTGATCGTGAGCGGACACGGCGACCGCCGGGTGGCGCCGTGAGTGCGCTCCGGGGTCAGGGGCAGCTGGCTTCGTTCATCGAGGCGGTGTCGAAGTGAAGGTCGACCGGCGCCGCGGTCGCGAGGTTGCCGACGAACACGGAGCCGTACGTGACGAGCGGGCCGGCCGCCTGGAGGTTTGCGCGGGGGGCGTAGAGGTGTCCGGCGATCTCGGTCGGGCCGGTGAGGTTGAGTGAGCCGGTTCCGCCGACAAAGACGCGGATGCGGCCGGCCGAACTCGCGTCGCCCATCCGGATGGGGCCCCGACTGACGAGCGTGCCCCCGACGAACAGGTCGAGCTCCGCGCTGCCCTGGAGGGTCACGAACAGCTCGCGCCCGGACTCCACATCGCCAGCCACGTAGATCGCGGTGCGCCCCGACAAGATGAGCTCGAGCGTGCCGGCGCCCCGGATGGCGTCGAGATAGTAGCGCCCGCAGCCGAGCGTGAGCCGTGTCTCGTCTCCGTAGTCCAGCAGCTGGTCGGCGCGAAGGGACGCGGCCGCGTTGTCGTTGTCGGCTCGGTGAGCCGCCACTTCGCCGGTCACGTCGAAGACGTCGCCACACGTGCAGGGCGGCACCACTGCGACGGGCGCGTTCTCGAGCGTCGACACGCCGTCCAGGGAGCTGACGACGGCCCCGGCCGGGACGGTGAGCGTGCCGCCTACGGTGAGTCGCGCGGCGCTCACATCGCCGGCCACACGCGCGTCCGAGATGACGATGAGCTCGTGGAGCCCTCCGATCGGCCCTCCTGAGCGCAGTCCATCCACTCGAATCACGGGCGCTGCCCCCATTCCCGAGACCCCTGTTTGCGCCACCACGTCCCCCGTCGCGTCGAGGGATTCGGACACCACGATTTCGCCGTGGCTCGCGACCGACCCGCCCGGTCCGCCGCCCGAGTAGGGCCCGCTCCGGCTGTCGAAGGCGTCCGCCGTGACCGCGGTACTGAACGAGAGCGTCGTGCATGAGCAGAGCGCGTAGCGAAAGAAGCGGGCGCCGCACGCGAGCCGCTGGTCACCGACCTGAACCCGGGGTCCCGTCCTGACGCAGAACGCGGCCTGGCCCCCGTCCTGCGAGACGACTCCGCCGTCACCGAGGAACGCGACCACGTCGTCTGTCGCGCATCCGAAGAGCGCTAGCGCGACACCGAGCCAGGGAGGAAATCGCGGCGCGCGCGAAGAAGGGGTCATGGTGTGGGGGGGCGAAGCTCGTTCAGGCGTGCTTGGGCTCGCTCCCGGGCGCGGGAGGCGGGGTGGCGCCGGATGAGGTCGTCCAGCGCCCGCGCTTCCCGATCATCGCTCCCCAACGCCCGATACGCGAGTGCCAACCCTTGGCGCGCTTCCAGAGACAGAGGGCCGTCGGGCTGCTGCGCGAGGGCGCGTCGGTACAAAGCGGCCGCGCCCGACGCCCGACCGCGGTGATGCAGTCGGATGTCGGCGGCGGCGATGTTGGCGACGTAGGCGGTCTGAGAGGAGGGATGCCGTCTCGAGGCCACCAGGTAGGCCTGTTCGGCGTCCGCCCAGCGACGTGCGCTCCGCAGCTGGTTGGCGCGCTGCAACCAGTCGTCCGCCGACGCGGTGTCCCGGGGCGCCGGAGCGATGGGGGCGAGGTCTTGATCCTCGGCGTGCGGCGCTTCTCCACGCAGGTCTTCGAGGCTCAGCGTCGGAGTGCTGGGCGCGGGGGCTTCGTCGAGCAAGGAGCGAGCTGGCACAGGAGCAGGCGCGGGAGAAGGCGGCGGCGGCGGGGCCGGCTCCGGTTGCGCGAGCCAGAATGCGAGGGCCGCCCCGCCGGCGACGAACGCGGCTCCGATCGCCGCGGCGACGCCGGCGACCCGCGCCCACGGCACCGTAACGGAGACGGGGGCGGGCTTCGGTTGCGCCGGGGTCGCGGAGCCTTCCCACGCATCGAGCGCGGCGCCCACAAGCGCCTCCCGCTGCGATTGGCTCAACCGTCGGGCCGGCCCGGCGTGTTCGTCGAGAACGAAGAGAGACTCGAGGTCCCGTTCAGGCGGTGTCGTCATCGTCGTCTCCCGCGAGGTAGAGGGCCCGGAGCTTCTTGCGCCCCAGCCGGAGGCGGCTCTTCGCCGTGTCGAACGGGACCTCGAGCTCGGCCGCGATCTCCGGGACGCTCCAGCCCAGCACATGGTGGAGCACCAGGGCTTGCCGCTGGGACTCCGGCAGCGCGTCGAGGAGCTGCACCATGTCGCGGCGCTCCAGGTATCGATCGGGCGTCTTCGGCGACTCGCGCACGGCTCGAAGCTCGGTAGCGGCGGCGCTCCGCCGGGCGTGTTCGCGCATGACCTTGCCCTGATGGCGCCGCGCCACGCGCGCCACGATTCGGAGCGCCCAGGCCTCCAAGCTGGCTTCGCCTCGCCATCCGTGCAGGCTCTTCAGGATCTCGACACATGCGACCTGCGCGGCGTCTTCGGCTTCGGCGTCCGTGCGAACGAGGTAGCGGCTGAGGTTGCGGATCGTTGGCAGGAGGCGCATGAGGATCGCTTCGGCGGCTTTCCGATCGCCGGCCACCGCGGCGCGTACCCGTCGGTCGTCCTCGGCGTGGGTCGCCGCCTTTCCCGGGTTACGCATGTTCGCTCTTCCGTGGCGCGCGTGGGCTCGATCGGGTCACGGCGGCAGCGATCACTCGAGCTGAGCCACCACGGCGAGCCGCAGCCACGGTTGCACGGGCCACAGCTGGCCGCGCTCGATGCGGTCCGCCCCACGCTGGTACACGAATCGGGGGGCCTGCGGTACGATGTCTGCACCCGCGCTCACGAGCAGCCCGAGGTGACCGTCGAACACCGCTGGAAAGGCCTCCCAGGTGACCGTCGGCGCGAGCAGCAGGCTCGCGGTCCAGGCGTCGTCTGCAGCGGTGGCCTCGGCGGACAGCGAGGTGGTGCGGCGATGCCAGAGCGAAGCGCCCAGCTCCGCGCCGAGCACGAGGCCCCACTCCGGGTTTGCGAGCACATCGGCACCCACGACGGCGGCCAGCCGAACGCCCCACAGCGTCACATTGGCCAACGCGTCGGTGGTCGTCACCGGGACACTTGCGCCTGCGCTCGCGCCCACACGAAGGCGGCTCCACCGCAGCGCAAGCCAGCCGCCGCCTTCGTGCAATCCCGCCGGCGAACGACCGTCGATCCCCGCGCGCCACGCCAAACCCAGTTGCACCTGCGCCGCGGCCGGACTTGGTTCGGTGACGGTCGGCTCCGGCTCTGCCTCATCGGCGACCTCTGCGGGCGCGGCCGTTCCGTCCGTCGGCAGCGGAACCCCCGCGGCGATGTCCCGAAGCGCGCCGCGCACGATCAACGCGGCGGCTTCGAGCATCGCCGAGCCGGTCGTGTCGTCGGGCGAGCGCGCGAGCTGTCGGGTGAGCGTCCGGCCTGACGCGACCTCGAGCACATGCAACGTCAACGTGCCGTCGTCGCGCGTCCAGAAGACCACCGCGGCCTCCTGCGCTCCCGCCGCGCGCGCCTCGGCGGCGTCGTGCACGCCGCCGGCTTCGAACCGCGCGCGGTAGTCGAGGTCGCCGATCTGGCCCCGGATTCGGGACGCCAGCTCCGGGTCCCCGACGACCAACACGTCGGCCGCCTGCGCATGCCCCACGGTCGGCAGCAGGAGCCACGTCAGCGCGCATCCGACGAGGGAGATCTTTCGCGGTCGAAGGAGGTGCACAGACCTCCAGTCTATCTCGGGTCGCGTTCTACGCGGAGCAAGACCAGTCCGACACGCAGGTCTCAGGGCTCGAGCGTCCCACCACCACGACGCGCGCCGGCGCGGCCGCGGGAGGAGGCGGCGGAGGCGTGCCCGCCGGCAGGGTGCGAACGACGACGACGGAGGGCGGCGCGCCTTCGACCTCGACGGCCGGCTGCACGCGGACAGCCGGCAGATCCAGCTCGGGGGTGCGCGGCTCGATGACCGGCGCGGCGACGTCTCCGGTCGCGGTGATGGGGCGGCGCACCGGGCGGGCGACGATCACCTGCATCACGGGCGGCTCTTCCACCGACTGCAGCTTCAGGTTGGGGCGCGGGCGCACGTAGCGGCTGGACGGCGGCCGGCGCTGGCCTGCGACCACCACGGTGCGCGCCTCCTCGTCCTTCCAGAGCGAGCGAGGCGTGCGCGTCACGCGGCGCCGACGCACCAAGACGACGCCCTCGTCGGCAAACGTGGAGCGGGGGACCTCGGCCTTCAGCACCGGGAGCGGCACCTCCGGAGGCAGGCTCGTCCGGGTGGCCGTGCTTTCGCTGACGCCGAGAAGCGGACGAATGACCACGGCGTCGGGGTCCACATAGCGGCGCCGTCCGCGCTTTCGCGGGGCGCTCTTGCGCACCTTGCTCGGTCGCTGGCTTCGGCGCAGCGCGGCGGCCAAGACCTCCCGTTCGAACGGCGAGAGCGTCTCCAGCTCGAGGCCGAAGCCCGGCGCCCCCGGCTGCTTGCCGTTCAACAGCCGCACGATGCGAGCCTGCACGTCGATCCAGAGGTCGCTCTTCGGCGGCCGAAAGCTGACGATCACCGACTCGCCGACGTCGGCGGGGATCCCGTCGGCGCGCAGAAGCATGCCGGTCGTCGAGAGGTCCGCGATTTCGTCGCTCAGCAGACAGAAGTCGTCGTCTGTGACGGCCTGGCACGCGACGGACACCGGCATTCGCGCGGCCCGGCGCCGGTCTCCGAAGACCCCGACGGGGAGCTCCTTGGCTTGCCGTTTCGTGGTGCCCTTGTGGGTGCTGCTCATGCGCTCGACCTCCGCTCCCGGTTGTACGGGCGGGGGCCGGAGCCTCCAAGAAAGCGACTACTCCGCGGCCTCCCACATGTCGTATGTGGGTGCCCGTGAGTCAGCGCCGAGCCCGTGGATGGCGCGCACCAGCGCATCGAAGCGTGCATGGGCGGTCGGCCCGCTGCGGTCCCAAGAGCACACGTAGGCGTGCGATTCGATCTCCGTCGTGCGCTCCCTCGTGAGCCCGAGGCGGTAGCCCAGCATGCGCAGGACGGCCCGCTCCGCGGGATGCTCGACGCCGTCGGCCAACGCGACCCACGCCGCCACCGCGTACGCGAGGTCGGCCCCCAAGGGGGAGAGAGCGAGTTCGCCCAGCTCGTCGACGCCGCCCCGGAGCCGTGCGCCGGCTTGGTCCAGCGGCACGTCGAGCTGCTCCGCGATGGCCCGTGCGACGGATACCTCGGCCGCAGCCAACCGCTTGTCGCTCCACATCGTGAAGGCGGCGACATCAAAAATGGTCCAGCGCTCCTGCGCCTCAAGCGTACTCATCGCGGTCCTCCCAACCCGCCCCCCACCGTATCTGGGCTCGTTCGACTCCTCTGTCATCTCAAAGCCAAACTGTTTTGTATCGAAAAAAACGAAGGGTCTGACTGAGATTCCATGCGTGGCGATCCGGCTTCACCCACCACAGATATAGAGTCATGCGCCTCCGTGAACTCACCCGCGCCCAGTTCGGCCGGGAACTGACCGCCTCGGTCGTCGTGTCGCTCGTAGCGCTCCCTTTTGCGCTCGGCGTCGCTCTGGCCTCGGGTGTGCCCCTGGCGCTCGGGTTGGTCTCCGCGGTGGTCGGTGGGGTGCTGGTGGGGGGGCTCGCCGGGTGCCGCCTCCAGGTGAGCGGCCCCGCCGCGGGGCTCATCGTTCTCGTCTGGAACATCGTCGACACGTGGGGCCTTGCCGCCCTCGGGGTTGCGGTGGTCGCCTCGGGCGCGCTTCAGCTGGCGGCGGGTGGCTTGGGCATCGGCAGGTGGTTCCGCGCCGTCTCGCCGGCGCTGCTGTACGGCCTGCTCGGCGGCATCGGTGGCTTGGTCATCTTGGGGCAGATGCATGTGGTGCTCGGCGCGACGCCCCCTGGCGGAGGGCTCGAGGACCTGGCCGCCCTGCCGGCTGCGCTCTCGCAGCTGGGCAACCCGACGGTCGCTGCTTCGCTGATGCTCGGCGTGTTCACGCTGGGGGTGCTGTTCTTTTGGGAGGCGGCGCGTCCCGCGCGGCTGCGCTTCGTGCCAGGGGCGCTGGTCGCCGTGGTGCTGGCCACGGCGGTCGCCCAGCTCGGAGACTTCTCGGTCGCTTACGTCGAGCTGCCCGCATCGGCCGCCGCGTTGCTCAACGTGCCCTCGCTGTCTTCGTTCTCGCTCCTGCTCGACGGCCCCTTTGTCACGGCCACCCTGGCGCTCGCGGCGGTGGCCGCGGTGGAGAGCCTGCTGAGCGCGTCGGCGACCGACCAGCTGCACGACGACGAGCGCACCGACTACGACCGCGAGCTGAAGGCGCTGGGTGTGGGCAACCTCGTCTGCGGCGCGCTGGGCGCCCTGCCGCTGACGGGGGTGATCGTGCGCTCCTCTGCCAACGCCGAGGCCGGCGCGCGCACGCGGCTCTCGACCATCCTGCACGGCATCTGGCTCGCGGCGTTCCTGGTGTTGGCGCCCTGGATGCTGGCGTGGCTTCCGATCCCGGCGCTCGCCGGGCTGCTGATCTTCATCGGTCTCAAGCTCATGAAGCCGGACAAGGTCAAGAAGCTCATGAAGGCGGAGCGGGGTGAGATCTGGGTCTACGCCACGACCCTCTTGGGCATCCTCCTGGTCGGACTTCTGTGGGGCCTCGCGCTGGGGTTCGCGGTGTCGTTGATTCGCCTGCTCTACACCTTCAGTCACCTCGAGGTGGAGACGCGGCAGCAGGGTAGCCGCCACGACGTGAACCTGCGCGGCGCGGCGACGTTCATCGGTCTGCCCAAGCTCGCCGAGGCGCTCGAGGGACTGCCGAGCGACTGCGAGGCGCACATCCACGTGGGCGGCCTCATGTACGTCGACCACGCTTGCCACGTGCTGCTGCGTGAGCAGGAGAAGCGCCTCGAGCGCGGTGGCGGACAGCTCATCACGGAGTGGGACGACGTCGCGGAGCTTCGCGCCGCGCGGCCGGGGCTTCGTTGGTTGCCGGAGGCGCGACTTCCCAAGGCGCTGACGCGCTCCGAGACGTTGACCCGCTCCGAGGCGTTGTGAACGCCGCCACCAGGACGCGCTTTGTGTGCTGCGTCCTCGGGGTGTGGGCCAGTGGGTGCGGACTCATTCAGCCCGTCAGTGACCGCGCTCCGATCGGCGCGACCTACCACGCGTCCAGCGGCGGCGAAGCAGATTGGGCGCCGGGCACGTCGAGCTGCTTGTTGGTGTTCCTGCCCGGAATCGGGGACCGCGCCGAGTCCTTCGACCGCGAGGGATTCGTCGAGGAGGCGCAGCGGGCGGACGTGGGCTGTGACCTCGCCCTCGTGGACGCGCACTTCACCTATTACCTCTACCAGAACGTGGTCCGACGGGTGGCCAACGATGTGCTCGTGGACGCCCGCGCGCGCTACGACAACATCTGGCTGGTGGGCATCTCGATCGGCGGTTACGGCGCGATGCTCACCGCGCGTGCGCACCCCGAGCTCGTGGACGGAGTGATCTTGCTCGCGCCGATGATCGGCGTGCCGCCGCGGGAGGACAACGCGACGGAGGAGGTCTTGGCGGCCGGAGGGCTTCGCGCGTGGCCAGGCGTCGAGGGCGAGATCCCACGTCCTCGGCATCTGCTCCGGGAGCCGCGGATCGTCTGGGACTGGCTGCACGACACGGTCGTCAACCCGGGTGCGCGAGGGCGCCTCGTCTTGGGTTACGGCACCGAGGACCGTCGGGTTCCGAGCTACGCCCTGCTCGGGGACGCGCTGCCCCGAGACGCGGTCTACCGGACGTCGGGCGCGCACGACTGGCCGACGTGGCGGGCGCTGTGGGCGCAGATGGTAAGGACGCGCCCGTGGGCGCCGCAGACGACGGGCGCCGCGAAGCGAGCGCCGTGATCAGCGCTGCGTGAGCGCGCCCTCGAGCGGCCCGCCGCTGGACGGCAAGAGCAGCACGTGGTCCACCTCCAGCACCACCTCGGGGGGCAGTCGGAGGGAGATCGCCTCCCGCACGCGGGCGTCCACGCGCACCTCGGACCACTCCCCGTCGACCTCCGCGTCCGTGCTGAGCTCGCCATCGACGAGCAGCGAGATCGAGGACGCGTGGCCCTGGTCGACCCGGCGGATCCGGAGCCTGAGGTCGGCGCGCTCCGAGAGCGCGGCCGGCACCGCGACCGGAATGCGCACGACGTCGCCTTCGGTCCGGCATGTGGTCTGACCCAGGTAGACCCATTCGTGGTCCGGGTCGCGGGCGCGGCACCCGACAAAACCCTCGCGGGCCACATCGGGGCCGAGATCGGCGCCTCCCACCTCGGTTCCGATCGCGCCCAGCCGCACGAGAGACTCCGACGCGCTCGGCAGATCCTCCGCGACGACCAGGGTGATCAGCTGCGGAACGGTGTCGCGAGCGCCGAGCTGCCCGAACGCCCGCGCGATCGCGTCTCGCACGCTGCTCTGCACGGAGGATTCGAGCTGCGCCTGAAGCGGAGGAAGCGCCCTCCGGTCGCCCACCCGGCCCAGCGCGATCGCGGCGCGTCGGCGGAGCCGAGGGTCGTCGAGCATCCCGATCAGCGGCGTGACCGAACGCGGGTCGCCGAGCGAGCCCAACAGGTGCACCGCGTCGCGTCGCACGCGATGCGGGTGCCCGCCCTCGAGCGCTTCGATCAAGGTTGGCACGGCCTCGGGGTCGCCAAGCCAACCTCGTGACAGTCCCACCCTGAGCCAGCGCGGGTCGCTCTCGGGGAGCTGCGCCGTCAGGCGCTGGAGCGGGACGGCCGCGCGCGTGTCCCGCAGACGACCGAGCGCGATCGCCGCCTCGGTTGCGACCTCGGTCTCGCGGTCGTCGAGGGCCTCGGCGAGCTCCTCGGGAGGCGTCCGAGCCAGGACTCCGAGAAGCGTCGCGGCCTCGGCCCGAAGCGCAGGTTCGGCTTCGACGTCCGCCAAGAGCGTGAGCAGAACGGGTACGGCCGAGCGGTCCGCAGCGCGGCCCTGGTGGAGCGCGACGAGGTAGGGGTCGAGACCCTCTGCCAGGCCGTCGAGCCAAGCGCGGACCTCGGCGTCGAGCTCCTCGACCACCTCGGGGGAGGCGTCGGCGAGGTTGTGCCGCTCGCGTGGATCGGCCTCGAGATCAAACAGCTCATAGGTGCCGTAGCGCACGTCGAGCACGAGCTTGTGCGGCCAGCGGACGGCCATGTGCCGCGAGCCCGCGGTGGCGAACGTCGGCCCCAGGTCCATCTCCTGCCCGGTCAATGCGGGGCGCAGATCGTTGCCCTCCATGCTGGGGGCGGGCGGCTGGCCGACCAGACCGAGCAGCGTCGGGGTCAGGTCCACCGTGGAGACGGGCGTGGTCACCCGCCTCCCCTCGCCGTTCGGCAGGCGGATGAGCAGCGGCACGCGGATCTGCTCTTGGTACACGGTGGAGCCGTGGAAGACGCCGCCGTGGTCCCGAAACTCTTCGCCGTGGTCCGCCGTCACCGCGAGAATCACCGGCCGACTCAGGCGTGCCTCGACGCCCGCGAGCAGCCGCTCGAGCGCGCGGTCGACCGCCCGAATCTCAGAGTCGTAGCGTGCGACGTCCGACGTCCCGAGCGACGTGTCGCGGTAGGGCTCGTGCACATCGAAGTAGTGGACCCAGAACAAAGACGGCGGCTCTCCCGCGGCCGCCACGGCGTCGACCTCGGCGAGCGCTTCGTCCGTTTTGACCTCGGCGCCGCGCTCGCCGTGCGCACGGTGGCGAAACCCGAACCCGCTGTCGCGGAGCCCGCGCAGGCGCTCGCCGTCCGTGTGGAAGATGCCCTCGGTGTAGATGGCCGTGGAGTGATAGCCGACCTCGTCGAGCTCCCCCGCGAGGGTGGCGCTCGGGACGTCCAAGCCGCGCTGGGTGCGCTGCAGCACGTAGGAGGAGGTCATCAGCGAGCTGATGGAGTAGCTCGAGTGGGGGGCTGGCGCGCTCGCTTGTTCGAAGACGATCGACTCCGCGGCGAGGCGGTCGAGGGTCGGGGAGACCGCGCGCTCGCGGTAGCCGTAGAGGCCGAGATGATCGGCGCGCAGCGCGTCGATGGTGACGAGCAGGATGTGCGCTCCTTCGAACATCAGGCCCTCGGTGACCGCGGCCGACAGGCGTCGTGCGCGACTACGTCGAAGCTGGGTCCTCCGGGCCTGCGCGATGGAGTCCGCCCGGGCTCGCGGCCCACGCGCGCGGAGGGGACCGAGCACTTGCATGACCCCGCGACTGGAAGGGGAGCGAGGAGACAGGACGGCCAGGTGGACCGTCTGGTTGTCGCCGAGGGTCATCACGTTCAGCGCCAGCGCGCCAAGCAGCCCGAGCATGGCCGGGACCGCGACCCGCCACGATCCCGTCGGGGAGGGCAGCGACCAGGCGGCGGCCAAGACGAACGCCCCCCAGGCGACGAACCCGGTGGCGGCGTGGAGGTAGGCGTAGAGCCCTGGCAGCACCATGCGATCGGCGACGAGCAGCGCGGCGCCGACGACCAGGAGCCCGAATGACGCGGGCCGACGCCGCGATGGGTCCAGCGTGGCGACGCGGCGAAGGACATGCGTTGCGCCCGCCGAGAGGAAGAGCAGCACGACCGCGACGAGCGCGACGCCCATGAACCGATAGGGAAGACGACGCGCGCTGCCACCTGTGAAGAGCAGCCACGCGATCGCGCTGAGCGGCAGCGCGAACAGCCCAACGTAGGCCCACGTAGGCGACCGGAGGCGTTCGGCGCGCGCGGCGAACACCGCGAGCGCGCCACCGGCAAGCGCGCCGATCGGGACCAGAAGAAACAGCAGCCGAACGCACAGCGCGACCCGGTGCTCCGCGACTGAGGCGGCGCCCATCGCGAAGTCCGAAAAGGTGATGGGCAATGCGCCGACGGCACCGGCGAGCGCTCCCCGTACTGCCTCGCTCGCTCCGCCCTGCCCGCGCATCCGCGGCAAGAATGCCCGGAGGCGGCGAGAATGCAACGGGAGCGTGAGGCGACCCGTGACGTCGGCCTCCCGAGGCCCCGCTGGCGTGCCGGCGCGGTCGCGAGCATGGTCCGCGTCATGGACGTCGAGCAGGCGCTGCAGGAGCGGCGGAGTGTGCGCGGGTTTCTCCCCGAGCCGGTGAAGGCCGAGGTGTTGGAGCGCGTCTTCGCGCAGGCCCAGCGCGCGCCCAGCTGGTGCAACATCCAGCCGTGGCGGGTGTGGGTGGCGTCGGGCGCCACGCGGGACCGTCTGGTGGCCTCGTACATCGAGGCGGCGAAGTCGGGGATGCCGGAGCCGGAGCTCGCGTGGCCGGGCGCGTACCCCGAGCCCTACGGGGCCCACCGCAAGGCATGCGGGATCGCGCTCTACGGGGCGATGGGCGTGACGCGCGAAGACAAGGCGGGGAGGTACGCGGCGTGGATGCGGAACTACGAGGCGTTCGACGCGCCGCACGTCGCGATCGTCGGCTTCGATACCCGCATCGGCATCTACGCGGGGCTCGACGTGGGGTGCTGGCTTCAGTCGCTCCTCCTCGCCGCCTGGAGCGAGGGCATCGCCAGCTGCGCCATGGCGAGCCTCGCCGCCTACCCCGGTCCGGCGCGCGCGGTGCTGAACATCCCCGAAGACGTGAGCCTCGCGTTCGGGTTGGCGCTCGGCTTCGAAGACACGAGCGTCGCCGCCAACGCCTGCCGAACCGAGCGCGCGCCCCTCGGCGACAACGTCACCTTCGTCTCCGAGTGACGGTCGCGGGTTCCACGCCCTTGTGACCCGGGCCCGTGGCATGCTGCGAGGGCGTGGTTTCCTCCGGTCAGCAGCTTGGCTCGTACGAGGTCGTGGCGCGCCTCGGTCGGGGCGGCATGGCGTCGCTCTTTCTCGGAAGGCGCTCGGGCCCGGCGGACTTCAGTCGATTCGTCGCCCTTAAAGTCGTGCACGAGGAGCTCGCCCACGACGTCAAGCTCATCGAAATGCTCCTGGATGAGGCGCGCATGGCCGTGCACGTCCAGCACCCCAACGTCGTGCGGGTGGAGGAACTCGGCGAGGCGGACGGCCGGCCCTACCTCGTCATGGAGTACGTGGACGGGGTGACCTTGTCCGCCGTGCTCGCGGGCTTGGTTCAGCGCCGGGAGCTGTTGCCGGTCGCGACCGCCGTTCACCTCGCCGCTGAGGTCGCGGCGGGGTTGCACGCGGCGCACGACGCGACCGACGAGCGCGGCCGTCCGCTCGGCATGGTGCATCGGGACGTCAGCCCCCAAAACGTGATGATCAGCGCCCACGGGCACGTGAAGGTCATCGACTTTGGCGTCGCCAAGGCGAAGGGCCGGCTGACGCAGACCGCGCACGGGGCCATCAAGGGCAAGCTCGCGTACATGGCGCCGGAGCAGGTGGGCGGCGAGCCGGTGGACCGCCGCACGGACGTCTTTGCGCTCGGCATCCTGCTTTGGGAGATGCTGACCCGCCGTCGCCTGTTCTTCTCCCGCGACAGCGCCAAGACGATCGCGTGGATCCGTGAGGCGCAGGTCATCCCGCCGCGCGAGCACCGGCCGGAGATCCCGCCGGAGCTGGAGACGATCGTGATGCGCGCGCTCTCTCGAAACCCGGAGGACCGCTACGCCACCGCCGCCGGCATGAGACGCGCTCTGATGACCAGCGCCGCATTTGCGTCCATCGAGCCGGCCGAGCTCGCGTCCATGGTGCGCGTCGCTGCGCGAGACCAGCTCAAGCAGGCCCGGCCCACGATGTCGCCGTCCCTGATGGAGAAGACGCTCGTCTCGCATCCAGACCGGCCGCTCCCGCTATCGGTGGACGCCCTCGTGCAGGCGATCCGCGAAGGTCTCACCAACCAGGACGAGGCGACGTTCGGCGCGGTGGATGTGCTCTTGTTCGCGTTTGGAAGGCCGGACGCGGTCGAGGCGGTGCTGGGCGCGGAGCGAGGTCGCATCGCCGACGGAGTCCGTGCGCGGATCGCCGCCCACCGGGGCGACTTGTCCGAAGAGCTGAGGCTGCGCGAGTCCGTCCGCGGACTCATGCGCGAAGACGAGCAGGCCGACGCGCAGCACTACGCCCACGCGACGCTCGACTGCGCATCCGTCTTGGTGAAGCTCGGTGCGTATGCCCGGGCGGAGCAGCAGCTGCGCAAGGCGCTCGGAGGAGGGCTGCGGGCCACGCCACGAACCGCGGAGGCGTGGCTGTTGCTCGCCCGCACCCGGGTCGGTCAGGGACGGTTTGGACAAGCCGAGGATGACTTCGAGAGGGCGGCCGACGAGGCCGAACGAAGCGGCGTCGGCGAAGTGGTCCTGCACGTCGCGGTGGCGCGCGCCGCGTCGGCGTTCCTCTCCGGGCGGCGCGTTCTGGCGCGCGCAGAAGCGGAGCGAGCGCAGGATCTGGCCCGGCTCGCCGACCACACCGTGTGGCGGGTGCGCGCGTTCATCGAAGTCTCGCGTGCGTCGCTGGCGACGCGCGATACGAAGGCCGCCGTCAAGGCCGCCCAAGAGGTGGAGCGGCTGGGTCGCCGTCAGGGGTTGAAGCTCGACACGCCGGAGATCGCGCCGGTCTTGGCGCTGGCGGCGGAGCTCGACGGCCGCCGTGACGACGCGGAGGTGATGCGTCGCTCTGCACGCGCGGCGCTGCTCGAGCGGGCCGCGAAGATCTCGGATCCCGAGTGGCGCGCCCGCTTCCTTGCGGACATCCCGGCGCATGCCGAGCTGATGCGCGACACGCACCCCTGAGGGCAGACGGGCGTGGTTCCCGATACGGCGTCACGATGAGGCAACTTTGCGATCACGCGACGGTCGCACCGCCATGCGGCGGTGCTGGTGGTTCATGATGGCCTCGACGTGTCTGGCGTGCGCGCCCACCCGTCTGCCGGTCGTCTCGGCCCGCCAGCCGGCCGCTGTGGCGCCCTCCACGCTTGCGGCCCCCTCGGTGCCAGCGGCCTTCTCTGCTCCGGGCGCCTTCGCTCGGGAGCTCCACCTCCAGTGCCGTGCCTTCGACGCGTCCTGCTCGAGCAGCGTCGGCATGCTGGCCCGCGCGGCGGAACCCGAGGCGCAGCGCTGCACGGTTTCGCTCATCGCCCCCGACCGGGTCATCACCGCCAGCCATTGTCTGCGCCCCGAGGAGCGGGTCGCGGGAGCGTCGTGCACCGGAGAATGGGTCGCCTTTCCTGGCGAAGGCGGCGCGCCGATGGAGTGGGTGGCGTGCGCCGAGGTAGAGCGCGCCAACGCCGTCGATGAGACCAGCGTGATGCGAAACGACGTCGCCGTGTTGCGGTTGGCGCGTGCGGTGGTGCGGCCCGTGTTGGAGGTCGACCCGAGGCCACCGGAGGAGGGCAGCGTCGTGACCGTGGTCGCCGTGCAACCGCACCCGATCTACGGGAGCCAGCACGAGATCGAGGGCCGACGCTGCCGGGTGGCCACACAACAGAGTGCCTCGGAGGTGTTCGGCGACGCGGCGCGCGCGGTCGGCTGGCTGATGGACTGCCCCTCGCAGCCGGGCAACTCGGGCTCTCCGGTGCTCGACGCACGGGGACGCATCCGTGCGCTCATGCACGGCGGCTCGGCCCCGCTTCACGGCGTGGGGGTCACGTCCGGCCTTGGTCTCCTTCGCTGACGTCTCAGCTCGCGCCGACGGGGCTGGCGGCGGCGGGAGGCGTGGGCAGCTCGCAGCGATCGATCTCGCTGCACGCGTCGTCGACGCACGCGCACCGGCGCTGTTGGATCTGGCCTCCCAGGCGCCAGACGCGCACGCGGTTCTGCTGACTCGAGCCGTTGCCGGAGACGGTGTACTGGGTGTCGCAGTGCCGTGCTTCGCAGGTGGACTCGAACTCGACGGTGAGCCCCCGTGCCGCGCTCGCCCGCTGGAGGTCGGTTTCCATGGCGCGCACGGCGTGGTCAGCGGACAGCCCCTCGCTCCGGCTCGGGCTCAGGTCGAGGATGGTCAAGGAGAAGTCCGGCGACGGGCCGTCGATGCCGACGGCGACCATCTCCATCCGACCGTCCGGATCGCTCGCTCGCGCCGCGGCTTGCAAACGCTCGAGTCCGCGCGCGGGTACGGGGTCCCAGGCCGAAGGCAAGTTGGCGCGGATGCCGCCGATGCGGAGGAAGCGTCGCGGCACCTCCGGCTCCGGTGGGGGCTCGGCGTTTGTCGAACATGCGAGCAAGAGCATCACCAGCAGCGCGCCGACCGCACGTCCCATGCAACCTCTCAGAACCACGCGTCCTCCATGTCCAAGTACGACCGCTCCGCGCTCTCGCATCGGGCGACCAACGGCGCCACGCGCGGGAGCTCGGTGGCGAACCAGTAGCGGGCGCCTTGCCGAAGGCCCCGCGCGAGATCCGAGTCTGGCGCGTTCCTCTGCGCGGCATTGTCCAGCTTCACGTGCATCCAGCCCACGACCAGCACGGAGAACAGCTCGAGGAAGTCGGCGCTGTGGCCGAGCATGCCCTCGAGGTCGCCGGTGAGTCCGCGTTGGCCGAGCGTCGCGACGAGCGCGCCGACGCGGTTGAGGGCGTCGGTCAGCGCTTCGGCTTCCATCTCGAGATCGAAGGCCGCGAGGTCCGCGGTGACCGCCTGCGCCAGGCCCATCCACGCCGCGCCGCCTTTGGCGACGACCTTGCGCCCCAGCAGATCCAGGCTCTGGATGCCCGTCGTGCCCTCATGGATGCTGTTGAGCTTCTGGTCCCGCATCCACGCTTCGGGCCGGTACTCGCTGGAGTAGCCGTAGCCGCCGTGGATCTGCACGGACAGCACGTTGGACTCGAACCCGTGCTCCGCGGGGAAGCTCTTCGTCACGGGCGTGAGCAAGTCCAGCATGAGCTGCGCCGCGTGGTCGCCCCCCCCGGCGAGGTCCGCGTAGCGAGCGGTGACCGCGGCGAGGCACAGGCTACCGTCGACGATGGCCTTCTGACGGAGGAGCATGCGCCGTACGTCGGGGTGGGAGATCAGCGAGACGGGTGGGCTGTCGGTGTCGCGCACGCCAAGAGGCCGCCCTTGGGTGCGTTCCCGCGCGTACGCGAGCGACTCGTGGTAGGCGACGGAGGCGGTGGCGATGGCATTGACGCCGACCATCAGCCGGGCCTCGTTCATCATCTGAAACATGCAGCGCAGCCCGCGGTGCGGCTCGCCGACGAGCCAGCCCACGCAGTCGCCCTCGCTGCCGAACGCGAGGGCCAGGCTCGGGAGCGCACGCCAGCCGATCTTGTGGATCATGCCGCTGACCGCAACGTCGTTGTCGACCAGTCCGTCGTCGGTCGGGCGCCGCTTCGGCACCGCGAACAGGCTGATCCCGCGTGTGCCGGCGGGGGCGCCTTCGATGCGTGCGAGCACCAGATGCACGATGTTCTCCGCCGCGTCGTGGTCTCCCCCGCTGATGAAGATCTTCGCGCCGTCGATCCGGTAGGTGCCGTCGTCGTGCGGGGTCGCTTTGGTGGTCAGGTCGCCGAGGCTGCTGCCCGCCTGCGGCTCGGTCAACGCCATCGTTCCCGTCCAGCGGCCGTCGTACATCGGCTCCATGAAGAGACGTTTCACCCTCTCATCACCGAAGGCCTCGATGAGGTGCGCCGCCCCCGCCGTGAGCCCGAGCACACCCGTCGCGGACAGGTTCCCGGCCATCAGGTAGGCGTGGGCCAACGACGCGACCGTATGCGGGAGCTGGGCGCCCCCGACCGCCTCAGGGCGCGTGGCGGAGACGATGCCGAGCTCCGTGAGCTGGGCGATCGCGCGCTTCATCTCGGGATGCAGCAGGACCCGGCCGTCCTCGAACGTCGGGCCTTCGCGGTCGGTGATGCTGTAGGTGGGCAGCAGCACTTCACGGGCGACGCGTCGGCACGCGCCGAGATAGAGGTCGAACGTCTCACGGGTGTGCTCCGCGTATCGCGGCAGCGAGAGCAGCCCGTCGACGTCGACGACATGCGAGAGGAGGAGGTCGACCACACGGTCGTCGATCAGCGGATTCGACACGCGCGCACCTTACTAAAACGAGATTCTCACCGCGACCGTCGTGCGAGCCGTTTCACCCAGCCGCCGGTTTGCTACGCTTGGCCAATGCGCTTGTCTTCCTGCTCTTCGTGTGACGCCTTCCTCCCTCCGACCGCTTCGGCCTGTCCGCACTGTGCTCACGTTGCGGCGATCCAGAAGCCAGCAAAGAAGGCGGCTCGCCCGCTGCGTGGCCTCATGGCGATCGGCGCCGGTGGCCTGCTCTCGATGACGCTGTCGGCGTGTTACGGCGCAGTTGTGGATCCGTCGTTCGACTCCGGGCCGTTCCCGGAGATCGACGCCGGCAACGACTCTGGCCTGGTGATCGACTCAGGCGGCCCCACCCCCACGGACTCAGGCGTGGAAGACGCGGGCTCGGAAGACGCGGGGGCCGACAGCGGTGCCGCGGACGGCGGTGCGGAGACGGATGGCGGCGCGGAGGCGGACGGCGGCGCGGACGGCGGCGCTGAAGCGGACGGCGGCGCTGAAGCGGACGGCGGCACCGGCGACGATGCTGGCGCGTGACGCAGGCATCTGAGGATCGGGAGCGCGGCGGACGCCGTCGCCTTCCGGTGCTCGCAGGCAACCTCCACCCCCGCTACGTCGTTTGGGAGCTCACGCTCCTGTGCGACCACGCGTGCACGCACTGCGGTTCACGCGCCGGGGTGGCGCGTGAACACGAGCTGTCGACGAGGGAGGCGCTCGCAGTCGTCGAGGAACTCGCCGCGCTCGGCGCCGGCGAGGTGGTGCTCATCGGCGGTGAGGCGTACCTGCACCCGGGCTTCCTGGAGGTGGTGTCCGCGCTGCGCGAGGCGTCCATCACGCCGGTGATGACCACTGGCGGCCGCGGGGTCGACGCTGCGCTGGCGCGCCGGATGGCCGAAGCGGGCATGCAGCGCGTGGGGGTGAGTGTCGACGGGCTCCGCGAGACCCACGACCAGATGCGCGCCCGGAAGGGCTCCTTCGACGACGCGCTTCGTTGCATCGAGGTCTGCCGAGAGGCCGGCCTGAAGGTGACCGCCAACACCAACCTCAACCGCCTCAACGAGGCGGACTTCGAAGCGCTCTACGAGGTGTTGCGCGACGCGGGCGCACGGGGCTGGCAGGTCCAGCTGACGGCGCCGCTCGGGCGCGCGGCGGACCGCCCCGAGATGCTGCTTCAGCCCTACGACCTGCCCGCGTTGTTTCCGCGCATCGCGGCGATCAAGCAGCGTGGCTTGCGCGAGGGGATGCTGTTGATGCCGGGAAACAACCTCGGCTACTTTGGTCCCGAGGAGGGCCTCCTGCGGTCTCAGCGCCCGAGCCACAACGACCACTTCGGCGGCTGCCAGGCGGGTCGCTACGTGATGGGCATCGAGAGCGACGGCGCCGTGAAGGGCTGTCCCTCCCTCCAGACCAAGAGCTATGTCGGTGGAAACGTCGCGGACGGTCTGGCCGCGGTTTGGAACGACGCGCCCAAGCTCGCCTTCGCGCGCGAGCGCACCGTCGAGGACCTTTGGGGGTTCTGCCGAGAGTGCCCCTACGCGAGCACGTGTCTCGGCGGGTGCACGTTTACGGCGCACAGCTTCTTCGGGCGCCCGGGCAACCAACCCTACTGCCACTACCGCGCGCTCGAGCACGGCCGCCGGGGGCTAAGAGAGAGGCTCGTGCCCAAGGACGCCGCCGACGGGCAGCCGTTCGACCACGGCCTGTTCGACATCGTCGTTGAGCCGGCGGGCGCCCCTGAGCCGGCCCGCCCCGAACGGCACACGCTGGTTCAACTGACGCGCCCTCACACGAGGCGCGGCGCGCCGCCTTCGTGAGTTCGATGTCCGCTTGAAATGTCTCTGGGTCTGGCGCAGTCCATCAGCACGTGTCCGTCCCGCTTTCGCTGCGCATCCCCAATCCTCCGGCCGATTTTGTCGGCCGTGACGACCTCCTGGCGCGGGTTTCGAGCGCGCTCCGGGACGGACCGGCGGTGGTGTTGGTGGGGCAGGGGGGGATCGGAAAGACCGCGCTCGCGCTCTCCGCGGCGAAGACGCTCCCGCCCGGAGGACTCTTCGTGCGCCTCCCAGAGGGGACGCCGGAGCCCTTCGGTCCGCTCCTTCGCGCGCTCTCCGAGGTGAGCGGCCAGCCTGGCGGGCAAGGCCTCGCGGGGGTGGCGCATCCGGATGAGAAGTTGGCCCGTGCGATCGATCTCGCCGACGCCCTGGTGCCGCTCTTGGTGGTCGACGATGCGCACGCGTCTGGCGTTCCGGCGCTCTCCCATCTCGTGAACGGCGTCATCGACTACGCGCAGCGCGCCCGCTGGCTGTTCACCAGCCGAGAGGAACTCCCTCAACTGTCGCCTACGCGCCAGCTGACGGTGGACCGCCTCCCCTCCGAGTCTCTCTCGGACCTGGCTGCGCGCTGGGCCCCGGAGCTCGAGTCCGCCGAGCGTGCCCGCGCGCTGCGCCGGGCGGAGGGCTCGCCGTTCCGCTTGATGTCCGTGCTGCGCGGCGAGCTCCCGGACCGCGCCGAAGACCCGGCGGTCGAGGAGGGGCGGCAGCTCTTGGCGTTGCTGCGCCGGCCCGTTCGGGCCGACCAGATCGGTCTCCTCCCCCGCGTGTGGGAGGCCTTGGAGGAGCGTGGCTTGCTCGTCCGGCGCGGCCCACGGGTCTCGATGCACGATGCCGCGCGACCCCGACATCGGGACTTGGATCTGCTCCGCTCGGATGTGGTCTCCCACCTGCTGGAGCGGATCGGAGGCGACCCCGACGCGACGCTCGAGCAGATCCGCCTCCGGCTTCTCCGTGACGAGCCCCACGAGGCCGCCGCCTGTCTCGAGGCGGAGGGCCCGCGCCTGATCGAAGAGGGTTTCACCCCGGAGCTCGCGACACTCGTGCCGCCCGACGCGGACGGGCCCCTGCAGGGCTGGGGACTGCGCATCGCAGCCGAGCACGGCGAGGACCTGCACCGGCTCTCGGCGCCGGGGGCGGGCGCCGACTTGGCCACCGAGGCGGCTTGGCTGGAGGTCCGCTATACGCTCGAAGACCGCGCACCGACGGTCGCCCTTGCAGACGCGGTCGCAGCTCGGGGACGCGCTGAAGGCGCGCTCGAGGTGGCCTGCCGGGCGGATCTGATCGGCGCGTCGACCGCCATGATGCTCGGCGACTTCGACCGGGCCACCACGATTCTCGCGGCCGCCCGCCCGGTGACACCCGCGCACAGCCTCCAGGTCACCGCGGTCGAAGCGATGATCGCCGCGCTGCATGGAGACGCCGCCGGAGCCGAGGCGCGCCTGCGCCGGGTCGAGGCCCGGATCGACGAGACGGCGGGCAACGACCGCGGCTCGCTGCTCTACAACCTCGCGCTTGTGTTTCACATGCTCAAGCGACCGCTGGACGCGGCCCGTCTGCTCGAGCGCGCCATCCCCGACGACGAGCTCACGACGACGGCGGTGCTCGGGCGCCGCATGCTCGAAATGGACGCCCATCTCGCGGTGCTGGCGGGCAACCTTCCACGCGCCGAGCGGCGCTTGAAGCGGATGAAGCGCTTCGTGCCGCCGGGCCTACCGACCGATGGACGCGCCACGCTCGTGGCGGCGCACCTCGATCTTCTGAAAGGACGGCTTCCGCGCGCGAAGCGGCAGCTCGAGCGGGCGCTGGCGGTGGCGGAGGGCTACGGCGGCGTGGAGGACCTCGCGTTTGGGCGGGCCATGCTCGCGCAGCTGTGTTGGCGAGAAGACCGCCCGCCCGATCCCCTCCCAAAGAGCGCGGGGGTCTCGGCCGCGATCGCCGCTGGCTGGAACGCGTTGGCCGTGCTTTCGCATGAGGGGAGCGGCCGGATGCCCGACGGTGTGGCGTCCGACGAGCGTGCGGACATCGCGCGCCTGCACAGCGCGATCGAGGCCTGGCTGACCGAGGGCAAAGCCGCCCGAGCACACGGGTTGCCCGGTCTCGTCGAGCGCGAGACCGCGGCGCCCCATGCTCTGGTTTGGGCGGCTTGGGCGGCGGAAGTACGTATCGCCGCGGGGGGCGCGTTCGCGGTCGATGGTGCGCTCGCGCTCGCCCGTTCCATGGGCGCGTCCGAGTTCGAGAGCGCGCTCGAGACGCTCGCCCTCGTCGAGGCCGAAGACGTGGCGGCCGTGATCGCCCACGCGCGGTCCGGGGTGAGCCTCGCTCGCTCCCTGGTGGGCGGCGGCGCCTCCGGCCAGCTGCGGGCCTCGCTGCTCGCCCGGCTGCGCGCGCACCTCGGCTGGGGTGCCGCGGTCGGCGCTCTCGACCCCAGCGGGCTCGTCGTCGACGAGGGGCGTGGTCGGGTCTACGCGGCCGGCGGTGAGGTGAGGTTCCGGAGCGGAGCCAAGCCGCTCTCGTTGCTCGGTGCGCTCGCGGCGACCCCAAAGGGCGCCAGCAAAGAGGCGCTCAACCAACGTGTCTGGGGCACGGAGGAATACCACCCGCTCCGCCACGACAACCGTCTGCGGGTCGCCGCCCGCAAGCTCCGTAAGCGCGTCGAGCCGCTGCTCGAGAGCCCGCTGCTCGACACGCTCGAGGACGGCTACGTGCTGACGCGGCCTGTCCGGTGGCTCTCGCCCCGCTGACTCCTCACGCCGAAGTGCGGAACGGGCCGGTGGGCGTGTGCGACGGGCGCTTGGGCTTGCGCGGGTTCTTGCCGAAGCTCGTCGAGATCACCGCGCCGAGACCGGCGAGTGCTGCGCCCGTGACCAACACGGAGCCGACGAACGGGATGAGACCGACCAAGAACAGCACACCGACACCGACCGCCAGCTGCGCCACGGGTCGCTCCTTGAGACCGGGCAGCGGGAGGACTGTGCCAAGCCAGTAGGCGCCTGTCCCCCAACCCAGCACATAGCCGCTCGCCAGCAACGCGCCGATCACCATCGCGCCGGGGATGCCGATGATCGTCAGCGTGAACACGAGCGCGAGGGCGCCGCCGCCCAAGGCTCCGAACAGACCGCCGAACGTGCTCCGCACCGGCCGCGCCGCGAGCTCGTCCCGCAGCGTGGAGAAGCGGTCGCGGCCCGCGCCGAGCATCAGAAGACCGAACAGGAACAGCAGCGCGTTCCACAGCGCCCAGCGATAGACGCCCGATTCCTCGCCGTCACGGTGGCCGACATGAACATCCCCAGTGTGGCCGGTGCCCACGATCTGGCCGTACAGCACGGCCGATTCGTGCACTTCGATGCTGCCGCCCATCGCGTTGAGGTCGCCGTGCACCCGCGCGGCGGGGCCGAGCTCGATGTCGCCGCCCATCGTCGTCACGTTGCCGACCACCTCGCCGTCGACCGAGGCGTCGCCGCCCATCGTGACGATGTCGCCGTACGCGTGACCGAGCACCTGCGCATCTCCGCCCATCGTGTAGACGCCGCGCACCCGCTGCTCGCGCCCGACGTCGGCATCATCGCCGAGCGTGACGAGGTCGTTGAACACGTTGTTCTGCGCGCTCGCCAAGGCCGGCGGCGGGGTCGGGGGCATCGGTGGGATCGGCGGGGGGGCCGGGGCCCACGGGATGGCGTCAGTCGCGGGCGCGCGCGGCGAGGCCCGGACAGGGGCGCTGGACGGATCCCACGGGATGGTCCGAATCGCGGGCGCTCGCGGCGGAAAGCGGACAGGGGCGGTCAGGGTCTCCGGCGTCACTGCGTCGGTCGGGGGCTCTTCCGGGACGGTGTCGTCCGCCTGCCCCTGCGACACCGGGTCGGGGCGAATGGTGAGCAGCGACGCGCCGGGGCGCACCACGACATCGCGCTCGCCCAGCAGCGCCTCGATCACCTCGTCGATGGGCGCGCCAGACAGGTGCATCGTCACCGGTGTGTCGTCTTCGAGCTCCATCACGACGCCGAGCCCCGCCGAGGCGGCCGCCTGACGCAGCGCCTCGGACGTGGGCTGACGCTCAACCGCGATCTCCACCTGGGGCATCGGATCGGGCCAGCTTCCGTCGACGCGGTAGGCCTGCGAGACGTTGGGGAGCGCGACGACCATCAACAGCAGCGCTCCCGCCGCACCGGTGACGAGCGAGCCGCTGCCGTGGCGCAGCAGGAGCCGCGTCGGCACGGCCAAGACCAAGGACGCGATGAGGCCGAGGATGGCCAGCCCGATCCAGCCGCCCGGCAGGCTCGACTCCACGATGCGGTCGGCGGCACGCGCGAGGGTCAGCACCTGGCTGCCGGCCGTGCCCAGCCCGGAGACCCCCAGCCCGGGGGCGCTCATCACCGCGAGGCCGGCCGCGAGCAGACCGCCGATCCCCGCGCCCATCCAGAGGCTCCGTCGGCTCGGTGCGGCCGTCGCGAGCGCCGCTTCCGCCGGGGCCAGCTCCATCGCCCGGGCGATCATCTGGTCGAGATCGTCGATCGGCGGCATGGCCCGCTTGAGCCCGAGCACCGCGTCGGCGGCGCTCTCCACCTCTTCCGCCACCCGCGCCGCGCAGACCGCGCAGCTGTCCAAATGACCCAGCTGGGCCTCGCTGACGAGCTCCTCTCGCCCGGTGGCGAGCGCCTCCAGCGCCACGACGTCGAGATGCGGCATCTCGGTCATGCCGAGGCCTCGCTGAGCGCCTTGCGCAGGCGCTTCCGCCCCCGATGGAGCCACGTCATCACGGTACCCATGGGCACCTCGAGAGTGCTCGCGATCTCCTCGTACGTCGAGCCATGCACGTGATAGAGCACGACCGCGAGGCGCATTTTCTCCGGCAAGGTCTCCAGCGCGGCGGACAGACGCTCCGTTTCGATGCGCGCAAGGGCGACCCGCTCGGGGGTGGGCGCGTCGCTCGGGACCCACTCGGTCGCCTCGTCGCCGTCGCTGCTGAAGGTGCGTCGCTCCAGCCCGCGGCGACGCAGGCGGTCGCGGCAGAGATTGCGGGTGACCGTGAGCGCCCAGGTCTTGAAGCTGCCCTTGTCCGGGTCGAATTTGCGGATGGACGTGACGATCCGCTCCAGCGACTCCTGGGTGGCGTCGTGGGCGTCGTCCCGCCCGGCGACATACCGGCAGACGTCGTGGATGGCGCGCGCGTGCTCCCGGAGCAACGCCTCGAGGGCGTTCCGGTCACCGTCGCTCGCTCGCTGTTCCAGTGACGCCTCGATGCCGATCCTCCGCTCGACCTGGGCCGTGCCGGCGACGGAGTATGCCGGTCCGAGCGGCAGAGAGAGGGAACGAATGAGAGGCATCAGCATGCGCGGAGGTCCTTACGGGGCCTCGGGGGCGTGTATTTCGCGGCATTCCAAGAAAAGTTCGGTCCCGGTCGGATCCCCAGGTTGGACGGTCCGTGCTACGCCCTCCGCGTGGACGAGAACGAGAACGAGATCGAGACCGAAGAGGTCCCTCCCTATGTGCGATTCCTCGCGGCCGCCATCGAGCGTGCGGTGGCCGACCTCACGACGCGCGAACGGATCGAACTCGAAGAGGAGCACCGCCTCCCGCTGATCTCGGAGCTGATCGCGAAAGCGGCCCAGGCCGAGACGCCCAAGCGCATGATCAAGGCGGTTGTCCGGGGGCTCGTGAACTCGGAGCACGTCGAGGAGATCTACGCCTCGGACGACGAACTCAAGGACGCCCTGAAAAAGCACCTCGAAGTGGATTGACGCGCTGGGTTCGGCAATCCGCGTCGGTCAGCTCGTCGAGCAAGTGCCGGAGGTAGGCATCCCGCACGTCTCCGTGCACTCACTGCACCCGAAGCTGGCGCCGGTGAAACATCGGGTGCCGCCCATCGCCCGCGGCACACAGATGCCTTGGCCGCCGGTCTCGCAGCTGCCACCTGCGCACTGCTCGGGCATTCCGTCGGGGGTGCCGGGGCAGTCGGCGTCTTCGTAGCAGCACCGTGGGGAAGGGGAGGGGCTGAGCTCGCAGCTGCCCGCGCCGGCGTCGAGCGGTGGCTCCGTCGGGGATGGGAGGGCGCGCGTCCAGCGGCGGGGCTCCGTCGGGCATCGGCGGAGGTGCGCCATCTCGGGGCGGGGCTCCGTCGGGCATTCCTGCGTCGGACCCGGCATCCAAGGATGCGTCCATGCTGGGCGGTCCGTCGGCTGAGGTCGCCCAATCGCAGCTGAAGCCATCGTCGCTGGCGAAGGCGCGGCTCGTCACCAGGACGGACCCCGAGGCGGGCACACCACATCGACGCCGGGGCACCGGGTCTCCGGAGTGGCGTCGTCGTTTCTCGCGATCGCCGTGCTCGTGTCGCAGCTCGACTGTGTTCCGTCGCAGATCTCGAGCACCGGATCGCCAGAGCACGCGCCCAGGTCTTCGGATGCCGCGCACGCCACCCGCAAGGTCTCGCCGGGGGTGCAGTCCACGACTTCGTCCTCACGGTGCGTGCCGGAGCAGCCGACCGAGAAGACCAGAACCAGCGACAGGAGGGCGTAAAAAGGCATCCCCTGAGCCCTAGCACGCACCGCTCCCCAGAGGGTTTCCGGGTGGGATACTCTCCCCGCGGCAGACAAGCGCCAAGGTGCGGGCGCCTGACGAGGTCGTAGCGGGCGCGCGGGGATCGCGCCGCGCAGACGGACGGGGAACTCGGATGAGATCACGCGTGAGGGGAAGCTGGGCGCTCGGGGCCGTCCTGACGGGGGCGGTGCTGGCCGCGTGCGGCGGGGGGGTCGAGGAGGTCGACGACACCGTCGCCACCATCACGCCCATCCGTGGCCGGGCTGAGATCGGTGAGACGACTGCCGCCGTGGTCGCGCGCGCGACATCCGGGGAGACCGTGCGGACCGACGCCGAAGGGCTGTCCCGTTTGGTGCTCGACCCCGGACCGCACCTCCTGCTTGACCACAACACCGCTGTGGAGCTCGGCGGGAGCGGCTCCGTCATGCTCAGCGAGGGGCGCGTGTTCGTGGAGGTCGACGCGGGCGAGTCGCTCTCGCTTTCGAGCGCGGGCGGCTCGGTGCGGGCGTCCGGAGCCGCATTCGACGTGCGGCGCGAGGCGGACAGCACCGTGTACTACGTGGTCCGCGGCGAGGTCAGCTACACGCATGTCGCCAGCGGGACGCGCGGGATCCTCGGCGCGGGGCAGCGGCTCGAGTTGGGGGAAGAGCCCGCGATCACGCCTGCCACGCTCTGGCGGGACTGGACCGGCGGCTTGGCCCGTCCAGGACCCGGAGGGGACGGTGGTCCGGCTGGCGTCGGCGCGCTCGAGGCGCGGGTTCCCGGGGAGACCGGACAGGCGCGGTGGCCGCTCGTCATCCGGCGGCTCGACGTACGCGTGAGCATCGATCGCGACCTGGCGATCACCGAGGTCGACCAGGTCTTCTTCAATCCGGCCAGCGAGACGGTCGAGGGGCTCTACCGGATCCGCGTGCCCGAGGGTGCGGTGCTCCAGCGCTTCGCTGTCGATCGCGCTGATCGCATGGTCGATGGCTACGTACGGGAGCGCGCCATGGCCCGCGCCGCCTACGACCGACAGGTCTACCGAGGCTCCACCGAGGACCCCGCCCTGCTGGAGTGGGACGCCCCTGGTCGCTACCGCGCGCGCATCTACCCGATCGGCGCCGGCGAGACGCGTCGGATCGTCATCCGGTACGCCGAGTGGCTTCGCCCCCCCGCGGGCGGCGAGGCGCGGATGTACCGTTACCCGATGGGCGGTGGGGCGCGCGCGCCTCACATCCAGGAGCTGTCTCTGAGTGTCGATGTCGAGGCCTCGGGCGCCCAGCGCGTGCGGGCGGGCATGGGCGCGCTCGTCGAAGAGGGCGCGGTGCGCATCCGGCGGAGCGACTTCCGCCCCCGCGCCGACTTCTGGTTGGAGCTGGTCGGCACCGACGCCCAGCAAGCGCGCGCCTGGACCGCGCCCCACCGTCCTCCCCCACGCGCGCCCGACGCCGCGGAGGTGCCCAACGAGGCCGACGAGCGCGACTACTTCTACCTCCCGCTCATCTTGCCCACGACGCTGGCGGACGACGCGACGGATGAGCCGCTCGACCTGGTGATCTTGGCGGACGTCTCGGCCGGGACGGACCGCTCGCATCTCGAGCTCGGCCGTTCGGTGGTCGAGTCGATCGCCGCGCACCTCGACGAAGAGGACCGCGTGACCGTGGTGAGCGCGGACCTGACGATCCGGAGCGTCATCGAAGGCGAAGAGGCGGCGCTCGGCGCGGCGACGGCGGGCCGCGTGGAGGCGTTGCTCGACGGGCTGGCGAGGGTGCCGGCCGGGGGCGCGACGGACCTCGGTCAGGCGATCGCGGCGGCGGCCGAGACGCTGGACCCGACGCGCCGCGGTGCGGTGGTCTATGTCGGTGACGGGACCCCCACGGTGGGTGAGCTGCGGGCCGAGGGCTTGCTCGAGGCGCTCGGCCGCTTGCCCGATCCGGTCCGGCTGTACGCGGTGGCGGTAGGCAGCGAGGCCAACCTGGGCTTGCTCGAGACCGTCACCCGTGGGGGCGGTTTGGCGCTCCGCGTGGAGGAGCGGGCCGAGGCGGCGGACGCAGCGATGGCGGTGCTCGCGCACGTGGAGCGACCGGTGGCGCATCAGGTCACGGTGGCGCTCGGTGACGGGCTCGACAACGCGTTCCCGCGGCGTCCGATGGACGCGGTGCTGGGCGACGTGTTCCCCGTCGTAGCGCGGGTGCGCGGCGAGGTCCCGACCGAGGTCACGGTCCGGGGCATGGTCCGCGGCACGCCGTTCGAGGAGGTCATCGCGCTCGAGTCGCAGACGACCAACGAGACCACTGACCTGCGGCTCCGCTGGGCAGGCGAGCGGCTCCGGCAGCTCCTCCTGGAGGGCGCGGGCCGCGAAGAGGTGGCCGAGCTGGGCACGCGCTACGGGCTGATTACCCCGTTCACGAGTTACTACGTGCCGAGCCGCAGCGAGCTCGAGCGCATGGGCCCGACCGCGCTCAACCTGATCGACCAGCCGGACATCCGGGTGGGTATGCAGCGACGCGTCCAGCCGAGCTCCATCGCGGCGGCGGTCTTGATGGCGCCGCTGAGCTTGGCGGGGTGCAGCTACGAAGCCGGCAGCTCGGCGGAGAGTGAAGCCCCCGAGTGGCTCGACGAGTCCGTCGTCGCAGGCGACCGGAACGAGGGCGCGATGGGCGAAGACGACAGCCGGCGGTCGAACAACCGCTACGGCATCGAGGGCCCAGGCGAGCCAGAGCCCGAGGAGGAGTCGGAAGCGGCTCCGGATCCGGCCATGGTCGGGCAGCTCGGCGCGCTCGGCTACGCAGCGCCGACAACACCCGCGGCCGCAGCTGAGACGGGCGAGGCGGGGCCCATGGACGCGTTGACCGGGGCCGAAATCGGGGAGAACTCCGGCTTCGGCGGACTCGGCCTGCGCGGCACCGGGCGCGGCGGGGGCGGCACCGGGGAAGGCACCATCGGCCTTGGCAACCTGGGCACCATCGGGCACGGCGCCGGCGGCGGCTCGCAGCGCGCCCGGGCAGACAGCAACAGCGCCTTCGGAGACTCCGAAGACAACGACCAAGCGGCCAGTACAGGCTCGGGGTACGGACGCGGAGCGGGCGGCCTGCAGGGTCGGAGCGCGGCGATCCCGCGCATTCGCACCGGGACCGCGGAGGTGCGCGGCAGCCTCGCTCGCGAGGTCATCCGGCGGGTGATCCGCCGGCACATCAACGAGGTCCGGTTCTGCTACGAGCAGGAGCTCAACGCGCGACCGGACCTCACAGGCAGGGTGTCCGTCCGATTCACCATCGGCCCGACGGGCGCGGTGCAGGACTCCTCGGTGAGCAGCTCGACGCTCAGCAACGCACGGGTCGAGCAGTGCATCGCGCAGGCGTTGCGCCGCTGGCGCTTCCCCGCGCCGCCCGGTGGTGGGGTCGTCGTGGTGACGTATCCGTTCGTGTTGTCGTCCGCAGGCGGCAGCGGCGCGCGCTCGGCTCCGACGCCACCGTCTCCGACACCCCCGACGCAGCCGACGGTCGTGACGACGGTCGTGACGCGCACGGGATCGCGCGACGGACACGCGCGCCGCCAGTGCAGCGACGCGGCGTACCTCCCGCTCTCCGACCGCGAGTCGCTCTGGACGGAGCGTCTCGGAGCCGAGAACAACGCGGCCGCGTGGGTGCGGCTCTACCGCGACGCCATCCGCGCGTGCGAAGCCCGCACGTGGCGGGATCGCCGCGCGTTCCTGGGACGCATCCTCGGCCGTGCCGGAGGGGTCGAATCCATGACCCAGGTGCACCGGCTGATGCAGAACCCGGCGGAGCGCACGTTCCTCCGCGGACGGATCCTTCGGCGGGTCCGCACCCCTGAGCAGCTGCGCACGGTGCGCGCGGCTTTCGGGCTCGGGACCGGTGTCGACTGGGAGCTCGTCGCGCAGATCCTCGACCGGGCCCGCACCGACGCGGCGAAGGTCCGCGCGCTGCGTCGCCTCACCATGCAGCACCCCGACAGCTTCGAGCTCAAGCTCCGCCTGCTGGGCATCCTCGAGCGCACGGGCAACACCGCGGAAGCCAAGCGACTCGCGGATCGCATGCGGGCAGACCCGCTCGCCGACCCGGGCGTGCGCACCGCGATCGGCGAGATGTACCTTCGGCTGAACCGCGAAGACGAGGCCCGGCGCGTGTTCAGCGAGATCGTGGAGTTCGCCCCGCTCGACGAGCTGGCGCGTCGCCGCCTCGGGGACCTCTACCGTGCACACGGCTGGTACGAAGACGCCTATCGGCAATACCTCACGTTGGCCGAGATTCGCCCCGACGACCCGACGGTGCTCTTGCTGCAGGCGCAGGCCGCGGCGGGAGCGGGGCGGGTCGACGAGGCGCTTCGCCTCGAGCGTCGCCTCATGCAGACGGCGCAGCCGGGCGCGGCCGTCGGGGTGGCCCGGAGTGCGCTGCTCTGGTCTTCGGTACGTTATGCGCGGCTCAAGCAGGCAGCCCGGGAGAGCGGTGACGACGCACGCCTCGAGGCCTTGTCGCGGCGGATGCGGCGGAGCGGACTGCTCCGGGAGTCCGGCGCGCTGCGGATCACGCTCGTGTGGTCGCATCCGGACGCGCAGCTCGCGTTGTTCGCAGCCCACCCCGGCCTCGCCCTGACGCGCCCGCCGGATCTGTCTCCCGAGCTCGGCCTCGAGGCGTTCCATCTCGAGGAGCAAGAGGCGGGCACCTACCAGTTCGAGGTGCGTCAGATGCGCGCCGAGGACGACCTGACCGAGGTGGACGCGCAGCTCGTCGTCGTCTGGAACGAAGGCGAATCCGACGAGCGCGTTGAGCTCGTGGACCTCCGCTTCGACCCCGAACACACCAGTTACACCTGGGACCTCACCGGCACGACCCTCGATTCGACGACCCCGGGAGGGGCACAGTGAACCACCTCAAGACCACGCTGATCCTGTGCCTGTTGACCGCCCTCGCCGGCTGCGGTTCGGACCACGACCCCTCTCCCACCGTGGCCACCGCCGAGGTCATCCGCGGCGGGTTCACTGTCGAAGTCGGCGACGACGCCACCCAGGTCATCGCCACCGCGCGTGTCGAGAACGAGGCCGAAGTGGCGACCGCGGACGACGGACGCGGGGTCGTGCAGCTCGACTCGGGCGCGTGGATCCTCTTCGACCGCGGGACCACAGGAAGCGTCCGGCTCGCCGAGCTGACGCTCGGTTCAGGGCGCGTCTGGGTCGACGCCTCGAGCGCCGAGGAGACGACCATCACGACGAGCCACGGCTCGGTCAGCGCGGCCAATGCGACGTTCGCCGTCGAGCTGGTGGACGGCGCAGCGTCCGTGTACTGCGGCTCGGGCGAGGTGACCTTCCGCAGCGAGGGCGGCTCCGATCGCCTCGCGCAGGGGGAGCGTGTGCGGTTGGCCGGGTCCACCGCGCCGGACGTCGAGCCGGCCGATCTGTGGGACGACTGGACAGGAGGTTTGGCCGACCCGGGCCGCTCCCGTGCGCGCCGCGCGACATATCTCGGCGTGCTCGCCGGGCGCCGCACCGACCAGATGGGCGAGGCGCGCACGCCGCTGCCGATCCGAAACCACGAGGTCAACGTCACCGTGCACGGAGACCTGGCGGTCACCGAGGTCACGCAGACCTTCTTCAACGCGCGCAGCGACACGCTCGAAGGCGAGTGGTCGATCCGTCTCCCGCGCGGCGCCATCGTGCAGGGCTTCGCGCTCGATCAGGGCGGCGGGTTCGTGGACGGGGTCGTCAACGCGACGAGCGTCGGCGACGGCTACCAGCTCTCTTGGATGGGCGTGAACACCAACGGCGCCCGCCTCACGTACGACGGCCCCGACCGCCTGCGGGCGCGTGTGTTCCCGGTCAGCCCCGGCGGAACCGTGCGCGTGCGACTTCGCTACACCGAGTGGCTCGACCGGCGAGACGACAGTCGGACGTATGTCTATCCGATGCGCGTGGAGGCCGAGCCGCCGCTTCTCGGCGAGTTCATCCTGACGGTCAACACGTCCGGCAGCGCCATCGGCGGGATGCGCGCCGGCATGGGCGCCACGACCGAGGACGGCCAGGTCGTGCTTCGCCGCAGCGACTTTCGGCCGCGCGCCGACTTCTACCTCGATCTCTTCGACGAGGAGGCGCCCCCGAACGATGTGGTCCAGGCGTACGTGATCAGCGCGCCCAACGAGAGCGGGCCCGGGGCGGCCGAGGGCTCGGAGAGTTACGTGCTGTTCGACTTGCCGACGGAGTCGTTGGTCGAAGACGAAGGCGACGGGACACCGCCGCTCGAGCTGGTGTTGCTGCTGGACGTCTCGGGCGAGACCGACCCGGAGGACCTCGAGATCGCGCGCGCCGTGATCGAGGCGGTGCTCCGGCAGGTCACACCCACCGACCGGGTGGCGATCCGGCTGGCGGACGTGCACGCCTACGCGCCTGAAGGCGCCCCCGAGGGTCTGGTCGAGGCGACCGAGGAGAACCGCGAGGCGCTGCTCGAGTCGATCGCACGCGTGCATCTCGGCGGCGCGACGGATCTCGGCCGCAGCCTCCGCGAGGCGGGCCAGCTCGTGGCGGGACGTCCGCGTGCGGCGGTCCTGTACCTCGGCGACGGACTGCCGACGACGGGTGACCTCGACGCGACCGCGCTGCGCGCCACGCTCGCGACGCTGGACGCGCCGCCGCGCTACTTCGGCCTGGCGGTGGGCGACGGATCCAACGAGGGCCTGCTCAAGCGCCTCTTCGACGGGGAAGCGCAGACGGTGAGCGAGCGCACGGAGGCCGCCCGCGCGGTCATGCATGTCTTGGCGGAGGCGGCCGAGCCCACTCTGCGGGGGGTCGAAGTGGACCTCGGCGAGAACGTCGAGCGCATCTACCCACGCCCACCGATCCTCGTGCAGAACGGCGCGCACCTCAGGCTGGTGGGCCGGTTGGTCGGGGAGCTCCCGACGACGGTCACGCTCCGCGGGGTGCACGACGGTGAGGCGTTCGAAGAAGAGCTCACGGTCAACCGAGGCAGCGTGCAGGACAACGGAGACATCCGGCGCCGTTGGGCGGTGAACCGGCTCGCCGAGCTGATCGACGAGGACGCGGGCCGCGAAGCGATGGTCGACCTCGGGCTGCGCTTCTCGCTCGTCTCGCCCTGGACGTCACTCGTCGTCGGCGGCATGCAGGGGGGCTCGATCGCGCCCGTCACGGGCTTCGACCACGACCCGCTCGGGATCGCCTGGGGCGTGGGCGGCGGCAATCCGACGGTGGCGGCGAGCACGTTCACGGACGACGTCTCCGGCTGGCGTCGACGACTGCGTCGCCAGCGGCCCGAACCGGCCATCGCCCCCGAGACCACCTGGGTCTCGCGGGTGAGCGCCGAGGACCCGCCGGCCTCGCGTGAGTCGGGCTTCGGTTCGGACGGCGGCCTCGCGCGCGCGGCCGTCACCCGTGCGCTTCGGGAGGGTGAGCGAGGACCGCGTGGCTGCTACGAGCGGCGCTCCATCGTGCGCCCCGACCTGGCAGGCAACATGACCATCGAGGTGGAGGTCGGCGGCGACGGCGCGCCTCGCGGGGTGAACATCGTGTCGTCCTCGCTCGGCGACGATGACGTCTCCCGCTGCGTGCAGACGGAAATCCGCGGCCTACGCTTCCCGAGCACCGGCGGTGGCAGCACCGTCACGGTGACCCACACGCTCGACTTCCAGATGCCCGAGCGTGAGTTCGGCACGCGCCGGCAGTGCTCGGAGGCGTCCCGGCAGGGCCTCGAGGTGCGCCGCGGGCTTTGGTCCGAGCGGCTCGCCCAGAACCCGGGCGTCGGCGGTGCGCTGACGGTGTGGCGCGGCGCGCGCAACCAGTGCGAGCTGTCGAACTGGCGGGCCCGACGCACGCTGCTGCACATGATGCTGTCGCACTCCGGCGGTGTCCGGGGGGGCGTTGCGCTCTACCGCGCCTTCAGTGGTTCCGCGTCCATCGCGAGCTACCTCCGCCGCATCATCCTCCGCCGTGTGCGCAGCCCTGCCGACGTGACCGCGGTGCGCGCAGGCCTCGGCCTCGACGTGCCCGTCGACTGGAGCCTGTTCTCCCGACTCTGGAAGAACAACGACGACGCCGAGTACCGCCTCGCGCTCGTCCGGCGCTGGCTCGAGGTCGTGCCCGAGGAGATGGACCTCCGTCTGCGTCTGCTGTCCCTCCTCGAGGAGACCGACAACCTCCCCGAAGCGCGGCGGCTCGCCCGGGAGTTGCGCGCCGAGCCGCTGGCCGACGCGCGTGTGCGCACGGCGGTCGGCGAGTTCTGGCTCCGGCAGGAGAACATCACCGAAGCGCGCCGCGTGTTCAGCGAGCTGGTCGAGCGCACCCCGCTCGATCCATGGGCACGTCGTCGGCTCGGCGACCTCTACCGCGCGCACGGCTGGTCTGACGATGCGTACCGCGAGTACCGGACGTTGGCGCGCCTTCGGCCGGGCGACGGTGGCGTGTTGCTTCTGTTGGCGCGAGCGGCGGCCGACGCGGAGCGGGTCGACGAGGCCCTGCGCCTCGAACAGCGCCTGAGCGAGTCCACCGACCCGGGTGTGCACGAGGGCGTCGCGGGCTACGCACGGCTGTGGACGACGGTTCGCCTCGCTCGCCTCAAGCTCGACGACCCAGACGGGGACATGCTGGCGGCCATCCGTCGGCGCGAGCGGGAGTCCGGCGCGTTGCGCGACCCGCCCGCCGTGTTCGCGGCGCTCACCTGGCGGCACCCCGATGACTACCCGGAGATCGTCGTCCGCTATCCGAGCACCGACGAGGACATCGGCTGGGAGCCCGTGGAGCTGGGCGGCCGTGACCACGGGATCTTCGCCGTGCGCATCCGGGAGCGCGAGGAAGGCGAGACGCTGTTCGAGGTTCGCCGGCTGGAGCGCGACGAGCTGCGCGACCTCGAGTGTGAGCTGCTCGTCATCACCGGCCTCGGCACCCCCGAGGAGAGCATCGAGCGCTTCCCGCTGACGTTGACGCGCGACCAAGTGCGGCGCCGTTTCCAGCTCGGGGACGGCATCGAAGAGGTGAGCATCCCCGCCAGTGAACGCGGCCTCTGACGCCGGGCCCTGATGGGGGGCTACCAGGCGCCCAGCGCCATCACGTCTTGGCGTGAGTCGTCCTCGAGGAAGTCCTGGTCGGCGAACGTCAGGGCATCGGAGAGTCCCAGCGAGACATAAACCTCGCGCTCCGCGTCCGAGCGGATGCCGATCAGGCGCTCGCGGACGTCCGCCTTCTCGAGCAGCACGTTGACGGCCCGCACCAAGCCGCGGACCGTCACCATGGGGACGTCGCTGCGGCGCTGCTCCGCCTCCTTGATGCTGTACTGGTCGGTGTCGGTCTCTTCGTCGTAGTCATCCAGCACCGCGGCGAAGTGTTCTCCCGTCTGCACCACGAGCGGTCCGTCGTCACCGCCGCCGATGCGCGTCAGCGCGGCCTGTCCGATCTCCGGCGCCAGTCGGGCGAGACGTTCGACCAGGCCGGCGGCGGTCGCTGGTTCGCCGACCTTCTGCACAAAGAACCGATCCGCCTCGATTCGACGCTTGGCGTCCTCGTTCGCGCCCGCGGCCGCGTAGTACATCTCGAGCAGGTCGACCCGTCGAGCCTCCGCTGACTCGGCGTCGCCGACCTCCGATGCGATGCGCACCATCTCCTGGTCGTCGAGCTCCGCGAGCCGCCCGGCTCCGGTCAATGCCTCGAGGAACGCGAGGTCGCCGGGATCGAGCAGTTGTTCGGCGAGTCGGCGGCCCGTGCCGGGGGGGGATTCGTCGGCGCTCACGTGATGTTTCCCATCGTTGGCGGTCTCAATCAGCGCGAACGGACTCTCATCCGTGGGGCAGCCCCTGCGCCCCCCGCTGCACCCACGTGACGATGACCTCCGCGGCACGGTTGACCGCGGCGCGCTGAAACTGTGCCCAGTCGTGGGCCCCGGTGGAGCCCACGATGTTGCTCACGCCCAGGACGGACGTGAACGGAATGTCGGCGGCCTTGCAGGCCATCGCAACCGAGAAGGCCTCCAGGTTCTCGGCCTCGCAGCCGGTGCCCGAGTGAACGGAGGCCGCGACGTTGTCGTCCACGGTCTGCGCGAGAGTGCACCCGAGCGGCGCCTGGAAGATGCGCCCACCCACGCTCGCGAGGCCCGCAGACAGGAGCGGGTTGCACTCTGCGGTCGTGACCATCGGGCCGGGCCACTGGCTGCGTCGGGCTTGCACGGCGTGGCTGAGGAGCGTCAGCCGGGTCGAGACCAAGATGTCGTGCGGGCGGTACTGAGGCAGCCCGGGGTAGACCCCGCAGGAGCCGATCAGGATCACCGCGCGCGGGTTCACCGCGAGGATCCCGCGGGCGGTCGCGGGTCCGGCCGCCGCCATTCCGAGGCCCACCGCCTTGCCGCGGACGTGGAGGCCGCGGATCGTGCCGATCAGCTTTTCTGTGAGATACGGTCGCAGCCCAGCCATCTCGGGGGCGTGGGCGGCGACGATCAGCAGGTCGGTCCGGGGTTCGGGCTGCATGCGCGGTGCGGCAAGAGTACCCAACCGCTCGCCGAACCTCATCTGTTCTCTTTCGGGAGGGCGCAGACATCCGCCGCCGATCCAAGCGAGAGCGTCGTTCCGCAACCTGCTAAGGTCAGCCGACCGTGACCGAGGGTGACCCCGAATCCGAGCCGAGCGCCGGCCGAGTGTTCCGCTGGGACCTCGACAAGACCTACCTGCGCACCGAGTTCGACACCGTTCGCGACTTGCTGAAGCTCGCTTTCGAGTCGGCCAAAGAGAAGCGCACGGTGCCCGGCGCGGCGTCGCTCCTGCGGGAGATCCGCCGGACCGATCCGCTCGGCATCTACATCGTGTCGGGCAGCCCTGAGCAGCTGCGCAAAGTGCTCGAAGCGAAGCTTCGCCTCGATGGCATCCGGTGGGACTCGTTCACGCTCAAACCGCAGCTCTCGAACATCGTGCGCGGCAAGTTCCGGTTCGTGAAAGACCAGGTCGCCTACAAGCTCGGCGCGCTGCTCGAGACGCGGATCGAGATGCCGGCCGCGGTCGACGAATATCTCTTCGGTGACGACGCAGAGGCGGACGCCTTCATCTACTCCATCTACTCCGACATGTGCGCGGGAAGGGTCGACAACGAGGTCCTGATGGGCGTGCTCCGCGAAGCGGGCGTCTACGAGGACGATCTGCCGCGCCTGGTGCGCCTGGCCAGCCGGCTTCCGCGACACGATGGCGGCCGCCGGATCTTCATTCACCTCGACCGGATCAGCAGCCCCGACGGGTTCGAGGAGTTCGGCCGTCGGGTGTGCCCGTTCTACAACTATCTGCAGCCCGCGCTCGTCTTGCTCGACGATGGCGCGCTGACGCCGCTCGCGGTGATCCGGGTCGCGGCCGAGCTCGTCATTCACCACGCCTTCACGGCAGACGCGCTGGTCGCGAGCTTTGTCGACCTCGTCAACCGGGGTCAGCTGCGCGCCGCGGTCGCCCAGGATCTCGTTCATGCGGTCGACACCCTGCAAGAGAACCACTTCGCGACGACCTATCCGGTGATCCGCGCCTTTGGCGATCAGCTGCACGAAGCGGCCGAGGGGCTCGTCGACGCGGAGTCCGAGCCCGAGCGGGAGATCGACTACGTGGCGCTGTTCGCTCGCGACAAAGCGCGCGCACACTCGGCCAAGCAACGGTTGCGCAAGCGTTGAGCCGATCCCCGCGTGACCACTTCGCCCAGCGCGCGTACCTGAATCGATGGCCGGCGCGGTGCACCTTTTCACATGAACGGGATCGGATCCGCCGGATGGCTTGGCGGTCCATGGGGCTGACGCTAGGGTAGGGCGAGGGGAACGAACGACTCGATGCACGTCGCTGATGCGAGCCACTCCACGCACGGAGCGTGGGCTGGGCAGGCCGCCGGAACACGGAACGGGCGCACACGTCCGCTTTGCCGGTCGTGGATCGTCCTGATGGCGGTGGGCTGGCTGACGATCGGCTCGCTGATGGTGGGCTGCGGCGCCAAGACGGGCCTCGATGTTCCCGACACCGGCCTCGACGCGGGACCGGACGCGGGGTTCGATGCCGGCCTCGACGCAGACATCCCCTGTTTCGAGGTGCCGCTCGACGGCGACGTCATCCAGGTCCCGCTTGAACTGGAGGCCGAGCTCGCCCGGGCTGACGTCCTCTTTTTGGTCGACACGACGCTGTCGATGGACGAGGAGATCGGCCAGATTCAGTCGACCCTGCGCGATGAGATCGTGCCCGGCATCGACTCGGCGATCCCCGACTCCACCCTCGGCGTGGCTTCGTTCGGCGACTTCCCGGAGGGCAACTGCGGCGACCGTGGGGATTCGCCGTTCCAGCTCGTGCTCCCGCAGACGAACGAGGTCAACCGCGTGCAGGCGGCGGTGGACTCGCTCGAGCTGGGCAACGGCCTCGACCGTCCGGAGTCCCAGACCGAGGCGCTCTACCAAGTGGCGACCGGCGAGGGCATCGGCTCGTATGTGCCGCCGTCCTTCGGCTGTCCGGGGGGCGGTGCGGGCTACCCCTGCTTCCGGGACGACGCGCTGCCGATCGTGCTGATGTTCACCGACGCCCCGTGGCACAACGGCCCGGGCGGTACCAACTCGTACGCGACGACGAGCTGTGGGATCAGTCCCCCGCCACACACCTACGCGCAGGCGTTGGCGGAGCTGGACGCGCAGTCCATCCGCGTGATCGGGCTCTACTCAGGCACGGGCATGGGGCTGGGCGATCTGAACGCGATCGCCACCGACACCAACGCGCTGACCGAGACGGGCGCGCCGCTGGTGTTCAACATCGGGCAGGGCGGCGGCGGGCTCAGCTCCTCGGTCGTCCAAGCCATCGAGACGCTCGCGGACGTGATCGAGTTCGACGTCGACACGGTGCTCGAAGACCCCGATCCAGGCGATGGTATCGACCCACGTGACTTCGTGGCGGCGGTGGTCCCGGTCCGTGCCGACCCGATGGACCGCATCGAACGCATCGATGTGGACTCGGGCACCTTCATCGGCGTCCGCGCTGGCACCGTCGTGTTCTTCGAGCTGCAGATCCGGGCCGGCTCCGTCGTGCCCGGACGCGAACCGCGGCGAGTCCGGCTGGAGATCATCTTTCGGGGTGACCGCCGCACGCGTCTGGGCAGCCGGGTGATCGAGCTGGTGATCCCCTCCGAAGACGGTCGAGGCTGCGAGGGGCTCTGATGCCACTGCCGGCGGGCTTCTTTCGGCGCGCGCTCGTGTGCCTTGGGCTCTCGTGCCTTGGGCTCTCGGTGTTGGCCGGGTGCGGCTCGCGCACGGGCCTCGAGACGCCGGACGCAGGCCCGGACGCGGGCACGGATGCGGGCCCAGACGCGGGGCCGCCGCCTCCGCCGTGCATCGAGGTGCCTCCTGAAGAGGGGCTGGTCACGGCCCAGCTGGACGTGCCGGCGTCGCTCGCGGTGGTCGACATCATGTTCCTCGTCGACGCCACCGGGTCGATGCGGGACGAGATTGACGCCGTGCGGGCCGGCCTGCGCGACCTGGTCGTGCCGGGCGTCCGACGCGCCATCCCGGACGCCGCGTTTGGGCTCGCCTTCTTCGGCGAGTTCCCTGTGGCGCCCCACGGCCGTGACGGCAACCTGCCGTACGAGTTGCGATCCCCGATCACCACCGAGGTGACGCGTGTGGAGGCTGCGTTCGACGAGACGCCCAACTGGGGCAACCTGGACGACCCGGAGGCGGCGATCGAAGGGCTCTACCAAGTGGCGACGGGGGACGGCTACGGGAGCGCGGGCACGCCTGGGTTCGTGCCTCAGACGCTCGGCTGCCCCGGTGGCGGGACGGGGGGCGCGTGTTTCCGCGACGACGCGCTGCCGATCGTGATGCTGATCACCGACAGCCCGATGCACAACGGTCCGCCCGACGTGGCGCCGGATGCCCCCTATGCATTCACGCCGGCACCGGCCACGTACGAGGAGGCCATCGCGGCGGCCAACGCGCTCGATCTGCTGGTGGTCACGCTTGGGGCGAGCGACCCGATCCGCCGGCCGCCGCACGACCACCTCCGCGCGCTCTCGCGGGACACCAACTCGGTCGACGCGGATGGACAACCGCTCTGGTTCGACATCGGCGGTGGCGGCGACCGCATCGGCCGCGAGATCGTCTCCGCCGTACAGTTCGTGGCCTCGGCGGTGCCGCTCACCGTCGACGCCGTGCTCGAGGACATCCCGGGCGACGGCGTGGACGCGGACCTCGTCATCCGAGGGGTTCGCGCCGCATCTGCAGACCCGCCCGGCAACGTCGAGGCGATCGAGGGCGACACCTTCCGCGGCGTCGTTCCGGGAACGCGCCTGACGTTCGACGTGCTGGTCGACGCGAGCGAGCTGCCGCCCTCGACGGAGCGCCGGGTCTTTCCGGCGCGCATCGTCTTTCGTGCGGCGGGCCGCAGCCGGCTCGACGTTCGCGAGATCCAGATCGTGGTCCCCGGCGCGGACGGACTCGGATGCGAGGAGGAGCTGTGAGCGTGCGACCCGGCCTGTGCGGCGTAATCGTGGCCTTGTTGCTCGTGGGCTGCGGCGCGAAGAGCTCCTTGTCGGTGCCCCGGCGCGCGATGGACGGGGGTCGCGACGCTGGGCCTCAGGACAGCGGCCCACCCCCCGTGGATTCCGGTCCGGACGGCGGTCCGCCCGCGGACGACTGCATCGAGGTCCCCTTCGAGCGTCCGCCGAGCGACCTCGAGGTCTCGTTCGTCACGCAGATCTCCAACGCTGACGTCTTCTTCCTCGTCGACGTCACCGGCAGCATGGGCCAGGAGATCCTCGCCATCCGCACGCAGCTCCGCGACGTCATCGTCCCCGGTCTGGCTGCCGAGCTCCCGGAAGCCCGCTTCAGCGTGGGGCACTTCGCCGATTTCCCACTGCCGCGGTTCAACTACGGAGACGCGACCGACGAGCTGTTCGTGATGCTGCAGCGCTCGACCACCGACACCAGCGCCATTCAGACTGCGGTCGACAGCCTCCCCCTCCAGGGCGGTCGAGATGGCCCCGAAGCCCTGACCGAGGCGCTCTACCTGACCGCCTCGGGGGAGGGGTTCTCGCGCTACGCGGCCCTCCGGAGCTGCCCGGACGGCACCGTGGGGCAGCCCTGCTTCCCGGCGCTCGGTTCTCGCATCGTGATCGCCTTCACGGACGCTTCGACCCACAACGGCCCGGGCGGCAGCGAGTCGTATCAGGAGGGCACCGTCGAGCCGATCCCCCACACGTACGACCAGACCATCCGCGCGCTCAACGGCATCGGCGCCAAGGTGCTCGGGCTCTACTCGGGTCCCGTCGACTCGTCTGACCGTGACGACATCGAGGCCTTCGCGAGGGACACCGGCGCGGTGCGGCCCGACGGCACGCCGATCGTGTTGGACATCGGACAGGACGGCGAGCTCCTCGGCCCCTCGGTGGTCGAGGCCGTGCGCACCCTGGTCGACGAGGTGCCGATCGACGTGGACGCCTTGGTGGAGGACGTGAACGGGGACAGCGTCGACGCCACACAGTTCGTGAGCGCCATCGTCGCCGAGCGCGCCGCACCCCCCCGCGGCGCCACGCTCGCCGACAACCGCTTCGTCAACGTCGCCCCGGGCACCCGCCTCACCTTCCGCATCGAGCTCGTCAACGACATTCTCCCGCCGACCGATCGCCCGCAGGTGTTCCGGCTACGGGTGATCTTGCTCGCCGACGGTTCGAGCCGGCTTCTCGAGCGCACCGTGGCGGTGGTCATCCCCGCGCTCGGCGGGCGCGGCTGCGGCGCCATCTGAATCGCATGGCCCGCGACCCGGAGAAGACCCGCGCCCGCATCTTGGAGGTGGCCCTCGGCCAGTTTCGGGAGCGTGGCTACAGCAAGACGACGATGCGCGGCATCGCCAAGGAAGCGGGGCTGTCGCTGGGGGCGGCCTACCACTACTTCGAGGGCAAGCAGGACATCGTCTACGCGTACTACGCGCAGCAGCAGGACGCGCACGACGCGGCCGTGAGCGAGGCGCTGACCGACGACCTCTCGCTCCGCGAGCGGCTCGGCGTCGTCATGCATCAGGCCCTCGCGACCCGCACGGGGGACCGCCGGCTCATGCGCGAGCTGGCGCCCCTCGTCATCGGCGTGGAGGACAAGACCAACGCGTTCAGCGCGCGGACCGAGCGTGTCCGGGAAGCGTCGCTGTCCCTGTTTCGCACGGCGCTCGACGACCCTTCGGTGCCCGACGATCTGCGCGAGCCCGCGGCGCTGTCGTTCTGGGCGCTGCAGATGGGCACGATGCTGTACTTCGCGCACGACGACTCGCCCGATCAAGCGAAGACCCGCGCGCTGGTCGATGGGGCGCTCGACCTCAGCGTGATGGTCCTGACAATGCTCGGGGCGCCGCCGTTCTTCGCCATACGAGGGCAGCTGAACAAGGTCCTGACCGACGCCGGGCTGCTGTGAAGGCGCCATGCTGCTCGGGCCGCCGCCGCGGGTTTTTTGACCGCTGAAACGTCTCTCCGTGATGTTCGCCCTCGATGGCGGCATCGGCAGAACGACGGGAGCTACGAGACGCGGTCCTGGACCGGCGCTACCGGTTGGGGTGCGCGCTCGGCATTGGCGGCACCAGCGTGGTCTTCGAGGCAGAGCGCCTCTCGGACGGAACGCCGGTGGTCGTGAAAGTGCTGCGCGACGCGTATGTGCACAACGCCGAACTCGCGCGCCGACTGCGCCGCGAGGGGGAGGTGGCGCGACGCGTCGTGCACCCCGGCATCGTGCCCGCCCTCGATGAGGGGCAGCTCGAGGATGGCTCGCCGTACCTGGTGCTCGAGCGGCTCGAAGGGGAGTGCATCGCGCGCTTCTTGCGCCGCAACGGCCCCATGAAGGCGCAGCATGTGGGCGTCGTCGCCTTCCGCGCCGCGGCGATCCTCCACGCCGTTCACGTCGCGGGGTATGTGCACCGCGACATCAAGCCCGAGCACATCGTGCTCGCCAAGACCCCCGACGGCCGCCTCGATGTCCGCCTCTTGGACTTCGGCGTGTGCGCCTCGGCCACGTCCTCCGAAGAAGAACGCGAAGCCGAGCGAGGCCGCGTGTACGGAACGCCCGCCTACGTCTCGCCCGAGCAGGCGGCTGGCGTGCCCGACGTCGATGGCCGCGCGGACGTGTTCTCGCTCGGCATCGCGATGTTCGAGATGCTCACGGGTCGCGCTCCGTTTGTCGGCTCGAACGTCGCCAACCTGCTCCGCCGCATCATCCGCGAAGACGCCCCGCGCGTCGGACTCATGCTGCCCGACCTCGACCTTCGCTACGACGCGCTCGTCGCGCGGGCCATGGCGCGCCGCATCGACGACCGCTTCCCCAGCGCGCGTTCCTTGGCTCGCGCTTCCTTGCCGCTCCTGGGAGACCGCCGCGAGGTCGAGCGCGAGCTCGCCGACCGCGTCAAGCATCGCCCGCCGAAGGCGGAGCTCATCGAGACGCGCCCCGATCCGAGCCAGCGGGCCGTCGCGTGAAGATCCTCATCGTGCGGCACGGAGAAGCCGTGGGTGCGCACGTCGCGGGCGGTGACGAGAACCGCTACCTCACGCCGAACGGGCGCGCGACGTCCGACCGCGTGGCCGCGGCGCTCGACCAGCTGGGCCACACGCCCACCCACATCTACACGAGCCCGCTCGTGCGCGCGGTCCAGACCGCGGAGCGCTTCGCGCACGCCGCGTCGCACCCGGGACCGGTCGTCACGCATCGCCCACTCGTGCCCGGCGGCCCCACCGCGCAGGCGCTCGCGGTGCTCGAGGCCCACGGTGACACGGACACGATCGCACTGGTCAGCCACGAGCCCACGGTCAGCACGCTCAGCGCGTTCCTGACCCAGTCGAGGCCCCTCGGCTTTCCCACTAGCGGGGTGGCCGTGCTGGACGGCAATGCCCACGGCGCCCGCTTGATCGGGCGGTTCGATCCAATCTCGCTGTCCTTCTCCACATAGGTGTACGAATTTTGCGCACTTTCTGTTGTGCGCACGAATCGGATCCTCGATGCTGAAGGCGTCGTGGCCCCTTCCCCCACCGCGACGTCGAGGAGGATCCGTCATGAACCGCACTCCCATTCTGCTTCTCACCGGCGCACTGATGTCCGTTGGAACCGGTTGCGCGAGTGACACGGCGGGCGCGTCCTGCACTCCCGCCGAGAGCGAAGTCTGCCAGGTGTTCGCCATCGTCAACGACGAGCGAAGCGCCCAGGGCCGCGAGCCTCTGGGCTGGGACGACAACCTTGGGCTCGCCGCGCAGCGCCACGCTGAGGACATGGTCGACCAGGGCTACTTCAGTCACGACTCCCTCGATGGGCGGAGCTTCGTCGACCGGATCAACGAGACCGACTACGACGCGTCGCCGCGCGGAGAGAACATCGCCGCCGGGCAGCAGACGCCCGCCGCCGTGATGAACTCCTGGATGAACTCGGAAGGGCACCGCCGGAACATCCTCGCGGAGGGCTCGAACGAGATCGGCATCGGCCTGGAGGGCCGTCACTGGGTGCAGGTCTTTGGCCACCGTCGCCCAGCGCCGATGACCGAGTAGAGTCGAGCGTGCCGGCTCGTGACGCTCACGCGGGCGTGGTAGACGCCAGCCCATGAAGGGCAGAAAGCGCGCGCTCGCGCAGATGGGGGGCCGTGTGCGATGCGGTGGCGACCCGGAGGTCGCGGCGGTGCTCTCTCGCGCCTGGCGTCGGGCGAGCGAAGACGACGGGGACCAGGTCACGCACGGCTTTCACACCTGGCCGGCCCGCATGCACTTCGCCATCGCGCGCACCGTGTTGATGGCCTTCGACAGCGCCACCGTGCTCGATCCGTTTTCCGGCGGAGCGACCGTGCCCATCGAGGCCATGCTCGCGGGGCGACGGTGCATCGGGGTGGACTTGGATCCACTCGCGGCGCTGCTCGGGGACGTCAAGACGCAGAAGCGCACTCCCGAGGAGATCGGCCGCTTCCTCGGGACGGCCAGCACCGTGGCCGACGCCTCCGAGACGCGTGTGCGTGAGCGGGTGCCGATCTTCGCCGATCTGCCGGCCGAGGAGCGGCAGTGGTACGCGCCGCATGTTCTGAAGGAGCTCGGTGGGTTGCTGGCGGAGATCCGCGCGGTCGAGGACCGCCGCGACCGTCGTGCGCTCGGCATGGTGTTCAGCTCGATCGTGGTGAAGGTCTCCAAGCAGCGCTCGGACACGTCGCAGGAGGAGGCGCCGACCCGCATTCGCAAGGGGCTCTCGACGGAGATCTTCCTCCGTAAGGCACAGGAGCTGGGGGCCCGCTGGTCGGAGCTGGCCGAGGCGGCGAAGGGCCCCGCGCCGACCTTCCACACGGGTGACGCGCGCGCGCTTCGCAAGGTCATCGGGCGGCGCTCCGTCGACCTGATCCTGACGTCGCCCCCGTACGGCGGGACCTATGACTACGCGACGCACCACGCTCGTCGCGCCGCGTGGCTCGGGCTGAACGCGACGGGGTTGAAGCGGTCCGAGATCGGCGCGCGTCGGCGGCTCTCGCGTCGCACGGGGCGCGAGACCTGGGACGCGGAAGTCGCGGCGATGCTCGCGTCGATGGCCGACGTGCTCGATCGCGAGGGCCGCATCGTGCTGGTGATGGGAGACGGTGAGGTCGCGCGCCGCCGGGTGGAGCTGATGCCTCAGCTGGGGCGGCTTGCACCTCGGGCCGGGCTCGATCTCATCGCTTCAGCGTCGCAGCCCCGTCGGAACTGGGGCGGCAGCGGCGACCGTGAAGAGCACCTCGTGGTCCTCGCGCGTTCGCGCTGACCGGTCCCGCTTGACCCGCCGCTACGGGCTTGGCGGCTCCCGCCGGTTCACCGGCAGATCGAAGAACGTCCGGAGCTGGTGGGAGGCCTCGGTGCGCGCCCCGTCCGCGTCCCGGGCGACGAGCGGAGCCGCTTCCTCGAGAGGTCCGGGCTCGCGGCTGAACGTCCACACGGTGAACAGCGGCCCCTTCTTGGACTGCCGCGGGACGACGTCGAGCTTGCGCCGCGCGTGCAGCCCCGCCTTCACTCCTCCCTCGAGCGCGCGCTTGGGGGTCTTGGCGCCGCAGCACACGACGAAGCGTCCGTCCGGGGCGAGCAGGGGGGCAGCGGCCGCGAGATAGTCCTCGACCCCTCCGCGCATCTCGAGCCGCGCGTAGGTCCGCTGATCGTCCGTCGACGGCGAGCCCTTGCCTGGCGGCAGGTACGGCGGCGTTCCGGTGACGAGGTCGAAGGGCCCGTCGAGTGTGGTGAGCAGATCGGGGTCCCGCAGATCCCCATGCACCAGTCGCACGTCGGTGAGCCCGTTGCGCTCCAGGTTTCTCTCCGCGAGGTGATGGCTGATCGCCTGCGCTTCGATGGCCGAGACCGCGGCGCCCGGCCCGAGCTTGTAGCGCACCATCAAAAGGACGGAGCCGATTCCGCACCCGATGTCGGCGTAGCGCTTTGCGTCGGGCCGCGCGTGTGCGGCTTCGTAGGCCGTCGCTACGTCGTCCAGCGAATACCGGTGCCCTCGTCGACGCTGAAGGATCCGCCAGGTGCCGGCGATCGCGTCGTCGGTCAGCTCTCCCAGCTCGATCGGTGTCGGGGGGCTCAGCGGACCACCGCGAGCGCCCCGTCCACCTTGCCAATGAAGAGCGGCATGCTCCACGTGACGCCGTCGATCGCCTCCGCCTGCCGCAGGAAGGGCTTGCCGCCGAAGGAGCGCGCCTCCAGCAGCCGCCCTCCGCAGCATGGGCGCAGATCGAGGTCGGTCTCGTCGAACGTGGCCAACGCGAAATCGTCCGGCTCGCTGATCTTCGGCCAGCCTTGCTTCATGCGGTCGGTCGCGTCGGCGGGGTCGATCTCGTAACAGGGACCCACCTCTTGGTAGTTGACGCGTGATGCGTCGATGAGGGGCTGGACCTGGTTGGCCGACAGGGCGTCATGGATGCCACGGAGGAAGTCCAGGATGTCGACCAGCGTGCCCGGATCCTGCTCGAGGTCGAAGGCCTCTGCAGACTCCCACGCCCACGTCCCCCATGGATGGTTCAAGGACCCTCGCTCACTGACGGTGTGCGGAAACACGAGGGGGTTGCCCTCTTCTTCGGTTCGCGGAACCGGCGGCGGCTCCCAGTCCAGGACGAACAGCTCGCGCTCGTCTCCAGGCTCCACCATCTCGCCCACGATGCCTTCGCAGAGCGCTACGCGGAGGACTGGCCCGTCCAGGTCGTGCTCCGCCGTGTTGTCAGAGAGGTCTTCGTCCGGGGCGACCAGCTCTTGCGGCTCCTCGACCTCCTCGCCGGCTGCGCGCCGCTCCCGGCGTTCACGCTCCTCATTGTGGGGCTCGCACAGGGCGCCGCCGTCGACGCGAACGCTGAGCACGTTCTCGCCTTGCAGCACCCACTCGCTCACGGGGCGCACCAACACCGCTTGGTAGTCCGGCACGAAGGCCACCATCGGCGCTCCGTTCAGGAGGAGTTCTCCCGAGTAGCCGCGAATCGTCACGTTCAGGTAGTAGCAGGGGGTTGTCATGGCTATGGGTCTCCGCGCGGGGGCGGCGGTTCATGAGAAGGACTGAGACTCGCTCGAAACCTTGAGGATTTTGGAGGCGTGAGGTTCTTCAACGGCCTGTTAGAGACGACCGGTGCGCGCGAGCTTGCGGCGTTGGCCGCGCGTCAGCTGCGAACGAATGGGGCGATTGGCTCCGGGAGTGGGCTTCTGCTGCGTGTCGCCACCAGGGAACACCCCGCTCATCCACTTCTTCTCTTCCGGGCTCCACTCCCACTTCCGCTCGAAGCTCCCGAACGGCCACGCGCTCGCCCGGATCGAGGGCTCCACCTTTTTGCGGTCGACCTGCCAGTCGATGCGCACCGGACCGTCCGAGACCTTGAGCTGCGCAGCGAAGTCGAAGCCAGCCGTGATCTTGCCCTCTGCCGTGGCCCACTCGTTTCCGAGAACCGCCCGGATCCCGAGTTCGCCCTTCATCTCGCTGGTCACGGGTTCCTCAAAGTGAAGACCATCGACGTCGGAGTCGAGGTTGAAGTTCGCCTTCGCGTCCACGGACACGACACCGAAGACCTTGATCTCGACGGTGGACCAGCGCGCCTTGAGCGAGATGCCAAAGCTCAGGTCGAACACCACCTTGAAGAAGGTCATGCCGATCGAGAGCTTCCACCAGTCGTAGACGGTGTGGTCTTCCCACTCCTTGTGCGCCCACTCGAAGTCCAGGTTCCCGGCGAACAACTCGACGGAGAACACGAACTTCCAGCCGATCTGCGGCTGGAAGTCCTTGATGAAGTTGGCGACGCTGTTGATGGTGCGCTTGATGTTGACGAGCTGGTTGACCAGCTTGCCGATCTGCCCGTCCATTGGGAGGGCTTCCCCGTCGCGGCTGAACGTGAGACTGGCTCTCACCTGCTCGGGGACGGTTTGCATCGGGGCGCGTTCCACGATGGGTCGATCGAGGGGGTCTGATGCGTTCGAGTCGGCGTCGATGACCCTCTCGACATCCTCTCGCAGATGGCCGTCCTGCGTCTGCAGCCCGTAGGTGTCCGTGCTGCTCCGACCGATCACGTCACCTGCGCCGTCAACACGTCGCACCTCTTCTCGGCCCTCGGTGACCGCTTCACCCCGCCACGCCGACCCGCTCGAGTTCTCCGTGTACCGGTTGAGCGCGCGAACATCCGGGGCGTCGCCCTCTTCCTGGAGACGCATGCCGCCGCCGCGGGTGCTCGCGGACGTCGACAGCGCAGGGATCGACAGAGAGAGCTTGTAGACCTCCTTCGGGTAGACGCGGACTTTGACCTGACGACGGCCGTGCCCGGGGTCCCCACTCGGTAGGCGCCCGCACGCGCCGATGTCGACGGTGTAGACGTTCTGCTTGCTGTTGGTGAAGTAGAAGCGCTTCAGGTACTTGTCGAGGGCCTCGTTGCCGGAGTTGCCGCTGGTCGCGTCCGGGGCCAGCGCCTTGAACTTCACCGCCGTCTCGCCGCGCTTCTCGAGCACGACAGCGCCCGCCTTCGTAACCTTGACGTGCGGATGCGACTTGCCGCAGTGGTAACCGGGCCCGCCCTCCAGCTCGATCGTGATTTCGTCGGCGTCTTCGTCCTTGTAGCCTGCGACGACCTCGAGTTCCTTGGTGCCCGCGCGCTCCGGCCTTGGTGTGGGAAGGTTGTTCTTGTCGGAACCGGCTTCCTTCCAGAAGCGAATGTCCGTCAGGGTCCGCTTCCCGTCCTCCGGGGCCGACGGCATGTGCTGGCACTTGAGCACCACGATTTCGAAGTCGCATGGGAGGTTGGCGTCCTCTTGGACGACCTCTTCTTCGTCGGTGCGAGGCCGTGACGCGCCGCCGCCGGCCTTGCGGGTGCGGACCAGGGCGACGCGGCCTTGCATGCAGGCGTCAGTCAGGCAGTCGACGATGGCTGAGTCGCTGACGTCCGCGCTCGGGTGCAGCGGCACCTCGAAGAGCGCGTCCTCGAACGCCATGCGACGAAGCTGATCCCCCTGCGGACCGGGCTCACTGAGGAGCCGGCCCAGCACGGCGCGGACCTCGTCCTCGTCTTGAAGAAAGCTGCCGCCCGCGGCCTCAGCGGGGTCGACGAGCGCATGCCCGTCGCCATAGATGTCATCCAGGTTGATCGCCATCCCTCGCTCCTCGGAGCAGAAGGTAGCACGCGAAAACAAGGGCGGCGTGGGTCAAGGCCCGGCACGCCACCGGACTAGGACGCGGCGCCGAAGGGCGTGCGTCAGCCCCCGCGAAGCTGGTCGAGGAACGCCTTGCCGATCGCGGCCGACTCATCGGCGTCCATCGGAGCGTCGCCGTCCGGCCGGTCGTAGCTGTCGATCCGATCCTCGGGCAGGCCCTCCAGAAAGCGCGTCGGGACTTGCGGCGTGACCTTGCCGCGCAGCAGCTTGCGGCGGGCCCGGCACAGGTAGAGACGCTCGCGCGCGCGGGTCACGCCCACATAGAAGAGCCGCCGCTCCTCTTCGACATCGCTCGGCGCCGCCTCGGTCACCTTGGGGTCGGTCGTGCGGCTGTGCGGGAGCTGGCCTTCGTTGAGGCCGATCAGGAACACGTAGTCGAACTCGAGCCCCTTGCTCGCGTGCAGGCTCGAGAGCGTGACGCGGTCTCCGGTGGACTCTTCCTCGCTGTCGACGTTGAGGGTCATGCGCGTGAGGAACTGCGCGATGGTCGGACGCTCGGCGCCGGGCTTCGCCTCGTAGCGTTGGATTGCGCGGAGCACGTACTCGATGTTGCCCCAGCGCTTCTGCACGGACGGGTTCTTGTCCTCCTTGAGCGTGCGCTCGATGCCGACCTCCGAGAAGAGCTTTCGAGCGGTGCCGGAGAGGTCGACCTTCTCCTTGAAGCCCAGCCGTGCCTTCTCGATGGCCTCGGTGAAGCGGGCGGCGCCGCGCAGCGCGGCGTCCGGGATGTCGGGCACCTCCGCGAGGTTCGCGATGGCGCTCCCGAAGGTGCGGTCGCGCGCCAAACACCACTGGGTGATGCGCGCGATGGTCTTGTCGCCGATGCCGCGCGTCGGGTAGTTCACCACCCGGCGGAGCGAGAGCTCGTCGGCCGGATTCACGACGACGCGCATGTATGCGACGGCGTCCTTGACCTCCTTGCGGTCGAACAGTTGGGTGCCGCCGAAGAGCCGATACGGGATGCCCTCGACACGGAGCTCCTCTTCGATGGCGCGGGCTTGCAGGTTCGAGCGGTACAGCACCGCGCACTGGCCCGGGCGGACGCCCTCCTTCTTGAGGAACCGCACCTCTCGCGCGACGAACTTCGCTTCGTCCTGGGCGTCGGGCAGCACCGACAGCCGCACGTTGTCACCCGGGCCACGCTCGGCCCGGAGGACCTTCTCGTGGCGCTTGCGCTTGCTGAGCGCAATGGCGGCGTTCGCGACTTCGACGATCGGAGCGCGGCTCCGGTAGTTGGACTCGAGCGTGACCACCTTGGCGCCAGCGAAGTGCGACTCGAAGTCGAGGATGTTGCGTACGTCCGCGCCCCGCCACGCGTAGATGGACTGGTCGTCGTCGCCCACGACACACACGTTTCGCTGCTCGTTGGTCAACAGCCGGACCAGCTCGAGCTGGATCTGGTTGGTGTCCTGGAACTCGTCCACGAGCAGGTAGCGGAACTTTCGCCGCCACTTCCCGCGCAGGTCCTCCCGTTTCTGCAGCACCGTCACGGGCGCGAGCACGAGGTCGTCGAAGTCCACCGCGCACATGTTTCGAAGGGCGGCCTGGTAGTGGGGGTACACCGCGCGTGCGGCGGCGTCGTACTCGAAGTCCGTCTCGGGGATGTCCTCGGGGAGCAGGCCTTTGTTCTTCCACAGAGAGATCCGCGAGTGCACCGAGGAGAGGTCGAGCTGCCGGTCTCCGATGCCTTCGCGCTTGACGATCTCGCGCACGACGCCCATCGCGTCGCCCTGGTCGAAGATGACGAACTTCGCGGGGTAGCCGAGCGCCTTGTGCTCCTGGCTCAGGAAACGAACCCCGAAGCTGTGGAACGTGCTCAGCCAGAGGCGCTCGGCGCGCGAGCGGCCGACGAGCGGCATCATCCGCTCGCCCATTTCGGCGGCCGCCTTGTTCGTGAAGCTGACCGCGAGGATGGACGTGGGCGACGTACCTTGGCCCACGAGCCGCGCGATGCGATGGGTGATCACGCGCGTCTTGCCGCTGCCGGCCCCGGCGAGCACCAGGAGCGGGCCGTCGCCGTGCTCGACCGCGGCGCGTTGTGCGGGGTTGAGGCCGGTCACGACAGAGCAGGGCTACTCCGCCGCCCGGCCGGGTTCAAGTATCACCGATGGATCGTCAGCAACCTGCCTTGCGCCGGGGGTTGGGATACCCTGTGGCGCCAGGAGGTCTCGCGATGAAGGTCTGCCCGTCGTGCGGGCTCAAATACTCGGATGACAACGACCGCTGCTTCATCGACAAGATGGAGCTTGAGGACGTGCCGGATCCGCACATCGGCAAAGTCCTCAAGGGCCGTTACCGCATCGAGGAGCCGCTCGGCGAGGGCGGCATGGCGGTCGTGTACCGCGCGCAGAACACGTTGGTCGAGCGTCCGGTCGCGATCAAGATCATGAACGCCAACCTCGCGTCCGACGTGGGGCTCAAGGAGCGATTCCGACGCGAGGCCAAGAACGCGGCCTCGGTGGCGCACCCCAACATCATCGACATCCACGACCACGGCGAGACGGAAGACGGCACGCCGTTTCTGGTCATGGAGGTGCTCGACGGGCAGCCGCTCGACGACATCATTCTCCAAGGGCCGATGGCGGCCGAGATGGTCGCGGTGATCGGTGTGCAGGTCGCCAAGGGGCTCGCTCGCGCGCACGACTTCGATGTCATCCACCGGGACCTGAAGCCGGAGAACATCTTCATCACGTACGCGAGCGACGGAAGCTTGTCCGTGCCCAAGTTGCTGGACTTCGGCATCGCACGCTCGATGCACGACTCGCGGCTGACCAACGCGGGTGAGATCTTCGGCACGCCGCAATACATGGCGCCGGAGCGCGTCACCTCCATCGACGCGGGCGCCCCGGCCGACCTCTACGCGCTCGGGGTCATCTTCTTCGAGATGGTCACCGGGCGGCTCCCTTTCGAGTCCGACGACCTGCCCGGCTTTTTCATCAAGCATCTGCAGGACGCGCCCCCGCGCCCCCGCGACCTCGTGCCGAGGATCCCGGCTGCGCTCGAGGCGCTCATCCTTGCGCTGCTCTCGAAGAAGCCCGAGGAGCGACCCGTCGACGCGCACGCGGTAGTGAAGCTCCTCGAGCCGTTGGTGCCAGAGGGCGCGCTGCCCGCACCAACCTCCACGGCGCGCAAGGCCAGCGTGCGCCCCCCCGCGTCGGCCCCGACCTTGCCGCCGACGACGCTCGAGCGATGGGCCGGACGCACGGCGCTCTTCGATGAAATGCTCCGGCGGGCGTACCCGCAGGGCAACGCGCCGCACGAGCAGGCCCGCGCGCTGGGCGAGATCCGGGAGATCCTGTCGCGCATCAACGATCTCCGGAGCGCCGGCCTGAAGTACCAGCGGGAGCTGGAGCAGATGGAAGCGGCCGTCCAGGAGACGCGGGAGCGACTTGGTCACGCCGTGCACACGCTGGCGGAGGACCTGTCCAAGGCCCGCGAGACGCTCCGGGACGCGCAGCGTGAGGTCGCGCCGTACTTCAGCGCGGAGGAGACCGCCCGCGAGACGTACAAGGGTGCGCACGAGAAGTGGCTTTTCCTCGGTGGGGGGCGGCTGCTCGAGGAGCCCAACGAGCCGGCTGTCCAGGCTGCACGCGACACCGCAGAGACGCTCGACCGCTGGGTATTGTCGCGCAACGCGGCTGCCCAAGCCCACCGCTGGGTCGAGTCGAAGGAGCGTGAGGTCTCGGATCTCGAGTTCCAGGTCAGCGCGCTGCGGGCGCAGCTCGATCGCGTCGAGTCGGAGAACGAAGACAGCCGGGCCGCCAACGAAGAGGGCCTGCGCATCAACGGCGAAGAGCTGGCGAGCCTCGAGGCCCGGCTCACCGAGTTGGGGTCCACGTTCGTCGAGCCGCTTCGTCCGATGCGGCAGCTGAACGACTTGTTCCATCGACTGCAGCAGCAAGGCACGCCGGCGGTCGGGATCGTTCGGCCGTGAGCCATGCTGTCCCGACGGCAGCCTGTCCCCGCTGTGGTGGTGACCTCGAGACCGTCAGCGGGGCGCCCCTCGTCCTGGGCTGCCGTCCGTGTGAGAGCGCCTTCTTCGACAACGCGGCGAGCCAGACCCTGGTCGATGACCGTGTACCCGCGGCGCTGAGGCAGACCTATGCGCTGGTGTCCGGTCTCGCGCCCCAGAGAGCGTCGGACACCACGAGCTCGGCGTACCGCACTCCGGACGCCCCGGACGCCCCGTGTCCGATATGCCGGCACACGATGATGCCGATCCAGTCGCACGGCGTGAGTCTCGACGTTTGCCTCGCGCACGGCACCTGGCTGGACCGCGGAGAGGCCGATCTGCTGCGAAAAGCGCACGCGTTCGCCAGGGCGAGCGACGAGGCCCGAGAGGCGCAGATCTCGAGCCGGCGCGAAGCGTCGATTCGCGAGGTGGCGGAGAACGAGCTTCGGGCGAACCAGTACACGCACCTCCCCGAGTACGAGCGGAGCTTTTACGCATGGCTCCGGGAGATCTGGAACGCCTGACGCGATGGCGGCGGCGCTGCGATTGGCTACCGTGTCGCCATGCGAGAGGAAGCCGCGCCGCCGCGTTCTGAGGAACCCGCACCCCGCAAGACGGGGGTATGGATCGCGGCGCTGGGGTTCGTCTATCTTGTCCTCTCTTTCGTCCCCGCGCCCGGCGTCTCGGGGGAGGCGTTGCAGACCACCGTCGACACGGGGCTGCTCTCGTTTCTCAACCTGACGCCCGCGGTCCGGTTGCTCAGCGCGGGGGTGCTGCTGATCGTCCCCGTGCATCTGCTGTTGATGCTGGCCGGGCGTCTGGATCGGGCTCCTCTTCGTGTGGCGGCGGCCGCGGTCTGCCTGCTGGCTGTCGCGCTCGAGGCGCTCAGCCACGCCTTCATTCTCGAGTCGATGAACTCGGTGTCGATCGGTGATGTGGTGTCGAACCCCGGGTGGGGGTTCCGCCTGATGCTGCTCGTCTCGCGGTTGGCGGCGGCTTCGGTGGTGCTCTTTGTGCTCGGGGGCATCGACCGAACCCGAGGGGCGAGCGGCGCGCTGGTGCTCAATGTGTTCCACGCCCTGTCGGTGGCGGTCGGCGGCGCGTACTTCGCTGGCGAGCGCGTGGTGGACGGGCAGACCTCCGTGCTCGAGGGGCTCCTGATCTTGCTGACTCCGCTGTCGGTCTTCGTGGTGGTGCTGGCGCTCTTGCTTCGCCCGCAGCGATGGCCCGTGAAGCTGGTCGGCCAGGTCGCGCTTCGCGGTGGATGGGATGCCGCAGGGGTGGTGACGCTCGCCAGCCTTCCGGTGGCCATGCTCGGCAGTGCGATGGCCGCCGTGTCCAATACGTCGGTGGGCTTGGCAACCCTCGGCGCGGTGTTTCAGGCGCTGTTCACTGCCGGCGTGCTGTTCCTCCTCTTTCGTCGCCAAGCGGAGGCTGGGCGGCGGCCGTGGGGCCTGTTCGCGGTTAGTGCCGTGAGTGTGCTGGCCGCCGTTCCTCTCTGGGGTGCCGGTCTGCTCTCGTCGTCGTCGGGCCTCGAGCGGCTGATGTCGGGCGGCCCGCTCGAGGGCGAGGCCTCGTTTGTGTTGGTGCTGGGCGCCGAGGATGCGTTCGTCGAGGGGGACGGCGAGGCGATGGTCGAGCGGCTCGAGAGCCTCGGCGCGGAAGCGGACGTGGTGTTGGAGTCGCCCGAACAGATCAGGCTCGCTGTGACATCGACGGACCCACAGAGCGTGGTGGGGTTGCTGCAGCCCCGTGAACTCTCCTTCCACTTCGCGATGAGCTTCCCGGAGAACCCGTACGAGGGCGACGCGCGGCTCGATCCCGTCATCGCGTTCATGCTGCGCGAGGACCCCCCAAGGCAGGTGCGCGCATGGGACGCGTCCTGTGACGTGGCGACCGAACACATGGCGACCCCGCCGCCGGGCGCGTGCGTATGGCGGCTGGAGCGTGGCGACGTCGAGGGCGAGTGCACCCTTCACTGTGTCGAATCGGCGCCCGTTCTCGTAAACGCGGACGTCGCCGAGGTGTCGTTGCGGGTCGACCCCTACAGCCAGATGCCGGTGGTGGCGCTCGTGTTGGCTCCCGACGCGTCCGCGCGGTTCGGCGAGGCCACGGCCGCGCGCGTGCAGGGGGTGCTGGCGATGGTGGTCGATGGAGAGGTGCTGAGCGCGCCGATGGTGCAAGCCCCGGTCACGGGAGGCCATGTTCAGATCACGATGGGTGGCTACCGATCGTACGAAGAGCTCCTCCAGGAGGCCGAGTCGGTGGCGGGCTCGCTCGGTCAAGACGGAATCTCATGGGGCCGGTTCGTGCTGCTCGAGGTCCGCTGACCGGGCGCGTCGCGGCGGGCCTGCTATCACTGACGGCGTGAGCCACATCGACATTCGCCGCCATCACGGGCTCGGCGTCGCTGGAGCGCGCGAGTGCATCGTTCAGATCGAGCGTGAGCTGGAGAGCCGGTTCGGTGCTGGGTTGGACTGGTCGACGGAGCGCACCGCGTCGGTCCGCGGTCGCGGGGTGACAGGCACGGTCGACGTGGACGACGAGGACGTGCGCATCCGGATGACCGTCGGGCTCCTGTTCCGGCCTCTCGTGCGCCGCATCGGGGTCGAGGTCGAGAAGGCGCTGGACCGCGCGTTTCCCGCTCCACCCGCCTGACGCTCAACGTACGCGAAGGCCAGCGCTGCGGAGCGCTTCTCGCAACCCGTCGGCGCCTTCGAACCGGACGGCGCGCATGCCGACGGCGCGGGCGGCCTCGCAGTTGGACTCTCGATCGTCGACGAACAGACAGGCCGAGGGAGGCAGACCCAGCGCGCGCGCGGGCCCGAGGTAGGCCTCTGGGTCCGGCTTGCGGACGCCGGTGTCGCAGGAGACGAAGGTCCATTTCAGGAAGCGCGACAGCCCGACGCGCGCCTCGATGCGGTGGTACCAGCTCGGGTAGTTGCTCAGCGCGTGCATGGGTACGCCGGCGTCGCGGAGTTCTTCGAGCAGCGGCTCGATTCCATCGAGCAGCCGGTACGCCCCGAACACCGCCGCCTGGAATCCGGCTTGGTCGTAGCTCCGGCCGTCCCGAAAGAACGCGTCGAGGAACGCGGGCTCCTCCATCTCGCCGCGCTCGAAGCGCACCCACGCGTCGGGGTGCTTGCAGGAGAGCAACTCGTGCAGCTCCATCCCGAAGAACGCGGGCATCTCGATGTGGAACGGGTCGTAGACGAGCGTGCCCATCACATCGAGCAGGAGCGCTTGCACGGGGACGTCGTGGGTCATCGAGTCGAGATGTGGGGTGCCATGCGGACGCGCGCAAACGCGGGCTGGTCCCCGTGCCGGCCCCGCGCCAAGCTCCGATCATGAGCGGCGCTCCTTCGAAGACCAAGACCTGGGTGGTGCTCGTGACCCTGCTCGGCTTGTCGGCGGTAATGGCGTACCTGTTCACGCCGGCCGGGGAAGCCACCTGGGGCGAGCCGGAGACGGCGGATGAGGGACCGGCGCCCCACTCCGGGGCTTCTGGCGGCGGCGGCAGCACGATCGGGCCCTCGTCTGCCCTGAGCGAGGGTGCTGTCTCTCCGGACCCGGGTGCGGAATCGCGACGTGACCCGATCCCCTTGGTCGGCGACGCGGGAGCCGCGCGCAGGCGGAGTGCCGCGGGGCAGAGCAACGCGGGGCCAGGCAACGCGGAACAGGGAAACACGGGGCCGGGCAACACAGCGATCGGCGGCACCCAGATCGGCGAGGCGGCTCCTCCAGCCGAACAAGCGCCGCGGGAGCCGGCCCCGCTGCCGGTTCAGCTCGAGGAGATGACCCCGGAGCGCGAACACCACCGCGCCGTCATCTTCCGGGATGTACTCACGCGACGGCTCGAGGACACGCGTGCGGCCGCGGCCGCTGCGCGTGCGGAGGGCAACCCCAACCGCGCCGCGCGTCTCGAGCGCCAGGCCGAACGGCTCGCCCAAGAGCTTCCACGCGTCGACGACGTGGAACAGGCACGGACGGGCGAACCGGAGACGGACGCGCCGGACACGGACGCGCCGGACTGGTGGAGCGAAGAGATGGCCACTCCCGCCCGGCAGTGGTAGCCGACCGACTTGCCCGACACACGCGAGCGGGGTAGGGCGGCCCGATGTCCAACAAGTCCACCCGCATCGAGACCCTCGCCATTCACGCCGGCCAGGAGCCTGACCCGGTCAGCGGCGCGGTGATGACCCCCATCGTACTCGCGAGCACCTTCGCGCAGTCGAGCCCGGGTGTGCACAAGGGCTGGGAGTACGCCCGCACCGGAAACCCCACGCGCGACACGCTCGAGCGCTGCCTCGCGGGGCTCGAGGGGGGCAGCCACGGGCTGTGCTTCGCGTCGGGGTGCGCGGCGATGACGACGCTCCTGCACACGCTGTCCCCCGGTGACCACATCGTCGCGAGCGATGACGTTTACGGCGGGAGCTACCGCATCCTCGACAAGGTCATGGGCCCTCTCGGCATGGAGACGACGCAGGTCGACATGACCGACCCGGAGAACGTCGCCAAGGCGATCCGTCCCGAGACGAAGATGCTCTGGGTCGAGACCCCGACGAACCCGATGCTCAAGCTCGTGGACATCGAGGCCGTCGCCGCCATCGGCAAGGCCAAGGGCGTCTGCGTCGTGGTCGACAACACCTTCGCCACCCCCTACCTCCAGCGCCCCCTCAGCCTCGGCGCCGACGTGGTCCTGCATTCGACGACCAAGTACCTGAACGGCCACAGCGATGTGGTCGGCGGCGCGCTCATCACCTCCGACGATGCGCTCGCCGAGCGGCTCCGCTTCCTTCAGAACGCCGTCGGCGCGGTGGGGTCCGCGTTCGACAGCTACATGATCTTGCGCGGCATCAAGACGCTGCACGTCCGGATGGACCGCCACTGCCGTAGCGCCATGAACCTCGCGACCTGGCTCGAGGCGCAGGACGGCGTGGAGAAGGTCATCTACCCGGGGCTCGAGAGCCACCCGCAGAAGGCCATCTGCGACAAGCAGATGCGCGGTCCGGGTGGGATGATCAGCTTCGTCATCGAGGGCGGCCTGCCCGCGGCCAAGGCGTTCCTGTCCACGGTGTCGGTGTTCGTGTGTGCGGAGAGCCTCGGCGGCGTCGAAGCGCTCATCGAGCACCCCGCGATCATGACGCACGGTGCGGTGCCGGCCGCGCAGCGTGCCGAGCTGGGGATCGACGACGGACTCATCCGCATCTCCGTCGGCCTCGAGGCGGAAGACGACCTCCGGGAGGATCTCGCGGCGGCGTTGGCGGCGGCCGCGGCGGTCTGAACGGTCCAAACGCTCCAGGGGTTGGACGTGTCCGGCCCCGCGTTGTTAGCCTTCGTTCAGGAGATTTCCATGCGCAGACTGCTTGCCTTCACCGTCCTCCCCTTGGCCCTCTTCGGATGCGGCGACCCCGACGCCGGGAAGCTGTTCGCCGACATGCAGTACGGCACGGCTTGTCCCAGCTCCAACCACTGCGAAGGGCCCGAGGACCGCGACATCTGCGGGATCAACGGCGGCATGGTCTGTGAGGGCTTCGAAGGCGTGACACGCGCCAGCTGCACCGTCGTGGAAGACGGGGCGGGCAACTACCTGCTCGACTTCAGCGTGGATCAGGGCCTGGGCTACTCGCTGACAGTGAGCCAGGCGATGGTGCCGATGACCGGCGGCTTCGCGGTCGGCACCAACTGCAGCGTCAGCGTCAGCGAAGGCGTGAACCGCTACAGCGCGAGCTGCATCCAGCAGGACCCGATCGGGTCGACCATGGAGGGGACCGCGACCCCCGGGTGCCGCCTCAGTGAGGTCACCTTCCAAGACGACGAAGGCAACCCGACCATCTCGGGGCGCATCGAGTGCCGCGACATGCCCAACCAGGCCAACCGCGACCTCCAGCTGGACGTCAACGCGGTCGGCAGCAGCCCCACCAACCGTGCGGATCCGGGCCGCTTCCGCCTGGTCAACTGCCAGGGTCTCGAGTTCGAGTAGCCCCGGGCCTCGCTCACCAGTGAAGGAAGCCGCGGAGAGTCTCTTCGCGGCTTTCTTCTCGTTGTGGGCTGCAACGCGACGCGCGGCGTGCCCAACGTTCAGGCCTTGATGGGCCGCTGCACGTGTTCTTTGCCGTCGTATCGGATGAGCGCGGGCTTGCCCTCGACGATGGTGTGCACCTCGACCGGCCGCCGCCAGACGCGGACGAGCGCGTTGAGCACCTCGCGGGCGTAGTCGAGCTTGAGGTCTACGCCCATGTGGTCGTGGGTCAGAAGGAGCTCGCCACGGTTCTCGTGGTTCTTGTCGACGACGTGGATGAACGGCTGACCGGCGTTCGTGAGGCTGAACAGGAGCTTCTCCTTGACCTCCTTGAACTGCCGGCTCTCGATCTCGTAGCGGTCGTTGCGCTGGTTGAACCCGAACGTGTAGAGCTTCTGCGCGGCGACGAAGTCGGGCGTGAGGAACTCGTCGATGAACGTGACGTCGTTGTAGAGCTTGCGGACCTCGAAGATCTTTTTGCGACCCAGGCCCGTCCGGCGGTCCCAGCTGCGGCGCGCCTCGAGCGAGTCGCAGTCCTCCCACTCTTTGCCGAACTGCCCGCGATCCCAGCGCTCCTCGATGTGGCGGTACAGCTCGACGCCGAGCTTGTACGGGTTCAGCCGGCCGCTGCCGCTCTCCAACACCGATGCGTTGCGCTCGGCGTAGTCGATGATCTCGGAGTCGTCGCAGACCCGCTCGGTCATCATCTTGGAGTGCCAGTACGAGGCCCAGCCCTCGTTCATGATCTTGGTCTGCATCTGGGGCCAGAAGTAGTACGCCTCCCGTCGCACCACCGCGAGGATGTCCCGCTCCCAGCGCTCGAGCGGAGCGTGGTCGAGCAAGAAGCCGAGCACATCCCGGTCGGGGTGCTCCGGGATCCGGGTCGCCTTCTCTCGCTCCTTCTCCATCTTCTCCCGCTCGGCGTCGAGGAACTCCTGCGGGTTGATGAAGTCCTCCATGTACGGGTGGTCGACGCGCAGGCGCGCGACCTCGAGCGGATCCCCGTCGCCTTCATCCTCGTCGCGGCGTGACTTGGGCGGCACAAACGGCTTCTGCGGGTCGATGAGGTTCTCGAGCGACAGGCAGCTGTCGATGAAGGTCTCCACGCGGTCGATGCCAACCCGGTCGGCCCAGCGTCGAACGATCGCGCCGTGGTTGGCCATCGTGTCGATCCACTTCCGGATCGCCCCGCCCGTCCGGGGATCGCGGCCCTGGTTCGTCGCCTGAAACGTGAAGTTGTTCTTGAAGAAGTCCACGTGCGCGTACACGTGCGTCATCACCAGCTTCTGATCGACGAGGCTGTTGCCCTCGAGCAGGTACGCGATGGCTGGGTTGTTGTTGATGACCATCTCGTAGATCTTCGACAGGCCATACTCGGCGCTCTTCGAGAGCTGCTCGTACTCCATCCCGAAGCGCCAGTGCGGGTAGCGCACCGGGAAGCCGCCGTACGCGGCCAGCTCGTTCATCTGGTCGTATGCGACGACCTCGAAGAGCGTTGGGAACACGTCGAGCCCGTAGTCGCTCGCGACCTTCGAGACGTCTTCCTGGATGTCGCGGAGGTACCGTGGGAGCTGTCGGTCGAACTTGTATCCGGCCATGGCTACTTCCCCCGCCCGAGGAATTCCTTGATCGACTCGACGATGGCGTCCCGGTCACGGATCTCGCTCGTCGTGATGCGCTCGTCGTCTCCGAGGTGCTCGCGCAGATCTTTGATGAACTGCCCCGAACCGTACGGGCTCTCGACCTGCCCGTAGCAGAACACGTTCGAGGCGGGCAGCAGCGTGTTCTTCATCAGCTCGATGCAGAGCAGCGTGTCGTCGACGCTCCAGTTGTCACCATCGGAGAAGTGGAACGGGTAGATGTTCCACTCCGACGGCGGGTAGTCCTGCTCGATGATCTGCGCTGCCAGCTTGTAGGCGCTGGAGATCATCGTGCCGCCGGACTCGCGCGTCCGGAAGAACGTGTCTCGGTCGACCTCGCGCGCGACTGCGTCGTGGATGATGAAGCGCGTCTCGACGCCCTTGTATTGGCGCTGGAGCCACGCGTCGATCCAGAAGGACTCGATGCGCACGATCTCCTTCTGCTCGTCCCCCATCGAGCCGGAGACGTCCATCATGTAGAGGATCACCGCGTTGGCCACGGGCTCCTCGTCGGTCTTCCAGGAGCGGTAGCGCATGTCATCGCGGTGCGGGATGACGATGGGGTTGTCCGGGTTGTACCGGCCCATCGTGATCTGTCGCTTGAGGGCCGCTTTGTAGGTGCGCTTGAAGTGCCGGAGTGAGTTCGGACCGACCCGACGGATGCCGACGTAGCGGTCCTTCTGGTCGATGATCTTGCTCTTGCCCTTCTGCTCGATGTTCGGCAGCGCGAGCTCCTCGCCGAGGATCTCCGCCAGCTCGTCGAGCGTGACGTCGACCTCCAGGGCGTGCTGGCCCGCGTCCTTGCCGGCTTCTCCCTGGCCGCCCGGACCGTCGCCCTCGCCTTCGCCGCCGAGCGAGTCGCCCTCGTCACCCTCACCCTGCCCGACGCCGCCCTGTTGCTTGTCGCCGTAGCGGAACTTCGGGATGTCGATCTGGGGGATCGGGATGGACACGACGTCCTTGCCCTGTTTCCCCATCAGCTCGCCCTGGGAGATGTACTTCCGCAGGTTCTTGCGGATGCGTCCGCGAACGATCTGCTTGAAGCGGCCGTGGTCCTGATCGATGCGGAGGCTCACCCCTGGAGTCTACCAGGGCCCGGCGCGCCTCGCCGGTCTGCTACGGCGCGTAGGCGAAGCTGCCGACCGCGACGGAGATGTCTCCTTCGCAGGTGCGCCTGATCGATCCCGAGGCGGTCCCATCGGCGTCGACCTGCGCGTTGAAGCCAAAGCCGCTCGGGAGGATGGTGCACGGCGGGACGTAAGACCCGTCGAGGCCGTCGTTCGGCGCACTCGCGACGGTGGTCCAGGCGTCGACGAATCCGAAGTTGTTGCGCCGCAAGTACGTGTGGAACGCCTCGTCGAACGCGCCGTCTGCTGTGATGAACTCCACGACCGCTTCGATGTCCAAGGCCGGCTGCGTCGGCGACGGGATGCGGCAGACGAGGAAGCCATCGTCGTAGGTCAGCCGAACCCGGATTTCGCTGTCCGGCAGGGTCTCCGGTGAGAACTCACGCGCGCGATCGTAGGGAAAGGCCGCGGTGAAGTCGTCGATGGGGATCGTGTCGAGCACCGTGCGAGGCGTGAACGTGCTGTCCTCCCCGCACGGCGTGTCCAGCGACTCGAGCAGGATGGCGCCTTCCTCGGCCAGCTCGCTGTCTCGACGGGTGCAGGCCAGGCCGCTCGCGGCGCAGACACACTCGTTCACCCCGTCGGTCGACGCGAAGCGTGCTCCGTAGCCGTAGTCGACTCCGTCGTAGGTGCATCCGGGGCCGACCCCCGCGCACACCCGGCTCGTGCACAGCGAGCTGCCGTCGGCCATGCAATCGCAGAAGTTGCAGTTGTCGCCGAGGCTGTAGCGCTCGCCCGCCGCGTGGTCCTCGAGGCAGCTCGTTGCTGCGTCGGCTCCCGCGTCCGTGAGTCCCGAATCGTCGGGACCGGCATCGTCGGGACCGGCATCGTTGGGACCGGCATCTCCGGCGTCGCTGAGCGCCGCGTCCATCGGGCCCCCGTCCACGGGACCGGAATCGACCGCGCCCGCGTCGCGGACCTGCGCATCGGGGGAGCCCGCGTCGGAGCGGACTTCGCCCCCGCAGGCAACGAGAAACAGAGCGAGCGTGAGGCTGTTAAGGCGAAGCATCGGCCCAGCGTCCCAAACGCACCCGCCACGCGCCAGCCGGCGCGGACGCCTGAGAGGGATCGGAGGGGGCCTCGGTCTGTCCGAGGGACGTGGTCGGAGCTCCGGCCTACCGAACCTCGACCTTGTGCCTGATGCGCGCGGGATCGTCGGCGAGTCGAGGGTCGGCGGCCCGTCCCACGCCTTCTGGTACCCACAGGCAGTCGAGGTGCATCGCCAGCAGCCAGTTGATGTGGTCGGCCTCCGCCGGTCCGGTCAGCGACCGTACGAGCGAGGCGGTGTTGCCTTCACGCAGCCGCGCGCGGGAGACCCAACGGGGGAGCGAACCGCGTTCGTCGTGCCGCTTGACGTCCAGCTCGACGATGTCGCTCGCGTCCATCGTTCGAGATTGGCCCATGAAGAGCGGCTCGCGGACGGTGAGGCGTGTCCCCTCGAGTCGGAGCACGGTGTCCGCATTCCAGCGGATCACAGCCCAGAACAGGCCGACGGCCGCGATCAAAAAGAAGACGATCGCGGCGACTGTGTTCTGGGAGACCGTCATCACCCCGGGAATCACCATGAGCGCCCCGACCAGTCCGGGAAAGGCCCTCCATCGGCTTCGGCGCCACCGAATGATCAGCGGTCCGCGTTCCCCGGCCTCTCGATATCCCATGGTCTTGCGCATCGGCATCTGGACCCACATCTGGACCGGCATCGGGCGTTGAGGCGTGACCTCGGGGAGTCGGCGGCCGCACGTCTCGCAACGCGTGGTCGGCATGTCCACGCGACACGTGGCGCACCGGAACGGCGAGGACTCTCGGTCGGGTTTGGAGTGCTTTGACAAGTCCAACGTCAACCCTCGGCAGGCGGGTTCCCGGATTCGGCAATCCAGAGTTGTCAGTTCGCCGCGAACGACGGCGTGCCCATGCCCGGATCCCATGGCGGATTGCGCAGAAGGTTCCGCCAGAGGACGCGCCAGGTGTTCCAGTTGTGGCCGCCCGCCGTGGTACCCGAGCGGTTCTCCGGGAGCACGGCGGCCAGCAGCCCGACGCCAGGACGCAGGCGGTCTTCGGTCCCGACGGCGATGTACAGATCGGGGCGGTTCTCGGGCGCGTTGGCGTACCCCTGAAGCCAGATCCAGAGCGCGTCGTCGAACCCCTCTTCGCTGTTCATGTCGACGTCGTCCGCGTCGGGGGCGTCCCATTCGGCCAGTCCGCCCGCTTCGTCGATGGAGCGCACGAGGTTGTCGTCACCGAGGAACGGCGCGAGCAGCACCACCCCGCGGATCCGGCCCTCGTTGACCTGGGTGACGAGCAGCGATCCCATGCCGCCCATCGAGATGCCGACGAGCCAGATCTCGTCGTAGCCGCGGGCCTCGGCGACCCGCAGCACGTCTTCCGTCACCCGCTGACGCAGCGTGCCGCCCCGGTAGTAGCCGAAGTGCGCGTCCACCGCGACGAGGTCGCAGCGCGTGGACGCGGCCTGTGCGTCGGCGAAGAACCCGTGGTTCACGTAGTCGTCGGGCGTGTCGAGCATGCCCGGCATGAACATGATGAGGCACTGCCGGCGCTGGTACGGGTCCATGCGCCCCTCGAGCGCGAGCATCGGCTCGGTCGTGGCGCGGATGAAGTAGGCGCCGTAGTTGCAGCTCGTGGCGGCGAGACCGAGGGCCAACGCGAGGAGCAGGAGGGGCAGGCGGAAGCGCATGGCCGGAGCCTAGGGCGAGCGGCTCTTCCGTGCATTCCGAACTTGCGCAGGCTACCAACCGTCTCCGATCTCCGTCACGAACGGCCCGTCCTGGTTGCCGGTGACCGCCATGCCATGGCCCGACATGCGCTGCGCCTGCCTCTTTGCGGCGTCAAGGGCGTCGACGAGGTCTTCGGGCGTCCACTCCGGGTCGAGGTACTCCCGGTCTCTTTCGCCGGGCTGCTGCTCGAAGTCATACTCAAACTCCGCCTCCGTGACCACCATCGCGGCTCCGTTGGCGTCCACCACCCTCTCGTTCGTGAGGTCGCGCGCGGGCAGGTTGAGCTCGACGTCTCTCGGCGTAGCAGGCGTCGGGGCTCCGCGCGTTCGCTCGCCCTTCGATCCGGTCGTGGTCGTTCGTGGCCGGCATTTGCGGCTCCACCGCGCCGGCGATGGGGGCGGTTGATCATCGCTGGGTGGCGGTGCCGCACGCTCGCCCATTGATCCACGAAGACGGTCGGGGATGCCGTGCACGCGAGAGCCTCGCCCTGGTGGCCGGGGGGACCACCATGCCGCGGCTGTGCCCGGCTCGTGCCCCGTCGACGTGCACATGCGGGAGTTCAGGTGGAAGTCCGGGGGGGCGTTGTCGAGCACGGTCGGGGACACACGCTCCGAAGCCCCAGCCGCGGAGACCGACGAGGACGCCACCGGGACCATCGCGCCGCCTACGGGGGTCATGCAGACATCGGTTCCGGTCGACACGATGGGGGTGTGGTCGGTCTCGCGGGTGCGATCTCTCCGCTCATGCCGTCTCCTCCCAGCCACCTGAGAAGGGGCGCGCGAACTTGGGCGAGGGGCGGATGGGCAAGGATAGGGTGTGTCCAACACCACGCAGGTTGCGTTCCAAACCCCATCTAAGACGCTGTGGGCGATCGAGGAATACGCCTCCTGCGCATATGGGGTCTACCTGTCCCCTCCCAGCAGCCACCGCACGGCGCTCGAGGCACGATCGGCGGGCTCAGATCAAGCGCCACTCCTTGGCGCGCAGGGCGGCTTGAGTGCGGTCGGAAACACCCAGCTTCTCGAAGATATGGGTGAGATGGTTCTTCACGGTTCCCTCCGCGATGAACAACGCCCTGGCGATCTCACGGTTCGTGGCGCTGCGGCAGAGGAGTGCGAGCACCTCCCGTTCCCGGGGAGACAGTGCGAGCGCCCCGGGAGGCGGAGCTGGCGCCTCCCGTCGGAGCTCGGCGAGCACGGCTCGCGTCGCGCTCGGGGCCAGGGTCGGCTCCCCCCTGGCGGCAGACCGAACGGCGTCGACCAGGGTGTCGGCGTCGCAGTCCTTGAGCAGATAGCCGAGCGCCCCCGCGCGCACCGCCTCGACGACCGAGTCGTCGTCTTCGAACGTGGTGAGCGCGATCACCCGAATCCCCGGCGCGTTTGTGTTGAGCTGCCGAATTGCCGTGACGCCATCGACGCGAGGCATCGCCAGGTCCATGAGCACGACGTCCGCGTCGAGCTCCGCCGCCATGCGGACCCCCTCCCCCCCATCGTGGGCTTGGCCCACGACCTCGACTTCGTCGTAGGCATCGAGCAACGCGCGCATCCCTTCGCAGAAGAGGGCCTGATCGTCGACCAACAGCACACGGATCGGCGGGGTCATCCGGCCACCTCCACGCGCAGCTCAAAACCCCTTTGAGGCATGTTGACGACGTTCAGCACGCCGCCGATCTCAGCGACACGCTCACGCAGACCGTCGAGCCCGCTCCCAGAGACCGCGCCTTCGACGCCCTGCCCGTCATCCCGGACCCTCAACGTGACGCAATCGTCGAAGCGGAGGAGGAGCTGAACGAACGTGGCTCCCGCGTGGCGTCTCGCGTTGGTTAGACCCTCCTGGGCGACGCGGTAGAGAGTCAGCTCTGTGGCTTCGTCGAGGGGCCGGGGGGTCCCCTCGATGTCGAGATGGACGTCGAGAGCGGTCGCGTGACTCGCCAGCCGCGTGAGTGCCTCGTCGAGCGGACGCCGTTCACGTCTCAGAAGAGACAGCGAGCTCCTGAGCTCTTGCAGACCTTCGTGGGTCAGTTCGCGCGCTTTTTCCACCAGTGCACGTGCCCGCGCCGGATCCGCGTCGAGCTGCTTGTCGGCGGCGGCGAGGTTGACGTGCACCACGGTGAGGTAGTGGCCGAGCACATCGTGAACCTCGCGCGCGACTCGGTTGCGCTCACGCGTCGCCGCCAGCTCCGCCGTAGTGTCCGCCTGTGCAGCCAGCCGTGCGTTCGCTTCGGCGAGGTCTGCAGCGAGACGGCTCACGGTGTGGCGGCTGTCGTACTGACGCGCGACCAGCTCACTGAAGCCGACTACGAATGCGCCTATGGTGACGTAGCCGACCGCAACACCGAGGGCGGTCTCGGGAGAGAACCAGGCGACACACGCGAGCGAAGCCAACGAGATCCCGACGACAACGATGGCGGCTGTGACGCGGGAACGAAACAGCAATATCGCTTGGCTGACCAGAGCGAACACCAGGATCCCGAGCCGACCCTGGCTCACCGCAACTGCGCACAGGGCGAGGGGGATCTGGACCGCGAAGTAGAGGGGCACGGCGTCTTGCCGACCGCTACGCATCATCCAAGCCAGCCACGGCACCTGCGTTAGCAGGTGCGCAAGCGCGATCATCGACGCAACGAGGGGGGCCGTCGACGCCATCCACCGCTCGGCGTCGAACACGGCGTACTGCCCGACGGCCCCGACGACCAGCGCCGTGGTAACGAGGGTCGAGACGGGGATGGAGATCCGTCGCAGCCCTGCGTTATGGGTCTCGTTCCCTTTGGACACGGCCGTGATCTTACGTGGCCGGCTCGCGACCATCCAGCGGCCGCGGGTCACGAAAAAACGTGACCTCGAACGTGACCTACGGCCTCTGACCCGAGGATGGGTCGGCGTCTACATGAGTCTCGACCGTGCTGATTGCGGCGAGGAGGAGTGGACGACGATGAACGTGAACCGAAGGACGCCCCTGGGGGCCGGGACGCTGGCCCTGTTTCTGGCGGCTTGCGCGCCCCCCGCCGCGCGGTACGAGCCCGCGCCAGACGAACTCGCCTCGAGGACTGCGCTGCCCGCCATTCCGAGCGACGTCACTCGCCCCCTCGACCGCGTGATTTGGGTCATGAGCGTCGACCTGCGAGTGCTCGACGAAACCCTCGTGTGGCTTCGAGACACGGTTCCGCCCTCACCCGTGCGCGATCGTGCATTGGGGGCGGCGGTGCTCCTGGCGGCGTTCGAGCTCGACCGGTCCGATCTCGCCGAGGAAGGAATCGCCGCGTTCGACAGAGCCATCGGTGCGTTCCCCGAAGATGCCCGGCTACCGGTGTGGCGAGCGACGCTCGCGTTCGTCGCGGCCTACCGCGATGGGAACCGAGACGCCGTGGATGCTGCCTACGACGCGCTACGGCAAAGCAGTGAGCGATATGCTGGCTTCTCGGTGTTCGGTTTCACCCTGGCCGTGGCGTCCGACCGAGACGCGGACCCCGCGCTCGTCGACGAAGCGCTGGAGCGGTACGCGGCGATGAACGAGGCATTCATGGAGATGCAGTTCGACGGCGATCCACGCACCGCGGAACGCGTTTCTCGCCTCGGAGACTGGAGCCACGCGACCTACAACATGGCTGGGACGGCTGCCCTCATCGGGGATATGCACGCCAGGGCGGGCAACGTCGACGCCGCTGCGTCGAGCTACTACCAGTCCCTGCACACCAACACTGCGTATCGATGGCCGTTTCGCGACGCGGTACGTGCGCGGCTCGAGGACGCGGCAGGGGTCAGCGAACGCCTGGCGCAGTCGCCTCCGGATGAGACGATGCTCGGGGTCCACTTCGTGGGTGCGACCGGCGTGGATGAGCCGATTCGCGACGCTCGTTTCGGAGGGCGTATCGGCAACGGCTCCTGCACGCTCTGCCACACGCGCCTCGATGTGTTCGACGCCGATGTGTTCGACGCCGATGTGCAGCCGGTTGCCGAGGTGGGGTGGGTCCGCGGCACGTACCGGGCGCCCGAGGGTGTGGACAACCCCATGCCGGTGTTCTTCGCTCTGCCGGAGGACTCGACTTCGCCGCCGGGCGGCTTTCTCGTCGGACGCGTGGCGTGGACGGGGGAGTCTCCGGCGGCGCCGTCGCGCCCGGGAGACGCGGTCGAGTACCTCGTGCCGACGATCCCGGGACGCTGGTTCATCGCAGCCCAGGTGCTCGATGGCGAAGGCGTCCGACTCCAGGGCTACACCGCTCGCGAGCTGGGAATGCAGCGGTTCCTCGACGTCAGGGCGGGCGAGGTGACGGACATTACGGACTCGCCGCCGATGGAGCTGGTGGCCCCCGAGCCCGAATCCATGCCTCGCTAGTGCCTCGGTCCGGAGGTTCGACCCGGACAAGCGCACGCCGGACCGAATGGAGGACCGGCGGTATTCGCCCACGAGAAACGCCCCGCGTCGCCGAGGCGATGCGGGGCGTTCATCAACGGGCCACTGGCTCAGCTCTTGACGTCGCCGCGCGCGAAGATGCTCGCCACGTAGCTCAAGACGTCCTTGGCCGACGCCTCGTTGTAGCCGTAGTGCTTGATGAGCCGGCTCTTGATGACGTCGATCTTGTCCTGCGTGTCCTTGTCGATGACGTTGGACACGAAGCTCGACAACTTGATGGAGTCCTTCTGGTCTTCGAAGAGCTTCATCTCGAGCGCGCGGCGCAGGCGGTCGTTCGTGTCGTAGCTGAACTTCTTGCCCTCAATCGCGAGCGCGCCGATGTAGTTCATGATCTCGCGGCGGAAGTCGTCCTTGCGCGAATCGGGGATGTCGATCTTCTCTTCGATCGAGCGCATGAGCCGCTCGTCCGGCTCCTCGTCGCGACCCGTGTAGCGGTTCTTCACCTTCTCCTTGAGGGTGTAGGCGCGCACGTTGTCGATGTAGTTGGCGCTGAGCCGGGCGATGGCGTCCTCGTCCGCGCTGATGGCGCGCTGGACTTCGTTCTTCACCATCTCTTCGTACTCGCTCTTCACGACGCCGATGAGCTCGCGGAAGCGCTTCTTCTGGTCGTCGTTGGCGAGCAGCGAGTGGTTGGCGAGCCCCTTCTCGAGCTCGTTCAGGACCATGAACGGGTTGATGTAGCCCTCGACGCCGTCGCGCACGAGCGCGTTGGACATCTTGTCCTGGATGTAGCGAGGACTGATGCCGTCGAGGCCCTCGCGGTTCGTCTCCTTGCGGAGTTCCTTGACGTTGTCCTGCGTGAAGCCGGGCAGCGTCTTGCCGTCGTAGAGTTTCATCTTCTGCAGGATCGAAAGCTGATGCTTCTTGGGCTCCTCGAGCCGGCTGAGCACCGCCCACATCGCTGCGACCTCGAAGGTGTGCGGCGCGACGTGCTTGCCGCGCAGGCGATCGGAGTTGAACTCCTTCTGATAGATGCGGACCTCCTCGCTCATCTTCGTGATGTACGGGATGTCGATCTTGATGGTCCGGTCGCGGAGCGCCTCCATGAACTCGTTGTTCAGGAGCTTCTTGTACTCGGCCTCGTTCGTGTGGCCGATGATCACCTCGTCGATGTCCGTCTGGGCGAACTTCTTCGGCTTGATCTTGCGCTCCTGGGTTGCGCCCAGGAGGTCGTAGAGGAAGGCGACGTCGAGCTTGAGAATCTCGACGAACTCGACGATGCCGCGGTTGGCGATGTTGAACTCGCCGTCGAAGTTGAACGCGCGCGGGTCCGAGTCGGAGCCGTACTCGGCGATCTTCCGGTAGTTGATGTCGCCGGTCAGCTCGGTCGAGTCCTGGTTCTTTTCGTCCTTCGGCTGGAAGGTGCCGATGCCGACGCGGTCCTTCTCGCTCAGAAGCAGCCGCTTCACGCGGATGTGGTTGGCGGCGACCTTCGCCCAGTCGCCCCCGTACTTCTCCATCAGCCCGTTGAAGATGAAGCGACAGGCCGGGTTCAGCGTGCCGCGCACCTTGATGGTGTGCGCCTCGTTGCTGAGGCCGAGCTCGCCGACGGCCTTGTCGCGCCAGGCTTCGGGGATGAGCTTGAGCGGCTCTTCGTTCATCGGGCAGGGGAACTCGTCGTCGCCCGCCGCGAGGCCCGTGTCCGCGAGGTTCACCCACTTGTACGTGTAGAGCGCGCCTTCGGGGGTGCGTGAGTAGCGCTCGAGGCCCTTCTTCAGCAGGCGCGCGATCGTGCTCTTCGACGAGCCGACCGGGCCGTGCAGCAGGATGATGCGCTTCTCGGGGCCGTAGCCGAGCGCCGCCGCATGCAGCACGTTGACGAGCCGCATCAGCGGGATGTCGAGGCCGAAGATGCCGTCCGCGCCGCCATCGACGGGGTCCGTGAAGAACGGGTAGCGCGTCAGCCGCTTCTTGTTGTCGATGTACTCCTCTTCACCATAGCTGATGACCATGTCGTAGAGGCGCTGGTACGCGTTGCGCGTGACCTGCGGCCTCTCCTTCACGATGTTGAGGTAGTCCTCGAACGAGCCCTCCCAGTGGAGGTCGCGGTACTCGTCGTAGTTCTGAAACGAAGCGATCTTCGAGACCAAGTCTTCGGTGGTCGGCATGCCTCTCCTCGGTGGTTCCGTCGGCGTCCCGAGGATACCTTAGCCCGACCGCGCGCGCTCCCTATCCGCCGCCGGCCCGCTGAGCACCGGGGGCCCAGATCGCGGAGTGGCCCTCCGTGTCGGGGCTGCCGTCCGCGACGTAGTAGTAGGCGGCGAGGGTCTGGCGCGCGACCTCCTCGGGGCACAACAGCGGCGCGGGGTGACCGTGCCAGTGGTCCTCGCCATGCTCGAACACCACGAGCCTCCCAGGGTGCGGCGCAACCGCGACCTCACACCGGGTGAGCTCGCGGTCCCAGAGCTCGAGGTGGCCGGCCCAGCGCGGTTCCCAGGCCTCGACGAGGAACAAGACGATGCTGAGCTTTCGTGCGAGCCCGCGCTTGCTGTCGCGGTTGAAATCGGTGTGCAGCGCCAGGTGTCCGCCGGGCAGCGTGAGGTGCAGCCCTGCGCCGGTGAACGCGGGGTCCGGGATGAGGCCGCGCACCCCGCTCAACGACTCGAGCATCTGGACGAAGACCATTCCGTTGACTTCGTTGAGCAGGTGTCGAAGCCGCGGGTCGACCCCTTCGAACGCGCGGCGCTGCAGCTGGCCGAAGCGCCGCTGCTCGGCGTAGTCACGCTTTCGAAATCCGGGATGATCGGGCCCGGGAAACGCGCGCGCAGCCTCCCGCAGAACCGTCGGCGGAAGCAGCCCGTCGATCACCGCGTGCCGGAAGGGTCGCGCATCGGCGAAGGCTTCGCGGGCCTCCGCCGCCGCGCTCCTCGATGCGGCGCGCTCGAAGAAGAAGGGAGCGTCGATCATGTCGTGGTCGTGCCCGATCGCGGGCCGCGGCTCAAGACGCGCACGTCTGTGCCGTTGTTCTTGAACGAGCCCGTGTCGGACCCGTATCGAACGAGTTGGGGCCCGTACGACCCCACGATGAGCTACCCCGCGCGCAGCGTGTTCGGCGCGTGCGGTCCGGTCCTCGTGATGGCGACCAACGCGCGTCCCTCGGTGGAGTCGATGGAGATGATCGGCGCGCGCATCGTCGAGCTTCGCGCCCATCATCCGGCGGTCTACGTCCTGGTCGTGAGAGAGACCACGCGGGGCGCCGTACATGGGGACCCGGTGCCCAACGGCGCACGCCAGCGAGGCCGCGAGCTACTCAGGGACCTCGGCCCTTCCATCGCGGGGATCGCCTATGTCTACGCGGGCGACGGCTTCATTTCGAGCATCGTCCGGATGAGCTTTCGCACGTTGGTGTTCATGTCCCCGGTGCCGACGACCGTGGTCGCCGCGCTGGCGGAGGGCGTCGAGTGGATTGAGGCTTCGCCCTCCTTCGCCCGCGACCCTCTGGCCGGGGTCGGCACACGCGCCTTGCTCGGGCTGGCCGAGGAACTCTCCGCCCAGCTCCGGTTGACCGCGTTGCAGGGCCCTCCCTGCGGTCAGCCTGCGCACTGAGGGACCGTCACTCCTCTCCTCGCTGCTGCCAGCGGGTGAGTCATCGGTCGAGGACGACGGCCCGCTTGGATACGGCGTCGCGAGAGAACGTGTCCGGATCCCGAAAGAGCGACGTGCAGGCAGCGAGTGGCCGTCCGTGCCCACGAGTGGGTGCACACCGCATCGAAGTCAGCGCAGTCTGGGCAACCACACCGAAGACGAGGCGGGGTTCGCGCGGCTGGCGCGCTCGAAGGCGCCTTTCAAGTGCTCGCGCGGGAATCGCCAACCAACCGTCGCATCGAACGCCTCGCCGTGGAGGCGCGGCGCGGGCTGTCGCGGCTTCGCGCGTGCCGCGTCTGATCGGGCTATGCGCAGTCCCAGAACCACAGCATGCGATCGAACCGACATGCGGTCAGGTCATCGGGGTCGATGAAGAAGTGGGCGAGGCCACCATCGCCGAACATGAAGCCCCAAGGGGCGTACGAATCGAGTGAGAGCAGATGCACGTAGTGGGCGGTGTCGCCTCGGCGCGGGTCTTCCCCCTGAACGAACTCCGCGTAGCCGCCTATCCGGTGGTTGCCGCCGATGCCGACCGGGTTCTTCCACTTCGTGTGCAGCTGCTCGCGGGCCTTGGGTTTGAGCGTATCGGCGCCCTCCAGCGCTTCGAACCGGATGTCGCCCGGGATGGGCGGCTGCAGATGCATCGACCAGGTGAGGGCGGTGTGCTTCGTGGTTAACGGTCCCGAGCGGTAGCCGTCTTCGAAGTTGTGCGCGTCGGCGTGGTAGACGGGGTCGGCGTCGGCGTCGGTCTCCTCCACGAAGACAGCGGTGTACTCGCCTTTCTGGCTGCCAAACCCAAGGCCCAGCGTGTTGTCGTTGGGCACGAAGAGCATGACCAGCCCGTGGTCGGGGAAGCCCGGCAGCGGCGGGAGCTCCGCGAAGTTCAGCTGTGCCAGGAACAGCATCGGCACGTCCTTGGAGTCCCGCGGCCAGGGACCCGAGAGCCAGGGCCTGCCGACGGCCGAACACGGCGAAGCGATGCCCAGCGTGCGACCTGCGCGCAGCGTGAGGGTCGGGAGCAGGTGCGCCTCGAGGACGTCGTGCATGGCCTTGCTGCTGGCGGGCAGTTTGGGGACGAGGAAGGGGCGAACCTTTGGGTGCAGCGCCCACGCCGTGAGGAGGTCCGAGCGGAGCACGTCCCGGTAGGTCCCGGCGCTCGCGGCATGCAGTCTCTCGAGCCAGACGACCATGCGATCGACGTCCTTGTGCCGGACGGCCTGTTCGAGACCGATGCGCGCGGTGCGCGGCCCCGGGTTCCGAGGGCCCTTGTTGGAGTGTGCGGCCCAGGCGACTTCCAAGGTTCGCGAGGCGCCCGCGTCGTCGTCCAGCGCGAGTCGATCCAGCAGCCGCTCGGCGAGCTTCTTCGCCTTGGCGCGGGTTGGAAGGTCCGCCATCAGCGCGGCCGCCAACGCCGCGTCGAGGTTGCCGTGGCCCTCCATGGCGGACTGCAGGGGGCCGGTCGGCGTGCTCTTCTTCTTGCTCCGCTTCGCCGTCTTCTTGGGGCTGGGTGCGCCCATCTGCGCGAGCCACGCCTCGAGTGGAGCGCGGTGTTCGTGGCTGGCGGAGAGCGCGGCGAGCAGTGCCTTCGTCGCCTCCAGCGCCCGCGCCGGTTCGGTCTTGCCAAACGTCTCGAGGGTCGCGACGAGCGCCGTCGTCGGCAAACCCTTGAGGCACGCGGTTCGGCTTCGCTCGCCCCCATTGCCGTAGCCGGCGAGCACGAAGGCAACTCCCTGTGGGTGCGCGCGCAGGCGCTTCATGGCGACGGTGAAGGCCGCGTTGAGGTCGTCGTTGAGGCCCATCGCGCGATACCGGGCGTCCTCGTCTTGGGTGGCCGCGTCGTACCGAACGCACGTGCATTGGCTGGACGGGGAGGCCCAGCGAACACAGAACGCGTCCACCAGGGCTTGCGACGGTGTCTCGAGGAACTGCTCGGCGGCGCGGATGCGCACCGCGGCGGTGGGATCGTCAAAATCGCTCGGCGCATCATCTCTCCTGGCGGAGCGTCCCCAACCCGATCGGTCGGCTCGCGGGGCGCTCGGCTCGGGGATGCTACCGTGAGCTGTGATTGTCGAGTGTTCACAGTGCGGGGCCCCGCTCGAGATCGTGGCCTCGAAGCGCACCTGCAAGTGCGCCTACTGCCAAGCGACCAACGTCGTCCAGCAGATGCGCACGCTGTCCGAGATCACGCCGGCGGACTGGTCGGCGCCCCGCGTGTGGACGCCGCCGGAGGGGTTTGCGGTCAGTGGCGAGCTGACCCGTCGGGCGGGCTTCGCTGTTCTGGGCGTCGCTGGGAGTGTGGCGATCGTGGTGGTGCTGGGGGTCGTGACGATGTGCCTGCTGCCGGTCGCGTTCATCGTCGTGATGTGGGCTCTCGACCCGGACGCGCGCAACGAGCCGCTGATCACCGGTCCGGGGTTCGATGACGCGGTCTTCGTTTCGCCGTCGTCCGAGTAAACGGCCGAGCAGCGAGCGGGGACCGCGCCTGCTACGTTCCCGAACGCCCATGTCGCCGTCCGACCCACCCCCGGTCCCCGCCGCGTTGCGCGAAGCGGACGCTCGCCTGAAGCGGGTGATCGACGTGGCTCGCTTGCTGCCGGCGCTGACCGCGGAGAACGCGGTCTCCGAGCGAGCCCGTCTCGTGCGGGATCTTGCCCGAGGCGAGGCGCCGAGCCCGCGCTGGCAGCTGAAGAAGCGCCGCGTGGCTGCGGAGCTGTGGCGGTGTCTGGAAGCGGCGCGGCGGGCGTCTCGGGGAACGCTCGCCGAGCCCCACTACGAAGCACGGGTCGAGGAGCTCGACCTCGAGCTGTCGATGCTGGAGGCGCTGGGTGAGCCGAAGCGCGTCCGGCCGTTGTCGGCGCGCCGGTTTGGCACCGGCCGAGATGTCGTGGAGGGCCCGGACGGCCCCACGACGCTGGCGGACCTCGCCCGCATGTGGCTGGAGACATTGCCTGCGACGCAGGAGCCTCGCGTCGTGCCCGCCACCTCGCCGTCGGGGCCCTCGCTTGCGTCGATGATGCGCGCCGTCGCGCGCGCCGCCTCGCTGGACATCGACGTCGAGGTCGAGCCCCGGTTGACGGCGGGCGCAGCCACCGGGGACCGGACCGTGTTTCTCGCGGACCGCCGGTTCGGGACGACCGAGTCGCTGCGATTCACGGTGCACGAGGTTCTGGGTCACGCGGTGGCGGCCGCAAACGCCCGCGCGCAGCCGATCCGTCTCTTTCAGCTGGGCACCGCCGGCGGGTTCCGCATTCAGGAGGGCCTCGCGGTGACGCTCGAGGAACAGGCCGGGGTTCTCGACGCGTACCGGCGCCGCATCCTCGCGGCGCGCGTGCTGGTCGCCGATCGCATGCATCAGGGGGCGCGCTTCGGCGACACGGCCCGCTGGCTTCACCGCGATCTCGGGTTCGACACCACCGACGCCATCGGGCTCGCGGAGCGCGCGTACCGAGGGGGCGGTGTGGCGCGGGACGTCGGTTACCTGCGCGGCTGGCTGGAGGTGCGCGCGGCGGTCGCTTCGGGCGAGACGACGGTCGACCACCTGCGGGCCGGGCGCGTGGGGCTCGACGTCGCCAAGGCGCTGCCCGCGCTCATCGAGGCGGGGCTGGCCCGCGCGCCGCGCTACTGCCCGAGCTTGTCGGTGAGCCGCGCCGCGACCGACGGCGGGACGAGCCGAGACACATCGCCGCCGAGCCTCGCGGCCTCCTTGACGATGTTGGAAGAGACGTAGAAGTACGCGTCGTTGGCCATGATGAACACGGTCTCGACCTCTTCGTTGAGGTGCCGGTTCATGTTCGCCATCTGCAGCTCGTACTCGAAGTCGGCGACCGCGCGCAGGCCGCGCAGCACCACGCGGACCCCCAACTTGCGGCAGTAGTCGACGAGCAGCCCGTCGAACGAGTCGACCTCGATGTTGTCCTCGCCCGCAAACTCGGCGCGGATCATTTCCACGCGCTCCTCGACCGTGAAGAGAGAGCTCTTCTTGGGATTTCGAAGCACAGCGACGACGACCTTGTCGAAGCAGACGAGCCCGCTCCGAAGGATGCTCACGTGCCCGTTCGTGATCGGGTCGAACGACCCCGGGTAGATGGCGATGCTCATGCTCGTTCCTCCGTGGGCGCCGCGAGCAGCACCTTCGTATCCCCGTAGCGGTAGGTGCGCACCTCGGCCAGTCCCGGCGGAAGCGCCACTGCGTCCTTGGCGGCGTGTTCGATCACGACCAGCGCGTCCTCCCGGAGACCTCCCGCGTCGATCAGCTCCTCGAGCACCTCGCGCACGCGTTCGATGCGTCGGTAGGGCGGGTCGCAAAAGACGAGGTCAAACGCGCCAAGGCCCGCGCTCCACCCTGTCTTGTCGAGGTCGAGGCGCCGCACATCGGTTTGGCCGCCCAAGCCCAGCTCGCCCGCCGCGCGCCCGATCGCGTCGGCCGTGCGTTTGTCGCGCTCCACCAAGACCGCGCGTTCCGCCCCCCGAGACAGCGCCTCGAACGCGAGCGCGCCGGTGCCCGCCCAAAGATCCAACACGACCGCGTCCGCCAGCGCGCCACGGGAGACGAGCGCGGACGCGATCGCCTCGCGCACCCGCTCGGAGGTGGGCCGTGTCTTGTCGCCCTTCGGCCCCGAGAAACGGCGGCCGGAGAGCGTGCCGCCAACGATGCGCACAGGGGGAGTCGCTTCTAGAAGGCGCCGTCGAGGGTGAGGTAGCCGCCGTTCTGATCGGCTGCGGGGACGACGCGCAGGCTCGCCGATTCGGCGTCGTCGGCGTCGCCGTTCAGGCCTTCGAGCACCAGGTACGCGCCGAGCGCGACGCTCAGGGCGCCGACGCCGAGGAAGACGAACTGAAGCACTTCGTGCGTCGTGCCGGTGTCGCATTGGTCCGCGATCATCGCGCGAACCGACGGGTCATTGCAGGCGAAGCCATCGACCGTTCCGTCCGCCATCCGGTACTGGTCGTTGTTGTTCACCCCGAGCACCTCGGTCATCGACCAGATCCACAGGCCGGCCGCCGCCGCCGCGACGACCAGGAGCCCGGCGCCCACCACCAGTTCGGGTGCGACGCCGCCGCTTCCGCCGTCCTCTGCGCCAATGGCGAGCTGCGTCTCGAGGCTGGCCTCCCCGTAGGCCTCGACGCTGACCGACTCGGTCGTCGACGTGTGGCCTTCGGCCCGGATCCGCACCTGGTGGTCGCCCGCCCCGACCTCCTCGAGCACGAGCTGGCCGTTGTCGTCCGTGGTCCCGACGGCCTGCTCGTCGACGAAGACCTCTGCGCCCGGCACGTTCGAGGCGATCAGAAGGCGCCCGACCTGAGGCGCGCCCGAGAGCTGGCTCATCAGGCGGTGGATCGGCTCGCGCACGTCGTCGATGTCGGTGCGCTCGCCCGGCAGAGTCCGCTCCACGGTCTCTTCGACGGTGCCGCTCTCGGTGCTGAAGTGGCTGAGCGTGAGCTCGAAGTCGTAGTCGTCGCCCGCTCCGGTGCGCCGCACCTCGCCGTAGATGACGCGTCCCGCCTCGAGCGATCCGGCGATCTCGCCCATGCACGCGGCGGTCACTTCCTCGCAGCCGTGAACGAGCGACATCTGGGCCAGCGTCACCTCGCGGTCGCTCACCGACCATCCGGCCACCTGCGAGGCGGAGTGGCGCACCGCACCGGTCAGGTTTCGTGCGAACTCGTCGTCGCCCTCGAGCGAACGAATGCCCAGCACGACGACCTCGGCGTCCTGTGCGGCGACGATCGTAGGCGCGATCGTGGTCGCGCCCATGAGGACGCTGGCCAAGGCGATGAGGCGGCTGACGCCAGCCCCCGGTGCAAAGGGGTTCTGCATGCGGGCCTACGATAGTGCGCGACCCGGGGCGACAGCAAGCATCCGGGATCGAGATTGAACAGTGGGCCCCTCCGCGGGCACGGAGAAATCAAAGCTCTTTTGCGGTGCCCGGACGTCCGAGGTACACAGGGAGGCGAGCGATTCACGCTGTAGCAAGAACATCCGCGGTCACGATGGACGCCCTCGCCAAGGTGTGCGCCAAGTGCGGGCGTCGATACGACGCCATTGCCGACTTCTGTCAGAAGGACGGCTCCCGCCTGCAGCTCGCAGAAGAGCGGCGCGATCCGTACATCGGTCAGACGCTGCTCGATCAGTTCAAGATCGAGGAGAAGATCGGCGCCGGAGGCATGGGTTCGGTCTACCGCGCGCGGCAGCGGACGCTCGATCGCGACGTCGCGATCAAGATTCTCCACCCCGAGCTGGCCAACAACCACGACGCAGTGCGGCGTTTCAAGCGTGAGGCGCGGGTCTGCACAGCGCTGGACCACCCCAACGTGGTGCGCGTGTTCCTATTCGGGCAGCTAAAGGACGGCTCGCTCTACATCGTCATGGAGCACCTCAAGGGGCGCTCGCTGCTCGACGTCATTCGAAGCGAAGGCGCGCTGCCCGTCCACCGTGCGCTGCACGTGGCGACACAGATCTGCGACGGAGTGGGCGAAGCGCACGCGCAGGGCGTGGTGCACCGCGACCTGAAACCGGAGAACGTGGTGCTCGTCGAAAAGGCGCGCGACCCCGACTTTGTGAAGGTGCTCGATTTCGGGATCGCGCGGGTGCTTTGGGGCGACGACCAGACCCACGCGACGACCCAGTCGGGGCTGGTGTTCGGGACGGCGCGCTACATCTCGCCCGAGGGCGCGGCGGGCGAGTCCACGGACGTGCGAAGCGACGTGTATTCGCTCGGGGTCATCAGCTACCAGCTGCTGTGCGGTGAGACGCCGTTTGACGCCCCGTCGCCGGTGGCGATGCTAATGAAGCACATCCACACCGACCCGCCTCATCTGCTCGGTCACAGCCGCGCGCGGCACGTTCCGGACGCGGTCGCCGATGTCGTCATGCGCGCGCTCTCGAAGAACCCCGAGGGCCGGTACGACGACGCGCACGCGTACGCCGATGCGCTCCGTGCGGCGGCGGTGCGCGCGGGATTTGAGGTCACGGGGGCCTCGCGCGCCAGCAGCGGCATTCGGCCTCCCGGCTCGGTTCAGCGGGGCGAAGCCTCGGCGCGCTTCCCCATCGACAAGCCCCCGGCGGTCACGGTGACGCCCCAGGCGCAGCTCGCCGAGCCCACCCCGAGCTTGCCTCGGGTGGAGTCTTCGACCCTGCAGGGGGCGCCGAGCCCGTTTGGCGATGAGGACGCGGTCGTGGCCGGTCTCGCATCACCGGCTCGCGAGCGCGGATTTCGCCGTCTGGGGATGGCCTTTGCCATCGGAGCGGCGCTCGTCCTCGTCGGGTTCGGCGTGCAGACCTACCTCGAAGGCCGCGCCGAGGCCGAGCACGCGGTCGACGTTGAAGGGCTGGCCACGCGGGCCCGCGACGCACTGGGGACCGGCGCCTACGACGCGCCTCCGGGGTCCAACGTGCTCGAGCTGACGACGGCGATCCTCGAGGCGGAGCCGGAGCACGCCGAAGCGCGTCGCATGCGGGCCGAAGTGGCATCGCGTCTGGCTCGCCTGGCGGCGTCGGAGCTCGAGTCGGGTAGGGCGGAGCAGGCGCAGGCGACCTATCGCCGGGCGCTCGCGTTCACACCGGGCGACGCGGCGCTGCAGGCGGCGCTCGAGGCCGCGGAGATCCCCATGGAGCCGCCGCCTCCTCCCGGTTTGCGCGTGAGGCCCACGCACGTCGTGGAAGGGCGGGAGGTGACGCTCGTCGCCGTGCTCGAGCCGGGCATCGAGCTTGCGGACGATCCTGAGGCGCGCTTCCAGATCCGTCGCGGCTCGCGCCGGGTGGGCCGGTCCATCCCTGCGACGCTCTCGGAAGACGGGCACAGCTGGGAGGCCGCACACACGATCGCCCGCTCCGGGGACTACTTCCTCACGTTCCGCATCGGCCGCGGGCGAGAAGTGACCGAGCAGCGCGTGGCCCTCGAGGTCCACCGGGACCCGGACCGCCCGATCCGGCGCCGCCCGGTGAACGACGATCCGCCGCCGGTGACGACCCAGGGCAACTGGCCGGCGCCCACGATCGCGCCCGCCTGGACCCCCACGCCGCCTGCGAACCAAGACCCCGCGCCGCCGCCCGAGCCGTGGACGGGCGGGCAGATCCTCTGAACGCGACGGCGCTACGGCGGTACTCTCGGCTCGTGTTTCTCTACACCGTGATCATCGAGCTCCCGAGCGCGGAGTTCACCGACGAGCTGCTCCGCTGGCTCGAGGACGACCACCTGCAGGAGGTGTGCGACGCGGGCGCGGAACGCGCAGAGGCTGTCCTGCTCGACTCGCCCGACCGCATCGTGGAGTGCCGCTACTGGTTCGCGTCGCGTGATGCGTTCGCCCGGTATGAGGCGGGCCCCGCCGAAGCGTTGAGGGCCGACGGCCGCGATCGGTTCGGTCCTGAGCGTGGCGTTCGCATGTCGCGCACCACGGGGGACGTGCGCCTCGCGCGCGGAAGCTGACCGGTGGCCCAAGCCCGCTCCGGCCGCGCCCTCCTCGGGCTGACCATCCTCGCCGCGCCGGGGGCGCTGGCGTTCGAGACGCTGCTCCGCAAGCTCCTGTTTCCGGTCCTCGTTCCGGAGTTCGAGCTCATCCGAGAGTTCTTCGCGCCGATGCTCACCCCGGTGGCGTACGTCGTCTCCGTCTTCATCGCGCTCTTCGCGGTCGTGGGGCTCCTGCTGCAGAAGCGCATGAGCGAGAAGCGCCTCGCCAAGCTGCCTGAGGACGCGGACCGCGACATGCGCTTCCGCGCCATCCTGGGCGTGTTCCTGCTGACGAGTTCGGTGCCCCAGATCCCGACGATCCTCTCGACGTTCGCCTACATGTTCGGGGCTTCTCTCGTGCCGGTGCTCATCGGGATCGGGCTCTGCAGCCTCGGCGTGGTGGCGCAGGCGGTCCGGGTGACGAAGCTGTCCGAGCCGCCGCGCTGATCGCGGCCTCGCAATCGATGGCGCCCACCGGACACCAGCGACGTGACGATCTAATCCTCACTCCATGGGGTGTTCATGCACGGAGCGGGGCACGGGATAAGTCGCGCCCATTCCCTGCCACACCCCGTCGATCCGCTGCGCGTCTCCAGTGGAAGTCATCGGGTCGTCGCCGAGGGTGGGGGCATCGGCGAACGAGACGTCGATCCGCGCATCGTCACCATCGATCTGGGTACGGACGACCTCGCTGGCGTCGATCCGGCCGAGGTTGCGGTTGAGCCGCAGCATCGTGTGCAAGATGGCGACGATCTCGTCCTCTTCGCTGTCGAGGAACCGGAGGAGGTGCGGCGCGGCGGGGTGCTGGCTCTCCAGCGGGGTGCGCCCGCGGAGCTGCCATTGTCCGGCGTCGTCGCGGAGGAAGAAGAGCGCCCAGAGTGGCCGCGGTCCGTCGACGGCCACCGTGAGCACGCGCCGCGTGTCGTTCGCCTCGTCCGTCTCTACGTCTTGCACCTCGAGGTCGGGGACGGATCCGAGCAGAGGCTCTCCTGCGGCCGTGTTCGTGCTGGGGGCCGGGGCGGACGCGCAGGCCGTGAACATCAGGGCCGCCAGGAGAGTCGAGCGCAGGGTTGGGTAGGTCATCGGGGCTCCTTCTGTTGTGGGAACGCCGAAGGAGCGAGACTGGCGCAGAGTTTCTCCGAGTTTTAACGAACGTGGGCCCGCCGGCGCATCGCCGGGGACCCACTTCGTGAGACGAGACGGGGCGGACTACATGCCGGCGAAGGCGGGCGCGACCACCTCGGCGAGCGGCTTCGGGGCGAGCTCCGGCGCGGCGTGACCCTGGCGCTCGCACTCGCGGGCCCAGAGGTAGAAGCAGGTGTAGTAGGTCGAGCGCAGGTAGCTGCTGAGCGACCAGAAGATGTTCACCATCGTGTAGAACACCAGGATCGCGAGCAGCGGCACGGAGCTCAGGATGTTGAACAGGGCGAAGGCGCCGCCGACGGCGAGGAAGCCGAGCAGCATCGTGATCAGCTCGAGCCCGATCACGCCGATGCCGACCTGGGTCGGGTCGTTCTTCATCAGCTCCTTGCTGCGCTTGAACGCGGCGAAGAAGCCCATGCCCTCGATGACCAGGGCGGGCATGACGACGTAGGTCGCGGTCGTCCAGACCATGCGAAGGATGCCCAGGATGATGCCGCCGATGATACCGCCACGGTCACGCGCGTAGGACGCGATCCAGTCGAGCATGCCGCTCACGGTGGCGAAGATGAGGATGCCGGGGGACGCCTTGAGCGTGCGCTTGAATGCGGCACCCATGTCGACCTTGCCTTCGGTGACCTGGTCATGGATGAGCGAGACCGTCATGCCCGCGGCGAAGTAGTCGATGAAGTAGAGCGCGATGAGGCCGAGCGGCAGGAAGATGATGCCGAGGAAGCTGTCTTGTCCGAGGAACGCGTACGCGATCGCGAAGATGATGTTCACGAAAGACGCGATGACGAGGTTGGCGGCCAGCGGCGCGAGGAGCTTCGGCTGCTCCTTCACCATGCCGAGGACCTCCTTCATGAACCCAAAGACCCGAAAATACCGACCCATCGTTCCCCCTTTCCCGTCCTGCGACCCCTGCGCGCCAAGACTGGAGCGAAGCCTACCTCATTTTCTTTGCGCCAGTCCCGCTCGAGCCGCGTTCCCCCGACAGAAGGAGGAATCATGCTCAAGTTCATCACCGCGCTCATCGGCACCCTCATCGTGCTCGCCTGCGGGCGTCCCGTCTCGCCTGCACCACCGCGCCCGGAGCGCCTTCGGGTGTCACTGGGCGAGCGGACGACTACCCTCGGAGCGCTGCGCCCGACAGACCTCGAGCTCCCCTTCTGCGAGGCCGGGCAGGTCTTCGAGACGACCAACGAGATCGCCACCCTGCGCGTGTGTGTGTCGGAACAAGACGGGCCCGCGCCGGCCCACGTCTCGTTCCGCCCGAGCGGCGCGGGGCGGATGGATCCAACGGCGAGCTGGTACTCCGGACTGCTCGAGCCTGGCACGGCGCACGTGACGCGCGCCGCCGACGGGACCCGCACGGTTCGGGTCGACGGCTCCGCGTTGCTCCCCATCCGGGCGAGCGTCGCAAGCTTCCTGCTCACGCTCGAGCCCCAGCGCGTGGTCCTCGCCGGCGAGGCGCATATCGTCGACCCTCAGGCGTCGAGCACGACCTCTTCCTGAGCCGCCGTACGCACGTCGAGCTCGATCTTCCAGCGCTCGTCACCCGTGCGCGGGACGGCCTCAAGACGGAGCGTGCCCACCTCGGTGACACCCGCACGGAGGCGAACGGGGACGACGTCGCCCGGAGTCCGGCCCTCCGCGGGCAGGGTGGCCTGGATCTCAGGGAGCTCCTCGAGCTCGTCGCCCCAACGGTTGAGCACCGTGCCGACCTCGTCGTCCCGGCGGACCGAGCTGCCAAAGAAGCGGAAACTCACCGGCTCGCCGACCACGAGGCCTAGCTCCTGGGGGGCTGGCTCGCATTCGGTGCCCTCCTCGATGCCAAACGGCGCGACACACATGGCGCTGATCGGAGGCTCGAGCCCCGGCACGGCCGGCATGGCCGACTCCACGCCGACGTAGAACGCCTGCGCGGTACCGCCTCGGATGCGCACGCCCTCGCCGCGTCGGACGTAGGCGTAGTAAGCCGCGCCCCGCGCGACCGCCACGTCGAGGCCGGCGCCGTCCAGCTCGCGGACGGGCGGTGCGCGTTCGGCGTCGAGCCACTGGTCCAACACCTCGGTGACGCGGTCGGTGAGCAGGCGGCTCTTGAAGACCCCGCCGTTGAACAGCACCGCGGTCGGGTGCAGGAACGTCGCGTTCTCCGGGAGGTCGAAGCCGTCGAGCTCCTGGGTCGCGGCCTTCTGCCGAGCCAGGAACGCCGCGAGGTGCCGGGTGATGGCCGCGTCTTGCGCGTAGGGCAGGCCCAGCTCGGTCAGCGCACCACGCGCGCGTCCCTTCGGGCGGGCGGCGGCGTCGACCCGGGGGAAGAAGCCCTCGACCAGCATCGCCTCGACCTCGCCACGGGTCAGCTCCGTGCGGAGCGAGCCTCCGACGAGCTTGCTGCCCCGGCTCGGCACGACCACCGGCACGGTCTCCACGTCGGGATCGGCGAGGATCGTCTCCTTGGCCGCACGGCACCCGTGGGTGAGCGCCGTGAGCTGCCAGGCATCGAGCTGGGTGTCCGATTCCTCTTCGACCTTGTTCCGGACCATCACGGCGAGCGCGAGATCCATGTTGTCGCCGCCGAGCAGGATGTGGTCCCCGACGGCCACGCGGTGAAGCGCGAGCGCACCCTCCTCTTCGGCCACCGCGATGAGCGACAGATCGGTGGTCCCGCCGCCCACATCGACCACGAGGATGACGTCGCCGACCTCCACGATCTCGCGCCATTCGGCGGCCGTGTTTTCGACCCACGCGTAGAGCGCGGCCTGGGGCTCCTCGAGCAAGACCATGTTCTCGAAGCCGGCGTCGCGCGCCGCCTCGGCGGTCATCTCACGCGCGGCCGGGTCGAAGCTGGCGGGCACCGTGATGACGACGTCCTGGTCCTCGAGCGGCGCCTCCGGGTGCTTGGCCTCCCACGCCGCGCGCAGGTGCTCGAGGTAGAGGATCGAGGCCTGCAGCGGGCTGACCTTCTGGACCTCGTCCGGGGCGTCGGGCGGCAGAATCGGAGCGAGTCGATCGACCCCTCCGTGGCACAACCAGCTCTTGGCCGACGACACGAGGCGGATGGGCGTCTTCGCACCGAGGGTGCGTGCCACCTGCCCAACCCCGACGGCCGGGCTCTCTTCCCACGGCAGGGTCAACGCACCGTCGGGGAGCTCACCCGACTTCGGCAGGTAGAGGAACGACGGAAGCAGATCCATCTGATCGATGTTCCCCGGCGTCGACACCTGGGGGATCGGGAGCTGGTGCTGCGCGACCTCCTCTCCTTCAGAGAGATCGAGGTCGACGTAGGAGATGGCGCAGTGGGTCGTGCCGAGGTCGATGCCGACCGCGAAGCTCGCTTCGTCGTTGGGCATCAGAGCTCCACCTCGGCCGGCGCGACGACCGAGGGGTCGTGGTTCTCACTCATCTTGGGGAGCCTGACATCCGTGCACTTCCAGCCGCGATGCGTGACCTCGCCCGAGTACGGCGGCTCGCCAACGACGTTGCCGGTGAGGCGGATGGCGTGGGGGTCGAATCCCTCCTCGACCCTGACCGAGTCGCCTTCGTCCCGCTCGTGCACGGCCTCGATGGTGAAGTGCTCATCGAGCGCCTTCTTGCACCCGTCGTGCACGACGCGGGCGGCGGCGCCGATCTCTTCGTCTGAAAACCCAGAGACGTCTTCTTCGAGGAAGTCGATGAAGCGCCCTTCGCGCTGAAGCAGGCCGAGCAGCTGCAGCGCGGCTTCGGGGCCGGCCGTCTTCAGGACGGGGGCAGGCTTCTTCTTTTTCTTCTTCTTGGCCTTCTTCGGCTCGGGCTCGGGGGCCGGCTCGGCCTTGGGCGCGGGCAGGGCCGGAGCGCCGTTTCGCAGTCGAACCACGCCCGCCGCGAAGTCCGCGTCGAACAGGGTTCGGAAGTAGGCGACCCATGACAGGGCGAGGCGGGCGAAGAAGGACGGTTTCGGGTCGTCACTCACGAAGGGCTCCCATGGTCTCGAAGCGAGCCGCCTTCATGACAAGAACACGCGCCCGCGGCCAGTCCGTCGTGATTTGGAGGTCGGTGAGCGGAACCCCAGATCTGAAATCGGGCCATTGCACGATCGCGATCCTCACGAGCGCGGTGATTGGCTGATCGCACCGAGCAGGCGCGATCCACGCTTGGCACGAGGCTCGCAACGCGCTCGGAGCGACACGGCGTAGGCGGGCACGGTCCCCCCCACAGCCTGCTGTCGTCGGGTCAGTTCCTGCGGCCTCGGTGCAACGCCCCCCCAGCGCACCGAGGCCGCTCCTTTTTTTCGGGGGCTCTGCTTTGTTCGGGGGCTCTGCCCCCGGGCGGCCTTCGGCCGGGCCCCCGCCCGCGCCTTCGGCGCGCGGAACACGCTGCGCGGCGGGAGAGCTGGTCGCTTCTGCCTCGCCTGGCCTCGCTCGGCTACCTGTCGCTTGCCTCTCGCTTGCGTCTCGCTTGCCTCGCTTCGCCTCTCGCTTGCGTTGCGACCGCCTCGCCTTTGGCGTGAGGAACACGCTGTTCGGGATTGCTCGAAGCCCCACGGGTTGGGCGCGGAACGCGCTGGGCCGCGGAGTGCGGCGGAGAGAAGGTTGCCCCGCACAGCTTGAGCGCGCGGGCTCCAGTTGGCGCGCCGACACGGGTTGGGTCCGGAATCGCTCGGCCTTGGGCGCGCGAACATGAGGTCAGGGGGGACTCCTGAGCTGGAGACGTTCGTGGGGTCCAGCCGACGATCGTGGTGCACAACCGCAATCCGGCCTTTCAAGAATGAGGGTTTCTCCCTACATCCGACGCTCGATGAGGGGAGATCAGGCGATCAACGGGCTGGCACGGCTCTCGCTTAGTACAAAGGCAGACACGACGCGGGCCCACCCCCCCCCACGGTCCGTGACGTGTCCAATCAAGCGGTCTCGGTGCGCTACCCCCCCCCACGCGCACCGGGGCCGCGCCTATTTAACGCGCTCCCTCGGCCGCCATGCTGAACTCAACCGCCGTGCTGAACTCGGCGGCCGTGCCGACCTCGGTGGCCGTGCCGACCTCGGCGGCCGTGCCGAACTGCAGCGGGTAGCGCACAGCAGATGGACCGCGGCTCGGGCCGAACGTCCAGTTGCGCACGACGCGCACCGCGCACGCGCTGACCTCGCTGGACAGGCTCGCCGAGGTGGCCCGGACGTTGTGCGTGGAACCGTCCGCGGCGATCGTCCATTCGAGCGTGAGCCGGCCTTCAGAAGATGGGATTGGGTCGACGCAGCTTCGAAACAGCGCGAGGTGGCGACGCACCATCCGGCGGATGGCGTCGCGGCTGACTCCGCTTCCAGTCCCACTGCAGTGGCAGCTCCATTGTTGGGTGCTCGGACAGTATCGACGGTCGCAGATGGGAACGATGCGGTACGGCGGGCTGTGCGGTCTTGCGCGCACGCGGCGCTCGTGTCGGACATCCCCGAACCCGGTTCCCCGCCCCAAAGACACCGGGCCCGGACGCCCGCCGGACGGGAGCGTCATCCTGCCGAGCTCGTGGCTATGGGTGGCGAGTCGGAGGCGCGCTTCTTCGCCGACGGCGGCCGTCCGTCTGGACGGGCTCGCCCCGCTGAGATCGGTGGTGAGCGCGGCGGCCGCCGCTCGTAGCAGGGGCAGGTCTGGGGTGGCGTGAGCAGACCGGGGCGACGACGCGCTTCGCGCGGGGGGCGGCCGACGCGAGCGGCGCCCTTGGGTTCGGTGGTCTGTGGTCCGTTGGGTAGGCTCAGGGCGCGCTGGTTCGCGTACGTTCTCCAAGGTCCGACCGCCCGGCGGGGCGGAGGGAACAGGTCGCTTGGTCTCGGCGTCCATCGAGGCGGCACTGAGCGGGAGCAGGCGCACAGGCGGAAGGCGCGGCCGCGGCCGTACTGCCGAATCAAACGCCAGCGAGGAGCGCCGGGGCGGCACAGTATTGACCAGCGTCAAGACCCCCGCGAACACGAGCGCCACGAGGGCGGCGGCGGCACTCAGCCGAAGGATCGCGGCCCGGTCCAGGCGTGGGGTGGGGGCGACCGGATCCGAGAGCCCGACGCGAAGGAAGAACCCGTCGCGCTCCAGCCAAGCCTCGACCTCGCGAACGATCACGGTTCCCTCAGCGTGGCCCTCCACCTGCTGCACACGTCTCAGCCGAAGGCGGCAGGCTCCCGCGCGGGCCGGGTCCGGCGTGACGCAGCCGAGCACTCGCAACGTGGCCAGGTCACGCCAACCGCCAACCGTGCGGACCCACGCGCGGGCGCGCTCCGGAACGGTGACGAGGACGTCCTCGCCGTCGAAAGAGAACGGCCGCAGCGCCGTGAACGCGGCCCCCGGCTCAAACGTGTCCTCGACCGCGTGCGTGGCAAAAGCGAGTCGTTCGTCCCCCCAGCACAACTCGGCGTCAACACGGGCCACGCTGCTCGGACCGCGCTGACGCCGTTCGGTTCCGGGCATCCCTCGAAAAAGGGGTCATCGTCCGTCTTCGAGTGTGCCATCGGACGCGCGTCGCGCGTCGCACGCCCGAGAACGGATCAGTCGTCGGAGGGTTCGATGCTCACGCCGAAGACGCCGCGGTCGTTCAGGTTGTAGCAGCGGAAGTAGGGCGTGAAGAACTCGTCGCCTTCCGCGTCGCAGCTGCCCATCCACGTGTGAACCGCGTTGTGCTGCGACGCCCAGCCCATGTTGAACCCGGCCTTGCCCAGCACCCGTGAGATCTGCGGCTGCCCGTCGAACTCCAGCCGGATCGAGGCGTCGTCGCTTCGCGAGAGCGCGACGGCGAGGTCCTTGGTGCGCGTGAGCTTGGTGACCACGCGGTACCAGTCGTCCCATCCGCCTCGGTTCACCGCTTCGGCCTTCGCGTGCCGCTCGCGCAGATGCTCCATCACTTCGAGGATGTTGAGCAGCCGCACCGACTGGGCGCCCGCCATGTAGACGAAGAGCGACTTCTTGTCTGCGAAGCGGACGGAGATCCCCGCGTTGAGAGTCGTTTCCACCCCGTACATCTCGGGGAGCTGGAGTTCGGTCTCCGCGTTGAACGTGAAGCTGCTCGCGGACTCTGACTGAAAGATCGCCTGCGACACCGGCGTTGGCGTCGAGAGCTTCAGCTGAGGCATGCCCTCGAGGTCGTTGAGGTGGCCCAGCGGGTAGAACCGCCGGTTCTTCATGGTGCCGAACGTCCCGATGCTGATCGTCTCGGTCGGCGGGTACATCCCGAAGTAACGGTCCTGCTTCCAGGTCTCGTTGACGTAGTCTTTCCAGAGCGGCATCGGTCTCCTTCAACGCGCGGGTGCACGAAACGTGAGGCGGAGGGTACCGCGACCCGGTCGAGGCCGCCGACCGGCGACGGAACCGAGCCTCCCTCGAATGAGCGAGCGCTGCGCGTGCCTCAGCCGAAGCTGGGCAGGAGCTGCTTGACCCGCCGGAAACCGGGCTGGAACAGGTGCGTTCGAATCGCGCTCGTGGCCGAACCGACGCCCTTCGGGAGCGCGCGGAACACGATGTTCAAGTGATGGTCGTCCGACTCGATGCCGTGCATCGTGAGGATCGGGGTCAGAATGCTCAGCGCCTGACGCACGATCGGGTTCTCGCCGATCTTCGGGTCGCGCATCAGGTCGAGGGAGAGCTTGTTCTCCTTCGCCTCCACGATCACCGGGGGCAGATCCATGTACTTGGCGAGCTCGCCCGGCTTGGAGAGATCGAGCGCGCCGGAACGGAGCAGTGCCGCGACGGGTGTGGCCGCGTCGCCGATGACCTCCATCCAGATTTCTTCGAGACGGACGTCCAACCGGATCTGATCCTCGTCGAGCCGGACGCGGTCGATGTACACCACGGCCGACGCGCGCACGGGGGTGCCCATCAGATCGACGCCCGCCGTCAGGCGCAGGCCCGGCGGCACCTCGGTGATGACGGGGTCTTTGACCTTGCCGCCCTTGGCGGCCTGCTCGAGCAGCCAGCGCAGGGCGTCGATCGGGACACCGGCGCGGAGCCCGATCAGGTTTCGGACGGCCCGGGTGATCTCGGCCGGGTTTCGCCGGAGGTAGCCACCAAGGGCGGAGAGCGCGTCGGATGCGATCGACATAGACTCGGGAGCATACCCCAAGGTGGTGTCTTTGGAAGCGCGTCCGAACCGTCCGTCGAATCTGCCCCGAAAAGCACGCGGCACGTGGGCCCCGTGCACGCCCTGGCCGGCGTGGTTCGCCGGCACGTTGGCAGCGCTGCTCGCGGTGGGGTGCGACCCGGGGCTGCTTCCTCCCGAGGACAGCGCGGTGGTCGACGCAGCGGGCGACGCGGGCTTCGTGGGCGCCGATGCGGGGCCCGTAGATGCGGGGGCCGATGCGGGCGACGCGGCGATGCGGGTCGACGCGGGCTCCCCCGACGCTGGCCCACCTCCGGCGACCCCCCCCGAGGAGCCCGACGACATCTTCTTTGTGGGCAACAGCTTCACCTTCGGCGGGCCGGTGCCGACGCTCGTGCACGACTTGGCGGTCGGGGCGGGGCACCCCGAGCCTCGGGTGGACTACCGCGCGCTGCCGGGCCGCACCTTGCAGTTCCATCGCGGTGACGGGGACGCGGACGGGGCGCCCAACCGGGTCGGTGAAGGCTGGGATGTGGTGGTGTTGCAGGAGAACAGCCTGAGGCCGACCGACACGGCGCTCGGCAACCCCGAGCAGTTCAAGGAGGACGCTGCGTGGTTCCACGACCTCGCCTTGATGGCGCGTCCCGAGTGCCGCGTCGTGCTGTACGAGACGTGGGCGCGGCGGGACGGCCACGCCGTCTACAACAGCATGTTCGAGAGTCCGGCCGACATGCAGGAGCAGCTCCGCTTTCACTACTTCGACGCGGCGGGGCGCTACATCCCCACTGTCACCGAGGCGCTCCTGCCGCGGGTCGAGGTCGCCCCGGTCGGGGATGCCTGGGAGCTTCAGCTCACCGGTGGGGAGCCGCCGCAGCTGCACGCCAGCGACGACTGGCACGCCGGCGCCGCGGGGCAGTACCTGAACGCGCTCGTCATCTACGGGACGATCTACGGCCGTCGCACCCGCGGCCTCCCGCCCATCGGGGTGGACACCGCCACGGCCGAGCAGCTTCAGGACAGCGCCGACGCCATCACGCGAGCAGCGTTCGACCCACCGGTGTTCGGCCCGCCCATGCCCATCGCCGACGGAGCGGTGATCCGCGTCGATGTCGGGCCGGACGGAACGGACTGGCCGTCGCTGCGCTCGGCGAGCGCGCGGGTCGGGCCCGTGAGCACGGTGGATGGCGCGCCCACTTCGGTTCGCGTCGCGGTCTCGGACTTCGACGGCGTGCAGACGGGCGGCCGCGCGGACAACACGCTCGGCTGGCCTGGCGACGTGAGCGCCGATTCCCTCTGGGTGGGGAGCTTCGACAGCCACGCCGCGGCGCTGGACCGTCAGGGCGTCGTGACGCTCGAAGGGCTTCCTGCAGGGCGCTACGAGCTCGCGCTGTTCGCGTCGCGCACAGGCACCGACGGAGGCCGGGGGCGCCTGACGCGCTACCGAGTGGGCGCCGAGACCCGCGACCTGGACGTGTCGGAGAACGCCAGCGCCCAGGCGAGGTTCGAGGTGCGCCCCGACGAAGACGGGCACGTGCGGGTCGAAGTCGCGGTGAGCCCGGCCGGGAGCGCGCGCTTCGCGTACCTCGGCGCCGTGCACCTCACGCGTCTCGGCGAGTGAAGGTTGACCTCGGCGCGGGACTCGGGCACAGACGGCGCATGTCGGACGCCTCGCACAAGGACCTCGCCAACGTCATCCGCGCCCTCTCGATGGACGCCGTCCAGAAGGCCAACTCGGGCCATCCGGGCATGCCGATGGGCATGGCGGACGTCGCGACGGTGCTGTTCAAGGACGCGCTCTCGTTCGACCCGAGCGCGCCGAACTGGCCCAACCGCGACCGCTTCGTGCTCAGCGCGGGGCACGGCTCGATGCTGCTCTACTCCCTGCTGCATCTGACCGGCTACGAGGACATGACCCTCGAGCAGCTGACGCAGTTCCGCCAGCTGGGCAGCCGTACGGCTGGCCACCCGGAGCACGGCCACGCCACCGGCATCGAGACGACGACCGGCCCGCTGGGGCAGGGGCTCGCGAACGCGGTCGGCATGGCGATCGCCGAGCGTCATCTCGCGGCGCGCTTCGGGGACGCGCTCGTCGACCACCGGACGTGGGTCATCGCGGGTGACGGCTGTTTGATGGAGGGCATCAGCCACGAGGCGATCGGCCTCGCTGGACACCTCCGCCTGAGCAAGCTGACGGTGATGTGGGACGACAACCGCATCTCCATCGACGGCTCGACCGATCTGTCGGTGTCCGAGGATGTCCCGGCTCGGTTCGTCGCGGCCGGCTGGCACGTGATCGCGTGCGATGGCCACGACCCGGCCTCGATCGCGGCGGCGCTCGAGGCCGCCCGGGCCGAGACCGACAAGCCGACGATGATCGCGTGCCGGACGACGATCGGCTACGGCGCGCCGACCAAGGCGGGCACCTCGGGCGCGCACGGGTCGCCGCTCGGCGACGAGGAGATCGCCGGCACCCGCGAGGCGCTCGGCTGGCCGCACGCGCCGTTCGTGATCCCGGACGCGGTGCTCCAGGCCTGGCGCGCCATCGGCGGCCGCGGGAAGTCCGTTCGGGAGGCGTGGCAGAGCCAGCTCGACGCGCTCGATCCGGAGGCCCGCGCGGAGTGGGACCGGACCTTCCGCGGCGCGCTGCCCGAGGCGCTCAGCCAGGCGGTTACCGAGACCAAGCGGGCGTGGATCGAGCAGAAGCCGAAGAAGGCCACGCGCGCCTCGAGCGGAGATTCCCTCGCCGTGATCGCGGAGGTGCTCCCGGAGATGATCGGCGGCTCGGCCGATCTGACGGGCTCGAACAAGACCAAGACGAAGGCCATGGAGCCGCTGACCGCCGACGCGCCTGGCGGGCGCTACGTCTATTGGGGCGTGCGCGAGCACGGCATGGCGTCGGCGATGAACGGCATGGCGCTGCACGGCGGCGTGATTCCGTACGGCGGCACGTTCCTGGTGTTCACGGACTACTGCCGCCCCGCGATTCGGCTGAGCGCGCTGATGAAGCAGCGGGTCGTCTACGTGATGACGCACGACTCCATCGGACTCGGCGAGGACGGGCCGACGCATCAGCCGGTGGAACACCTCGCGGCGCTCCGCACGATCCCGGGGCTGCTCGTTCTTCGTCCGGCCGACGCGGTCGAGACGCTCGAGGCGTGGGAGGTTGCGGTCCGTCACCCGGGGCCGTCGGTCTTGGCCCTCACCCGACAGGGCGTGGCGACGCTCCGGAGCGACGCGGATGCCAGCGTCAACCGCGTGGCCGAAGGCGCGTACGTGCTCGCGGGCGGACCCGAGCGCCACGTGACGCTGTTGGCGACGGGAAGCGAAGTGTCCATCGCGCTCGAGGCGCGCGCGCTGCTCGCGGCGGACGGAGTGGAGGCGGCGGTGGTGTCGATGCCGTCGTGGGAGCTCTTCGCTCAGCAGGACGAGGCCCACCGCGCGGCGGTGCTGGGGAGCGCCCCGCGTGTCTCGATCGAGGCGGCGACCACGTTCGGCTGGTCGCGTTGGGTCGGGGACCGAGGCCGTTCGCTCGGCCTCGATGGGTTTGGCGCCTCCGCCCCTGCGGACGAGCTGTATGCCCACTTCGGTCTGACGGCGGACAAGCTCGCCGAGGCCGCCCGCGCCGCCATCGGGTGACGCGCGCTTCATCACGCTCGCCCCTTGCCCTCGATGGGGTGCGCTTGCTAGGAGACGGCCATGTCGAATCCCGTCGCAACGTTCGAGACGTCCATGGGCTCTTTCCAGGCCGAGATCTTCACCGACCGCATGCCCATCACGGGCGGCAACTTCGTGAAGCTCGCCAAGGAAGGCTTCTACGACGGCCTCCACTTCCACCGCGTCATCCAGAACTTCATGTGCCAGTTCGGGTGCCCCCACAGCCGGGACCCGAACAGCCCCCGCGCGGGCACCGGCCAGTCGCCGTACGGCTCCATCGCCGACGAGCACCCCGCGGACGCCCAGATCACCAACGCGCCCGGCACCCTGTCGATGGCGAACGCCGGCCCCAACAGCGGCAGCTCCCAGTTCTTCATCAACACGAAGGACAACAGCTACCTCGACTTCTTCAGCCCGGGCCAGTCCAAGCACCCCGTGTTCGGCCAGATCACGAGCGGCATGGACATCGTCAACGCGATCGAGTCCGTGCCCACCGCGCGCGGCGACCGCCCTGTCACGCCCGTCCAGATGGTCAAGATCACCATCGCCGAGTGAGTCTTTCGGCGCGGTAAGCGTCGCTCCGACAAGAACGCCCTGGCCTCGGCCGGGGCGTTTTCTTTGGAGGTGGAGAGACACCGTGACCGGTTTGCCAAGGCGCTCGAGCAGGCTCGGCGGGGTGGCTCGAAGATGGTGATGTGGCTGGGGTCGAGGCAGGGATAGAGCAGAAACGTCTCGATGGGCGGAGGAAGGTGTCCAGCTCGACGAGGGCCAGACCGACCGTTGACGCCGTGAGTCCATCATCGGACCCGCGACGACGGCCAGGGGTGGAGTTCGCCGCCCAGCGCGCGCTATCCAGCTCGTCCCGTGGCCACCGACCAGACCCGCTCCGGGCGCCGAGCCCAACATCGGCCGACTGACCCATTGCGACGAGCCGGCGCCGAGGAGCGAGCGCGATGTTGGTGCCTTTGTCACGGGGTGCGCCGGCGGAACGGCTCCCGCCTCCGCCGAGAACGTGTCCGTCAGTCGCGCACAACCTCCAAGCTGCCGCGAAACCGGTTCGGTTCAGTTCGCCAAGGCCAAAACGAACGGCCCAACCCGCAAAAGCCGGTTGGGCCGTCACCCGCTCACGCGAAGCCGCGAAGCGGCACGCATCGCGTGGCTGGGGGAGGCGCGTCAGCGCCGTGGGGGGAAGGATTCCCCCCAGGTCAAGAGCAGCCCATCGAGTTGCCGCAGTTCAGGCACTTGTAACAAGCGCCGTTCCGCACCGTGATGTGTCCGCACTGCTCGCACATGGGGGCGTCGCCCATCATCTCGCCGAGCTGCTGGTCGAGCACGCTGCCCTGGGCCGCTTGCGCGCCGTCGAAGCCGAAGATGACCTGCTCCGCGGGCTGGATGTCCACGGGCGGCTGCGTCGGGGTCAGCCCGGCCACCTTCGCGACGGTCTCGACGTCGGTCGGGTTGTTGAGCTCGAGCTGGACCTCGTCCGGGGGGACCTGGGCGAAGTCGTAGCGCTGGAGGTACTCGACCCCGAGCACGCGGAAGACGTAGTCGATGATCGACGTGGCGAACTTGATGTTCGGGTGACCCTGCACCATGCCGCCCGGCTCGAACCGTGTGAACGTGAACTGGTCGACGTAGCTCGAGAGCGGCACCCCGTGCTGGAGGCCCATCGAGACGCTGATGGCGAAGCAGTTCATCAGCGAGCGGAAGGCGGCGCCCTCCTTGTGCATGTCGATGAAGATCTCACCGAGGTTGCTGTCGTCGTACTCACCGGTGCGGAGGAAGACCTTGTGGCCGCCGACGCGCGCTTCCTGGGTGAACCCGCTGCGCTTCTTCGGCAGACGGTGACGCACCGTGCGAGGCGGCGTCAGCTCGTGCTTCGGCGCCTCGCGAACGAGCTCCACCGATGCTGCGGCCGCGTTCGTCGAGTCGGCCTGAGCCGTCTCCTCCTCGTCGTCGTTGGTGGACGACAGAGGCTGGCTGGCCTTGCATCCGTCGCGGTAGAGCGCGACGGCCTTGAGGTTCAGCTTCCAGCCTTCGAAGTAGATCTGCTCGACGTCCTCGATGGTGGCGTCGTTCGGGAGGTTGACCGTCTTCGAGATGGCGCCGCTGAGGAAAGGCTGCGCCGCCGCCATCATGCGCACGTGCGACATCGCCGGGAGGAACCGCTCGCCCTTCTTTCCGCACCGGTTGGCGCAGTCGAAGACCGGGAGGTGCTTGTCCTCGAGGTGAGGCGCGCCCTCGATCGTCATGCGACCGATGACTTCGTCGTTGAGTTCGTCGATCTGCGCCGGCGTCAGGCCGAAGTGCCGAAGGAGGTTGAAGCCGGGCTTGTTGGCCACATCCGACGCCACGCCGATGCGCTCGAGCGCGTCCTGGCCGAGCACCCAGGGGCTGAGCGCCTGGCTGACATCGAAGACCCCCGGGAGCGCCTTCTCGACCTTGTCGAGATCGGACTCGTTGAGGCCCTTCTCGAGGAGCTGCTTGCGGTTCAGGTACGGCGCACCAGTGAAGGTGTTGGTGCCGGAGACGTACGCGACGATGTCCGTGACCTGCGCGGCGGAGTAGCCCAGGTTGCGGAGCGCAGCGGGCACGCTCTGGTTGACGATCTTGAAGTAGCCGCCGCCGGCGAGCTTCTTGAACTTCACGAGCGCGAAGTCAGGCTCGATGCCCGTCGTGTCGCAGTCCATCAGCAGGCCGATGGTGCCGGTCGGCGCGAGCACGGTCGCCTGCGCGTTCCGGTAGCCGTACTTCTCGCCGAGCGCGATGGCCTCGTCCCAATCGGTGCGGGCCGCGTCCAGAAGGTCGGTCGGCAGGCCGGTGTTGCCCGGCCCGATGAGGCCCGGGCCGCCCTCGAGGTCGATCTTGTACGCCTCGTCGCGGTGCTTGCCCATCACCCGCAGCATCGGCTGCCGGTTGCGCATGTAGCCGGAGAACGGCCCCTTGGTGGCGGCCATCTCCGCGCTGGTCTTGTATGCCCCACCGCAGAGCACCGATGTCACCGCCGCACACCAGCTGCGACCCTGGTCGCTATCGTACGGGATACCGAGCCGCATCAGGACCGTGCCGAGGTTGGCGTACCCGAGGCCGAGCGGGCGGTACTCGTGGCTGTTCTTGGCAACTCGACGCGTGGGGTAGGAGCTGGCGTCGACCAAGATCTCCTGCGCCGTGAAGACCACACGGATGGCGTGGCGGTAGGCCTCGGTGTCGAAGTTGCCGCTCTCGTCCAGGTACTTCGCAAGGTTGATACTGGCGAGGTTGCAGGCCGAATCGTCGAGGAACATGTACTCGGAGCACGGGTTCGACGCGTTGATGCGGTCCGTGTTCGGGCAGGTGTGCCAGTCGTTGATGGTGGTATCGTACTGGAGACCCGGGTCCGCGCAGCCCCACGCGCTCTCCGAGACCTTGCGCCAGAGGTCGCGCGCTCGGTACGTGTCGCAGACCTCGCCCGTGGTGCGCATCCGCGTGGACCACTCGCCGTCGGTCTCGACGCCGCGCATGAAGGAGTCCGTGACGCGGATGGAGTTGTTCGAGTTCTGGCCGCTGACCGTGTGGTAGGCCTCGCCGTTGAAGTCCGAGGCGTAGCCCTGCTCGATGAGCGCGCGGGCCTTCTCCTCTTCGCGGACCTTCCACTCGATGAAGTCGACGATCTCGGGGTGGTCCATGTCGAGGCAGACCATCTTGGCGGCCCGACGGGTGGTGCCGCCGCTCTTGGTCGCGCCCGCTGCCCGGTCGAACACCTCGAGGAAGCTCATCAGGCCGCTCGACGTGCCGCCGCCGCTGAGCTTCTCCTGGCGCCCTCGGAGCGCGCTGAAGTTGGTGCCTGTGCCCGACCCGTACTTGAAGAGGCGCGCCTCTGTCTTGACGAGGTCGTAGATGCTCATCAGGTCGTCGTCGACGCTCTGGATGAAGCAGGCGGAGCACTGCGGGTTCTGGTACGCGTTGGCGGTCTCGCGGACCTCGTCTGACTTCGGGTCCCAGAACCAGCTGCCGCCCTGGCCTTCGATGCCATAGCGCTGGTAGAGGCCCAAGTTGAACCACACAGGTGAGTTGAACGCCGCGCGCTGGGTGATGAGCAGGTAGGAGAGTTCCGCCTCGAACGTGTCCGCGTCCTCGGTGGTGGCGAAGTAGCCGCCGAGACGGTCGCCGGCTTCCCTCACCGTGTGCGCGACGCGGTGCACGAGCTGCCGCACACTGGTTTCGCCACGCTTCGCATCCCCGTGGATGCCCGCCTTGCGGAAGTACTTGGAAACCGCGATGTCGGTCGCCAACTGGGACCACGATGCGGGGATCTCGGCGCCGCGCAGTTCGAAGACGATCGAGCCGTCCGGGTTCGTGATGACCGAGTCCCGTAGCTCGTATTGGGTGGCGTCGAGCGGGTCGGTCCCCGCTCGCGTGTGCCGTCGTTCGAAGCCCAGGCCCGCGTGGTCCACCATTCCCTCGCCGTTCAGCGCTTTCGCTCCGTTTGCCGAACTCGCCCCGTTTGCCGAACTCGCCCCGTTCACCGAACTGCCGTTCGTGCTCTTCTCGGTTCCGCCGTTCACCGCTCGCATATCAACCGACATCGTTGTCCTCTCCGCTCTCTCTCGTCTGTGCTCGGGAATGGGGATGTGCGCGCGCCCGGAGCCCGGTTCGACCGCATCGTGGGTGCGCATCGAAGCGACTCACCCGACCGTGTCACTGCACTCGGAATCACTGCACTCCGAAGTACTGCACTCGGAAGCAACGTCGCGGTCCGTGACCGCAACCCTTCCGCCTCGACGTCCGACGACCACGCCGCACGCACCACCACCTCGCCGACGGGCTGCCCTTCGCCCGTCAGGATCCTGTTCTCTCGTCTCTCCGCCTTCGTCCCACCGCCCCGTCTCCAGGAGACTGCCCCCGTCTCCGAGGGCGAGCCGCGCTCGAGGCGCGGCAGGCAGCCATCCTGGCTGGTCCGCGTTGGCATCACAGAAACCGACACGCACCCACACCTGCTGTTCCACAACCGGTGGGGGTGTCTCCGCTTCCGCGACCACAACCCGTGGTGGTCCGAGAGGGGTTGGTAAATGCCCAGCGCGGCTGGGTCAAGCACCTCTTTTGCCCCGGCATGTCGATTTTCATTTTTGTCCATGATTTCAGATGTTTAAGTCCGCATCAACGAGGATATCAGAGCCGCGTTCGTGCCCATCCTCACAACGTATCAGAACCGACCCGAAGCAGGTGTCCTGTCACGTAGGGTCATCTCGTGAACCCTACTATGGGTAGGGGGTGACCCCCAAAAAACAAGCACATATGGTGTTCGGTATCTCCAGGTGTGGGGGGCTTCGAGCCCGAGACGGGCGAGGTCCCGGGACGGATCAAGCTTGATCGATCGCACGGACGGATCCGTCGCTCAGCGGGCCGCGGTGCACCACGAACTTATTCGTAATTGTTGCGGAAAGTGATGCCGTGAGACGTACGGTGCGAACGGCTCTACGCACCCCTGAGCACGCTTCATTGATCGGATCCGGGCGCTGAGTTACAAGGCCGGCGTTCGGGGGCGATCGGGATGGCGTGACGCCACACCCTCGGGGAGGACACATGCAGACACAGCCGCAACCACCGCCGGGAGCGCCCGCTCCGGCCGCATCGCCGCCCGCACCAAGCGGCGCGATCGCCCACGAAATCACCCACGGCCCGTCGTTCGCGATGCTCCGCGCAGACCTTCAGCCCGGCCAGACGCTGATCGCAGAGGCCGGCTCGATGGTCGCTCGCAACCAGCAGGTCAACATGGAGGTCAAGATGAACGCCGGCCCGGGGGCGGGCTTCATCGCGAAGGTCAAGGCGCTCATCGTCGCGGTGATCCGCAAGGTCGTCGGAGGCGAGACCTTCTTCGTGAACCACTTCAGCGCGGCCCAGCCCGGCAGTGTGTGGGTCGCGCCCGCGATGAGCGGTCAGCTCACGCATCGCCGGCTGCAGGGCGAGAAACTCGTGCTCTCGACCGGCGCCTACGTCGCTTCGGCGGGTCCGCTGTCGATGAACATGAAGTTCGGCGGGCTCAAGTCCCTGCTGGCCAAGGAGGGTGCCTTTTTCCTCGAGATCGGCGGACACGGCGACCTCTGGTTCAACAGCTACGGTGGGGTTCAGGCCATCGACATCAACGGTCCGTACATCGTCGATAATGGCCACCTGGTCGGCTACGAGGGCAACCTCAACTTCAACATCAAGAGCGCCGGCGGCGGCTTGATGGGCTTCATGGCGTCTGGCGAAGGGCTCGTCTGCGAGTTCAACGGCCAGGGCCGCATCTACATCCAGAGCCGAAACACCGCGACGCTGGTCGATTGGCTCAGCCGCATCATGCCGGGTTGAAGGAAGAGCACCATGCCGCACATCGACATCGGATACCGCCCCGCGCACTCCCTGGCGAAGGTCACCCTTCAGGAACACGAATCCATCATCGCCGAGTCCGGCGCCATGGTGGGCATGAGCACCAACATCGACATGCAGACCCAGGCCCAGGGCGGCCTGATGGGCGGCATCAAGCGGATGTTCGGAGGCGAGTCCTTCTTTCGAAACACCTTCACCGCCCAGAACGGGCCGGGTGAAGTGCTGCTCGCACAGGCGCTCTGCGGGGACATGGCCGTCCTGCCCATGACGCCTCAGGGCTTCTTCATCCAGAACTCTGCGTACGTCGCGTCCACGCCCGACGTTCAGATGGAGACCCAGACCGGAGGGTTCAAGGGCTTCTTCAGCGGCGCCGGGGTGTTTGTCCTGAAGGCGCACTCTCAACAGCCAGGCCAGGTCGTGGTGGGCGCGTTCGGCGGGCTACAGGAGCTCCAGTGCGATGGGAATCTCGTGATCGATACGGGGCACCTCGTCGCCTGGGATGCATCGCTCACCTACAAGGTCGGCAAGAGCGGAGCGGGCTGGATCGCTTCGTTCCTGTCAGGAGAGGGGCTGGTCTGTCACTTCGAGGGCCAAGGCCGGATCTGGATTCAATCTCGAAACCCGGTCGAGTACGGCCAGGCGGTGGGCGCGATGCTGCCCCCGCGGAAGAGCTGAGGACCGCCATGCGATACGAACTACTCGACAAGCCCGACTTCACCATGGTGAAGGTCACCTTCGACGCCCCTGGCGAGAAGATGGTGGTGGAGTCCGCCGCGATGGTCGCCCGCTCCGCGCAGATGACAATGGAGACCAACATGCAAGGCGGCATCATGGCCGCCGCCAAGCGCAAGCTGCTCGGAGGGGAGAGCATCTTCCAGAACACGTTTACGGCCGGGCAGCCGGGCGAGACCCTGTACTTCGCACCGGCTCCGGAAGGCGACGTGGAGGTGCTCGAGATGGACGGCACGACGCCGATCTTCATGAGCAGCGGCGCCTTCCTCGGAAGCGCGCCCACGGTCGGCCTCGACACCAAGTGGGGCGGCACCAAGGGCTTCTTCAGCGGCACGGGCATGTTCCTGCTCAAAGCGGAGGGCACGGGCCCCGTGTTCTTCAGCTGCTATGGCGGCCTGCACGCGGTGGACGTCGGCCCCGAGGGGTACATCTGTGATACCAGCCACGTCGTCGCCTTCACCGGAGGGCTCCAGTACGACGTCCAGCGTGTCGGGGGGATCAAGAGCCTGTTCATGAGCGGGGAAGGCCTCGTCTGCCGCTTCAGCGGGCAGGGCCGGCTGTGGATGTCGACGCGGAACCCGAGCGGGTTGGCGTCGTTTGTGCACCCGTACCGCGCGGTGCAGCGGAGCAACTGATCCATTGGAGTGGGGGGCTCTGTGCCGTCATGAAACTCACCAGAACATGCGCGCTCCTGTTTGTCGTGCTCTCAGGCTGCGAGTCCGGCGTGTGTGTGCCGGGCGAGACGCAGGCGTGTGTGGGGGCCGGGGCCTGCGCAGGGGGACAGTTCTGCCTCGCGTCGGGGGACGGGTTCTCCGCCTGCGTCTGTGACTCGCCGAACCCGGACGCTTCGGTGCGGCCAGACGCGGGCGGCGATGCTGGGCGCGACGCGGGCGAGGTGGACGCCGGAACGGACGCGGCGACCCCGGACAGCGGGCCTCCGGATGCCTCCGTGGACGGCGGACCTGCCGATGCCGGGGTGGACGGGGGGCCGGACGGCGGATTCGGGGCGTTCGTCACCGTGGACGCCGGCGCCGGGCCGGTGCCCGCCAACTATGGCTGCCTTGGGTCGCGCACCGTCCCTCTGGGCGGGTCAGCGGAGCCCGTGGTGCTCGAGGTGCGCGACTTCTTTTCCGACGACGTGGTCTCGGAGCTGTCGGTGCACGCGTTCGCCAACAATGTGGTCTCGGCCGGGTGCACGGGAGCTTGCCAGGCCCGGACCACGAACTTGCTCGGCCGCACGGCGGTCACGGTGTCCCGGGGCGGCTGGTCCGCATACCGCTTCAACGCGGGGACGGCGGGTCACATCGGCGCGAGCGAAGCGTATGCGACGACGCTCGTGCAGAACGCGGAGGGCCCCACTGTCGGACCTCTCACCCTGACCGCGGCGCGCGAGAGCAGCCTGAACACGCTCACCGCCATCTCCGGAATCGCCCGGCAGCCGGGCGCCGCGCTGCTGACGGGCGCCGCCCGCGATTGCGACGGCCGGCCGGTGAGCAACGCGGAAGTCCGGGTGTTCACGACCACCGACGAGGTGGCGTTCGGGACCATGAGCTCGGGCCCGAGGCGCTTCTACTACGCTGGGGAGATTCCCAACTCCCTGCTGGAAGGCACCTCGGACAACGGGCTCTTCGGTGCAGGCAACCTCCCCTCGGGGACCGCGCTCCGGGTGGAGGTCTGGGGCCGCGTGTCGGATGATCTGGAGCGGCTCGGCTGCGAGACCATCGAAGCCGTGCCCGACGGGTTCAACCTGCTGGATGTGGGCCCGACACGCGCCGACGCCCCTTCCGGCTGTTGAGGCGAAGACCGTCTCCTTGGCCGCGCGCTACCATGCGGCATGCATCGCCCGCACGTGCTCGCTCTGTGACTTCTGACAAGTTTCCTCGTGTCGTCCTGCGACGGCACAGCGTCTTCGGCGGACGGGGGTGCCCGGCACGGTGGTTCGGTCCGCGAACAGCGTGATCTTCGACTGGGTCGGCCGAACGACCAACCTCCTTCGACGCCCGACCTTCGACGAGGTGGGCAACCACCACCGGCCCGGCGCGATCACCGTCTCCCCCATCCAGGGCTACCTGGTGAACAAGTACCAGCTGCAGGGCGACGGTCCGGCCAGCATCTATACCGCGGGCAATGTCGTCGATGAGCTGCTCGACGCCGCCGGAGACAACCGCACCATCTGGTCGTACTTCGACCCGGGCGACGGCCGCGGCACGGACAACGATCCGGTCCCGGCGTCCTGGTTCCGTTCGAGCCCGCTGCCCGTCCAGCCGGGGTGTGGGCTACCAGCCCGTCAGCGCCGCCGAGGCGCTCGCGTCGGCGCGTCCGATGGCACACGACCGGTCGCCGCGGAAGGTCCTTGCCGAACCTTCAGCCCCCGAGCGGGATCGTCAGCACAGGGCCGGCGCCCTCGCTGGACGACAGCACGCTGAACAGCACCTGCAGGAGCAAGAAGGTCTGCTTGGACTCGAGGTCCAGGTCGCTCAACGAGAACCAGTGGTCGCGGTACTGGGTGGTCACGTAGGCGTCCTCCGGTTCGTCGGTGGACACGGCGATGGACAGCAGCGCGCCCGGGACGGGATTGGCCACCGTGACGTCGCTGCCGTCGTCATCGGTGTAGTCGAGTGAGCGCGCGCCCGGGTCGCCGTCCGGAATCGAGATGCCGTGCGAGAGGTAGAACAGAGCACCGAGCAGCGAGCGGCCGCGCAGGATGAGGTGATCAGCGCCGGAGCTCGCGGGGGCTGGCGGAACGACGACGACGGGGGCGCTCACGTCTCCCTCGGCGCCCGCGTCCGCGACGACGGGAGCGGAAGGAGCGGGCGGGGCCACGTCGGGGGCCGTCTCGGGCGCGTGGCCCGCCAGCACCCGGTAGCTCCGCAGGCTCGGGTCGAGCCCGAGAGCCTCCTGAATCTGCGCCATGAGCGTGGCCTCACGCCCCTCGTCCGCGGTGACGAAGGTGAGCCGCAGCTCCGTTTCGCCGTCGGCGACCTGCACCGCGTTGAACTCGAGCGCGCCGCGCATCTGAAGTTCGTAGAGCGCGTTGCCCAGCTGGCGGAACGCATCGCCGCCGTACTGCGCGTCGGAGGACGCGATCACGGGGGAGCTCATCTCGTTGACCCGCTGCACACAACACGCGAACAGGCGGTCGATGCGCCAGCCGACGTTCACCATCGAGAAGATGGTCTCGGGCCGGATGGGTCGAACCATGCGCTGGGCGAAGGCCTCTCCTTGAAGAGGGACATACGAGACGGTCGGCCGCTCCTCGATGGAGACGGAGCCGCCGATGGTCGGGCTGACAAACGGGGTGAAGATGCTGTTGTCGATGAGGTTGTTGCCGAGGTTGCTCGTGATCCCGGCCGCACTTCCCGTGGTGACGGCGGACTGGGTCGTGACGGCGGTGACCTCGAAGAACTGCGGCGCGTGCAGGTAGCGGAGGCGCACCAGGTTCAGAAGGAGCTGCTCGTTCGCCGAGCGCACGATCGCCTCGTTGTAGCTGAGCCGCACGGTGGGCAGCTGCGACGGCGTCGCGGGGCCCGCGCACGACGACAGGGACAGAACGAGGGCGAGCGGCGCGAGGTGACGTTGCACGACAGAACTCCTTCTCACCGGACGCTGCTAGCACCAAGTGCGGCGGAGGAACAAGCGAAGTCGCACGTTGGCTGGCGTCGACTTCGCGGGCGAGTACATCTCCGCCGTGGCCAAGCAGGGTGGATCAAACGCGGTGTTCTGGATCATCGGCGGGATCGTCGTGCTCATGTTGGCGGGGATCAGCTCGACGATCTGGATCTCGGTCTCCAACGATGTCTCCAGTGGCTACGTCCCGCTCGAGGAGCGCACGGCGGCCGACGCCGCGCCCTGACAATCTCGCTCGGACGAGAAACCTCCCCCGGACCGCGCCGATGAGAGTGGCCGTCCCACGGTGTACGTGGGCCCATCGCATGCGGCCTCGCGCCGCTGGAGGTTACTCATGTCCCTCGTCCGACTCACCATCACCCTCGCGGCCCTCGGTCTTCTCTCTGCCTGCGGCGCGGGGAGCGCCAGCGCAGGAGCCAGCCTCAACAGCGATGGCACGGTCAGCGCCGACGCGAACGCCAGCGTCGACACCCCCGCGGGCAACCTGTCCGCCAACGCCGACGCGAGTGGAAACGCAAGCGCCACCGCGACCTCCGGTGGATATGCCGCCACGACCACCACCAGGGGCACCGCCGTCCCGGCCGCGCAGGGCGGCTACGTGGCCACCACCGTTCCGCAGGGCTGCGTCGAGCAGTGGGTCCACATGCCGCTGGTCATCAACTTCCCGACCGGGGGCACGATCATCGATGCCCAGAACCGCGCCGTGCTCCAGGAGATGGTCCTCAGCGCGCAGTCCCGCCAGGACATCAGCGCCGTGCGGGTCGAGGGCCACACCGACCGCTGCGGCAACGAGGCCAACAACATGGCGCTCTCCCAGCAGCGCGCCGTGACCGTCGCCAACGAGCTCGTTTCGATGGGCGTGCCGCGTGAGCGCCTCTCCACGATGGGGTATGGCTCGGTTCAGCCGCGGGCCAACGAGAACTGCTCGCGCCGCAACGACGACCTCAGCCGGAACATGAACCGCCGCGTCGAGTTCAGCCTGCTCGTCTGTCGCTGAGACGACTCCCTTGGCTCCGATTTCGCGGCGCCAGCAAACCGTCTGAAATACGCGGCCGTGCGCTCCCGTACCAACGGCATGACGCTCCCAGAGTCCCCGGACCGAACTTGGTGGAAGGTCGCGCTGACCACGCTGGCGGTCGTCGTCCTCGTGGTCGTCGCGATCCTCGCTGCGTCGCTGTCGGAGGCGTTGCTCTCGCCTTCCCATGAAGGGCTGGGCGCCGTGGTCGGCGCGCTGGTCGGCACCCTCATCACGTGGGGTGGGCTCTGGTTGCTGCTTGTGAAGATGCGTCGCCACGGACGTGGTGAGCTGGGCATGACCGTGTACCGCATGCCGTTCGGACTTGCCCTGGGAGCCGGAATCGGCCTGCTCTCCGCCTTCTCGGCCTTTGGCATCGCTGTCGCTTCGGGGGCGTACTCGGTGACGTTCGATGGCTCGCCCAGCTGGGCAGTGGTCGGATCCTTGGTGCTGAGCACGTTTGTCCACGCCTACTTTGAGGAGCTCGCATTCCGGAGCGGCTTGGTGGGCTCGCTTCTACGACGCGTCCCCGCGCCGATCGCCATCCTCGTCCCGGCGCTGCTCTTTGGCGCGGCGCATCTCGGCAACCCGGGTGCCTCCGCCATCGGGACGTTCAACACCATCGTCCTTGGTCTCGCCCTCGGTGCGATGTTCCTGCCCGTGTCAGGCGGAAAAAGGAGCTTGGGTCTGGTCACGGGTTGGCACGCTGGCTGGAACCTCGCCGTCGCGCTGTGTGGGACCGCCGTCAGCGGCACTTCGAGCACGCTCTGGGCGAGCGCCGAGCCGGTCGGACCCCTCTGGTGGACGGGCGGCGAGTACGGCCTCGAAGGCTCCCTCGCCACGTCCATCGTCGCCGTTGTGGTGCTCGCAGGCGCCGCGCTTCGGGTTCGGAATGCGTCGCCAGAGCCGAAGGCCGACCTGCCCGTCGCGTCCTAGCAAGCGCCAATCTGGTCCGGCCGGGCGTCAGCGGAGGTCGAAGGCTTCGCGAACGTGGCCGCCCGCCGGAACCTGAACCGGGCGGTGGTGGACGTTGCCGTCCCGGTCCACCAGCCGTAGTCGCTGGTTGCCGGACGGGATACGCACGTTGCCGATGGGGGTCGTGCCCAGGAGGCGCCGTCCGAGGTACACCTTGGACCAGGGGCGGCTGTTGACCGAGAGCTGGCCAGGGGGAGAAGCCGGACCACGCGGCCGCCGCTCGGGGATGCGCGACAGCTCTCCGACCAGCGTGGCGCGGCCGCCCGCAAGCACGACGACCTCACCCTCGAACGGACGATGCCCCTCCAGCGTGAGCCGGACCGTGTGGCGGCCGGGCTCGATCATCCCAAGCTCGAGCGGGGTCTCCCCGGCGTCCTCACGGTCGCCGAACTGGATCGTGGCGCCCGGGGGGTCGCTCTCGATCATCACCGAGCCGGTGGTGGCGACCGGCGGCTCGACGGGGGGCGGTTCGACGGGCGGTTCGACGGGCGGCTCGTTCGGTGGGTTGACCGGCGGTGGCAGCGCGGGCGGCTCGACGGGGTGGATGTCGGCGATCGGGCCGACGCTGTCCAGTCCGGGGCCCAGAAGCGTCCACGCGAGCGCGGCTCCCGCTGCCGTCAGCCCGAGCAGCAGACACCCCATGCCGAGCCACGCGCCTGCGCCGAGGCCCTTCTTCTTGCGTGGCCCGATCGCTTCCGGCGGCGGCACGGAGGGTGCCTCGGTGTGTGTGGCGTTCGGAGACTTCGGGCGCGGCTCGCTCGCGAGCTCGGAGACCCCCGACTTGGGCGGAAGGCTTCCCTTCAGCCGCGTGTCGAGCTGGGGCCCGTCCCGCACTTCGTCGGGGAACAAGGCCGAGACGTAGTCCCCGATGCGCGAGGAGTTGATCGGCGTGCCGAGCGTGGGCAGCAGCGACTCGATCGCCATCTGCATGTCGCCCGCCGTCTGGTAGCGCCGCTCGGGCTGCTTCATCAGGGCGGTCTGGATGATCGCCTCAACCTCTTCGGGCACCTCGGGCCGTCGCGCGCGTGCCTTCGGAGCCGGGTCCCCGACGATCTTGGTCATCGTCTCGAACTCGGTCTTGCGCTTGAAGGCGTGTTTGCCGGTGAGCGCTTCGTAGAGGCAGATCCCGAGCGCGAAGATGTCGGCCCGCGAGTCGATGGGCTCGCCCACGCACTGCTGCGGCGACATGTAGGCGAACTTGCCTTTGATGACCCCCGCCTCGGTCCGCGTGCTGTGGCTGGTCGCCTTGGCGATGCCGAAGTCCAGCAGCTTCACGACGCCGTCGTAGCTGACCATGATGTTCTGCGGGCTGACGTCGCGGTGCACCACGCCGAGCGGCTCGCCGGCCGTATCACAGGCCCGGTGCGCGTAGTCGAGCGCTTCGGCGACCTGCGCGATGATCTTGAGGATGATCGGGATCGGGATGCCCCCGCCGTCGCGCGCGCGGCGGATGACTTTCGAGAGCGGCATGCCGTTCACCCACTCCATCGCGATGAAGTACGTGTCTTCCGCCTCGCCGAAGTTGTAGACGTGGCAGATGTTCGGGTGGTTGAGCTGCATCGCGAGGCGCGCCTCGTCGCGGAACATGTCCACGAACTGACCGTCCTCGGCGACGTGCGGAAGGACCCGCTTGACCACCATCATGCGTCGGGTGTCTTCGTGCCCCATCTCGCGGGCGAGGAAGATCTCCGCCATGCCGCCATACGCGATGCGGCCGAGCAGCTCGTACTTGCCGTACCGCGCGATCTCCGGAAGCTCCACCAGCGACAGGCGCTGCATGTCCACGGAGTCGAGCTGCACCGCTTCGGACGAAACCGGCTCGGAGGGCGCGGGTTCGGACACCGCCTCGTCCTCTTCCTCCGGACGCAGCGGGCCGGTGCCCTGAAGGGTGCTCATGCCCATCTTCGACAGCGGCCTGGAGGGGCGGCGGCTGGGACGGTCCGACTTGGCCTCGGGCCCGGCGCCCTTGGCGGGCTCTTTCCCGAGCCGCTTCTTCTCCTGACGGGGCGTGCCGCCGAGCGTGCGGCTGGGCGACGGCGGCACGCTGGCCCGTGGGCGCTTCGCGGCGCGCACGGAGCTGCCGTCGGGCGCAGCGTCGGACCCGGGCTTCGGGTCGGAATCACCTGAGGAGGAAGAGCTCATCGGTAGGCGGTCGGGAGTATACCCACCAAACCCGTCCGCCGGCAGGTTGTCGGTCGCGTGGCACGGCTCGGCAGTCTGAAGTAGCTCCTTCCTGTGCTCCGCCTCGAACGCGTCCAACGCTCCCCGCAGAACCTGCGCTACGAGGTCCACCTCGACGACGGCGCGTCCGTCGAGGCGGTGCTGTACCGGTCGCACAGCCTTTGTGTCTCCTGCCAGGTCGGCTGCGCCGTGGGGTGCCCGTTCTGCGCCTCGGGCGCCTTCGGGCTGACCCGGCCGCTCTCGCTCGAGGAGATGATCGGCCAGGTCGAGGCGGTGCTGGCGGATGGGGCCGAGGTGACCCGCGTGACCGTGAGCGGGGTGGGTGAGCCGCTGCACAACCGTGCGCTGCTGCCGTTCCTCGATTGGTGTCGAGCGAGACGGATCGCGCCGAGCCTCACGACCAGCGGCGGCCCGCTCGATCGGCTGGTCGAGGCGCTGCACGCGCCGCACAACGGGCTGACCGTCTCGGTGCACGCCGGCACCGAGCCGACGCGGGCGTGCGCGGTACCCCACGCGCCCGGCCTCGACGCGCTCTTCGAGGTGCTCGGGCGCGAGGTCCCCGGGCTCAGCCGAAAGCGGCGAAAGAAGACCGCGCTCGCGTATCTCTTGGTCGACGGCCTCAACGACACGGACGCCGAGGTCGACGCGTTTGTCGCCCGATCGCTGCCGCTGGGGCTTCGAGCACACCTCTACGCGTACAACGCGGTGCCGACGAGCACGCTCGGGCCCGTCGGTCGGGACCGCTACGAGGCCGTCTACGAGCGCATGCGGGCGGCGGGCCTGCGCGTCCACATGAGCAGCCAGGCGCGGGTCGAGGCCAATGGCGGTTGCGGCACGCTCGTGGCGCTCCGACGCGCGGAAGACGGGGCGCGCGTTGACAGCGCAGGATCCGGCGTGCTTCGGTCCGCGAACGGCGCCCCGCGCCTCCCGGAGAGCCCATGCAACACGACGTGAACATCGCACATCTGGTCACCCTGCAAGCCGGCGGGGGCGAAGCCGCGGGCGCGGGCGCCGCCAGCCCCGGTTTTTGGGACGTCATGCTCAACGCGCCGTGGGAGGTGAAATCCCTCGTCGTGGTGCTGCTGGTCATGTTCCTCGTCAGCCTGTTCATCATGGGCGTCAAGGGCGTGCGCATGGTGCAGGCCAGCTCGCAGTCCAAGCGCTTCCTCGATCTGTTCTGGGCCGACGAGGCCAGCGGGACGTGGGCGCCCGAACGGCTCGAGACGATCTACTCCCAGCTCAAGACGCTCGAGGGATCGCCGCTCGCGAAGGTCTTTCACGCCGGCTACGTCGAGCTCGCGCGGCTCACGCAAGACGCGCGGCCCGAGGAGTCCATCGACAACGTCGAGCGTGCGCTCCGGCGGGCCAGCGTCACGGAGATGACCAAGCTTGAGGCGCTCCTGCCGTTCCTCGCGACCACCGGCTCGACGGCGCCGTTCATCGGCCTGGCCGGCACCGTGCTCGGCATCCTGGGCGTGTTCCACCAGATCGGCGACGACGCGAGCTTGGCCGTCATCGGGCCCAAGATCGCGGAGGCTCTCTATGTCACCGCGCTGGGTCTGGGCGCGGCGATCCCCGCGGTCATGGCCTACAACTACTTCCTCCGGAAGGTGCGCGTCATCGAGTCGGAGGTCGAGACCTTCGCCTCCGACTACCTGAACATCGTCCGCCGGCACTTCCTGTGAGCACGTCATGGGAATGAGCAGCGGAGGAGGGGGCGGCCGCGCCCCGATGGCCGAGATCAACGTGACGCCCATGGTGGACGTCATGCTCGTCCTGTTGATCATCTTCATGGTCGCTGCGCCGCTGCTGAACGCGAGCGTCGACGTCGACCTGCCGAACGCCGAGGCGCCGGAGATGGGCGTCGAGGAAGAGATGATGCTGCTCGTCATCGACGAGGAAGCGAACCTCTCGATCCGCATCGTCGGACGGGACCCGGAGGCCGGCGGCGACGACGAGACGCCCGTGCCGTACTCGAGCCCGGACGATCTCCGGCAGACCCTGCAGTCCAACGCGCTGATCTTGGGGGCCGACGAGCTGTTCATCCAGGCCGACGAGAACGTGCGCTACGGATTCGTGGCGCAGGTTCTGGCGTTTGTTCGCCAAGCTGGTGTGGAGCGCGTGGGTCTCGTTACCGACCCGCGCCAAGAGCGCCCGGCAGCCCCCTGATGGCCCATCCCCTCCGCCTCGACCCCGCTGACGCGCGCCCCGACACGGCGCTCGGCACGACGTGGCTGTCCGGGTTGGCGGTGGCCGGTGGGGTCGGGTTCACCGTGGTCGCGCCGGTGATCGTGTCGCTGTTCGCCGGGCTCATGATGCTCGCGACGAGCGCGATTTCGATGCTGATGGAGTTCATCCCGGACGACCCCGAGATCACCGACCACGAGCTGTTGATCGAGGAAGAGGACATCATCGAGGCGCGGTTCGTGACCCTCGGCATCGACTTCGAGGACGAGCTGCCGAACCGGATCGTGCCCCGGCTCAGCACCGCGCCGCCCCAGCCGTCCAATGTGCCCACCGACCAGACGCCCACGGAGCGCATGGAGCCCCCCGAGCCCCAGGAAGAGGAGCCGCCGCCGGACGCGGTAGAAGACGTGCTCGCGCGCCTCGGCGACCGGGTCCAGGCGTTCGCCGAGATCGCCGAGGAGCGGGACCGCGAGGGCTCGCCGGACGGGATCGAGGAGGGCACCGAAACCGAAGCCACCGAGGGCAACATCTACCGCGGGCGGCTGTTCTCGTTCTTCCACCGTGGTTGGAGCGTGCCCACCACGCTCGGGCCGGACGACCTCGAGGGCCTGCGCACGAGCCTCGACGTGCAGATCGGGGAGAACCTCGAGATCGTGACCTTCAGCGTGCGCACCCCGAGCGGCAGCCCGCTGTTCGACCAGTCGTGCATGCAGCAGCTGACCCGGCTTCAGGCCGCGGACCAGCACATCCCGCCGCCCCCGGAAGAGGTCGCCGACCAGTACATCGGACGCCGGATGGTCGTGCGCTTTTCGGGGCGACAAGCGTCACGTTGAGCCCGATCCGCTCGCGCCTCACACTTTGTCGTCGCGACCCCGCGTGCGCCGAGAATCTCCCGGCGGCTCGCCCGTCCAAGGACTTGAATCCATGCGTCTTCGCCCTCTCAGCACCCTCGCCGCCCTGGCCGCCGTGGTGGCCATTGTGGCCGCGTTTGCCATCCCCGTCTCCGGCCAAGAGGACGAGACCCCGCCCAACGCCAGCGATGTCGGCGACGAGGAGGTTCTCCCCGCGCGGGTTGCGGTCATCGACGTGGACTCGCCCGACCGCGCGCTCTATCGGATCGCCATCCCCAATATCCGGGGCGACGACACGCTCGGTCCGGCGGGCGCGAGCACGGTGCGCAACGATCTGCGGCTGGTGTCGTTGTTCGAGGTACTCGACGCCCGCTCGTTCGTGGCCAACCTCGAGGACGAGGGCCTCGGCATCGCGCCTGCCTCATGGAGCGCGGTGGGCGCGCAGGGCGTCATCAAGGGCGAGGTCGTGCGCGAGGGCCGACAGATCCGTGTGCAGATGCGCCTCTACGAGGTCGCGCGCGGCGACACGCCGACGCTGAGCCGCAGCTACCGCGGCAACGTGGCCGAGATGACGTCGTTCATGCACCAGTTCGCCAACGAGGTGCTCAACGTGCTGACCGGACGGGCGGGCGCGTTCGGCACGCGCATCACGTTCGCGCGGCGGCGCGGACCTGGGCGCAAGGACGTCATGGTCGCGAGCTTCGACGGCGAGCGCGTCAGCCGGGTCTCGAGCGGGGAGGGCATCGCGATGCTGCCCTCGTTCGGGCGGGGCGGCGTCTGGTACTCGATCCTCAACAACGAGGACATGTTCATCACCCGGACGGGCGTGGACGAGCGCCCGATCATCCAGGCGGACGGCCTCAACATGGGCGTCAGCGTCTGTGGCAGCCGCGTGTACTTCAGCTCGAGCCGCGACGGCAACGCGGAGATCTACAGCAGCAACCTCGAGGGCGAGGACGTGCGCCGGTTGACGAACCATCCAGGCATCGACGTCTCGCCCGCCTGCGGGGGCCCCGGGGGGCGGGTCGCGTTCGTGTCGACCCGGCACGGCAGTCCGCAGATCTTCACGATGAGCGCCGGCGGCGGCGAGCCCACGCGCGTGACGTTCCGCGGCCACCACAACCAGACCCCCGCCTGGTGCCCCGTCGCCGAGGGCGGACCGCTGCTCGCGTTCACCGGCCTGTCGGGCGGTTTCGACATCTTCACCGTGAACCTCGGAACGCAGCGCTACACGCGCCTGACGCAGGGCCAGGGCACAAACAAAGACCCCGCGTTCAGCCCCGACTGCCGCATGGTTGCGTTCTACTCCTCGCGCGGCGGCATCTTCATCTCGAACCCCGAGGGGCTGAACCAGAACCTCGTCATCCCGGGCCACGCCGAGACGCTCCGCTGGAGCCGCTGACCGGTTCGAGAGACGGCCCTCAGAGGGAAGCCGGCGCCATCACGCTGGCGCGCTCCTCGTCGTCGACATCGATTTCGTCGATGCGCAGGATGCCCTTGCGGCTCACGACGACGCGGATGCGGTGCCACGGCGCCTCGGCCGAGTCCGTCTTGAGGCGATACACGACGCCGATGTTGTAGACGCGCGGCGCCATCCGTGAGCAGACCTCACCCGTGTCGGGCGCGGCGAACAAGATCCGGCGCTTGGGGTCGTCGGTGTGGGCGAGCCAGCGGCGAAGATCGAGCCGGAAGATCTCCGTGAGGGCGTCGAACCGGCGGTCCACGCTCTCGATCTCGCGGGTGTCGAGGCGCACCGACTTGCGGTGCCAGAGCACCTTCTCGGGGCGGGACAGCTCCTCGATGGGGTGACGCCGGGTCGAGCGTCGCTTCTCCAACACCGCCTCCGGGAGCGCGTGGAAGTCGACGAAGCCCGTGACCTCGTCGACTTTGCCCAGCAGCCGGTTCTTGCGGCCTCCGCGGATGCTCCAGCGGCGGTCGGCGAAGTGCTTCGAGACGAGCTTCGAGAACCCCGCCTGGAGCAGCGCCTTGATGCGATCTTTGCCCATGTAGGCGATGACGGCGACAGCGGACCACATCCAGAGCGCGTTGCTGTTGGAGAACTGAGGCGCGCCGTTCCACAGCGCCGCGGTGACGGCGAACGCCATCGCGACCCCGGCCGCGAGTGCGTAGAGGACCTGCAGAACGATGCGCGCGCCCTGCCTCACCTCGTGGGTGAGCCAGAGCACCGAGGACGTGAAGCGCTTGAGGACGTGCCGGCGAAACTCGAGGTGCTCGGCGCCACGCTTGCTCGTCTCCGAATGCCCAACCCCGCCGAGGCCCGACTCCTGCCGGTAGCGGGCTTCGCGAACGGCCGCGTCGACCATCGCCTGGCACAGGACCTCCGGCGCCTCGGCCTTCTTCAGCTTGGTCGACAGCCGCCCGAAGATCGTCTCCAGCAGCCGACTCACGTCCTCGTCGACCCACTCGGCGGCCGTCAGTCTCGTGTCATCGGCGCCGGGATGCGACCGCAGCTCCTCGCGCAGCCCCTCGGTGATGCGGGCGCCGTCTTCGAGCATCTTGGCGGCGGCCGTGAACCCGGCCTGCCGACGCGCCGGATCGGCGAGCGCCTGCACGATGTCACGCTGGTGGCTGACGGCGGCCGCGCGGACGGCGCATGCGAAGAGCCGAAGCTCCGACGTCACGCCCTCCGGCTCGGGATCGTGCATCGCGGCCGAGAGGCGCCGAAGCGGTTCGCCGTCGAGGTCCGCGAACGCGACTTCGGGGACCGCGAACCGGACATAGGACTGGAGGTCGGCGTAGATGTCCGACTTCGTGTAGGTGGCGCTGTCGAGCCGGAGGCTCTCCGGAACGAAGAAGTACGCCTCCCATTCGTGCGCGGCGGTCTTCTGTCGGTGGGCGATCGGATAGCGCACCGCGAACTCGAGATGGGTCCGATCGTGCACGCGCCACGCCGGGTCTGGGGGGCCGTTCGAGAGGTCGGCAACCAACGAGCCCCAATCGGTCGTCCGGTCGTTCTCGAGGCGCTGCGCCCAGTCGAATCGTGCTCCGTCGGCGTCGGCCGCGGTCGCCTGGCGGCCCCACGACGGCGGCCGGCGCCGGGGCCCGCTGTCATCCGCGTCGTCCCCTTTCGGGGAGGTCAATGCCGCGTCCGGTTGGCGCGCCAGCGGACGCAAGGAGTCTTCTGACTCGTCGCTGTCACGTACGGCGGGCTCGGGAGGCATGAGTAAGTACTGGAGATTGCAGCAAATCACGGGAGTGTGACTCGCTATGCAACCTTCCTGTCACACGACTGTGACAGGAAAAGACCCGGAGGGCCAACCGGCACATCATGTGCTCTGGCGTGCCTGTGCCGCTGCGGAGGGTCCAGATTTGGGGCTCCCCTCCGTATGGACAGAGCGTGGGCAAGGTGTTCTATGAGGACGACGACGCGACCTTCGTGCAGGACCGCAACCTGCTGATCGCGATCTACCGAGGCTGTCCGACAGTGACGCACATCCGGGTGTTGCGAGCCGAGTTCCAGCGACAAGCCGAGAACTGGCCGGACGGGGTTGCCGTCCTCGTCGCCGTCCACGCTGAAGGCTGGGTGCCCCGCTTCGACGAAGGGTTCCGCAACGAGATCCACGAGATGGTTGTGGAGACCGAGCGATCCAGCTTGGGGACCGCGTTCGTGTTGACAGGACACGGAATGGTGACCTCCGGATTGCGTGCGTTCGTCAATGGCGTGTTTCTCCTGTCACGCAGCCGAGAACCGAACCGCGTCTTCGCCGACTTGTCGACGGCCGTCACATGGCTCGCGAACCTCCCCGGCGTGGATTCCCAGTGGTCTGCGGGCGAGCTGGTGGACTGCGGCCTCACCTACGGCATCGGCGGGCAGCTGCGCCGAGCGAGCTGACCTTCACCGTCGCCGCGTGCGCGTACTCTCCCGCCGTTTTGTTCCCTCGCGGGCCGCGTGCTACCCCCATTCGCATGGGCCTGCTGGACTTTACCGATCAGGTACACGAGCTCGCGGACGGCAAGATCAAGCTGCCGAAGGGCAAGAACCGCCCTCTGCGGATCCAGGTGTACAAGAACGAGTTCCTCGAGAAGTACATGGCGCAGGCGCACCCCATCACGCCGGGCATCTGGTTTGGCTGGATGGTCGCGATGGGGCTGTACACCGCGGTCACTGGGATGACTTGGTGGGTGGGGCTGCTGGCGTTCCTCGGCGGCGTGATGATCACCACGCTGATCGAGTACTTCCTCCACCGCTTCGGCTTCCATTTTGTGCCGAAGTCACAGAAGGGGCGCCTAAACCACTTCATCCTGCACGGCTACCACCACGATTTTCCGAACGATCCGATGCGCCTGGTGCTGCCACCCATCGGGATCTGGCCAGTCGCGGCCGTGGTGGCGTTCGTCTACTACTTCGTCTTCGGCGCGTACTTCTGGCCCGTGCTCGGCGGGACTGCGCTCGGCTACATCGCCTACGACTGGCTCCACTACTACACCCACCACTTCAACCCCAAGGGTGGGCCCGGCAAGTGGATCAAGCGCTACCACATGATGCATCACTTCGATTCACCGCATCATCGCTTCGGGATCACCTCGCCGCTTTGGGACCTCGTGTTCGGCACGTACATGCCGCTCAACAAGTCATGGCGCGCGATGCAGAAGCGGGCCGAGAAGGCCAAGGCTGAGACCCCGGTCGCCGCCGAGGCGTGAACCCTCCACCAGCGCGGGCGGACCGGCGTGTTGGAATCGGCGCGGCAAGCGGTGTCCGGGCGTGTCACGCTCCTGAAGTGCGTGCCTCTCGGACGGCCCAAACGGGCGTGGCGCTCCTCGCGCTGGTGTTCTGCCTTGCCGGCTGCCTGCCAGACCTGAGCCCTTGGCAGGTTGGCGAGCGAACCGATGGCGGTCCGGTGGCCGACGGCGGGACGCCACGGTCGGACGGCTCGCAGCCGTCGGAGGACGGGTGCGCGCCCACGGTGACGTGCGAAGGCGGGTGCCCGCTGCCGTGGGTCCTGGGCGCGGCCCAAGATCTCGACAACGACCGCACGGCTGGCTGTGGTGGCCGGGTCTACCGCTGGTCGGTGCAGAGCCAAGACGAAGCCTGTGCGTGCGAGGCGTTGGACGCGGGCGGCCGGCTGAACGACGTGCCCTTCGCGGTTGGCTTCGCGCCTCCCTCGACCGTCGTCGTGGGGGGCGAGGGGTGGGTCTCCGCGATCGACGCCAACACGGACGCTGAGCTCTGGAGCGCCGACGTCACCGGGCGGACCATCGACATCCTGCCGATCCACAACCCCGAGGGGCAGCTTCGGGTGATCGTCGCCAGCGGCAGCGCCGGGGGCGAGCGGGCCAGTACCTTGACCGTGTTTGAGCCGAGCGGCGGGACAGCCGAGGCTCAGTGGTTCACGAGTTCCGATCTGGGGATCAGCTCGTTCCGGTCGGCCACGGTAAGTCCGCTCGACCGACGCTGGATGCGCATCCTCAGCCTGACGGGCGCGGCGGCGATGGACTTCGATCCGTGGAACCGCCAGCTGATGAACATGCCCCCGCATACGTCCTCTCGGGAGGGCTATTTCGTGCAGACGATCTCGGCCGCCTACAGCCGCAACTTCCATCAGACGGTGTGGGCTGGTCCGCGCACGGACCTGGAGGGGCAGCCGAGTCGCGTGCAGCGCGTGTCCCTCGTTGCCGACACGGGGGACAACCGCCTCGGAGGCGGCGACCACTGCCAGACGGATGAGCGCGGGTTCGACTACGACGTGGAGTGCCAATACACCCACGCCATCCCCGATCCGACCCGCGAGACCGCGAGCTTTGCGCTCTGCGAATACGGCTCAGGGCAGCGGAGGCTGGTGCGCCTTCAGACGACCGGGGGGTGCCAGACCCTCGTGGAGACCGCGGTCTCGGACCAAGCGCGGGTCTGGCGTCTCGCCCTGGCGCAGCCGAGCTACTGGGCGCCCTGAATCGGCTTCGCGCGGGGTCCGTGCCGGTGCGGAGAAGCCGTTCACGCGAGGTTCCAGCCTACGTCGACGGTCGATGCTCACACAACAGTTTTGCGCCTCGGGCGAGTGACGCTAACGTGTGGCCGGCGGGAGAGGGACGGGAGACAACATGAAGACCTCAACGACCACACTCGCGCTCGCAGCAGCGCTCCTCGGGCTCGCGTGGACCGGCACGGCGTCAGCGCAGGATGCAGATCAGCTGGCCTCCCCTGCAGAGGCGGCGGACGGTGAGCTGCGCGGTGAGCTGCGGCTCGGCAAGCTGTACTCCTTCGGCGGCGGCAACGACCTGCAGCACGGCTTCGGGTTGGACCTTCGCTACCACCTGTTCCCCGCCCAGAACATGGACGGCTTCATCGGCCTCTTCGGCCAGGGACAGTACGAGACAGGCGAGGCGTTCCGTTTTGCGGGCGGGCTGTCCGGGGGATGGGACTTCTTCGGGCTCGAGCTCGGTATGTCCCACCGCACTGAGACGAGCGGCTACGCGGGCAGCACCGGCCTTCACGTGGGCCAGAGCCTCACCTTCGGCCCGGTCTCCGTGGGCGCTCGGCTGACGATCCCGCTCATCGACCACGACAACGGCAACGTCGGCGCCGCCGTCGCGACGCAGGGCATCGAAGGCGCCCTCACCGTCCGGATGAGCTTCGGCTTCACCGTGCACGGCCAGCGCCCCGAGCACCACTGCCACGCCGGCACGCCTCGGGTGAACGACCCGCACCAGCAGCACCACGGGCACTGAGTTCATTCGCGGTGCGCGGGTGAATCGACCGCTCCAGCGAGCGTCGTACGGACGGATGTGGCCACCAGGGGGGAGCCCTGCGGCGCCATAGGTTCGCTTGCTGCTATCTTCGCCGTGCGCCGTGTTCATTCTCCGACGAGGGTCGATGCTGTTGTTCCCGCTGGCGTGGCTCGCCGTGGGCTGGCTCGTCGTGCCGGCCGCGTCTCGGGCGCAGCTCACGTCGGCGTTGTCTGACCCCGAGCCGCCGCCGCATCGGTTGATCGTGACCGTCCACACGCGGAACAACGACGGCAAGGTCTACTGCGCGATCTGGCGCGGCCCGCGCGGCTACCCAACCGAGCGTGAGCACAACGCGGGCGAGACGCGTGACGTGGCGTTGGCGAACCATCGCGCGGTCTGTGTCTTCGACGACGTCACACCCGGCGAGTACGCGGTGGCCGTGTTCCACGACGAGAACGGCAACAACGACCTCGACCGCAATTTGTTCGGGATCCCTAGTGAGGGCACCGGCGCCAGCAACGACGCGCACAACATGTTCGGCCCGCCCAGCTACGAAGACGCGCGCTTCACGCTGCCAGACGCGCGCCTGCACCGCGAGACGATCCACATTCACTATTGAAGCCGCCACGCGCGATGACTGGGGCCTGCTCGAAGTCGAATCCGATGTGCTTGCCGAGCGCCTGGTAGCTGAACGCGTCGTGGTCAGTTTCGAGGGCGGCGCCTTGAGTCGGCAGTTGCATGCCAGGTGGCCTATCCGCTGCGGGGTGCGGAAGTCAACGGCGCCGCTACTTCGCGAGGTGCACGTTCAGATAGTCCGGCTCGTCGGTCACGTCGCGGACGACGTGCGGGGCGAGCCACGCGGGGAGGACCACTTCGGTGTCCTCGCTGGGGAGTTCGATCTCCGCCAGCACGAGGTCGCGATCGGAGAAGACATCGACCTCCCATACGAGTTCTCCGGCGGGAACGATGTATCGGCGCTTCTCGACGCGCCGGCCTTCCGTGAGTCGCCAGAAGGTTCCGAAGACTTCGGGAGTGAGCTTCTCCTGCAGTTCGATGCGCCGGAGCGTGCGCCCGTACTTCACCGTCCGGACGAGCTTCTCGCCGTCTTCGCGCCGGGTGCGCCGTACACGCTCGGTGATCCGCGAGCCCGGCAGGTAGCCCTGGTCGATCTCCACGAAGGGGTGGTTGTGCACCTCGGGCGGCACGGTCGAGAGGAGGTACTTGCGCTCGATCTCCACAGGCTCGTGGCGGAGATGCGCGCAGAACCGGCGCACGTCCGCCGCCAAGCGCGTCAGCTCGCCTTCACCCGACAACCAGAGCTCGAACAGCACCTCGAACTGGGCGGTCCTTCGCTCGGCGATCCGGGCCAGGAGTGCGATGAGCCCCGCTCGCTCGTCGGCCTCGAGCGCCTCCCCGAGACGGCCGTCTTCGGCGGCCGCCCGCAGCTGACGCGCTTGCGCGAGGGCCCGCTCCTCGAGCGCCTGGCCCACCGTCCCGCGAAGGAAGTAGAGGTCTTGCAGGTCGCCGAGCAGGTCTTGCAGCCGCTTCAGGCGCTTCACGAGCGCCTTGGCCGCCTTGTGTTCCGCGCGCAGCGGCTCGATGAGGTAGCGAAGACGCTTCCCGTCGATGCGGGCGTCGTGGGCCTTCTCCTCGTCGGCGGTGCTCTCGACCTGGCCAAGGCCGTTGACCAAGGCGTCGAGGTGGGTCTCGATGGCGTCGGCCGCGACCTGCCCGAAGCGCGGTTGGCCGTGGCCTCGACCCACGGTGAAACACAGGGAGTATTCGCTAAGGCGTTTCTGCAAACGCGCGTCGACCGCGCCGAAGTCGGAGAGTACGGCGCCGCGGATGTCCCCGTAGTGAGCGCTCGCTTCCGCCGCCAAACGCGCCTCCAGCCACCTCATCCCCGCTCGCTCATGGGGCTCGGCGGCCTCCCCGAAGCGTGCGACCCAGGCGCGCTGCACCTCCGCGTCCCGGCCCGGGTTCGTCGCGCGCGCGATCTTCCGAAGGCGCCGGCGGAGCTTGGTCGGGAGCGCCGGCTCGAGCACGGTTTCGTACGCGCGCAGACACGAACGGAGCCGACGCAAGCTCACCCGGAGGGCGTGCAGTGTGCGCTCGTGGTCGCCCGGGCTCGCATCCCCGAGCTGCGCAGCGGCGGTCCGCGCCTGTTTCAGGGGGGCGAGGGCGACGCGCCGAACCCCCTCTTGCGCTGATGTGTCGGACAGCTGCATCCGCATGCAGTACCACGAGGTGGGCGGCGCAGAGAGGACTGAATCGACCTTCTCAAACGGGCCAGGGGCCGAACACCTCCACGTCCACACCCGGCGCGTAGTGTGCGAGATCCGGCGCGCGCGCTGGAGCCGGGAGTCCGGCGGCGGCGATAAGTCCTTCGTCAAGGGCGAGCACCTCCGCGTGGTGCGCGGGGTAGGGCACGTGGTGGACTTGGCCTTCGAGCAACTGCTCACCGCGCTCGCTGAAAAGCAGGTAGCGCTCCAGCAAGAAGTGCTCGAGGCTGCCGGGCAGCGACGGGCCGAGCGGGTCGCCGACGCGGTAGCGCACGTCGAGGTTCGCGCCGCTTCCGTCTTTGCGGCGGCTCGTGTAGTGCACCTCTGCGCCGTCTTCCATCGCCGCCATCGAAGCGTGATGGTAGGGCAGCTTCCACACCGCGCGCGCGACGCGGACCGCCAGCCACGACGCGGCCTCGAGGGAGAAGAAGTACACCCCGGGCCGCCCTTCGTAGTGCACATAGCAGCGGAGGTTCGTCTCCAGAAAGTCGAGCCCCGTGCCCCGGGGCATCCAGGAGGTTCGGGTGCCCCGCATCTTGAAGGGGACCAGGCCGACGTAGTGGGTGCCTTCGTACGCGTCGAGGGACAAGCGCGCCGGGACGAGCGCACGTAGCGCTTCCTCGTCGACCTCCCAGTGCACAAACAGGAGCTCGCGCCAGCGCTGTGTGCCGTCGTTGCTGCGCTCGGGGCGTCGCGTCGGGGTGATGCGGTCGAGGGTCAAAAGTTGCCTGAGAGCGGGATGAGAAAGAGGCCGAGCGCCGCCGGCCAGCGCACGGTCACCGCGAGGCCCACCGTCCCGTACTCGGCGTTGCCCACGATGTGATAAGCGCCGAACGCCTCGGCGCCGATCGAGAGTTCCCCGGAGTAGAAGCCGCGAAACAGCTCCTCGCCGTCGTGCTCGTGGCCGGTGAAGCGCGCGGCTTCGAAGCCGATCGCCCAGCCGACCCCGCCCCCGTCGCCTGCGAAGTCCTGCATGACGAGGTAGTCGCCGTGCGCACGAAACGTCATGCGGCTCCGCCACCGCTGGCCGAGAAACCAGTCGCCGACGTGGGCCGCGAGCCCGCCGTAGACGCCGTGGCGGTTGCGGTTCTGCCGACGTTCGTTTGTGAACACGGTGAACGTGTAGCCGCCCTCGATGTCGATCGGACGGCGGTGCGCGGGTTGAAACATGGAGAGCGGAGTCACCCCGATGCGGCCCACCATGACCCCTTCGCTGCGGCTGAGCGGGACGCCCTCGTCGGTGGGAAGCGGGTCGCCGAACACGGCGCCGAAGCCCAGCGCAGCTTTGGCTGGGGGCGCCGCGATCGGTACGGGAATGCAGCCCGTCAGGCCGACGGCGAGCGCCCACCCGCACGTCCATCGCGACCGCTTGCCCTGCGCCAACACGGTCGGCTTTCAGCCCTCCAGGCCGAACCAGTAGCGCCGATGCGCCCACGCCTGGGCGACGAGATCCAGCGCGACCGAGAGCTCGCTCATCGCGTCGTCCGACCAGCGGTACCAGCGCTCCGGAGACTCGAGGTGGCTGCAGCCGCGCTTGAGCGCGTGCGCGAGACCCACGTTGCCGGGCCATTCCTGAAAGACCTCGAGCCCGCACCCGTAGCTCGCTTCCAGTTCGGCCAGATGCGCGGCGGGCTCTTCCGCGAACATCAGCAGGAAGCGATCGACCGGACCGTCTTCTCGGCGCGGCGTGGCGACCGCGAGCAGCCCCGTGGGTTCGCTCCAGCCCTTGTCGATGAGCTGGAACCATCGCAGCCGCGACGGGACCGAGATGCCGCGTCGCAGTTGGTGAAGCGCCACCTGCTCCATGCGCTCCCATGCGGCCGCCACCGCCGCGTGTTGGAAGCGCGGAGGCGGCTGGAGGGGCTGACGCTGAGACCACACCCCGGTGTCGTTCCGCTTCGACCAGTCCGACAGACTCATGGGGAGGTGGTACCACGAGAATCGGGTGAGCCGGGCCACGACGAGCCCCTCGCCCACGGCTCACGGTCACGGCAGCGTCACCTCACCGCGAAGGCTCGTGCCCGCCATGGCGAACGTCCACTGTGCCATCGAAGCCGCGCTGCCTTCGTCCGAACACAACGTGTGCACATAGCGAACGCTCGCCCCCGCGGGCAGTACTTCACGGCGGGTCTGTGACGGCACCGACGGCGCGCAGCCGGGCAGTTCACCTGCGCCTGGGAGGCTCGCGCGGAACGGGCCTATGCTCCTCGGGTCGCCGCCGGTGTCGGAGTCGAACGAAAGAGAAGACTCCGTCGTGTTGTACACCGTGGCGACGACGGCCAACCCCGACGCATCGCGCCGGGCCGAGACGTGGAACGAGAGGCCCTCCACAGGCCATGAGACAGGCTCGCTGACCTGCTCCTCGACCACGCCGCCGTCGTCGCGCTCGACGCGAAGGACTGCATCGCACGGCTCGATGAGCTCGGCGTTCGCTGGGGGCGTTTCCGCCTCCGGACCCGTAGGAACGGCCAGCCCAACCGCGGGTGCAGTCTCCTTCGCGACGGGCGGAGCGCTCTCGCCTCCGCAGCCGAGCAGGAGCCAGGCCACGCAGACCGTGCGGGGGGCGATGGCGCTCAGTCGCATGCGAGCGAAGGTACACCCTCGCGCGGCACCACCCAGCTTCGTGCCGCGTGGGGTTCGAAGAACACCTGTGCCTCGTACCCCGCGAGGGCGGCCCACGTCGTTGCCATGCGCATGAGGCCGTAGCGGGCGTGCCCGCGGACGATGATGGCGACCCGTCGCGCGAACAGGCCCTCGTGGCGCCGGAAGCGGGAGATGATCCGGCGCGTCTCGTCCGGAGGGCGCCGGAGCAGCGACTCCGACTCTCTTACATCGAGGACCAGCGCGGGCCGAGCGCGTGGTGGAGTCGTGCTGCGCAGCTCGGTGACCAGGTGCTCGAAGGCGAAAAAGAGGTCGTCGACGCTGTACTCCCCGCTCGCGATGAGCGTGTACAGGCCTTCTCCATGCTCGACCCGGACGGTCACTTCCACGTGAGCGTAGGGCCCCTGCGAGGACATGGGGAGTCCTCGTTTGAGGGAGGGCTGGCCGCCTGGGAGTCGTTCTCGCCTGGCTGGCGCGCAAGCGGCACCCGAAGGGGGGACTCACTCGATGAGCGGTGCGCCCGTCGCTTCCGCCAGGGCGGCGTCCTCGATCCCGGGGGCCTTCTCCACGACCCGGAAGCCGTCGCCGGCGACGTCGAGCACCGCCATCTCTGTGATGACCCGGTGCACGCATCCCACCGCGGTAAGCGGGAACGAGCACCGTTCCAGCAGCTTGGGAGAACCGTTCTTCGCGACGTGTTTGGTCAACACCAGGATGCGCTTGGCGCCGCTCGCCAGGTCCATCGCGCCGCCGATGCCCATCGTCTTGCCGCCGGGGATGGACCAGTTGGCGAGGTCTCCGTTCATCGCGACCTGCATGGCGCCGAGCACGGCGAGGTCCACGTGCCCGCCGCGGATCATCGCGAAGCTCGTTGCCGAGTCGAAGAAGCTCGCCCCCGGGACCGCCGTCACCGTCTGCTTGCCCGCGTTGATGAGCTGCGGGTCCTCGTCGCCTTCGTACGGGAACGGACCCATGCCGAGCAGGCCGTTCTCCGACTGGAACCAGACGGAGCCGTCATCCGGCAGGTAGTCCGCGACCAGCGTCGGTAGCCCGATGCCCAGGTTCACGATGCTGCCCGGCGCGATCTCGTCCGCGGCGCGTGCGGCCATGTCCTGCTTGGTCCAGCTCATGACGCGGTCTCCCGGGCGCGGACAGTGCGGTACTCGAAGGGGTCCTCGTGCTCCGTGACCTCCAGTACGCGGTGCACAAACACGCCGGGCAGGTGGACGTCATCGGGGTCGATCTCGCCGAGCGCCACGAGGGTGTCGGCCTCGAGCACGGTGGTCGTCGCGGCGGTCGCCATGATGGGCGAGAAGTTGCGCGCGGTTCGCCAGAAGCGGGCGTTGCCAAACGGGTCGGCCGCGCGGCACCGGATGAGCGCCATGTCCACGGGCAGCGCCTCTTCCAGCACGTACGTGCGCCCCTTGAACTCACGGGTCTCTTTGCCCTCCGCGACCACGGTTCCGACGCCCGTCGGCGTGTAGAACGCGGGGATCCCCGCGCCCGCGGCGCGCAGGCGCTCGACGAACGTGCCCTGCGGGATGACCTCGATGTGGACGCTGCCGTCGCGCATGGCCGCGTGCAGGTCCTCGTTGTTGCCGAGGTAGGTGCACGTCACGCGCGCGACGATCCCCGCGCGCAGCCAGGCAGCGAGCCCCTTGCCCATGTTGCCGGCGTTGTTGCTGACGAGGTGGAGGTCCTTCTTGCCGCTCGCGACCACACCTTGAATCAGCGCCTCGGCGTTGCCGCAGAGCCCGAAGCCTCCGACCGCGATCCGCGCCCCGTCGTCGAGCGCGTCGAGCGCGCCCGCGACCGAGTCGCGCACCTTGTTGAGATGTCGTCCACCCATGGGGCGCACTCTGTCGCGCGCCGTCCCGACGTCAAACGGCGACGCTGTCCCGCTCCCCGGGGGGCTTTGCTATGAACCCTCCATGCATCGATCCGCTGCGGCACTTCTGAAGGTGGGGGTTCTCCTGCTCCTCACGGCCTTGGTGTCCACGGCGGCGGCGCAAGCCCCGCGCGGCTGGACGGCCGTCGCCCCGCCGGACATGGGGTTTCGCGCTGTGTTTCCGCGGCCTCCGGGGCACCGCTCGACGACCCACCATGTGAACGCCGGGACCTGGGTGGGTTCCACCTGGGAACTCGACGATGTCGCCCGGGACCGCGCATTCCAAGTGACCGTCAAGGACTACCGCGACTACAGCACGCTGGGCGCCTCCATCGACGCCATGCTCGACAGCATGTGCCGGGGCTATGACCCGGACGCTGTGTTCCAGCCGCTCGAGGCACCGGTCCCTGCGCGTCGCTGCATGTCGGAGCGGGGTGTGGGCGGGACGGAGATGCGCGTCTACTGGGTCGCCCCGCGCCTCTACGTGGCCTCCCACATCTGCGGATCCGGCGACTGCACCGCCGACCGCGCGCGCTTCTTCGACGGGTTTCAGCTCGTTCGCTGAGGCGGCGCGAACGCTCCGATCAGGACAGTGCGCGTCCGATCCGGGCGAGGCCCTCGGCGAGGTCCGCGTCGGTGAGGCAGAGCGGGGGCGCCATGATGATGGTGCGGTCGTTCGGTCGCACGTACGCGTGCAGGCGCTCGTCCTTTAGCCGCGCCGCGACCCGGCGGCAGCCGTCTGCGTCGAGGTCCAGGTCGGCCGCGGCCAAGAGACCCAGGCCGCGCGCGCGGGCCACGTGTGGCAAGCCTTCGAGGCCCGCGAGCAGCTTCGGGCCCATCTCGGCGGACCGGCCGATCAGCCCGTCGTCCTCGTAGACTTGGATCGCCTCGAGCGCGGCCGCCACGCCGAGAGGGTGCGCGTATTGCGTGAGGCCCGCGAGCAGCGTCTGCTTCTCGAACTGGGCCGCGACGCGCTCGTGCACGATCACCGCGCCGAGCACGCCGTAGCCCCCAGTGATGCCCTTCGAGACCGTGATCAAATCGGGCGTCACATCCCAGTGTTGATGCCCGAACCAGCGGCCTGTCCGCCCAAAGCCCGTCAGGACTTCGTCGGCGACGAGCAGCGCGCCGTGTTCATCACAGGCGGCCCGGACCCGCGGCCAGTAGTCGTCGGGCGGGACGAGCACGCCGTTGGCGCCCGGCACGGGCTCGAGGAACACCGCGGCGATCTGCCCTTCGAGGCGGAGCACCGTGTCGAACTGGGTCGCGCACTCCCGCGCGCAGGTGCTCACGGTCTTGCCGAAGGGGCATCGATCGCAGTCGCAGTCGAGCACCCGAACCGCGCCGCTCAGCAGCGGCTCGAGCGGCGGACGGCGGTGGTCCCCGGTCAACGAAAGCGCGCCGAGGCTGGCCCCGTGGTAGCTCCGGTAGCGGCTCACGGTCTTATGTCGACCGGTCGCGAGCCGCGCGATCTTGATGGCGTTCTCGTTTGCCTCGGAGCCGCCGAGCGTGAAGAACACCTTGCTGTAGGCGGGGCCCGCGAGCGCGAGGAGCTTGGCCGCGAGAGCGCGCTTCTCGGGGTACACCGACTTGGGCATCGCGAGGCAAAGCCGGTCCGCCTGCGCCTTGACCGCGTCCACGATGCGCGTTCGGCCGTGGCCCGCATTCACGTGATAGGTGAGGCTCGCAAAATCGAGCCAGCGTTCCCCGTCCGAGGTGTCGAACCAGGCCCCGTCGCCTCCCACGATCTCAACGCCGGTCGCGCCCTCCTGGGCGCTCCACGTGAAGAAGAAGGGCTCGCTCATCACGCCTTCTCGAAGCCGAACACCGCCGGGCTCACGTCGTTTGCGCATCCCTTCACGGCGTGAAGCGTGCGCTGGCGGAGATCCATGGTGATCGCGCCGCAGGTCTTCATCTTGTGAGGCGCCTCTTCGGTGGCGAGGTGCGTGCAGAGGCTCGCAGGGTATCCATCGTGCGACCCGAGACGCGACCACATGTCGGCGTTGCCGGACAGAGGCGACTCTCCAAGGCTCTTCTCGATCCACGCGAAGCGCTCGTAGCTCGTGGACCACTCGGAGACCCAGCTGACCTCGCCGATGCCTTCGTCGAGGCAGTGGTTGGTGTGGGCATACGCCGCGTCCGGCGTGTCGTCCCAGCGCACCTCGAAGGTGGTGGCCTTGCGCTCGCCGCTCGTCTCGACCGCGCATCCGTGCTGCCCATCACCGAAAAGGTAGTGGTGCCCTGACGACATCGGCGCGGTCATCAACACGTGCTTGGCGGCGTGCGTGTTGTCCTCAGCGAGCATGCGGCGGACGAGCGCCGGCCAGAGCACGCCAACCTTGGCGTCGCGGCTCTTGAGGTTGTTGATGGTCACGCCAAGCCCGTGCGCGTTGAGCCCCGCGAGCGCCAGGCAGCCGTGCAGCGTGAACGAGTGCACCGCTGGCCGTCCGTCGACTTCGGGGATGCGCAGCAGGCAGACGAAGGGCTCGGCCGATCCGTGCATGTCCCAGGTCTGTCCGAGCAGCGGGCCCTCGGGCGTGTTGGCCGTGAGGGTCGTGCAGTCCTCGGCGTCGATGTCCTTGAGGTCCGTGTAGTGGTTGAGCACGACCAGCTTCGCCGGGTCGAGGTCGGCGCCCTCCACGATGCCCATGAACTCCTCGTGCAGGAGCCGGTCGTAGGATGCGAGCAGCGGCACGTGCGCCGCCGCGATCTCCAACAGGCGCGCTTCGCTCCCGAAGTTGCCGGCCTCGAGGGCGAGCCCGATGCGAATCTGGGTGAGCTCATGGATGCCGGCGCGGACCTGTTCGCCGTGGGCTTGGCCCATCTCACGCGGGGTACCCGAAGGAAGGTCGAGGATCTCCATGTACGGAGCCTGCACCGTGCGCGCAGCGCGTGCACGTTGACATTGGGCCCCTGCTGCGGTTGAACCGCCGACATGCGACGGACCGCCACCCTGCTTGTGCTCTCCTTCACGTGCCTCGTGGCCTGCGGTGGTGCCCCGGCCCGCACGGCGCCGCCGCCGGACGCGGTCACCGGCTCCCGCACGTTGCTCGATGTCGTGCCGGAGGCGAGCCGCAGATTCACGTACATGAACTTCGCCGCGGTGCGGGGCACGCGCCTGTACGGCGCGATGGACGAGACGCTCGGCGCATGGGCGGACAGCCTCGACCGCCTCTCTCAGGTGGAGGACACCCCCTCGCTCGCCGACGCGATGTTCGCGCGCCCGGGGCTCGGCGAGGAAGCGGAGGAAGAGCCCGAAGAGGACGACGACGAGGAGCCGGGGCCGCAGCTCTGGGAGCTCATGGCCCGCTCCGACTGGGTCTTCGTCGCGAGCGAGCCCAACGAAGAGTCACCGCGCGGCGTGTCGCTGTTCGGCGCCCGGTTCACCCCTGAGGAGGCGCAGACGTTGGTCACGACAGCGGCGGGCGACCGGTCGGACTTGCCGATGGACGAGATGCCGCTGCCGTTTGGGATGGGGGCCGAGCCGCCGTCCGACCCGCTCGACCTCGGGGTGGCCGAAGAAGGCCCCATCGAGGCGAGCCCGGTCCGGGTGTACGGGCGAGACGGCTACGAGGCGCTGGAGTTTCGGGTGGTCGAGGTCGTCCCGGGCGTCTGGGTGCTAGGGGTGGCCGACGACGTCGCGACGGTCTTGGAGCGCTGGGACAACGGGGACCGACGCCCGCGCGACACGCCGCAGATGCGGGACCGTGCGCGCCTGTTCGAGCACCACGTCGGCTTTGTGGTGGAAGACGCCGCCGAGCTGCAGCGGCTGTTTGCGCCCCAACCGCCGGAGCCCGATCTGGGCCTCGACGAGATGGCCGAGCGGCTTCAGGCCATGGGCGACGAGGAGGTCGAGCCCGAGGCCGAAGAGCCGGAGCCGCCGTCGATTCCGGACTGGCTCGAGGACGTGACGGCGGCCGCGCTGACGGTGGACTTCGACAGCGGGCTGCGGTTTCGCGGGCTCCTCGAGACCCCGAGCGCAGAGGAGGCTCGACGGACCCACCGCGCCCTGAGTCGCGAGCTGACGCGTGCGGCGTCGAGCAGTCGATTCGTCGCGCTGTTTGGCATGCGCGCCATGGTCGAGCGCGTCGAGGCGGAGCGTGACGGGGACCACGTGCGGCTCGGGGTCGAGCTCGACGAACTCGAGTCGCATGGGCTGTGGGGTCGCCTGAGCGGAAGCCTCTCCGGCGTGCTCGTCGCGGCCGAAGGCATCACCGGGGTGCTGGAGGACGTGCAAGGAGACGCGCCGCTCGTCGACGTTCCAGAGGCGCTGATCGAAGGGGCGCAGCTCGAGTCTACCCTCGAGGTCGACGGCAGCGCCGACGCTACGCAAACCGGAGCGGGCGTGGCCGGAGGCCAGACGGACGCAAGCTCCTTGTCCCGGACCTGCAGCGGCCGGATCGGCAACAGCTTTCATCTGCTCCGCGTCGTGGAACGCCAGGACGTGCGCGTCTTGCTGCGGGCGCGCGAGCCTCTGGTGGTGGCCATCGCGCTCGACGGGGGTGGATGGCGCTGCTCCACGCTCAGGGAAGGGGCCGGTGTGGCGCTGGACGGCCGTCTCGCGCCGGGGCTTCACCGGCTCTACGTCGGGACCGAGACCGGTGAGCCAACCGCGTACGTCGTCGCGGTCACGCAGGACGACGCCCTCTCCGCCGACGCCCTGCCCCTGCCCTGACGCGCGTTCAGGGCACGACGCGCATGACGACCGGCCCGCGGTCCGGCACCACGTCGAGCAGACCGAAGCCGACGCCGTCGTGTGTGATGCGACGCGCGGTGATGGGCACGCCCGCCTGCGTCGCCGTGACCTCGGAGCCCGCGGACGGCATCCGGACCTTGATCGTGAGGGGAAGATCGAACGGAGTGTCCGCCATCTCGTCCGTCAGCGAGAACACGACGCGCTCCGCGTCGGTGTGGTGGACGACGATCTGGGCGGTGTCTCGCTCCTGCCCGTAGCGCACCACGTCACGGAAGGTGCCGACCCAGAGGTCTGCCCGACGGGAATCGATGTAGGTCAGCTCGGCCTCCGCAGCGGTGCGCTTCGCGTCGTCGAGCAGGTGGTAGTGCACGGAGTACCAGCCGCGCCCGTTGCGTCCCGATCCCAAGATCTCATCAATGGCGGCGCGGTCGAGTCCCTGGCTGCGGCTCGCGGTGTCGAGATAGTCGATCTGCGCCGGCCGGTTGATCTGTCCCGTCGTGCCGCGCCCTCCGATGAAGTGCATCGCGACGAGCTCCCGGTAGTAGCGCCCCCAGGGGTGTCCGATGACATCCACGGGCGCGGCCACGTTGGCTTCGAGCGCGGCGACCGATCGCGTGTAGGTGTCTTCATAGTAGGCCATCGCACCCGGGTCGCTGGACCGCGGTGGCTGTCCGGGCGGCGCGCCGTGCGACTGGACAGAGTGGCCCGCGTCGGCGAGCACGTTGAAGCCGTCCCAGCTGCCGAAGAACGCGGACGTGCCCACCCGGTCCGTGATCACGAACCATGTGAGCGGGATGCCGTGTGCCGCGGCGGTGGTGACCCACCAATCGTGGTCGGGGGCGCAGTTGTCGTCGATGGTGATCGTGATGGTGGCGAGGGCGTCGTCCCGCCAGAGCGCGATGTGCGGCGCGTCGGGCGACGCCGGCCACACCCGGTCCATCGGGACGGTGAAGCGCGGAGAAGTCGGGTCCTCGGGCAAGTTCGCACGCTGCATGGAGCCGGCGCTGACGTCGGGCACGCAAAGCTCCTCGGCACACAGCTCGCCCACAGAGCACGAGCACACGGGCCCTGCGTCGGTGCCGGCGTCTGCATGGCCTGCGTCAGCCTCCCCCGCGTCGCCGGAGCCCCCCGCGTCCGTGGGTCCGCCGTCTCGTCCGAGGTCCGCATCGAGCGCGGCGTCCGGCGTGCTGAGGCCCGCGTCGTTCTCCGTCATGGCGTCAGGCGCATCGATCGGCGCGCTGTCGCAGCCGACGAGCAACAGGACGAGGAGAGTGCAACGAAGGCGCAACATCAGAGGTTCCCGGGCAGGGCGTACGCCACATCGTAGCCGGTCCCCCACGCATTGGCGGAGCCTGTGCCGTCTCCGTCTCGGTCGCCGAGCCCGGGCGCCGTCCGGGTCCCGATGGTGCTTCCGTCCGAAGCGAGTCGGTTGTCGCACACCGCGTCGAAGCGGCCTCCGGTGTACACGGTCATCGGCCCGAAGGTGCTGGCGCCGAAGCGGTTGTGGCAGACCCGGCCTCCGTCGACGCCCCAGCGGAGGATGTAGCCGCCGCCGGAGAGGAAGTTGTACTCGAAGACGAGGTCCGTGAGCGGCGCGGTGTTGGCGGCGAGCTGGATCCCGTTCGCGTCGACGCTGATGACCAGCGAGTTGTGCCGCACGATCGCGGCGTCGCCCTCCACGGCTTGCATCGAGTCGAGGTGGGCCGGCGGCACGTAAATCAACTCGTGGACGTAGTTGTCCTCCGCGATCCCGTAGCCCATCTTGAAGCCGTCGTTCACGTGGTGGACGTCGCAGCGCCGCATCTCGTACCGCTGCTGCGCGCCTCGCACGCCGGTGCCTGGGATCGGCGGCATGGTGGCGGGGTCGTAGATGGAGACGACCGCGCCCGCCGCGTGCACGGTGCGCAGGTTCGCGGGGCCCGTCGTCGGGACATTGCTGACGGCAAAGTGCCGCTCGACGCCAAGCACGTACGGGCCGCTGCCCGAGGTGCTCGTCACGCGAAGCGTCTGCTGCTCCAGGCTGTCCGAGGAAAGCAGGACGTAGGCGCCCACCGCCACGGGCTGGTCGACCTCGATCTGTTCGTCGCCCGGGTTCGCGTCGGCCGTCAGCGCGGCGTATTGCCCCTCGAGACCAACCTCGCAGTCCTCGATCACCACGTTCTGTCCGCGCACGTCGATGCCCCAGAACATGCCACCGAGCACACGGCAGTTTCGCACGGTGACGTTGTCGTGGTGGATGTTGAGCGTCCCGGTGACGAAGACGTTCTCGATGACCTGCCCATCGGCGGTCGAGGTGAGGCTCTCGTGCCGCGTGAGCGCGCTCTCGGGGCCGACGAAGCCGGTGTTCGTGGAGTTCGGAAAGCCTGGCGGGATGATCGCGTCGAAGGGATCGGCGGGTCCCATGGGGCCCGCGTCCGGTGCGCCGCCGTCGACAATCCCGCTGTCACGGCCTCCCGCGTCCGCGCCGCCGGCGTCGGCCGTACCTGCGTCGACCTCGCTCCCGCCATCCGAACCCGGAGTGGCGTCGACGAGACGTCCCGCGTCCGAGGAGCGTCCGGCGTCGTCGAAGCTCGACCCACCGTCGATCTCGGAGGCGACACCGTCGCACCCTACGCTGAGACCCAACAGAACAAGAAGGAGGGGAGCGAGACGCATGGCAAGTTCCTTTGGCTTGGCGGTTCGAGTGCCCGCGGAACAGGGATAGCGAATTCGCGCGCAAGCCCGTATTACGAAGCGGTCGCATGCGTTGTCCGACACCCATCACGCGGCATCGACACGTGTCGACCGCCACCCTGTTCGCGCTGCTCCTCGTCACTTCCTACGGGTGCGAGAGGCGGCCTGCGAGCCAGGTGGATGTGCGCTTCACCGCCGACCCAACGCTTCTCGAGGACGCGACGGAGTTCCACCTTCGGGTCGAGAACGCGGCGGGCGAGCCGGTGTTCGAGGAGACCGTGGCGCTCGGGGGAGACGTGCGGCTCTCCGACCAAGCCTGGGTGCTCGTGCCCATCGATGACGATGCGACGCGCTCGTTCTCACTCGAGGCCACGCTCTCTTCAGTGGCGGGCGTCTCGAGCACGGTGGTGGCACGCGCGGGCTACACGGCGGCCGAGCGTCGCGTGCTGCGGCTCCACTTCGATGAGGCGTGCGGCGGCGTGGAGTGCGGGACCGGGCAGACGTGCCGACACGGGCGGTGTGTCGGCGCTTGCTTCACGCCCGGATCGGCCGCGCTGGATGAGACCAGTGAGCCCGAGGGCGGTGAGTGCCAGACCTGCGGCGAAGGCGGCCTCGTTTCGGCGGACAACGGCACCGCGTGCGGGTGCGGCGCGTGCCTCGACGGGGCATGCGAGACCGCGGAGGTCGAGATCGTCTCGACGCGAGAGAACCACACGTGCTCACGAACGGACCGACGGGTGTTTTGCTGGGGGGACAATCAGCGAGGCCAATGCGGCGTCGAGGAGCCCGCCCTCGTGCTCGCGCCTCGCGAGGTCGAGGTGGAGGGGCCGAGCACGGGCACGGCCGGGAGGTCGCACACCTGCTGGATGAACTTCGTCGACGGCGGCAGCCTGTTCTGCTGGGGGCTCAACCTGAGCGCGGAGCTGGGGTTGGGGAGCCTCGTGCCCAGGCAGAGTCTCGCCCCGCTCGAGGTCGAACTCGGGGGCGTTGGGTTCAATGCGCTCGCCGCAGGCAACGACCACACCTGCGCCTTGGCCGACGACGGAGGCATCTGGTGCTGGGGAGGCAACGACGCGGGGCAGGCGGGAGGCGGCAGCGCGACGGAGTTGCTCGTGCCGACCCCGCTCCCGGCCGGCGGCAGCTGGCTTCGGGTTGCCGCAGGCGGCGGCTCGACGTGCGCCATCCGGGCGGACGGCACGCTCTGGTGCTGGGGCCGTAACACGGACGGCCAGCTCGGCACCGGCGACTTCGTCGCGCGGCAGCCCGACCCCGTGCAGACGGGGTGCATCGAAGAGACGTGTTTCGACGACTGGACCGAAGTCAGCGTGGGTGCGTTCCACGTGTGCGCGGTGCGTGCGGGAGGCGAACTCTACTGCTGGGGCGGCGCGGACAGCGGGCAGCTGGGAGCGGCGCTGACGGGACCGCAACGCACGCCCCATCGCGTCGCGGGCGAGGGGTGGCGCAAGGTCACCGCCGGTACGCGTCACACGTGCGCGCTCCGCGACGGCGCGTCCGGACAGGAGCTCTACTGCTGGGGCGACAACGACGAGGGGCAGCTCGGGGTCGGCGACACCATGCGCCGAACGGAGCCCGCGCGCGTGCCGACGCTGGGTCGTCTGGAATGGACCGATGTGGTGGCCGGCGAGGGGCACACCTGCGCGATCCGGGAGAACCGGTCGCTGTTCTGCTGGGGGAGCAACGCGAGCGGACAGCTCGGTCTTGCGGTGTCCGGGGGCGGGCGCCGAACGCCCGATGAGGTGTGTTTCACCGAGTGAGGGTCAGCGCGTGATCGCCGTAGGCTCGCGGAAGGTGGTGTCCTCGAGCGTGTAGTGCATGCGGCGGCCCTCCGCTCTCGCGTCGCACGAGCCCGAGCGCTGCAGCTCACGAAGGGCGCGCTGGGCGATGGGGAGCGAGATGCCCATGATCTTGGCCAGCTCCTTGGCGGTGCTGCCGGGGTGCTGGGCCACGGCGACCAGGAGGCGATCCTCGACCGGCTTGACGCAGCGCGGGTCAGGGATGAGCAGGGAGCGGTTGACCGTCAGTTCCACCGATGCGTTGTGCACCGTCAGTGAGCCGGATTCGCCGAGCCAGTCCCGCGCGCGGTGGATGGCGACGCCGAAGGTGTTCTCGTGCCGGGGCGGGTCGTATTCGAACCCGTACACCGGTCTGAACAGGTCGGCTTTGTTCACCGGAGCCTCCGCCGACGCCAGTTCACACGCGATGAGTTCGGTCCGGCCCTGCTTTCGCTTGCTCTGGCGCAAGCGGAGGGTGAGCGGGTCCGCGACGAAGCGGTAGCCCAAGCTCGCCACCCGGCGGGCCGGTCCCTCGGGACGAACCCAAAGGTACGCGACCGCCGATTCGCCGTCGGGCGCGCCGCCCCGAACCGTCAAGAGGCCGTGGACCCGCGGCGGGGTGCGCGGGCTCGTCCCAGCACACCACGCCGCCTCTTCTGGAGCCGGAACGCAGAAGGGATCGAGCACGGCCGCGGTGGCTTGGACATCACGAACCCACGGCGCGCTGCAGGCCGCGACGAGCTGGGCGCGAGCGGTGTCGAACTCGGCTCGGGCGCCGGCGCGGGACGCCGTGAGAAGGGCGCGGAGCGCGGTAGGAAGCGTGCCCGAGGGCGTGGCGACCGAGAAGGGAGCCGCCAGCTCCTGTTCCCACTCCACCCACTCGCGCCACGGCACGACCCGCGCGAGCGCATGCAGGATCCGCGTGGCGAGGTGCGGCTGTCCACAGAGCCGCCGCTGCCGCGCGAGCACCAGGTTGGGCAGATACTCGTGCTCCGGGTCGCCTTCGGTCCGTCCCATGCGAGACGCGCGGCGAGCGTGCGAGACCGCCGCGGCAAGCTCGCCAGCTTCGGACAGCGCCATCGCGCGCAGCGCAGCCGCTTCGACTACCAAGGCCGGGTCGCGCAGCTCCGACGCCGCCGGTTCGATCGCGCTTGCCAGCTCCACCGCGCTCGCGGCCTCCCCGCGGAACAGTGCGAGCCAGGCGTCCGCCCATCGCTGCCAGGGCCCGCTCGGACACGTCTCACGCCACGCCGAAAGACGCGAAGCGTCGAGGCTGAGCACACCAGCCAATCCCGTGATGGAGCGCATGGTCGCCTTGGAGTCGAATACCGAGCCCCGGTACAATATCAGAGTGACGGTTCCTGACGCGGCTCTTCAGGAGCAGAGTTACCGACCGCTGCTGCTGCTCGCCAAGGGGGGCATGGGCACGGTGGAGGTCGCCGTACGCGGGGATGAGTCGTTTTCGCGCCTATACGCCGTGAAGCGCTTGCGCGAGACCTACCGGGAGGAGCCCTCGTTCCGAGAGATGTTCCTCGACGAAGCGCGGCTCGCGGGGCGCATCCAGCACCCGAACGCGGTCGGTGTGCTCGACTACGGCGAGGACGAGCAGGGCCCGTATTTGGTCATGGACTTCGTGCGCGGTGTGTCCGTCTCCCAGCTCATGAAGCAGGTCGTCGCGAAGGACGCCGACATGCCGCTCCAGGTCTGCCTGAGGGTCGCGATGGAGGCCGCCGAGGGGCTGCACGCCGCCCATGAGGTGACGGGCGACACGGGCGAGCCGCTCGGTTTGGTGCACCGCGATGTCTCCCCCCAGAACCTGCTCGTCGGGCAGGACGGGATGACGCGCGTCGTGGACTTCGGCATCGCCAAGGCGTTCGGTCGGCTGACCAAGACCGAGACCGGGATGCTGAAGGGAAAGTTCGGCTACATGGCGCCCGAGCTGCTGCGGTTTCGTGAGCCGGACCGACGCTCGGACCTGTTCTCTCTCGGGGTCGTGTTGTTCGAGATGTGTACGGGGCTTCGGCTCTACGCCAACCGCGATGGGATGGACGGCGCGCGGCGCCTTCTCGACGAACCCCCGCCCGACTTGGGGGAGTACCGAGACGACGTGCCGCCGGAGCTGGTGGAGCTGCTGTTGTCGCTGTTGGCGAAGGACCCGACGCTCCGGCCCGCCACGGCGCGGGAGGCGGCGCGCACCATCGAGCCCATCCTCGCCGAGGCGGCCCTGCGCGACGGGCGCGTCGAGGTGGGGGCCTACATTCAGAAGTGGTTTGGTGACGTGCTTCAGCAGCAAAGCGAGGAGATCGCGTCGAAGCGAACCGAGCTGGCCGCTGTGTCGGTCGCGCCCGTCACCGACGGTGCCCGCTCCCGCCGATTCGCGTACGGCGCCATCGGCGCCTTGGCGCTGCTCGCCGCGGGGGGAGGCGGCTGGGTGCTCGCTGCGGGCCACGCCGAGCCGGCCGACCGCACCGCCGCCGAGGCGATGGAGGCGGCGCCCCCTCCGGTCGTGGAGCCAGATGAGGTCATGCCCCACCAGCCCGCCCCGGCCGTGGAGCCCTCGCCTGAGTCTCCTCCCCTGGCCGGCGAGCGGGCCCCCACCGAGTCTCCCGCCGACCTCGCCGCCGCGGAGTCCGAGCCGGAAGAGACGGAACCGGCGCCGCGTCCATCTCCGCGTGCACCGCGCGGGCGCGCGCGTCCGAACTCCGGCGGTGTTCCGATGTGGGGATGGCAGTGAGTTCGACATCCCGCGTTTCGTGGCTCGTCTTCGTTCTCGTGGGTGCGGTGTGTCTCCCGCGTGTGGCGCTGGCTCAGCCGGAGGTCGAGGCCCGAAGGCTGTTCGCCGAAGGGACCGAAGCGCTGTCATCCGGCCGCTTCGCCGAGGCCCGCGACCGCTTTCGTCTTTCACTGGACCGGACTCCGAACGCGGGGACGGCGTTCAACCTCGGGGTGGCGCTCCGCGGAACCGGGGAGGTGGTCGAGGCGCGTGCGGTGTTCGACACGCTTCTGGACGACGGATACGGTGCCTTGAGGCCGGCGCAGCGGCGTGAGATCGCCCAGCTCCGCGAGGCGGTGGATGGCGAGGTCGCGGTGCTGACCCTCGAGGTGGGCGGAGCCCCCGCGTTCTCCGTGCGTGTCGACGGGCGGCCTCCGATGCCGATGCGGGCGGCCGCGACCGTCGAGCTGAACCCAGGCGCCCACACGCTGTATTTCTCCGCCCCGGAGCGGGCACCCGAAGAGCGTGTCGTCGAGGTGGAGCGCGGGGAGCGCCGGACCGTGGCCGTGGATCTGCAAACCCCGGAAGGGACCTTGGTGCTCGAGGCGGCGGCGCCCGACGATCGCGTCGCCATCGGTTCGGGCGCGGAGTCCATGGGGCGCCTCGAGCGCCGCCTGCCCCCCGGTCGCTACACCGTCTCGGTGCGGCGCCCGAGCGGCGGGGAGCGAGAGAGCGTCGTCACCGTGAGCCCGGGGGAGACGCTCCGGGTGCGCTTGGACCTCGACGCGACCGCGTTCGACCCGTTGCCCTGGGTCGGCGTCGGGCTCGGCGTGCTCGTCTTGGTCGGCGTCGGCGTATTGGTGGGCGCGCTGCTCTGGGACCCGGTTCAAGACCCCATCGCCGACAACCCGGATCGCGTGGTGTCGACGCTCCGCGTTGCGTTCTGAGCTGAGAAGCTACAAGCCGCGGACCGGGACGACCTCGAGCCCGACGACCGAGGCGCCGTCTGCACGAAGCCCGAACCGATCGGCGCCCCAGCAGAACACGCTCCCATTGGACACGGCGCAGGTGGTGTCGTCCGCGGCCGCGATCCCGCTGACGTCCTGGAGTCCGCGGACGTCGACGGGCGCGAAGGCCGCGCTCGTGGTCCCGTCCCCCAGCTGCCCATGCTCACCGGCGCCCCAGCACCGGACCGTGCCGTCGTCGCGCAGCGCGCAGGTGTGCCGCCCGCCCGCCGCGAGGGAGACGACGCCATCGAGGTCGGCGACGGGCTCGAAGGCCGAGCGGCTCAGCCCGATGCGATCCCCCAGTTGCCCATCGGTGTTGTCGCCTGCGCAGTGCACCGAGCCGTCCGCGAGCCGAAGGCAGCTGTGGCGCGGCCCGCCGGCCGCCTGCTCGACCTCGGCCGGCAGCGCGAGGGTCAGGGGGAGCGGCGTGGCGTCGCCGAAGGAACTCTCCTGGCCCGTCTGACCGGCGTCTCCTCGACCCCAGACGGAGACCATCGCGCCGGACCATGCGAAGACCGACTGCCACGTGATGTCGAGGTTGCCGATCCCCGCCAATCCCGTGAACGACGGGGCGGCGCTCAGGTCAAAGCTGCCGTTGCCCACACCCCCGAAGAGATTCCGACCCCAGCAGTGCACGGCGCTGTCCAGCTCGAGCGCGCAGGTGAGCATGTCGCCCGCCACGACCCGCGTCGCGTTCCGCCCCGCTTGGACCACCGGCTCGCTCGAGGCCGTCGTGCCGTTGCCGAGCGCACCGAACCCGTTGAAGCCCCAGCATACGATCTCCCCCGCCCCGCCGCGCGCGCACATGTGGAACGCGCCGGAGTCGATGGCCTCGATGTCGACGGGCAGGGGTTGCTCCCTCACGCGGTGGTCCGAGGGCGTCGCGAAGATCCCCGAGGCGTCGGCGCCCCAACACGAGACACGCGCGTCCTGCAGTACGCACGCATGGTTCACTCCCACTGCGACCGACTCTGCGTCCGCGATCCCCTCCACTTGCACAGGGGTGTCTTGGTAGGTCGGCCGCTCGCCGCCCGTCTGGCCGCGGGAGCGCGCGCCGCCGCACAGCACCTGCCGGTCGTCCGACGTGAGCAGACAGGTGTGGGCCCCGCCGGTCGCGACGCCCAGGAAGGGCCCGCCTTCGACCGGCGTCGGGGGGGCTGCGGGGCTCAGGTCACCATCCAGGCGTTGGCCCGCATCCCCGCGCCCAAAGCAGAACACGCGGTCGTCCTCTGTTCGCGCGCAGGTGTGAGCGAACCCGGCGTCGAGTGCCACGACCCCGCTCAGGTCCGCGCGGACGGGAGTCGTTCGGTCCTCCTCGGTGCCGTCTCCCAGCTGGCCAAACCCGTTGGCACCCCAGCAGCGGGAGGAGCCGTCCTCCAACCTTGCGCAGGCGTGCGCGTTTCCCGCCGCGACAGAGACGGCCTCGCGGAGCCCGGTGACCTCGACCGCTTCGGTCGCGTTGACCCCCGCGCCGTCGCCGAGCTGGCCACGTGTCCCGTCTCCCCAGCACCGCACGCCGCCATCGACGACCACGGCGCAGCAGAACGCCCCGCCGCACGCCAGCGCGGTCGCACCTTCGACGCTCTCCACGGGTCGAGGTGTGCTCCGCGAGCGGGTACCGATCTCCCCGAGCTGGCCAGCTGCGTTCTGGCCCCAGCAGAAGACGAGACCGGCTTCGCTCCGCGCGCAGGTGTGGGCGCCGCCGCCTGCAATTTCCACGACGGCTGCGAGCCCGCGCACGGGCTGGGGCACGACCTCCGGGGAGCCGGCTGGTGAGCCCAACTGTCCGTCCTCGTTGTCGCCCCAACACACGACGAGACCGTTCTCGCGAAGTGCGCACGCGTGGCGTTCCATGGCCACGACCGAGGTCACGTCGCTGATCGCCGCGACCGGCCTCGCCTGAGCGCGGGAGGTCCGTGTTCCGTCGCCGAGCTGGCCGAGCGTGTTGTCCCCCCAGCACTCCAGCTCGCCCTGCTCGTGCACCGCGCAGGTGAAGTCGCCACCCGCGGACACGCGGACGATCGGATCGACGCGTGGCGCCGTCGCCACGAACGGGACGAACAGGACCGTCGTCGACTCGAGCGCCAAGAGGCGCCGGTCTACGGCCACGGCGCGTTCCCCAAGTAGAAGGGAGGTCTCGATCTCGTAGACGCCCGCCACGAGCTCGGGCAGGAGCGCGACCTCGACGTCGCGGCTGAAGTCCTCGTCACCCTCGAACGACCGATCGACGGACCAGCGAAGATCGCTCTCCGTGTCGCGCACCTCGACCCGCACGGCTGAGAACGCGCTGGGCTCGTATCCGATGCGCGCCCGCACCCGGAGGTCGAAGCTCTCGCCACACCCGCCGAGGAGCAGCGTGAGCAACACCGCACTCAGGGCAGCCCCCGGGCTTCCGATTGCGACCTGCGACGTGGACATCTCAGCCGATGCGACGCAGCGAAGCGCCCAAGGCGGCGGCGTGTTCGAGCGCCGTATCCAGAGGAGGAGCGACTCCGAGATGTCCGGCGGGGAAGCGCGCGACGCGGATTCCGTCTGCGAGCAGGCCGCTGGCGATGCGGTCGGCGTCGTCGCCGGCTTGGATCACCCGGTAGAGGCCGAGCCCGCGTGAGGACACCGTCGACAACGCCTCGTCGAGCGCCGCACTGGCCGACGCGACGTCGATCGAGCGCGCCGCGCGGAGCTGGTGGTGGGCCTGCACGAGGCTGAGTTCGTCGCCGTCCCAGGTGCTCACGAGCGTGAACGCTTTGTCGATCTGGTAGGCGGCGTCGGTGTGAACAAAGCCGAGCTGGCCTCCGGCCCACCAGATGCGCTGGTTGGGGGCGAAGTCGATTCCGTCCCCGGCGAAGGCGCCGAGGCCCGAGCGGTATCCGGCGCTCGGGGTCTCCACCATCACCACGGGCACACCGGTCTCGCTGCGGAGCGCGGCCAGCTCTGCCCAGAACGTGCTGGGCACGACTCGCCCGGTCCGCTCCTGGACGGGGGCGAGGTAGATCCCGAGCACCTCGTCCGGCGACTCGCAGACGACCGCACGAAGGGCCTCCATCGACGCCTCGACGCCGTCGGCGGGATGCGGCACGCGCGGCCAGCGGAAGTACGGCTTGCCCTGCCGGTGCGTGGCCGGATCGCTGATCGAGCGCGCGCCCGCGGTGGTGTGGCCGACGTAGGCCCCCTCGAAGGCGACCACACGATGCGCGTTGGGGCGGTGCCAGCGCAGCACGCGGATCGACTTGTCGACGGTCTCGTCTCGGCTCGAACAGAGGTACGTGCGCGGGAAGCTCGGCGTGATGGCGCCGACCCATTCGGTGGCGCGCACGATCGAGGGCGTGAGGTAGTTCAGGACGGTGAGCTTGCTGACCGCCGCGCCGTAGAGACCGCCCGCGTCGTGCAACGTTAGGAGGCTTGGAGGCGGCGTCGACAGGGGCCGAGCGAGGCCGGACGCGAGGTCGACCCCCGGGCCCTTTCTCGGTTCCGGCGATCGGGGCACAAACGCGCCGAGCGGCTGCCGGTAGTAGCGCGCCTCGCCTTCGCCCCCGTACTGACCCGTCAGAATCGACACCGTCGCCGCACCCAGAGAATCGTTGAGCCGCGACATCGCCGAGGCGTCCGGGAGCCGATTGCGTCCGGTCGCGAAGCGGTAGCGCGGCGCGCCGTCGTCGCCGGTGAGGGTCTTCGCCTGCGCGAGCATGGCTCTCTTCAGCGCGCGCCCCAGGCCCTTGCCGCGGTGGTCCGGATGCACGGTCACGGCCAGGGTGTAGAGCGTGTTGTTCTGCCCCTGCATCGTGTCCTCGGCCGGCCCGGGGACCTCCCCGACCGCTTCGAGCGCCGTGCCGAGCGCGGAGCCGATCAGCTCGCCGTCGGCCTCGGCCACGATCGCCACGCCGCCCGGCGCGAACGCCAACTTCAGCCAGTCGGCGGGGTCCCGGCGCGCGGGTTCGTACACGGCCTCCTCGAGGGCCACGATCTTCGTGAGCAGCGCGTCGGCCTCGGCGGCCTGCGCGACGCGCACCGTCGGCGTGTCGATGGCCTCCGGCGCGTCGGACGCGAAGTCCTCCCAGGCCGGCGGCTTCTTGTCGGGATGCGCTTCGAGCCACGCGAGCGTGCGCTGCATGGAGTCGAAGAGGAAGTCGATCTCGCGCTCAGTCCAGCTCGCGTTGAGCCGGTACCGCACCGTGCGGGTGCCGGCCCCGAACACGACCGCGCCGCGCCAGAACCGTTGCCCGAGATACCGCATGAGCTCGGCTGTGCTTTCCACGTCGAACGCGAGCGCGAAGCCGCGGCAGCGGGGGCTCTCGATGCGGTGGTCCCAGCGACGGTAGAGCGCCTCGAGCCTCGGGCGGACGAGCCCTTCGATGCGGCAGGCGTCCTTGCCAACGCCGATGCTGAGGGCGTGCTGGCGGCCGCGCGCGAGCGAGGCGGGGAACGCGTTCGTGGGCTCGGGGTCCTCGAAGACGCTCAAACATACGCCGGATTGAGCGCGCTTGGCGAAGCAGACGCAGTCTGGCGTGTCGGGTGCACCCGTCCGGTCCACGTAGCCGAAGCCCTGGTGCCAGAGGAACGAGCCGCCGAGCCCGAAGCCGCACTGCACTTCGTCGATGATGAGGCTCACCCCGCGCGCCCGGGTGAGCAGGCGCAGCGCGCGATGGAACCGGGGCGTGACGTACCGGTCGCCGCCCTCCGACTGCATGGGCTCGATGACGACGGCAAACCGACCCTCGAGCTTGCGGTCGACGTCCAGCAGCGCCTCGACCTCGGCCGTCAACAGCGTGTCGTCGGAGCCCAAGAAGCGGGCCCTCGCGGCGGCGATGTCGCCCGCGCCCCAGACGTCGCGCCAGCCGTCCGGCTCGTCTGGATCACAGGGCCCCGCAGCGTTGGGTGTCTTCGCGAACTCGACTTCGTAGCCCGCGATCTGGAACGGGACGCGCTTGGTCGGGTTGTAGCTCGCGTAGAGGGCCAGAAGCGTGCGGCCGTGGAAGCTGCCCTCGAACGCGAGCAACCGGTCGGCCCCCTCGGGCGCGTTTGCGTGACAGAGCGCGTAGGATTTCTCGTTCGCCTCCGCGCCGCTGTTGACGAACGACACGGTGGGCAGGCCGGGCGCGAGCTCGCGCAGGGTCTCGGCGAAGGCCAGCGCGTGCGGGTCGTCGCCCAACGTCGTGTCGGCGCTCGCCAGCACCGCGTCGCCAAAGCCGCCCTCGAGGTAGGTGTTCACCACCCCGTCAGGCGCGAAGCCGCCGGGCATGGTCGCCGTCTGGCTCATCCCGTCGAGGACCGTCAGCGGGGCGTCGTCGACCGAGGTCATGAACGGCCCGTGGCTGCGCAACAGGTCGACCACCGGCGGCTTCTTCTCGCCGCGGAGGTAGCGCCCGCCGGCGTAGAAGCGCTCGTGCCAGGCTTCCGATTGCGGGAGGTGTCCACCCTCGGGGCGCGCGACGCGTGTGGGGCGCGGGCGGTCGAACAGCGTCTGGGCTGCCTCCTCGGTCTCCTCTTTCAGGTGCTGCGCCTCCAGCCGATCGAGGTCGGGCGCCGGCAGGTGCGCCGCGATCGCGGGGCGGTGTTTGAACACGCCGTCGACCTCGCGGATCTCCGCGAGCGGATAGACCAAGTTGCGCCCCGCCCACGCCCCCGCAGGACGGAAGTTGCCGCTCTTCTTGAGCCCGCCGAAGGGCAGGCGCGGGCTCGCCTGGTTGGTGCTCCGGTTGAGGTTCAGGATGCCGGTCTCGAGCTCGGCGCGGTAGCGATCGATGACCGCTTCATCGCGGGTGAACAGCGCGTGCGCGAACCCGAACGAAGAGGCGTTGAGCGCGCTGAGCACCTCGTCGTCGTCGTCGAACGTCTCCACCGCGAGGTCCGGCCCGAACAACTCCTCGTCGAGGTATCCGGGCAGCGCATGCACGCCGTGAGCGAGCCGATGGAGTGACGCGTCGACGAACGCATGCGCGCGGCCGCCCCCCGCGACGATGACCTCGAGTTCGGCGCTGCCCCGCGCCTTCTCGAGGGCGCCCCGGAACCGCTCACTCGCGCGCCGGGTCGCCATCGGACCGGCGAAGCTGTTCGGGTCGGTCGGCATGCCGAACGAGAGGTGCTTGGCGACCTCGGCGAGCCCCTCGACGAAGCGGTCCGCGACGCTCGCATGTACGAGCACGCGGTCGGCGCAGGTGCAGCGTTGCCCGGTGGTCAGATAGCCGCTCACGGCGACCTCGTGGATGGCCTGACGGAGGTCGGCGTCGCCCCGCACGATGCACGTGTTCTTGCCGCCCATCTCCAGGGCGAGCAGCAGCTCGGGACGGTCGAGCGCGGCCTCGGTGATCTTGCGGCCCACCGGGTAGGAACCCGTGAACGCGAGCGCCCGGACGTTGTCGTCGGCCACGAGCGCGGCCCCCACGTCGGCGCCTCCCTGGACGAGGTTGAACAAGCCCTTCGGCAAGCCCGCGGCGTCCGCCGCCTCGGCGTAGCGCTGGCCGGCGAGCGGCGTGACCTCGCTCGGCTTCATGACCACCGCGTTGCCGAGCATCAGGGCGGGCACGATGTGCGCGTTGCACAGGTGAAGCGGGAAGTTGAACGGGCCCAGCACCGCCACGACGCCGTGCGGCCGGTAGACGAGCTGTTCGCCCCGGGCCGGGCTCGAGCCGAGAAGGCCGGCGCGGATCTGCGACTCCACCAGCGCGAACCGGGAGACGAGCGCACGCGCCTCGATGCGCGACTCGCTCTCGACCTTGCCCATCTCCAGCCGGATCGCTTCGGCCAGCTCCACCTCGCGCTCCACCAGCGCGTCACGGAACCGTCCCATCACGATCAGGCGTTCCTCGAACGAACGCGCGGCCCAGTTGCGCGCCGCTTCCTTCGCCGCTGCCGCCGCCTGCGCCGCGCGCTCGGGGGCGCCCTGGGCCTCGCATACCACCTCACCCGTCGCCGGGTCGTGGCTGGAGAAGGAGTCGCCGGTGGGTGCGTGGAACGCACCATGGATGTAGTCGCCTCGGGCCTTCAGCATGGGGCCGGGAGTCTACCCCAGCCGACCGCGCGTCAGGGAAGCCGCGTCAGCTACTCGGTCGGTGAGCAGACGTACTGCTGCGCCATGCGCGTGAGCACGGGAGAGACCGTCTGGTCCGAGCTGGAGATCAACACGGCGGTGACCCGAAGGTATGGGAGGAAGTTCTCTGCCCCGCCCGCGACGAGCCGGTCTCCCACATCGATCGTCGGCGTGGTGGACGGCACCGTGAACGTGACCGGCGACGCCGTCGCGAGCGTCGACAGATCGTCCGACGTGCGAAGCTCGAACCGAACGGACGTGCCTGTTGGCGTCGTCACGTCCCAGTCGAGGTCGTCCCAATCCGGGCGCTCGTTCGACGCGCAGGACAGCGTCGAGTCGTAGTCCCGCCAGTACTCGCCCTCCGGCTCGTAGATCGCGACCTCCGGCGGGATGATGATGCGCACCGGGACCGTATCGAGCAGGAACGTATCGTCGGCGAAGATGCTGATCGTGAAGTTGAACTCCTGGATGACGCTCGTCGGCATGACGATGTCGTTCCGGAGGGTCGCGTCGAACACCACGTTGGTGCCGGGCAGGCAGTCCTCGAAGGTCGTGAAGTCGGCCGAGATGCCCGAGCAGCGACCGGCCGGGAACGAGACCGCCACGATCGAATCGACGAAGTCCCGCTCGTCGACCGCCCCGGTGGCGGGGTTGTCGTTGACGACCGCGCTCACGTCCGAGGTGCTGTAGTCAGCCAGGTCCTGGACGGCGTCGACGATGGCCGAGCTGATGCCCGTGCCGTCCGACGCGATGCTGAACACGAAGGGCGATCCGCTGCTGTCCACCGAGCCCGTTGCGTTGCTCAGGGTGTTCACGTCGTTGAGTACGAAGCTGTCACTGCCGCTGGATTCGACGGTGATGATCCTCACTCCGCGGTCGGTCAGCGCGTCAACCGTTTCTTCCCAGGTGGGCGGTGCGTAGGCCGGGACGCCCACGGAGAGGCGGTAGTCTCCGGAGGAGGTGCCCCACCCATCGACGAAGATGTAGTAGTCCCCGGCCGCGAGCGTCTGCGTGATCGACGACTGCGAGCCCCCCGAGTCGTCGTTGCACCAGGTGGCCCCATCGGAGACGCGCTGGAGGGACACGACTGTGTCGTAGCTCGAGCCGCGGGTCGAGATGGTCGTGCGTTGCGTGGTGGACAGCGTGAACCGGAACACGGCCTCTGGCGCACCCGCCGAGCAACCGAAATTGTAGTTGTCCGACAGACCGCTGGTCTGCCCGTTGGCACCGACCCAGTTGCCGGTGATATCGCCGAGGTCATGCAGGGTGGCGACAGCGTCGTTGCCGCTCACCCAGGGTTGCGTGGGCGCCACCTCGAAGGGTTCGTAGTCGTATTGCGACGACGGCCCGTTGTGGAAGGGCGCGTCCGTGATCAGCACGATGATCGGGATGACGTCTTCGCGGAAACAGGGGTATCCCCAATAGCCGGCCGGGCAGCCGGCGGTTCCGGACTGGTAGGTGTCGAGCGCGCTGCCCGTCACCGCGGCGTAGATCGCCTGCGTCTGAGACTCTGCCCAGTCGTTGCCCCAGTCCAGCGCCACGCCGTTGACCGCAGTCTGCGCCGCGGCCGTGTCGTCCGTAAGGTTCTGCCGGTTCTGCCAGACGACGTCGTCTGTGCCGCCGTAGCCGCCGTACGCGTAGTCCACGTGCGAGCCGATCCCGATCCAGGCGTCGGGAATGATGCACCGGATCGCACCCATGATGCCGCCGCTGCAGCCGTTGAAGGTGCCGGTGGTGAGGCTCGCCTGTACGTTGGACAGCTCGGTGCCCATCGAGCCCGAGTGGTCGAGGATGAAGTAGACGTCCGCGGCCTGAAGCGCAGTGGAGAACGTGAGCGAGTCAGGGCCGGACGAGGCTCCGAACGGCAGCTGCGCGAACAAACCGCCGTTTTCCGTGAACCCATCCCGCGTCGAGTCGGACGGGTAGACGTCGTAGTCGTCCGGCACGCCGTCCCCGTCGCCGTCGGGCAAGGTGTCGACGAACGTGCCGACGTCGTTGTTGCGCACGCCCGGCAGGGTGGCGTCGTACTCCACGTCGTCCGAGTTGCTGGGTGTCACATCACCGGGACCCGGGGCGTCGGTGCTCGTCGCACACGCCGGATCGCACGCGTTGCATTCGGCGGGACCGTCGATGAGCGCGGTGTCGGAACGGAGAACCCACGACGCGAGCGCCTCACACCGACTCCACTCCCGATCCCGGCAGTAGCGAACGCCGTTGGTGCAGATGGTTCGCCCCAGGTCGTCGGTGCCGGGTTCCAGATAGCACCCGATCGGACCTTCGTCGGTGTCGCATTCGCAGCCGAAGCCGGGCACGGAGCAGTTCTCGGCGCGATCCTCGATGGGCTGGAGCCAATCCACGCTCTCATCGAGCACGATCGGGCCGCCTCCGATGTCACTCGGGACGCCGGTGCATCCGGTCGAGAGAGCCGTCGCGAGCGCGAGCAGAATAAGGCGCCGGTCCATATGGATGTCATCAACGCAAGCATCGTGCCGGTCGCGGCTAGGGCGCTTGTGAAGGAATCGCTTGAGCATGCGGTGCGGAATCATTGCCGAGGGGTGAAATTCTTGCGGGGTGGGATGCAATCAGGTCACGGGTTCAGAGTGGGGCGTCGATGCAGCGCGGGGAGTCCGCCGCGCTCGGGACCGCACAAATGGCCCCGACCGGACAGTCCGCCTGCGTCGTGCAGCTCCCGCCGCGCGCCACGCAGTTCTTGATTCCGATGCCCAGGTCCACGCACTCGTGAGACGAGGCGCACTGGGAATCGTCGGTGCACGGCCCGAACAGGCTGCACACCAGGTCGGACAGGCGGTCCGTCCCACACCGCTCGCCCGCGGAGCAGGCCGGGCAGGGGCCCGCCCCTCCGCACTCGGTTTCGCCGTCTCCGTCCAGGTCCCGGCACAGGAAGGGCGCATTGCAGCCGGTATCGGTCTCACATCGGCGGCCGATCGGGACGCAGAAGGGGGAGCCGGGGGCGCGACTCGTGTTGCAGTCGTATCCCTCAGGGCACTGCTCGGCGGTGGCACACGGCACTCGCCGCGCAACACATGCTCCGGATTCGCAGGAGTAGCCTGAGGGGCAGTCGCGATGGTCGGCGCAGGTGGTGGAGGGCGGCACACAGACGCGATAGGCGCCTCCTCGAGTGCATTCGCTCGCACCAGGACAGTCCCCGTCGGTCTCGCAGGACAAGCCTCGAAGGTCGCAGCGCATGCCTCCGCAGCCGGGGTCGACCGTGCAGATCTGGTTGGTCGCGCACGTGTCGTCCACCGTGCAGGCCGGACTCAGCGGGCACGAGCACAGCAGCCTTCCCCCGTCTGGATCGGTGCATGGGCCCGAGTCGGGGGGAGGCGGCGTGAAGCCCCCGTCGGCCGGGGCGCCGTCGAGCGCCCCTGGCGCGCCGTCCGGAAAAAACGGGGCACCATCGAGCGGTGCGTCGGGTCCCGCGTCGGCGGTGCCCGTATCGACGAGGTCAGCGTCCGGGGTGTCGGCGTCTCCCCCACCATCCGGCAGCGATGCGTCCATGCCTTCGCCCGCGTCGCGGACGACTTGTCCTGCGTCGGGACCCCCATCGACCGTCGGAACAGGCGGCGGGTCGGTGTCACACCCCGCCGGAACGGCAAAAAGCAGGGGAAGCGCGATCGCGCAAAACCCCCGGGACATCCGATCAGAACGCATCGGTGCACTCCACCCGGGCCGCTCGGTAGCGCGTCCCATCGGTTTCAGGCGTCCCCCACGCCACCAACATACGGCCGTCGCCCGCCACACCGAAGGCCACCTCGCCTCCGGCTGTCGTCGTGTTGGCCACGTCGAACGTGCCGCGGACTTCGCCGAGGTCACTCAGGAACCGCAAACGCACGGTGGGCTCGCTCACCGCCGGGTCGCTCGATCGATAGGCGGCCGCGACCCCCCCCGCGAAGGAGCCCAGCGCCACGCCGAAGCCCTGCTCTGGCGGAGGCGTGATCTGCCGCTCGGGGGCGCGGGCGACTCCGTCCGCGTCCAGCGGGCGGAAGCGGAGCTCGGACCGAACGCCGACGCGCGCCGGGAACGCCGCGGCGTGGAAGCTCGCCACGCGGGTGCCCGATACGTCCCCGGCGGCGTTCTCTTCGGTGTCGAGGCGCCGCAGCATGCCGGTGAACCCGGATGCACCGATGTCCCGTGACTCGGCGCGCAGGCCGTTCCGCCAATACGCGGCGGGGCCGGAGCTCTCGTCGACCAGCGCGAGGGGCACGCCGAGGCCCAGCGAGTTGGCCGAGCCGCTCGCCGTTCCGGACGCGTCGACCGACTGCACCAGGCCGTCCAACGTGCTGTCGACGGCGTTGCTTCGCACCCACGAGACGAGCGCCGCGTCGGCGCCTGTCGCCAGCAGCGCCACCCCGTCGTCCCGGCCGGGATCGGTCGTCAACACCCGCCGTGCGCCCACGACCCCACTCGCGGAGACCGAGCGCAGGACCACCTCGAAATTGCCCTCGTCGTTGTCGGTCCAGCCGACCAGGAAGTCCCCATCGCTGAAGCGCGCCAGCGCTGCCGAGTCGGTCGTGAGGCCCACGGTCCCGAGCTCCACGGTCGACCCCATGCCCGAGCCGCTGCCCACGCGCACGAAGCGCACGACGTCTTGGATCGCATCCTGGGCGATCCACGCGATCCCGAAATGGTCGGTCCCCGCGACGACGGCCGGCGGGCGCTCCTCGGCTCGGCGGTCCAGGCCGAGGTCCATCGGCGGATCGTCGAGGACCGTGCAGTCCACCATCGGTGGCGGTCCGCCGTCGGAGCCTCCATCCATGCCGGCGTCGTCGCCCCCATCCGCGGGGGGGCCGGCGTCCAGGCCGGAGTCGGGGCCTCCATCGCGGCGGCCGCCGTCGGGAGTGGTCCCCGTGTCCCGTCGCATGACCCGGGCGTCAGCGGGCAACGGGGGGGGATCGGTGTCGCAGCCCATCAGGGCCAAGACGGTGAAGAGGCAAAGAGCGCGCTGCACCTGCTCGACACTAGCTCATGTGGTCCCCAGGTACACGTTTGCGGCGCGTGACGTCGCGGCGCGACCAAGCGCGTATCCTGCCTCGACGACCCATGACGCTCCTCCCCAACATCGACCCCGAGAACCGCCGCCGCGCGCTGATGGCCGCCACGGCGTTGTTCGCGGTTCTGGCGGCGCACACGGTGCTCGAGGTCGCGCGGGACGCGCTCTTTCTCGCCCGTTTGCCGCCCGAGCAGCTGCCGTTCGCGTACATCGCGATCGCGGGCGCCGCGTGGGTCGCAGCGCAAGTCGACCGCCGGCTGCTGAAACGCTTCGACGAGCGCCGCGTGTCGATGCTCACGCTGTTCGTCTCGGCGGCCGGGACCGGCGTGTTCTACCTCCTCTTCGACGGAGACGCGTGGTGGGTGCCGCACGCCTTCTATGTGTGGATCGGCCTGGTCGCGACCTTCGCCATCACCCAGTTCTGGCGGCTCCTCGCCAACGTCTTCACGGTGGGCGAAGCCAAGCGCCTCTACGCCCCCATCGCGGCGGGCGGCTCGCTCGGTGCGGTGGCGGGCGCGTCGATGGCGCGGGGGCTCCACGGGCTGATGGAGGATCGGGCGCTCCTGCTCGTCGGTCTTTCGGTGTTGGTCGTGGCTGGGCTGCTCATTGGGCTCACGCTTCCGCAGGAGGCGGCCATGGAAGCCCCGCGTCGGCGTGGCGTCGCCACGGACGTCGAGTCGGCCGAGGATCCGGTGGGGGTTCGGTACGTACGGCTCTTGCTCGTGCTGGTTGCGCTCACCTCAGTCGTGGCGATCTTGGTCGACTACCTCTTCAAGACCGCCGTCGCCGAGGCCCTCCCGGCAGGCGATCTGGCCGGCTTCTTCGCGACCTACTCGGTGGTCGTGAACGTCATCTCGCTGCTGGTGCAGATCGCGATCGCGCCGCGCTTGCTGGCCTTGCTCGGTGCCCAGCGCGCGCTGGTGGTGCTGCCCCTGCTGTTGGCGCTCGGCGCCGTCGGCACGCTGGTGGCGGGCGGGCTGTGGAGCGCGTCGCTCCTGCGCGGGACCGATGGGGCGCTCCGCCACAGCCTTCATCGAAGCGCGGTGGAGCTGCTGTACCTGCCGCTGACCCGGGCGATGCGGGACAAGTACAAGGCGCTCATCGACGCCCTCGGCCAGCGGGGGGGCCAGGCGCTCGGCTCGGTGGGCATCCTCGCTGCGACGTCACTCTCGCTCGGGACGGAGGCCATGGCCGTGTCGGTGGCGGTGCTGGCGAGCGCGTGGGCGGCGGTCGCGTTCCTGCTGAGGGCGCACTACCTCGACTTGTTCCGCGCCAACCTCCGGGCGGGCACGGTGGAGACGCGCGTCGAGGTGCCGGAGCTCGACCTCGGTTCACTCGAGTCGATGATGAGTTCGCTCAACAGCGGCTGGAACGAGGAGGTGCTCGCCACGCTCGACCTGCTCGAGGAGTACGGGCGCGCCAAGGTCATCCCGGCGCTCATCCTCTACCACCCCTCCCGTGAGGTGGTGCTGCGCGCGCTCGAGATCTTCGCCGCCGCCGACCGCACCGACTTCGCCCCGGTCGCCCGGCGGCTGCTCGACTCGAAGGACGACGAGGTGGCCGCGGCGACGATGCTCGCGCTCGCGACCGCGCTCGACCGCGACGAGCTTCGCTACGAACTGGTGGTGCAGCGCCGCCCCACACTCCGCGCCGCGGTGCTCGTCCGCATCGTGAGCAGCGGCCTCGACCAGGACCGCGCGGCGGCGCAGGAGATCGAGCAGTGCGCGCTCGCCGAAGAGCCGCGTGTGCGTCTCGCGCTCGCGCGGGCCATTCGGCTCGAGGGGGACGCGGAGCGGGCGCCCATCCTGCTGCGCATGGCGGAGAGCCTCGAGCGTCGTCCGCCGTCCGACCATACGCAGCACCGGCTGCTCGTGCGGGAGCTGATCCTGGCGTTCGGGCGGCTCCGTCACGCCCCGGCCATCCCGTGGCTGCTGCAGAAGGTCGGCTCGCGCGACACCCGGGCGGCCGCGCGCGACGCGTTGGTGGAGATCGGCGCGCCGGCGCTGGACGCGGTGCTCGAGGCGCTGCTCGACGCGTCTCTGCCGCGGGCGACGCGGGTGCATCTGCCCCGCACGGTGAGCCGCTTCGTGCACCCGCGCGCCGCGTCCGCGCTCTTCGAGCGGCTGCAGCACGAGGACGATGGCTGGGTCCGCTACAAGTGCCTGCGCGGGCTGGGCGGGCTGGGCTCGAGCCTGCCCGCCCTCTCCCTCGACGCGCGGGCCATCGAGGAGCTCGTGCGGCGGGAGCTCGCTCGCGCGGCCGTGCTGCTCGACGAGCGAATCGCGCTCGTTCGAGCCCAAGAGGACGACCCGGCCCGGCTCACCATGGCGGGTGAGATGCTCGCGCCGGTGCTCGCGGAGAAGGAGAGCCAGGCCCTCGATCGCGCGGTTCGCATCGTGGGTCTGAGCCGCCCGGAAGAGGACTTGCGCCGGCTGAGCCGCGGTCTGAAGAGCCCCGACAAGCGCCGCCGCGCCGAGTCCCGTGAGCTGCTGGTCGCGGGCGCGCCGATCGGCCTGTCGCTGGCGTTGGAGGCCTTGCTCGACGACGTCGCGGACCGCCTTCGCCTCGATCGCGCGCGGCAGGCGCTCGGCCTGTCCGAGCCACCTGTCGAGTACGCTGAGCTGGTCCGCCGGATGATCGAAGACGAGAGCGAAGCGGTCCGCCTCATCGCCGCGCACCACGCGGGCGAGCTGGGCCTCGAGGTGCTCCGTGCGCCGCTCGAGGCGGCCCAGGAACGCGCCAAGGGATTGAGCGTCGAGGTGATTGAGAAGGCGCTCGCCAGCCTGCAAGGAGTCGCCGGTGTCCCGACCTGAACCGATGATCGGAAAGGTGGAGCGCTTCGTCGCGCTGCGATCGTTTGGCGGCTGGGACGGACTGCCCACCAAGGAGATCGCGCTCATCGCGTCGCTCACCCGACCGCGCCGCTTCAAGCGCGGCGACACCGTCTTCGTCGAGGGCGAGCCGGTGGACTCGGTCTACATGGTCATCAGCGGAAACCTCAGCCTTCGCCGCAAAGGACGCGAGCTCGGGCGCTACGGGCCGCGCAGCGGGGTCGGAGGCCTGGCGGGGTTCGCGCGCGATCCCGATGGCTACGACTGCGTCGCGCTCGAGGACACGCTCACCCTCGAGGTCGACATCGAGGACATCGAAGAGGTCCTCGAGGAGCGGTTCCACATCCTGCTCACGATGCTCAGGGGCATGGCGCGCCAGTCGATCCAGGTCCGCCAGACGATCCCGTCCGCCGGGTTCACGCACTCGCCGGACGCCGGCACCGAGTGTCCGGCGCACCGTCTCAACCCCGTGGAGCGCATGTTCTACATGCGGCGCACCCCGATGGGCGCGGGCCGCATCGACTCCATCGCCGAGCTGTCGATGCGCGCCGAGGAGATCCGCGCGGCCGAGGGCGAAGTGCTCTGGCGCCGCGGCGACGCGCCCGACACGCTCGTCATGATCATCTGCGGCCGGATCCGTGGCGAGACGGACAACGGGACCACGTTCGAGTTCGGCGCGGGGGATCTGGTCGGCGCGCTCGACACGGTGTCCGATCTCCCGCGCTGGTACGAAGCCACCGTGGTCGACGGCCTGGTCGCGCTCGAGCTGCACCGCGACCAGACGCTCGATCTCTGGGAGGACCACCCCGACCTCGCCATGCAAGTCCTGCGCGGCTTCTCCGGAGGGCTGCTGCGCCTCCTGAGTGAAAACGCGACCACCATCGACACGCTGAACGACGGCCTCACTCTGCAGGACGGCGGCCTGACGATTCAGGACCTGTGACCGCCGCTCACTCCGCGCGCTCGACGCGATCTCGGCCACCGTTCTTGGCCGCGTAGAGCGCCGCGTCGGCCCGCGCCAAGAGTGCGTCGCCCGTCTCCTCCGCGCGGCGCGTGGCGACGCCGACGCTGACGGAGAGGTAGCCGAGCGGTTGGGCTTCGGCGCCCGGCACACGCAGCGCGGCGATGCCCTTGCGCAGCTTGTCTGCGACTTCCGCCGCGCCCTCCGGGTTGGTGTCCGCGAGCAGGACGACGAGCTCTTCGCCGCCGGTGCGGGCCGGGAGATCCACCGAGCGCAGGCCGGCGCGCAGCACATGCGCCACCTCCTTGAGGGCGACGTCGCCGGCGGCGTGGCCTTCGCGGTCGTTCAGCTGCTTGAAGTGGTCGAGGTCGAGTGCGAGCACGCTGACCGGGTGCCCGTAGCGGTCGGCGCGCTCGAGCGCGCGGGCCAGCCGCTGGTTCAGAAGCCGACGGTTGGGGAGGCCGGTGAGCTCATCGTGCGTGGCCATCGCCTCGAGGCGCCCACGCAACCGCGCGTTGTGAAGCGCGAGACCGGTTTGGTCCGCCACCGCCTCGAGGAAACGCGCGGTGAGCTCCTCGAGCGGGGCTTCCGGCGGACGCGTCGCGATGAAGACGCCGAGCTCCTCGCCGCGGTGGACGAGCGGCACGATGGCCAACGAGCCCTCCTCGGGGAGCGCATCGAAGGCGCGGACGGGCGCGCGAGAGACGTCGGGCACCATCAAGACCCCGGCGCCGGTGGCGAACGGACCCGAGACGGGACGCTCGATGCGGTGCCCCTTCCAGTCTTCCTTTCGCAGGCCCACGCACGCGGCCGTCGTGTACACCCCCGCGTCGTCTTTCAGCGCGATGACCAGCTCACGGAGTTGCATTGCGCGGTGTGTGCGTTCCGCGATCGAGGTGAGGATACGGTCTGGGTCATGGCCCTCGGCGCTCTCCCGGAGCACCTCGAACAACAAGCCGCGCTCCCGGAGCCGGTCTTCCAGCTCCGCGCTCTTCTCGGCCAAGGCCTCCGCGAGGGTGAGCGCCCGCTGGGTCGACGACAGCTCCCGGTCCAGGTCGATGGCCTCGCCCTGCATGCGTGTCAGTCGCGCGAGCAGGCGGTTGAATGCGGCGGCGATGCGGCCCACTTCATCGTCGCCGAGGTCCGGGAGCCGGGCGAGCAGGTCGCGGTCGTCTTCCCTCCCGTCGAGCTGAGCGACGAGCTGACGCAGGCGACCGTCGATCCGGCGACGGACGAACAGCGCCGCGGTGAGACTGCCCGAGAGCGCCACGGCGATGACCGACGCGAGCCACCAGTCGTCCAGCCCGCTGGCGCCGTCACGCAGGTACGCGGCCAGGTACAGGGCACCGGCCGCCATGGCCGAGCCGAGCAGCGCTGCCCCCAGCACCCGCCACCGCGTGCGCCACCCCTCCGACGTTGTGCTCATTTCCCCGTGTGCGCGACCAAGACCGGCGCGACGAGTGAATCCGCGCAGGGGTTGCGACAAAAAGGCCCGAGGCGGATCCCGCCCCGGGCCTGTTGGCGATGAGTGGAGTCGAACCACTGACCTAGCGCGTATGAAACGCCCGCTCTAACCACCTGAGCTACATCGCCGCCCTCCGAAGAGGAGCGGCGCGCAGTATAGGGAGCGGGACTGCACTGTCAACGACCCAATCCGGGAGCGCGTCGCCGTGGCGCGAACGAGAACTCAGTGACCCGGCTTGGTGTTGCTGCCGGCCGCCAGCGTGGGTGCAAAGGAATCGCTGAGTTCCTTCCACTGGGGCCGCGCCTGGGACTCTTCGCCAACCCCGATGACCCGCATGCGGAGCACGACCCGGGTGACCTCGCTCGTGGTGATGTACTCGTGGCGGCCACCGGGCAGCTCGAACACGGCGCTGACGCCGGGCCGGGGCAACGGATAGGTCAACTCGAGCTTCTGGTTGGCCCGCAGCTGACCGCCGGTGAGCTGGGCTCCCAGCAGCTTGTGGTTCGGGATCAGCGAGCCGTGTTTCTTGTCCCTGACCTGGAAGCAGCGCATCGACCACTCCAGGTCGTAGACGTTGTTCTTGGTCTCGAGGCGGAGCGCGCACCACCCGCGGCCGGACACCTTCGTTCCGGGTTCGCCCGGGGGCTCGTAGCAGAGCTCGACTTCCACGAAGGGAGCCGCCGTTACCACCGTCGAGCCGTCGAGCTTCATGACCCCAAGGTATCAGATGGCCAGCGAAAAATGGCGCCGCAGCCGCGCGAGCGGTACACGCGGAGGGGATGTCCGCGCCGCGATGGATCCGGATTGCCGCTCTTCCGATCGGCGTGGCGCTCGTCGCGCTCGGCGCCTGGCTCTCGCTCGGTGCGGACGCGCCCCGGTCGGCGGAGGGGGTGGCGGGACGCGCGACGCCGTCGTCCGACGCTGGCTCCATGGACGGGGGCCCCAGAGACGCGGGTTCCAGAGACGCAGGTTCCAGAGACGCCGGCTCCAGAGACGCGGGCCCGACTGACGCGGTCCCGAGTGAGGGGGGGCCGCCCGGGTTGCTGTCTCTCGTTCCGTCGGAGCCCATCCGGTGCGCGGTGCCAGAGGTCGAGATCCCCGCGCGCGCCGCCTGCGAGCGCGGCTCGCCGTATCCGTACTGCAAGTGGGGCATCCCGCGGCTCCCCCGCGAGGGGCGCTTCTTTCGTGTCTGGCGCAACACCACCCCCGAGCATCGCTGGGCCCGCCCAGGCCTCGTCTCGCTCCTCATGGCGGCCGCGGCGGAGCACCATCGGCGCTGGCCCGAGTCGGATCTGCGCATCGGCGACCTCGACGCCCCTGGACCCCGACACGCGACGCACCGACGCGGCCAGGACGTGGATCTCTATCTGCCCGACGCGATGATCGCGCGAAACGAGCTGGGCGGGAACTACCCTGACAACTACGAGGGCCGCCCGGACACCGAGGTACGGCAGATGCGCGCCGAGGTCCTGGACTTCGCCCGCATCCTGGCCAGGTGTGCAGAGGGTGAGGTCCGCATCTACTACAACGACCCCGTCGTGGAGCAGGCGTTCCTCGCGTGGTTCGAGGGCGAAGGCCTTTCCTCCTCCGTAGGCGCGCCCATGGAAGCGCACAACGAGCTGCATCGGTTCCACTTCCACCTCACCGTGCCGTTGGACCTGCCGCCGCTGTAGACCCTCTTTCGACCCACGGAACAGGCCCCTCCGTCAGGCGTTTCGACGGGGCTGCGTGGTAGAAGCACCGCGATTTCCAAACTCCTGCGCGTCTCACGCGTCAGAGGCATACACATGGTCCGTGCAACCGCTCTTCACGCGGTGGGCTCGCTGCTCATCGCCCTTCTGTCTGCCCCGACTGCGCTCGCGCAGAGCGCCGAACCAATGCCCGAGGGCGCGTCGGCGGGCTACGAGCTGCTGCTGTCGGGCGCTCGCTCGTCGGCGCGCGGACACGCGCTGACGCTGGTCGGCGTCGGCTACGAGGTCGAGGGGCTCGCGTCGCTCCGTCCTCGCAGCGGGCTGCGCGTGGAGGTTTCCCTGACGGCGCGCAACGCCACGGGCTCCGGTCGCCGTGTGGTCACCCAGGGGCAGGCGCAGACGGAGGCGGGCGGGCGCTTCGAAGTGGAGCTGCCCGTGCCGAGCGAGCCGCACGCGGCGACTCAGCTGGAGGTCCGCGTAGGGCGGCCGGGCGGCGAGACCCGCCTCTTCACCTTTCCGTTCCGCTCGACCGCCGACGTGCAGATGGAGCTGCTGACGGACCGGAACCGCTACCAGCCGGGAGAAGTCGTGCACGCCTGGACCCGCGTGCACGGAATGCGCTCCCCGACACCGATCGCGGGCCAGGTGGTGCAGCTGGAGCTGAGGGATGCGGCCAACAACGAGCTCGCGACGGCGGAAGGGACGACCCGAGCCTCGGGCGCGATCGCGACCGACCTTCAGCTCCCCGAGAGCGCCGAGGTTGGGGCGTACACGGTGCGCGCGCGGCTCGCCGACGGCAGCGTGGCGGCGTCCCGTCCGATCCAGGTTTGGCGGCGGACGGTCGAGCGCATCCTGGCGGAGATCGAGCTCCGCGGCCGGGACGAAGACGGCGTCGCGATGGTGCGTCCGGGAGGTCCTCTTCGCGGCGCGGTGCGCGTGACCACCCCGAGCGGCACGCCCATTCGAGGTGCGCAGGTGGATGTCCGCGTGCGCGCTGACGCGCAGCCGACGACGCTCACGACCAACGACGAAGGGCTCGCCCCGTTCGACCTCCGCGCGCCCGCGTTCCTGAGCGGCGAGGTCGGCTCGGAGATGCTGTCCGCCCGAGCCACCCATCCCGCGCACGGCACGCTGACCGTCTCCACCCGCTACCTGGTGGCGCGCGTGCGGGCCGTCGTGGAGCTGACCCCGCGGGGCGGCGCACTCGTGCCCGAAGTGGGCGGCACGCTGTACGTCAACGTCAACGATCCCCGCGGGCGCCCGCTGCCGGCGAACACCGAGGTCGTCCTGCGCGGTCACGGGATCCCGGACACCACCACGCAGATCGACGGACGAGGCTTCGCTGAGGTCGCCGTGCAGCTGCCGCGCGGGGCGTCCTCCCAGATGCAGCAGGGCCCGTGCGCGGGCCGCCACGCCACGACCTTCGAGGTCGAGGTGCGCACCACCCCGGCGGTCTTCACGCGGGCCTGTGTGAACGTCTCGGCCGAGACCGAGGTGGTCCCCGTCGCGCAGGGGGTCCCGGTCGCGGCTCCCGGAGATACGATCGAGATCGACGTGCGACGACGCCCCTCGGCGCGCGGGCGCCCGGTGTTGGTCGAGGCGCTCTTTCAAGGCAACCCCGTGGCCTTCGCGTGGGCTGACGGGCGCGCCAGCCGGGTACGCCTCGACGTCCCTTCCGACCTGCTCGGCGTCGTGCACCTCCGCGCCCGCGCGCTCCGTCCCGAGAATGACCGCGAGCCCAACTCGGAGCCGGGGAACTACGCGCTCAGTCGTGGCGGCCTCGATGCGCTTCTGGTGCGGCCGGCCGATAGCTTCTCGCTCAGCGTCGCCCCCGCGGAGCCGCGTTATGTGGTGCGCGAGGCGGCCGCGGTGCACCTTCGCTCGAGTCGACCGACGACCCAGGGCTGGGCGACGCTCTTGGTGCGCGACCAGGCGGCGCACGGCGGGGAGGCCGACTGGGAGCTGAGCTGGCTTCAGGGCGCGCTCCACGAGGCGGCCCAGGCGCCGTCCGATCAGGTCAACGGGCGGCTGCTTCGCGCCGCGCTCGCCGCGGGGCTCACCTGGGAGGCGCGCCCGCCCGCCCCCGGGCCGCTGGAGGCGCCCTACTGGCGTCCCAACCGTCTGGGCGCCTACCGTCCCGGCGCGCAGTTCGCTCGGGGGATCCTCAGGGACCCGGTGGCGCTCCGCGAAGAGATGCTGCGCCGAGGCCTCGGTCCGTTCGAGCAGCGGCTCGAGCAGCTCGTCCGCAGTCTGCCGACGGATACGGCGGCGCGCGCGCGCATCGTCTCCAGCCGAGGCAGCCGCAGCACGTTCGCGCCCGACGTCATCCAGAACCTCGTGGCGGACCGGCAGCTCTCCCGCAGCGGCACCCAGACGCTGGGCGGTCGGCCGATCACCGTCGCGATGATCGAGCGGGCCGACCCGGGGTTCTCGTTCGACACGGTGGCCCGTCGCGTCGCCCGGACGCGCCTGTCGCGTCTCTTGATGGGCCTGCTTCGGCTCACCAACCCCGACGACCCGAACGCGCAGCGCGCGAGCGCCAACCTGCCCCCCGAGCGCTGGCTCGGCACGCTGGTGCAGCTGAACATCGTGAACGCGCAGGACCTCGTCGACCCGTGGGGGCACCCTTACGTGTTCCGGCGCGTGGGCCGCCCCGTGATCGCGGTCAGCGAGCGCGCGCTCGAGTGGGAGCTCGCGTCTCCCGGTCCCGACGGCCGCATCGGAACCGGCGACGACGTCAAAGACCCGTTCGGACGCGCCGTGCCAGAGGGCACCCCGTATGCGGTGATCAGCGGTGAAGACAACTTCCTCCGCCGGGTCAGCCAGCTGGCGCCCGCGTCGACCGTGCTCACTCGGATGGCCGGCGCCTACAACCGGCTCGCGCTGGCCGCGCGCGAAGAGATGCAAGCCCAGGTGACCAGCGCTTCGGCGGGCGAAGTCGCCGACGAAGACATGGAGTTCGCCGAGGCCGAGAGGGACGGGGACGGGTACGGCGCCGATGACATGCTGGCCGGCGCGCTGGGCGGGGCGGGTGCCGCGCCGATGCGGTCCCGCGCCAGCGGACGGATGGCCAGGCCGACCTCGGCCCCGGCCCCCGCCGCGGACATGGCCCCCGAGCCCGAGGAGGCGATGCGGGCGGAACTCAGCCAGCGAGGAGGGGAGAACCGGGTTGCGAGCGCGATGGGCGCGATGATCCGGGAGGATTTCCCGGCGACGCTCTTCTTCGCGGGCGAGGTCCCGCTCGACGGCGCGGACACGATGGTGGAGGTGCCGCTCGCGGACGCGCTGACGACCTACCGGCTGGAGGCGTTCGCGTGGACGGCGAGCGGCTGGACGACGAGCGGAGCCGGCCGCGTGCGCGTGGACCAGCGGGCGGTGATCGACGCCCCTGTGCCGCCGTTTGCCACCGTGGGCGATCGGCTTCGGCTGCCTGTTCGGGTCGAGAACCGTACGGATGCGCCGCTCGAGGTGCGGGTCCAGATCGAAGGGGAGGGCGAGCTCGGCTTCGAGCCGACGCCGCCGGTCAGCGCGACGATCCCCCCGCACGAAGCGCAGGAGATCCTCGCGGGGCTCACCTTGTCGGATGCCGGGGACGGCGCGCTCGTGGTCGCGGTCAGCGAGGCCGACGGGACCCCGCTCGACGCGGTGCGCCGCCCGATTGTGGTGCGGCCGGACGTGCGCACGGCGCGCTCGCGCATGCAGAGGCTGCTCGACAGCGGCGGTGACCTGAGCGTCGACATCCCGGCCGAGGCGAGCGAGCGCGGCCCCGGCCAGCTCCGGGTCTCGGTCGGCTCCGCCCTCTTCGGCGACCCCGCGGAGCTCGGCGATCCGCTCTGGGCGGGCTGGGCGCTGACGCTGAGCGGCGAGCCGCGGCCCGAGCCGATTCGGGACACGGCGCTGTCGACGCTGAACTACGAGGACGACGAACGGGACCGCCTCATCGATCCGATGCGCGCGGCGCTTGCGTTGGCCAGCGCCTGGCAGGACGAGCGGCTCACCGACGCCGACGCGGCCCGTGGACTGCGTTCGGTCAGTCAGCTCCTGCCGCCGCCCGATGCACGCATGGAGCCCAGCTCCATTGGAGAGCGCCCCGCGGAGGTCCTGCTTGCGCTGTCCCCGATCGCGTCGTCGCTCGGGCGGCGCCCCAGCATCCGGCAAGAGGCCTCCCGAACGATGGGTCGCCTGGCCCAGCTGACGTCGAGCCACGCCGCGCAGGCGACCGATTCGCCGACGGTCTGGGCCCGCGCGGCTGCGGCGTTGGCGTTGAGCGGACAGAGCCGAGGTCGTGCCGTCGAGATGGTGCGCCGCGCCAACCGGTCGCGCGTTGCGGTCGGCGATATCGCGTGGATCTCTCCGGAGGTCGGCGGCATCGAGAACCGTGGCGTTCCCACGGCGCTGCTCGCGCTGGCGGAGATCGAGCTGGACCAGCGCGCCTCGGCGCTCGCGCTGGTGCGTGCGCTGGTCGAGTTCCAGCGGGAGGGCGCGGTCGTCGATCCGGTGGCGTATGTCCGTGCGCGGCTTGCCGGCGACATCCTGCCTCCCGGTCCGGCACGGCCGGAGCGCGCACTGGCCTCGGCCGCGGCCGGACGTTTGGCTTCGGCCAGCGCGCCCGAGTCCGTGAACGCCACCTTCGATGGGCAGCCGCTCGAGATTCGGAAGGAGGGTGCCGTATACGTCGCGGTGCTCGACGGAATCGGACGCCCCGGCGCCCATCAGATCTCGATTCAGCTGGCGGATGGAGAGGTCGCGCTCGCGCATCTGACCTTTGCCTACGGGATGCCGTGGGATGTCGCGCCGCGTCGGGCGGCGCCCATCGATGTGGTGGTGGACGGGGAGCTCGGCGCCCGTGACACCCGCGCGGCAGCGCTCCTCTACGTTCGCAACCGCGGCGCACGACTCCTGCAGTTCCCGATCGTGGAGATCGAGCTGCCGGCGGGCGCGGAGCTGGACGAGCCGAGCCGCGAACAGCTGGCGTCGCATCTCGCGGGACAGCCGCAGCAGGAGGGGCGCACGCTGTTGCTCCCGCTTCGTCCTCTCGCGCCCGGGGGGTGGGTCCGCATCCCGCTGCCCGCGCGCTGGTCCGTCGGAGGCAACCTCCGCGGCCTTGGCGCGGTGGCCTACGACGCGCTCGGCCCGGACACCGCCGAGGTCTTGCCCGCCGCCGTGCTGCCCTCTCGCGAGGTGACCCTCGCCGACGAGGGCCCCGAACCCGAGCCCCCCGAAGCGGAGGCCTCGGACGACCTACCCATCCCGATCCCACGGCCGATCGAACCGCTGGACCGACTCGTGCCGGAGGGGAACTGAGCCATGACGCGCATTCGAATCCGCTTTGAACAGGCGCTCTGCGTCGCTCTTTGGGTCGCCACAGCGGCGATGCCGGCCTCCGCTCAGAATGCCCGAACGCGAGCGCGCGGCGGGGTCGACGGGCTCGAGATGGCCCTCGAAGGCGGCCTCTCCGCCGCGCGTGGGGAGTCGTTGCGCTGGGCCATCACGGCCTACGAAGTGCGCGGCTTGTCGGACCTCCGGCCCGCGGTCGGGACGCGCGTGTACGTGGCGACCTCGCTGCAGCGCACCGAGGACGCGGCCGAGACGACCACCGACGCGGCCGGTCAAGCGACCGTGGAGCTCGCCGTGCCCGAGGACGCGCCCGACCAGTTCGCGGCCGTGATCCGGCTCGTCAGCGCGGGCGGCATTCAGCGCCGGTTCGAGCTGTCCGTCCGCGCCACGGCGCCGGATCGGCTCAGCCTCTTCGCCGCCCGTCCGCAGATCGAACCCGGCGGGACCCTGCGCGCCGTCGGTCGCCTCATGGGCGGCAGCGACCAACGGCCGCGGGACGGCCAGACCGTGCAGTTGACCCTCCGGGATGGACTGTCGCGGCCCTTGGCCGCACCGGTGGACGTCCAGACGGACACGTCCGGGATGTTCATGCACGCGTTCTCGCTCCCCGCCGACGTCCGCGGCCGGCTCGTGATCACCGCGCAGGCCGGCGGCGACGAACACCCGATTCGTGCCAACGCAACATCCGCGGTCGGAGAAGCCTCCGGCGGTTCGTTGCTCGTGGCCGTCGCGCCCGAGCGTTGGGTCGTGGAGCCGCGGGCCACGGTTGGCGTCGATGTGCTCGTCCGCACCCCGAACGGCCGCCCCGTGCCGGGCGCGGAGGTCACGCTGCCCGGCGCGCAGCGAGAGGACAGCAACCGTCGCGCGACAACCGACGCCCGCGGCCGAGCGCGCCTGCGATGGCACGCGTCAGGGCTGGCGAACGGCGTTCGAGACCAGACGATCGCCGTGCAGGCGGCGCGCGAAGGTCGTGGATCGGCGGCGGGCAGCGCGCGCGTCCGGGTGGCGGCATCTCGCTATGCGGTGGGCCTCTCGGTCGAAGGAGGGCGGCTCTCGCCGTCGCTCGGCGGTCGGCTCTACGTGCGTGTGGTCGACTCCAGCGGTCACCCGGCGCCGGCCGGCGTTCCGGTCCAGGCGTCGGGGCCGCGTTTCGCGCGCCCGCTTTCGGCCCAGACCACGGACGGCGGCATCGCGGTGTTCGACGTGCGCCTCTCGGGCCGTCCGGATGCGACGCAGGATCGATGCGGCGGGGAGACCGCGACGGCGCTCACCGTGGAGGTCGGCGCATCCAACCCGAGCCGGCTTTCGCCTTGCCTGGCCCTCGACCCGGACGCGGCGCTTCGTGTGCGCACCGCGCCGCGCGTGGCCCGTGGGGGCCCGGTGGAGGTGACGGTCGATCGCGTCTCCGACGCCGCCCGCATGCCCGTGGAGGTCCTCGTGTTCGCTCCGCGCGCGGGGGGGCAGACCGTTGTCGGGCGCCATCGCTTGGCGGCCAACGAGAGCCGCGCGTCCATCCCGACCGATGGCACAACCGGCGTGCTGCGGGTGGTTGCGCGCGCGCTCAGCGCCAGCGGCGAGGTCGTGCGCGGCGGGGTCAGCGCGGTGTGGGCGGCCCCGGGCGCTGCGATCGCGGTGGACCCGGAGCTGCGACCGGACGGGACCGTGAACGTTCGCTATCGCGGCGGCGCCGGGGATCGAACGGCGTATGTCGTGGCCGCTCCGCTCGACCAGGCCCGCCAGCTCGCGACCGCACTGCGGCAGAGCCTGGCGGGATCGTGGCCTGAGCTTCCCGACGAGGTGGGCACGTCGGACACGCTGCTCGCGGCGTTCCTGGCGACCACCGTCACCACGGACGACGCGGCGCCCTATGTGCTCCGCGGGCGCGACGTCGTCCCGATGCCGTCGCCCGCGAACCCGGTCGCGGCCGGGCTGCTGCGGGACCCGTGGCGCGCGCGCTCGCGTTTCGTCACCGGGCGACTCGCGCTCATTTACCGCGCGCTCGAGGAGTACGTGAAGAACGCGCTGCCCGAGCGCATCGACGACGTGGCCGTGCAGACGAGCCGCGGGTTCGAGTTCAACGCGCAGGTGATCGAGTCGGTCGCCGCCAGCGGTCAGCTCGGCTCGGCGGGCGCGACGGGGTTGGCTGGCGAGACGCTCACCATCGAGCAGCTCCGCGCGTTCGACCCGAGCCTCAGCTACGACAACGTCGCTGCGCGGATCACGCGGGAGCGCTTGTTCCGGTTGGTCGTCGCTCTCCGCGAGCGCGTGCATCGCTCCGGTTGGGACCTGAGCTGGAGTCGGCTGGGCGAGCCCTCGTCGTGGATGCGCAGCCTGACGGGCCAGGGATACACGGGAGGCCGCATCTCGCAGCGCGACATGGTCGACGGCTGGGGGCGGCCGTTCGAGCTCCGGCAGGCGCGCGGGCAGAGTCGCTTCCGCTTCATCAACCCGCTCGGCGACTGGGAGTTCGTGTCGGCGGGGCCGGACGGGCGCATGGGCAATGGCGACGACGTGTGGGACCCGACGGCGCGCATCCTTCGCTCCGGTACGCCCTACGCCGAGGCGGTCGGGGAGGACATCCTGGTGGCGCGCCTCGAGGGTGTGGAGCTCGGCCGGGCCTCCATCGAGCTCATCCAGAACGTCGAACCCCAGGCGCGCGTCGGTGGGGTCCGGGGGCCCAGCCAGGGACCCGCCCGCGTGCAGGCTCGGCAGCTCTGGGCGAGCGTGCCGAGCGTCTTCGAGCCGCCCGAGAACCCGCTGGCGTTGCGACGGCCCGCGCGTCCCGGTGACGGGGCGGGCGGCGCGCGGGTGCGCTCGGGCGCGGAGGGGGGCAGCACGCAGCTGACGCTCGATGAAGAACCGCGGACCTGGGGCGCGGTGGTGTTCGCGGCGATGGACGATGGCAACGCGGCGGTCGGTGAGGCGCAGGTCTTGGCCGGGGTGCCGCTCATCATCGAGTCGCCGCTGCCGAGCCGGCTGCGCGCGGGCGAGTCGGTGGAGCTCGATCTCGTGGTGACCAACGTCTCCGACCGAGATGAGACGCTCTCGCTCGCTGCCGACGGCGAGGGTCTTTCGATCCAGACGCCGCCCGAGCTCGCGATCGCCGGTGGCACGGCCGAGCGGCTGACGATCACGCTGTCGCCCGAGGCGTCGGCCGGGTCGGGTGACGCGTCCTTGCGGATGCAGGGCTCTGAAGGCGTGACGCGCACCATGCGCTGGCCGGTCGAGCGAACGACAGGCGACCACCCCTTGCGTGTGCGGGCGGCCGGTCTGGTGCACGAGCGCCCGTGGCGGGTCCGGTTCCGCATCCCCAGCGACGCACGTCGAGGGGTCGGGCGTGTTGTTCTGCTGACCCCTTCGGGCTTGGCCGCCGACCCCGATCTGGCGGACCTTCGCGAGTCGGATCCGGCCCTCGTCGCGTTCTCCAACGCGCTGTCCGGTCGCACGTCCGACCCGGCGCTGTGGGCGCGGCTGCTGCGCAGTCAGGACCCCGGTGGCACCGTGGCCGGGCGGGACCCGATGCTCTCGAGCGCGGCGGCGGCGGTCGCCTGGGCAGGCGCATCCGAACACGACGACGACGCCCGCGGGGCGTTGGCCCGCGTGCGCGGCGCGATCGGCATGCCGTCCTCTCTCCCCTCGCCCGAGCAGCTCCCCTCGAGCGCCGCGGTGCTGGCGGCCCTGTCGTCCGGCGGCGTCTCCGACGGGGGGCGTCACCGCGACCCGCTGACGGCGGTGGCGGCGTCGGTCCGCATGTCGCTCCGCCGGGCGCTCCACGCCTACCCGGAGGAGCCCTCGCTGCTCGCGCGCGCGGCCGGAGCGCTGCTGCTCGCCGATCCGCGGGACACCTTCGGACGCGCCATGCTCGAGCGCGCCGCGTCGCATCTGACGGACACGTCCGACGGCGGCGCACGGGTGGTGCCGTCCGATGACCGGGACGACGTCATCGAATCGTTGAGCGCGACCTATGCGTTGGCGGTCGCGGCCCACCAGACGGGCGACAGCGCGCTGGCGGAGCGGCTGGTTCGTGGCGCGCTCAGCCGAGACCACGTCGCGCTTCGCGCGGGCGGCGAGACGGCGTTCTGGCGGATCGCCGCTGGCGCCTACGGCGCGATGGGCACCGATGCCGAGAGTGTCACCGTTCGGATTGACGGGCGCTCCGAGGAGGTCTCGCTCACGTCCGGTCGTGGCGTGCTCCCGCTCCGCCCGTCGGCGGGGGAGCACGAGGTCGTCGTCGAGGGCGGCGCGGGCCACGCGCTGGTTCGTGTGGAGGCGGCGGTCGAGCGGCCGTTCACCGCGCGTGAGGACGGGCCGCTGTCGCTCCGGATCGACGGCGAGGCGGGAGACGCGGGCTCGCTCGCCGCGCTGGAGCTGACGGTCACGGCCAACGAAGCGGTGGCCCGGCCGGTGCTCGACATTGCGCTCCCGGCCGGTGTCACCGCCAGCGAGGGGCTGCGCGCTTCCATGCGCTCCGGCGACGTCATCTCGGTCGAGGCACGCGCGCCGGGATTCGTCCGGGTGCGGCTCTCGGCGATGGCCAACGGAACGGAACGCCGCGTCTCGCTTCCGCTGCGCTGGACCGTGTACGGCACGCTCCGCGGGCTCGGGGTGGTCGGCTACCCGCTCTCTCGGCCGAGCGCGATGACGGTGCTGGCGCCTCGCACCCTGGACGTGGCGCGCAGCCTCTTTGGTGACGCGGCCGTCGAAGCGGCCGGCGCGGTCGGAGCCCACGGGGGCACCATCGAAGGAGAGCTGACGGCGAACGACGAGCGCCGCGCGGACGGGAAGTTTGTCGACCGCTACCCGGTGCAGTGGACGGCAGGGGAGACCCTCCAGATCCTCCTCGACTCGGAGGACTTCGACACGTGGCTGCGCGTGGTCTCGCCATCGGGCAACGTCTACGAGAACGACGACCGTCCAGGCGGCGGCCTCAACTCGGGCGTCAGCGTGCCCGTCAACGAGTCCGGCACCTGGACGATCGAGGTCACGAGCTACTCCTCCGGCAACACCGGCCGCTACGTGGTCCGCGTCCAGGAGGAGTAGACGAATCGCAAGAAGGGAGTCGACGCAAGAACGCCCCCGCCGGGTGACCGGTCGAGGGCGGGCTCGTGACGAGGCGGCCTGACTACTCCGCGACGCAGCCGGTGAACGTGCCGGCAGCACCGCGAACATCGAGCTCTGAGCAGGTGTATCCGCCGTCGTCTTCGCTGCTCCGGCAGTCCGCCGCGGCTCCGCACTCGACGATGCAGACCCCGCCCGCGAGCTCGGAGCAGAGGCTGCCGTCAGCGCAGTCTTCGTTGGTATCGCAGCTCTGAGCGCAGTATCCGTTGGGCCAGTCCTCGCCCGTCCGGCAGACGGAGTCGTTCGTGCATTCGCCGCTGACGTCGCAGCTGCCGCCGACCTTGGCGCCGTCGTTGCCGACCTCGCTTGCGCAGCCGCCGAGGGCCAGGGTGAGTGCAATGACGAGAGAAGCGAACAGGGGATGGCGAAGCATGCTGGGTTCTCCTTGGGCCGCGGCGCGGCGAGCGCCCCGGTCGACCGGAGCGTGGGTGGCGCGAGCGGCCGCGTGGGGCGCTTCGCGCCTCGTTCCTAGCCAGCGGAGCCCGCGGGAGCAAGGCGACCCCTCGTTCGATCGGGCGCGCTGATTCTGCGGCACGGTGCGACGCCGAAGGTCGCCCACCCGCGCTGAGATCGATTCCGCGGGTTCGTCCCGCGCCGCGTCCGGATCGATTTGTACAATCGGAGCGAGCTGCGCGTCGCTAGCCTGCCGCCCATGCGGCACATCACGCTCACTGCTTTTCTCTGCGCGACGCTCTGCCTCGCCGGAGCCTGTGACTCGGATCCCACGCCCACGGACGCCAGCGTCGACGCGGCCACCGACGGGGCTGCCGGGGACGCTGGGCCTCCAGACGTGCCCGACGGCGGCAGCCCGGATGCCCCGTCCGACACGACACCTCCAACTCCCTCGTCCACGCCGCCGTCGGTCGAGCCGGAGCCGGGAGCGAGCCTCATCGCATTTGAGACGCCGACCGACACCGACTACGCGGGGGCGCTCGTCGTTCGCGCCACCGGCACGGCGCGCCCCACTGAACTCCCACCCCCCGGACTGGCCCGGTCCGTCGGCGACACGGTCGGAACCGGCGAGGTCATCGCCGTCTTGGACGCGGATGACTCATCCTACTCGGACACGGATTCGGAGGGCGACGTGTGCTGGTCGCTGTTCGGTTTCGACACCGCGTTCAACTATGTGGACCTCGGCGGCGCCTGCTTGACCGGGGTGGACGTCACTGCGCCGGACGCTCCATCGGGCTTTGCGGCGACGCCGGGAGGCGAGTGGGTGGCGCTCTCATGGGACGCGCTGGGGGCCGACATCGCGCGGCTTCGGGTGGTGTCGGAGGTGGGCGCAGACCCGGCGGACGCGATGGCCGGAGCCGTTGTCTGTGACCCGTGCGCGGGAGAGGCGTTCGATGTGCTCGGGCAGACGGCGGGCGACGAAGTTCACTTCGCGGCGTACCAGTACGACGCGGCGGGCAACGAGTCCGAGCCCGCGCGCAGCACCGCTTCGGTCGGCGGCGTGACGCGGGCGTTCGTTCCCGCGGCGCTGCCGGCAGACGATCTCTTCGGGGCGGCGGTCGCGGCGGACGGAACCGAGTTCGCCGTGGGACGCAACGGGGTGGTCCTTCGTCGTCGAAGCGGCGAGCGCTGGGAAGAACTGCCGCGCCCGACGGCCAGTGTGGTCAGCGCCGTCTGGGCGACGAGCGCCACTGACGCGTGGTTGACCAGCGGAACCACCAGTCTGTTTCGGTGGGACGGGACCGCGTACACCACGGTCTCGACGCCTTCGATCGGGCTGCTCACATGCTTCTGGGGCAACGGACCGAGCGACCTCTACGCGGCCGGCAGCGGCGCCAGCATCGTGCACTGGGACGGGACGAGCTGGTCCGCGGTCGCCGACTTCAACGACATCGGCGGCGACCAGCAGATTCAGGCGATCTACGCGCCCTCGAGCGACCGCATCTTCGCCTCGGGATCCGAGGGTGAGATCTACACGTGGAACGGTGCGAGCTGGAGCATCGTGGACACCGGGTCGTCTCCGGTGCGCGGGCTTTGGGGGAGCTCGGCGAGCAACGTCTTTGCGCAAGGGCCCGTTCCCGGCTGGCGCTACGACGGCACGACGTGGGCGGAGTCCGCGGGCATGCCCAATGCGCTGAACACGGACGG